>CAZMDA010000026.1:0-6304 GCA_964564865.1 uncultured Bordetella sp. | reverse complement strand
TGGACGCGGACCTTCGAGCCATCGCCGACGAATTCGCCGGGCGCGGCTACCTGGCTGCCGCGCCGGACCTCTTCTGGCGCACCGAGGCGCCCGGCCCGCTCGGCCGCGACGACCTGCGCTTGAAGCCGCGCGGCCAGCCGCGACTGGAGCGTATCCGAGCCGGCGAGGCGGACATGGCCGACACGCTCGCCGAAGTGAAGCGCCACCCGTGCTCCAATGGCCGCGCGATGGCCATGGGCTTCTGCTACGGCGGGCCGTTCGCCGTGCTGGGCCCCGCGCGCCTGGGCTATGACGCCGGCATGGGTTGCCATTCCTCGCAGATGGGCGACTACCTGGATGCGTTCGACGGACTGGCCAGGCCCGTGTGCCTGGTCTGGGGCGACCGCGACGACTGGGCGCCGCCGGAGCTGCTGGACAAGTACCGCGCGCTCGCCGCGCGGAAGAAGAACCTCGACCTTCGCATCCTCCCCGGCATCCTGCACGGCTTCATGATGCCCGGCGCCCCCGCCGCCTACGACGCGAAGGCGCGCGCCCTCGGCATGGAACGCGCGCTCGCGATCCTGCAGGGACTGCGCTAGGACGCTTCTAGGGCTGGACGGGCGCCGGCGCCGGCAGCGGGATGTTGCGCTCGGCCAGCGCCTCGCGCGCCAGGTCCGGGCGGTCGGTGATCAGGCCGTCCACGCCCAGGTCCAGCACCGCGCGCAGGTGCGCCGGCTCGTTCACCGTCCAGGGCAGCACCTTCAGGCCCAGCGCCTGCGCCTCGGCCACCTTCGCCTTGTCGATGTCGCCCATGAACGGCGACCAGGTGCCGCAGCCCGCCGCCTTCACCATGCGCGGGATGGAGCCGTGGTCCTTCAGCTGGAAGCCCGCCACCCAGGGCGAGCCCGCGGGATTGCCGGCGCCGATGTTGTCCAGCCAGCGCTGCTGCGCGGTGAGGCAGGAGGTGGCGATTGCGGGCGCGAGCTTCTGCACCGCCTTGAGCGAGCGCCAGTCGAAGGACTGCACCGTGACGCGCGCTTCCATCCCCGCGCCGCGCACCACGTCGACGAGGGCCTTGGCGAAGGCCTCCGGGTCGAGGGTCTCCTCCGGCGCCAGCGGCGAGAGCTTGGTCTCGATGTTCAGGCGCACCGCCTTGTTGCCGGACCTCTCCAGCATGGCGAACAGGTCCGCCAGGCGCGGCATGCGCACCCCGTCCATGGCCTTCTGCTGCGGGTAGCGGCGCTCGTAGTCGGTGCCGGGCTTGATGCGCCCGACGTCGTAGCCCTGCAGCTGGGCGAACGTGAGCGAGCGGATGGTCGGCGCCGGGTGCGCCAGCCACTGGCCGGCGGCGTCGCGCGTGATGTCCGGGTTGAGGCGCCGGTCGTGCGCGATCACCACCACGCCGTCGGCGGTGACCCCCACGTCCAGCTCGAGGGTGCTGACGCCCAGCGACAGAGCGGCGGCGAACGCCGGCAGGGTGTTCTCCGGCGCGAGCCCCCGCGCGCCGCGGTGGCCTTGCAGGTCGAAACCCGCCGCGCTCATCGCCGCCAGCGCCGCAACAAGCGCGACCAGGAACCGCACGCCACTACTGCGGCTTGATGCCGGCGGCCTGGAGGATGCGCTGCGTTTCCTCGATCTCCGCGCGGATGAAGGCGGAGAACTCGGAGATGGACATGCTGCCCGGCTCCGTGCCCAGCTTCATCAAACGGCTCTTGAGGTCCGGGCTCTGCAGCGCCGCGTTGACGTCGCGATTGATCTTGTTCGCGACGTCCGAGGGCATCTTCGCCGGGCCCCAGAGGCCGACCCACAGGGTGTAGTCGAAGCCCGGGTAGCCCTGCTCTGCGACCGTCGGCACGTTGGGCAGCAGGCTGGAGCGCTTGAGGCTCGAGACCGCCAGCGCGACGGCCTTGCCGCCGTTGACGTGCGGCAGCGCGGCGTTGAGCGGCGCCCAGTAGCAGCAGGTGCGGCCGGCAATGGTGTCGGCGATCGCCTCGGGCGTGCCCTTGTACGGCACGTGCACCACGTCGGTGCCGGTGGCGATCTTCAGCTTCTCCAGGTTGAAGTGCGTGCCGCTGCCCACGCCCGCGGAGGCGAAGTTGAGCGTGCCGGGGGCGTGCTTGGCCGCGCCGACGTAGTCCTTGAGCGCCTTCCAGCCGCTGTTGGCGCCGGCCATGAGGACGTTCGGGCCCCCGCCCAGCAGCGCGAGGTTGGTGAAGTCGCGCAGGGTGTCGTACTGCATCTTGGCGTAGATGCCGGGGTTGGAGACGTGCGCCGAGGAGTTGGCGAGCAGCGTGTAGCCGTCGGGCGCCGCGTCCACCACCACCTTGGAGCCCACGGTGCCGCCGGCGCCGACGCGGTTCTCCGCGACCACCGGCTGGCCCCAGACTTCCGACAGCTTCGCCGCCACGGCGCGGCCGATGATGTCGGTCGAGCTGCCCGGGGTGAACGAGATCACCAGGCGCACTGGCTTGGTCGGCCAGCTCTGCGCCGCGGCAACGGCGCTGAAGCCCGCGAGGGCCGCGAACAGTACGGCTTTACGAAAGACCATCTCCCACCTCCTTGTTTTCAGGCTTCAGTGTAATCCCGGAGGCCTGCGCCTGCTGCAGCAGCAGGGTGGCGAAGTCCTCCGAGGTCCAGCCGCGCCCCATCATGGCCTGGATCAGGTCCCGGGTGGCGGTGGCCAGGGGCATCGGCACCTCGTACTTCCGGCCCGCGTCCAGGCCGAGGTCCATGTCCTTGCGCAGCAGATAGGGCGTGAAGGTCACCTTGAAGTCCAGGTTGACGAAGGCCGGGGTCTTGTAGCGCGAGAAGGTCGAGCCCATCACGCTCTGGTTCATGAACTCCAGGAACGCGTGCCGCGGCACGCCCGCCTTCTCCGCGAGCACCGTGATCTCCGCCAGCGACTGCGTCACCACGCCGAGGAACACGTTGTGGCAGATCTTGACGATGCGCGCGAGCTCCCCCTCGCCCACCCAGCTGGCCGAGGGCGCGATCATCTTGAGGTAGGGCAGCGCGTCGTCGAAGGACTTGCGGGGGCCCGAGCAGACGAACGAGAGCTTGCCCGCCTTGATCACCTTGGCGTTGCCCGACACCGGCGCCGCGAGGTAGGCGATGCCGCGCTTCTCCAGTATTCCGCGCAGCTCGGCCGAGCCCTCCAGCGAGATGGAGGAGCACTCCACCACCATCTTCGGCGCCTTGGAGGATTTCTCCAGCAGCCGGAACATGACCTCCTTGACGTCGTCCCAGGTCGAGACCATGCAGAACACGATGTCCCGGGCGGCCAGCTCCTCGACGCGGTCGGCGACCTTCGCGCCGACTTGCGACAGGGGTTCGGCCTTGGCCTTGGTGCGGTTCCAGACGAGCACGTCGGCGCCGCCCTTGGCGAGGCGCGCGGCCATCTCGTAGCCCATGCGGCCGGCGCCGATCCAGCCGATCGAATGCGGGGTGCTCATGGCTCAGTACTCATTGGCGACCGGAAGCTCCTGTGCGGGGAACAGCGATATGATCTTCGCGCCCTCGGGGGTGAGGACCACCTCCTCCTCGATGCGCGCGGCGGACACGCCATCCTTCGCCGGGCAGAAGGTCTCGACCGCGAACACCATGCCGGCCTTGAGCTCATACGGCTCGATGAAGGAATTCAGGCGCGACACCAGCGGCCGCTCGTGCAGCCCGAGGCCCAGGCCGTGGCAGAAGTTGAGGCCGAAGGCCGCCATCTCGGTCTCGAAGCCGATCTCGGTGCACTTGGGGAACATGCGCGCCACCTTGTCGGTGGAGACGCCGGGCTTCAGCATGCTGATGGCGCCGTCCATCCACTGCCGCGCGCGCTTGTAGGCGTCCTTCTGCGCCGGCGTCGCCTTGCCCACCGAGAAGGTGCGGTAGTAGCAGGTGCGGTAGCCGATGAAGGAATGGATGATGTCGAAGTAGGCCTGGTCGCCGGGGCGGATCAGGCGATCGGTGAAGTTGTGCGGGTGCGGGCTGCAGCGCTCGCCGGCGATCGCGTTGACCGCCTCGACGCAGTCCGAGCCCATCTCGTAGAGGCGCTTGGCGGCGAGCGCCACGATCTGGCTCTCCTTCACCCCGGGCTTGAGCGCCTCGACGATGTCCTGGTAGACGCCGTCCACCATCGCGGAAGCCGTGTTGAGCAGCGTGATCTCGTCGTGGCTCTTCACCTCGCGCGCCTCGAGCATCATCTGCTGGCCGTCGCGCACGACGATGCCCTGCTTCTGCAGCGCGAACAGCATCCCGGGCTCGCACATGTCCAGGCCAAGCGGCATCCCCGCCACGCCCTCCTGCACCAGGATGTCCTTGATCTCCTTCGCGGCGGCCTCGAACAGGCCCACCTTCGGGCCGATGGCGCCGCGCATGCCGGGGTTGCCGGCGCGCACGTGGTCCTCCTCCAGCCACGGGCAGTAGATCTTGTGGTGCCGCGCCGCGGAGCCGAAGTCCCACACCCAGGGGTCGCCGGTGCCGGTGAGCAGTGTGTAGCGGATTAGCTTGTCGCGCGCCCACTCGCCGATGACGGTGGAGGAGATATAGCGGATGTTGTGCTGATCAAAACAGAGCATCGCGCCGAAGCCGGACTTGGCGAGGGACTGGCGCGTGCGCGCGAGGCGGTACTTGTGCAGGCGCCTGAAGTCCACGCGCTCCTCGAAGTCCACCTGCGTGATGCCCGGCGCCTGCAGCGGCCGGTGCCAGCGGTGCGCGGGCTTCAGGTCGTCGGGGTCGACGGGGGTAAACCGGGGCTTGGTGGGGCGGGTGGGTCTCTTGGCCAACGATAATCCTCCTGGGTGGGCGGAGGATAGCATCGCCCGAGCACCAGAAAATCAGGGACGGACCACGATTTCCGGCGCTCCGCTAGCGCAGGTCGCGGATGCCCTCGGCCAGCCCGGGGGAACGCGCCGCGCCGCCCAGCCTTGGCAGCGCCGTGGGGTTGGCCAGACTTGGGGAGCCGCCCACGTTCAGCAGTTCGTCGAAGGAGCGCTCGCCGCCGCCGATGGCCCATCCTGGCGGCCACATGCCATCGTGCTCCACGCCGTCCATGTCGGCAAAGCCAGGGTGACGCTCGTGCCAGGCATGCATGGCGCGGTTGTGCGCCATGATCTCTTCGTCGGTCGGCGGCGGCGGCTCGGCGGGGGCTTCGCGCTGGCGGCGGCGTTCCTCGAACTCGCGAACCGCCTCGGCGTAGCGCTCCGACAGGTTGGCGCGGCCGACCTGGAGCAGGATGTCGAAGCGCGCGGTCATTTCGCGGTAGAGGGCATCGAGCGGAACGCCCACCCGCTCTTCCATCACGCGCGGAATCACGACCGTCGTGCCGTCCACCACGCTTTGCTCCAGCCCCGGCGCGGACGCCTGAATGGAACGCATTGCGGAATCCGGCATGGGATCCGGCGCCGCCGCGACCTGATGCTCCTCCGGCGCAGGCGGCAGGCCTGCTTCGGGTGCACGCACCTCTGGTTGCGGCGAGTCCTGGGTCGGCGGATCCGGCGGCAGGCTGGCGGCCAGCGCGGGAAACAACCGGCCGATCGGCACCGACGTTCCGTCGTCGAACTCCAGGGTTTCGATCCCGCCGCTGAACATCACCGCGTTCGCGCCTTCGCCCACCTGGATGACGAAAGCCGTGCCCGACGGCGATTCGAACTCATGCGGCGTCAGCTCAGCAAGGGCAATTCCCGGCCCGAACCGGATCCGGTTCGGCGTTCCGGCATCCTGCGGCGCTTCCACGATCGCATCGGCTCCATCCCCGCGCGCGAAGTAGTACGTGTCCGACCCTGCGCCGCCCAGCAATATGTCGTTGCCCCGGCCGCCCGCGAGCCAATCCGGTCCCGCCGTGCCCACCAGGAAGTCGTTGCCATCGGTCGGCGACGTGCTGATGGGCGGCGGACCGCCGGGACTGGGTCCGGGGCCGGGACCCGGCCCGGGATCCGGCGTCGTTCCTGGATCCCCGCCCGACCCCGATCCGGGCCCAGGCCCCGGATTCGGCGGCGGGCCAGCCACCGGCGGCGCCGGAATCGCGCTCAGCGCCACGGTGGCGCCGTCCGCGCCAGTCACCTGCCAGAGATGGGCCGGGTTGAGCAACCGGAGCGACGCCTCGCCGATTTTCAGTTCCCGGTTGTCGGCATCCCAGTAAACATCCTGCAGCGCGACATCCGGCAGCCGCAACGTGCTGGCCAGTCCATCGCTCGCATCGTCGAAGATGTCGTCGCTGCCGTCTCCGCGCCGCCAGACGTAGGTGTCCGCGCCCGGACCACCCTCGAGCCGGTCGACGCCCGCGCCGCCCTCCAGGATGTCATCGCCGCCCAGGCCCACCAGCGTGTCGTCTCCCGCG
>CAZMDA010000025.1:1859-51004 GCA_964564865.1 uncultured Bordetella sp. | reverse complement strand
CCGCATCCTCCACCGCCTGCGCCGCGCCCTGGCCGAAGAACGGCAGCATGGCGTGCGCTGCATCGCCCAGCAGGCTGATCCGCCCGACGCTCCAGCGCTCCAGCGGCGAGCGGTCGTACATGGCCCAGCGCTTGGTATCCGTCGCCGAGTCAATCAACTGGTGAACCCGCGCATCCCAACCCGCGAACTCCCGCTGCATGTCCGCAATCTCGCCCGAGGCCGTCCACGACTCCGTACGCCAATCCCCCGCCGGCACGATGGCGACGACGTTGACCAAGCGCCCGCCGGAGATGGGGTAGTGGACGAAGTGGCGCCGGGGCCCGAGCCACAGCGATTGCACGGGCCGAAGGGCCATGGCAGGCGCGCGTTCGGCGGGAACGAGGCAGCGGAACGCGCACAGGCCCGAGAAGCGCGCTTCGACTTTCGGCGCGATGGCGTCGCGGATGACGGAGTGGATGCCGTCGGCGCCGATGACGAGGTCGGCCGTGACACGGATCTCGGAGCCATCGCGGCGGGCAAAGACCAGTTGCACGGAGTCGCCCTCGTCGCGCACCGACGTGCAGCGATGGTCGAGGTGCAACCGGGAAGCGGGCAGTGCGTTCTGGAACAGCGCCAGCAGGTCGCAGCGATGCGCGACATAGCAAGGCGCACCGTAGAGCCGCTCGCATTCGTCGCCCATCTTCTGCGAGAACAGCACCCGCCCGTCCTGCCAGCGGCGGAACTCCCAGGCTTCCTCCAGCCGCACCGCGAAGGAGGGCAGTTGCGCGGCGAGGCCGATCCGCGCCAGCGGCCGCACCATGTTGGGCGAGACGACGATGCCGGCGCCGACCTCGCGCAGTTCGGCCGCCTGCTCGTAGACGGAAGCCTCGACCCCGGCGGCGCGCAGGAAGAGGGCGGCCGCCAGGCCGCCCAGCCCGCCCCCGACGATGGCGACGCGAAGCGGGCCGGGGCCGGTCACGGGCAGGATGCGCGCCCGGTCGGAAACACCCCGGCTAACCCCCGAACAGCCGACCGAACAGTCCGGGCTTCTTCGCCTTCGGGTCCGGGGCGGGCGGCGTGATGTTCGCCGCGGCCGGCGTCACGACGCAGCGGAACCGGCCCAGCCTGCCCACCTCGCGCTCGAACTCGCAGCGGCCATGAAAGCGGAGCGACTCCCGCGCCTGGTCATCGAGCAGCGGCGCTACCAGCGCGTCGTAGTCCGCCTGCTGCAGCGGCGGCACGTTGACGCGGGATTCCATCGTCGCAAGCTTCAACAGCGGCGGCTTGCCCGGTTCGATGCGCAGCTCCAGCACCTGGTGCTTCACCGCGAACGCGAGGAGTTCCTCGAGCTGCACGGCCGTTTCAGCTGAAGGCCTGGATCCCGGTCATGGCGCGCCCGAGGATGAGCGCGTGGATGTCGTGCGTGCCCTCGTAGGTGTTCACCACCTCGAGGTTGACCAGGTGCCGGGCGACGCCGAACTCATCCGAGATGCCGTTGCCGCCCATCATGTCGCGCGCCAGGCGCGCGATGTCGAGTGCCTTGCCGCAGGAGTTGCGCTTGAGGATGGAGGTAATTTCCACCGCGGCGGTGCCCTCGTCCTTCATGCGACCCAGGCGCAGGCAGCCCTGCAGGCCGAGGGTGATCTCGGTCTGCATGTCGGCCAGTTTCTTCTGGATGAGCTGGTTGGCGGCCAGGGGCCGGCCGAACTGCTTGCGGTCGAGCACGTACTGGCGCGCGCGATGCCAGCAGTCCTCCGCCGCCCCCAGCGCGCCCCAGGCGATGCCGTAGCGGGCGGAGTTGAGGCAGGTGAAGGGACCCTTCAGGCCGCGCACCTCGGGGAAGGCGTTCTCCTCGGGGCAGAACACGTTGTCCATCACGATCTCGCCGGTGATCGAGGCGCGCAGGCCGACCTTGCCGTGGATCGCGGGGGCGGAGAGGCCCTTGGTTCCCTTGTCGAGGACGAAGCCGCGGATCGCGCCCTCGTCATCCTTGGCCCAGACCACGAACACGTCGGCGATGGGCGAATTGGAGATCCACATCTTGGCGCCGGTGAGGCTGTAGCCGCCGGCGACCTTCTTCGCGCGCGTGACCATCGAGCCCGGGTCGGAGCCGTGGTTGGGCTCGGTGAGGCCGAAACAGCCGATGTACTCGCCCGTCGCCAGCTTCGGCAGGTACTTCTTCTTCGTCGCCTCGTTGCCGAACTCGAAGATCGGGACCATCACCAGCGAGGACTGCACGCTCATCATTGAACGGTAGCCGGAATCCACGCGCTCCACTTCGCGCGCGATCAGGCCGTAGGCGACGTAGTTGAGGCCCGGGCCGCCGTACTGCTCCGGGATCGTTGGCCCCAGCAGCCCCACCTCGCCCATCTCGCGGAAGATCTTCGGGTCGGTCTTCTCGTTGCGGAAGGCTTCCAGCACGCGAGGTGCCAGCTTGCCCTGGCAGTAGTCGCGCGCGGCGTCGCGCACCATGCGCTCGTCCTCCGACAGCTGGTCATTCAGCAGCAGCGGGTCGTCCCAGACGAACGCCGCCTTCGATTTGTGCTTCTCGGGCGCGTTCACGACGGCACCCGCTCGAGGATCACCGCCAGCCCCTGGCCGACGCCGATGCACAGCGACACCGCGGCGTACTTCGACCCGGTCTCCTGCAGCTGGCGCGACACCGTCAGCGCGAGGCGGGCGCCGGAGCAGCCCAGCGGGTGGCCGATGGCGATGGCGCCGCCGTTCGGGTTCACGCGCGGGTCCTTGAAGTCCACCTTCATGATGGCGAGGCAGCCGAGCACCTGGCTGGCGAAGGCCTCGTTGATCTCGATCACGTCCATGTCCTTCAAGGACAGCTTCGCGCGGTCCAGCGCCTTCGGGATGGCGTAGGCGGGGCCCACGCCCATGATGCGCGGCTCGACGGCGGCCGACGCCGCGGAAAGGATCTTCGCGATGGGCTTCTTGCCGTTCCTCTCGCCCCACGCCCGGCTGGCGACCACCAGCGCCGCGGCGCCGTCGTTCACCCCGGAGGCGTTGCCGGCGGTGACCACGCCGCCTTCGTACAGGGGCTTCAGCTTCGCCAGCATCTCCATGGTGGAGTCGCGGCGCGGGTGCTCGTCGGCGCTCACCACGTTCGGGGGCGCGTCCTTCTTCTTCGCGGGCAGGGTGACGGGCTGGATCTCGCCCTTGTAGAAGCCCTCGGCCTCGGCCTTGGCGTACTTCTTCTGCGAGGCGAGCGCGAATTCGTCGGCCTGCTCGCGGGTGACGCCGAACTCCTTGGCGACGTTGTCGCCGGTCTCCGGCATGGCATGGTCGCCGTAGAGCTTCTTGAAGCGCGGGTTCGTGAATCGGGAGCCGATGGTGGTGTCGTACATCTTCACCTCGCGGCCGTAGGGCGTCTCGCTCTTGCCCATGACGAAGGGCGCGCGCGACATGCTCTCCACGCCGCCGGCGATGTAGAGCTCGCCCTCGCCCGCGGTGATGGCGCGCGCGGCGTCGGTCACCGCCTGCAGGCCGGAGGCGCACAGGCGGTTCACCGTCACCCCGGGCACCGTCGGCGGCAGGCCGGACATGAGCGTGGCGAAGCGCGCCACGTTGCGGCAGTCCTCGCCCGCCTGCGTGACGCAGCCCAGGATCACGTCGCTGATCTCCTCGGGCTTGAGGGCGTTCCGCTTCACCACCTCGGCGATCATCTCGCCGGCGAGGTCGTCCGGGCGCACCGGCGCGAGTTTGCCGGCGTGGCGGCCGATGGGGGAGCGGATGCCATCGTAGATGTAGGCGTCGAGCATGGCGGTATTCCTTCCTTGTTACTCCGGGGTGAGCAGGGAAACGCCGAGCCGCGCGCGGCGCTTCAGCCAGGGGCTGGGGCGGTAGCGCGGATCGGCGTAGAACGCGTTCATGGCTTCCAGTATGGCGAGGATCCTGGCCGGGCCGACGGCATCGCCCATGCCGAGCGGCCCCTTCGGGTAGCCCAGGCCCAGCATCACGGCCGAGTCCAGGTCCTCCGGCGAGGCGATGCGCTGCTGCACGATGTCGCAGCCGACGTTGACGATGTGCGCCACCACGCGCTGCGCGACGAAGCCGGCGGAATCGCGGATCACCGACACCGGCACGCCGTCGGAGGCGAGCAGGGCATGCGCCGCGTCGCGCGCCGCCGGCGTGGTGACCGGCGTGGTCATGAGCGTGCGGCGCTTGGCGAAGCCGAACAGGGGATCCACCGCGACGGTGCGCCGCGGATCGAGCTTGAGCCCGAGCGCGGTGGTGGTGGCGTCCTCACCGATCGGCGCCACCAGGCAGACGTCGGCCGCGGCCGCATCCGGCGCCAGCCTGGCGCCCAGCTTCGCGAGCAGGTCCTTCAGCTCCGGGACGCACCACACCGGGCCCGCTTTCAGCGGCGGCACCGGTTGCTCGGGCACTTTCTCCGCCGTGCCGTCCTTGCCATAGGCGTACCAGCCGCGCCCGGTCTTGCGCCCCAGCAGCCCCGCCGCCACGCGCGGGTCGCCGAGGAACGAGGGCTGGTACTTCGGCTCGCCGTAGTACTGCCGGTGCATGGACTGCATCACGCCGTGCGCGATGTCCAGGCCCACGAGGTCGAGCAGCCCGAAGGGCCCGAGGCGGAAGCCGGCGGCTTCCACCAGGATCCGGTCGATGGTGGCGAAGTCGGCCACGCCTTCCTGCAGCACGCGCAGGCTCTCGGGCACGAAGCCGCGGCCGGCATGGTTGACGATGAAGCCGGGGGTGTCCTTGCAGCGCACCGGCTTGTGGCCGTAGCGCTGCGCCAGGGCAACCAGCGCCTCGCCCACCCAGGGCTCGGTGCGCTCGCCCTCCACCACCTCCACGATCTTCATCACCGGCACCGGGTTGAAGAAGTGGTAGCCGGCGACGCGGCCGGGCCTGGCGCAGGCCGCCGCCATGGCGGTCACCGACAGCGACGACGTATTGGAGGCGAGGATGCAGGTGTCGGACACGATCCCCTCGAGCGCCTTGAACAGCGCCTGCTTGGGTTCCAGCTGCTCGATGATCGCCTCCACCACCAGGTGGCAGGGCTTGAGCGCGGCCAGCGCGTCCACCACCTCGATGCGGGCGAGGGTCGCGTCGGCGTCGGCCTGCGTGATGCGGCCCTTCTGCACGATGCCGGCCAGCGACTTGGCGACGGCTTCCTTCGCCTTCGCGGCCGCGCCCGGCTGGGCATCGAAGACGAGGGTGCGCGCGCCGCATTGCGCCAGCACCTGCACGATGCCGCGTCCCATGGTGCCGCTGCCGGCGACGCCGGCGACGAGGTCCTTGCGATTCACGTCCAGCATCGGATCGGGTGTCCTCAGGCGGGTCCGGCCACGACGCGGCCGCCTTCCTTGATCGGGGTGGCGAACTGGTAATCGATGTCCCAGGGAAAGTAGATCCACTTCGTCTGCTTGAACTCCTTGACGAAGCAGTCCACCACCGGGCGCCCGGCGGGCTTGGCGTAGAGCGTGGCGAAATAGGCCCGCGGCAGCATCTGGCGCACCATCTGCGCGGTGCGGCCGGTGTCCACCAGGTCGTCGATCAGGAGCCAGCCTTCGCCGTCGCCGGCGATGCTCGGCTTGAGCACCTTCAGCTCGCCCTGCGCCTGCTCCGCGCCGCCGCCCGCGCCGGCGCCGTAGCTGGCCACGCACACGGTGTCGATCAGGCGCAGGTCCAGCTCGCGCGCCACCAGTGCCGCCGGCACCAGGCCGCCGCGGGTGACCGCGATGATGCCCTTCCAGGGGCCTTTCTCGTGCAGCAGGTGCGAGAGGTACCGCGCGTCCCGGTGCAGTTCCACCCAGGAGACGATGATTTCGTCTTCGTACGCCATGTGGCCCGAATTTTATCCCGGGCGGCCGCGCGGCGACGCTATAATCGGCGCATTCGAGGACTTGGAGGAGGGCTCGATGAATCGCATCCTGACCGCGGCTGCGGGACTGGTGTTCGCGCTGGGCGCGGGAATCGCCGCGGCGCAGACCTTTCCCGCCAAACCCATCACCCTGATCGTGCCCTGGCCCGCAGGCGGCTCCACGGACACGCACCTGCGCTCGTTCGCGCAGGTCGCCTCCAAGTACGTCGGGCAGACGATCATCGTCGAGAACAAACCGGGCGCCGGCGGCATGCTGGGGCCGGCCACCATGGCGAAGACGGCGAAGCCCGACGGCTACACGCTCTCGCAGCTGGCGGTGAGCGCGTTCCGCATCCCGCACATCCAGAAGGTGGATTGGGACCCGCTCAAGGATTTCACCTACATCATCGGCATCTCGGGCTACACCTTCGGCGTGGTGGTGAAGGCGGACTCGCCCTTCAAGACGCTGAACGACCTCATCGCCTGGGCGAAGGCCAACCCCGGCAAGCTGTCCTACGGCTCCACCGGCAACGGCACCTCGCCGCACCTGCTGATGGAGGAGCTGGGCATGAAGGTCGGCGCGCAGTTCCTGCACGTGCCGTTCAAGGGCAACGCCGATTCCACCCAGGCGCTGATGGGCGGGCACGTCATGGCGCAGTCCGACGCCACCGGCTGGGGCCGGCACGTGGACGCCGGCGCCTTCCGCCTGCTGGTCACCTTCGGCGATAAGCGCACCAAGTGGAACGCGCCCACCGCGAAGGAATTGGGCATCGACATCGTGTCCTACTCGCCCTACGGCATTGTCTCGCCCGCGGGCCTGGACCCGAAGATCCGCGCCTTCCTGCACGACGCGTTCAAGAAGGCGCTGGACGACCCGGAGCACCTGAAGATGCTGGCGCAGCTCGACCAGGTCTACTGGTACAAGTCCAGCGACGACTACGCGAAGTGGGGCGCCGAGACGCTGAAGGCGGAACGCGCGACCATCGAGCGGGTCGGATTGCTCCTCAAGTAGTAAGCTTGGGCTCGACAAAGCGGAGGCGCCCATGAAGTATCGAAAGATCCTTCTCGCCTACAACGGCTCCCAGGAGGGCAAGCGCGCACTGTTCGAGTGCGCGGACCTCGCGGGCTTCCTCGGCGCGGAAACGCACCTGCTGGCGGTGGCCAGCATGCCGCCGAGCCTGTTCCTCACCGAGGGCTTCGTCCCGGAGGAACTGCTGGAAGAGGAGAAGAAGCGCACCCAATCGGTGCTCGACGAGGGCATCCAGTCGCTCACCGAGAAGGGGTTCAAGGCGGCCGGCCACCTCGCCGTGGGCGAGCCGGTGGAGGAAATCTGCCGCGTCGCCAAGGAGGTGGGCGCGGACCTGATCGTGGTGGGCCACAACCAGAGCACCTCCTGGGCGGCCCGCTGGTGGAAGGGCTCGGTGGGCGCTTCGCTGCTCGACTACGCGCCCTGCAGCATCCTGATCGCGCTGTCCAAGCCCTGAGGCCGGCGCCGTTTCGCTAAGCCCGCCGCGGCGGGCTTTTTGTTTTTAGAATGGACTCACCATGAATCTCTCCTTCGGACAGCAACCCAAGGGCCGGCTGGAAGACGCGCGCATGCTCACCGGGCGCGGCCGCTATGTTTCGGACTGGACGCTCCCGGGCATGGCCTGGGGCCATTTCCTGCGCTCGGACCGGCCGCACGCGAAGATCGCGTCCATCGACGCCTCGGCCGCGCTGGCGATGCCCGGCGTGGTCGCGGTGATCACCGGCGCGGAGCTGGCGGCCGCGGGCCTCAAGGCGATCCCGGCGGCGGCGCCGTTCAAGTGGCGCGACGGCTCGGAGCAAAGGCCGGCGCTGCGCCTGTCGCTCGCGCACGAGGTGGTGCGCCACGTCGGCGAGCCGGTGGCGCTGGTGGTGGCCGAGACCCAGGCGCAGTCGCAGGACGCGGCCGAGGCGGTCATGGTGGAGTTCGAGGACCTGCCGGCGGTGGTGAGCGCGGAGGAGGCGCTCGCGCCCGGCGCGCCGCAGCTGCACCCGGGCGCGCCCGGCAACCTGGTGCTCGATTTCGAGGGCGGCGACGCGGCCGCGACCGAAGCGGCGTTCGCGAAAGCGGCGCGGGTGGTGAAGCTGCGCGGCTACCACACGCGCGTGGTGGGCAACCCGATGGAGCCGCGCGCGGCGATGGGTTCCTACGACCCGGCGCTCGACCGCTACTACCTGCACGCCACCACGCAGGGCGTGGGCCCGATGCGCGGGCAGCTCTCGACGGTGCTCGGCGTGGCGCCGGACAAGGTGCGCGTGGTCGCGGAGGAGGTGGGCGGCGGCTTCGGCGTGCGCTTCAACGCCTATCCGGAGTACGGCGCGCTGCTCTACGCGGCGCGCAAGCTGGGGCGCGCGGTGAAGTGGGTGGGCTCGCGGTCGGAAGTGTTCCTCGGCGACGAGCAGGCGCGCGACATCGTGCACTCGGGCGAGATGGCGCTGGACAAGGACGGCCGCATCCTCGGCCTGCGCTTCGACTACCTGTCGAACCTGGGCGCCTACGTCGCCTTCACCGGCGCGGTGGTCAACACCATTGGCCTGGTGAACGTGAACTGCGGCGTCTACGACGTGCAGGCGGTGCACGTGCGCGGGCGCCTGGTGCTCACCAACACCGTGCCCACCGCGGCCTACCGCGGCGCCGGGCGGCCGGTCGCTTCCTACGCGCTGGAGCGGCTGGTGGACGAGGCGGCGAAGGCGATCGGCATGGACCCGGCCGAGTTCCGCCGCCGCAACATGATCCCGGCCTCGAAGATGCCCTACAAGCTGGCGGGCGGCTTCGAGTACGACTGCGGCGATTTCCCGGCCGTGCTGGACAAGGCGCTCAAGGCCGCGGACTGGGGCGGTTTCGAGGCCCGGCGCGCCGAATCCGCGCGCCGCGGCCTGTTGCGCGGCCGCGGCATCGCGACCTACATCGAGATGACCGCGCCGGGCGGTTTCGCCGCCTATGACCAGGCGCACATCACCTGGAACGACGACGGCGGCGTGACCCTGCGCACCGCGACCCACAACCACGGCCAGAGCCACGAGACCACCTACGCGCAGATCGTGTCCGCGGTGCTGGGGATCCCGCTGGAGAAGATCCGGCTGCGCACCGCGGAGCCGGATTTCGACCTCACCGCGAATCCCACCGGCGGCTCGCGCTCCCTGCACGGCATCGGCAGCGCCATGTTCTTCGCCTCGCAGGAGATCGTCCGCAACGGCATGGACCTCGCGGCGGAGCACCTGGAGAGTTCGGCCGCGGACCTGGAGTTCGACAAAGGCCACTACCGCATCAAGGGTACCGACCGCTCGGTCGCCATCGACGCCCTGGCGCGGAAGTATCCGGGCCGGCTGGACCTGGATTTCAAGGAGCGGCCCAAGGTCCCCGGGACCTTCCCCAACGGCTGTCACATCGCCGAGGTGGAAATCGACCCGGAGACGGGTATCGTGGAGGTCGTGGCCTATGTCGCCTGCGACGATGCCGGGAATATCATCAACCACCAGGTTGTTGAGGGACAGATGCAGGGCGGCGTGACGCAGGGCGCGGGCCACATCTTCGGCGAACAGGCCATCTATGACGCGGGCGGACAGTTGCTGACGGGCAGCTTCATGGACTACGCCATGCCGCGGGCCGGGCTGGTGGGCGGACTCAAGGTCCTGGACCATGCCGTGCCCACCGCCACCAACCCGCTGGGCGCCAAGGGCGTGGGCGAGGGCGGGGTGACCGGTTCCATGCCCTGCCTGATGAACGCGGTGCTGGACGCGCTGCGCCGCGAAGGCGTGACGCGCTTCGACATGCCGGCCAGCCAGGAACGGGTCTGGGCGGCGATCCAGGCGGCGAGGGCGGGGAAACCCGGTGCCCTGGCGATAGCGCAGGCCTGATGGCGAAGCGCGCGGCCCTGTACAGCAGTTCGCCGCGCCGCGCGGGGCCGCCGCCCGGGCCCGCGGCGCCGCAGGCGCCCAAGGCGGTCCGCCCCGACTGGCGCCGCTATCGCGGCGCGCTCCTGTTCACCGCCGGCGTCCTCCTTGCGCTCGGGTTGGTCCAGTTCAACGGCGGGATGTCCCGCCAGCCGCGCGAACTGACCCAGGAAGACATCGACGCCGCGGTCGCCAGGTCGCTGGAGACCGCGCCGCCGCAGTCGCCGGCGGCGAAGGCCTGGGAAACCATCCGGCCCTCGGTGGTGCGGGTGGAGGGCTATGGCCTGGTGACGCCGGCCGAAGACCCGGACGCGCCGGTCAACACCGGCAGCGGCGTCATCATCCTGGAATCCGGCGTGATCCTCACCAACCTGCACGTGGTGCAGGGCGCGAGCACCATCCGCGTCACCTTCGCCGACGGCCTGGAATCCGACGCCTTCGTCACCGGGATGCGCCCGGAGCACGACCTGGCGGTGCTGCAGGCGAAGACGCTGCCCGACGACATCGTCCCGGCGACGCTGACCTCCACCGACAAGCTCCTGCCCGGGGATCGCGTCGTGGCGGTGGGCTTCCCGTTCGGCGTCGGGCCCTCGGTGTCCGCGGGCGTGGTCTCGGGCCTGAAGCGCGAATACCGCTCGCCCCAGGGCAAGCGGATCCTGAGCAACCTGATCCAGTTCGACGCCGCGGCCAATCCGGGCAATTCCGGCGGCCCGCTGGTGACCGCCGAGGGCGAGGTGGTGGGCATCGTCACCGGGGTGCTCAACCCGACCGAGCAGCGCGTGTTCATCGGCATCGGCTTCGCGGTGCCGATCGAGAACGCGGCCTCGGCGATCGGCATTCCCCCGTTCTAGGAACCCCAGGAGACACCGCATGGACGCAGGCGCAGGGCAGAAGGGCCGGGAAATCGCCTCGATGATGGAGCACGTGCTGTACGAGGTGAAGAAGGTGGTGGTCGGCCAGGACCAGTTCCTCGAGCGCGTGCTGGTGGCGATCCTGGCGCAGGGGCACCTGCTGGTGGAGGGCGTGCCCGGCCTCGCCAAGACGCTCACGGTGAAGACGCTGGCGCGCACCGTGCGCGGCCAGTTCCGCCGCATCCAGTTCACCCCGGACCTGGTGCCCGCCGACCTGGTGGGCACGCGCATCTACAGCCAGAAGACGGGCGAGTTCTCCACCTCGCTCGGGCCGGTGTTCGCCAACCTGTTGCTGGCGGACGAGATCAACCGCGCCCCGGCCAAGGTGCAGAGCGCGCTGCTGGAGGTGATGCAGGAGCGCCAGGTCACCATCGCGGGCGAGACGCACAAGGTGCCGGACCCGTTCCTGGTGATGGCGACCCAGAACCCGATCGAGACCGAGGGCACCTACCCGCTGCCCGAGGCGCAGGTGGACCGCTTCATGATGAAGGTGCTGGTGGGCTATCCGTCGGACGAGGAGGAATTCGTCATCGTCGAGCGCGTCACCGGCGCCGAGCCGCTGGTGGCCGAGGTGGCGACCACGCAGCAGCTGGCGGCGCTGCAGAAGGAATGCCGCGCCGGCTTCGTCGACCCCTCGCTGATGCAGTACGCGGTGCGCCTGTCGGCGGCGACGCGCGAGCCGGAGCGCTGCGGCCTGGGCGAGCTCGCCAAGTACATCTCGTTCGGGGTCAGCCCGCGCGCCTCCATCCACCTGGTCGAGGCCGGCCGGGCGCTCGGCTTCCTGCGCGGGCGCAGCTACGCCTTGCCCGAGGACCTGGTGGACCTGGTGCCGGACGTGTTCCGCCACCGCATGGTGCTCACCTACGAGGCGATGGCCGAGGGCATCACCGCGGACGAGCTGATCCGCCGCATCCTGGCCAGGATCCCGGCGCCGGCCAAGCCGCTTGATTCACGCCTGGAGACCCATGCCAACCGTGCCCCGGCCGCGGCCTGATCCGGAGGCGCTGCTCAAGCGCCTGGAGTGGACGGTGCTGCGGCGCCTGGACGGGCTGCTGCACGGCGACTACCGGACGCTGCTGCGCGGCTTCGGCCTGGACCTCGCGGACCTGCGCGAGTACCAGTACCACGACGACGTGCGCCACATCGACTGGAACGTGACCGCGCGCCTGCAGACGCCGTACGTGCGCGAGTTCCACGAGGACCGCGAGGTCACCGCCTGGTTCCTGCTGGACCTCAGCCCCTCGGTGGACTTCGGCTCGGTGGCGAAGAAGCGCTCGCTGTCCGAGGAGTTCGTCGCGGTGCTGGCGCGCATGATGACGCGCCACGGCAACCGGGTCGGCGCGCTGTTCTACGGTGACCGGCTCGACACCGTCATTCCGGCGCGGGGCGGCCGCCGCCACGTGCTGGAGCTGCTGCACCGCCTGCAGGCGCGGCCGGCGGCCAGGCCCTCCGGGGCCACCGACCTGCGCGACTTCCTCGGCTCCGCCTACCAGGCCATCAAGCGCCGCTCGCTGGTGTTCGTGCTGTCGGATTTCATCAGCGCCCCGGGCTGGGAGCGGCCGCTGGCGCAGCTGGCGGCGCGCCACGAGGTGCTCGCCGTGCGCCTCTACGACCCGCTGGAGATGGACATCCCGGATGTCGGCATGCTGGTGATCGAGGACGCGGAGACCGGCGAGCAGCTGTTCGTGGATACCGGGGACGCGGCCTTCCGGGCGCGCTTCGCGGCGACCGCCGCGCGGCGCGAGGCGGAGCTGCGCGCCGCCTTCCGCCAGGCCGGCGTGGACGCGCTGGAGCTGGTGACCGGCGACGACCTGGTGGAATCGCTGATGCGCTTCACCGACCTGCGCAAGCTGCGCGCCCGGCGCCATGGCGGCGGCATGCCGCGGCACCTCGCCGTCCAGGAGCGGGCGGCATGAAGTTCATCTGGGCCGAGGCGCTGTGGCTGCTCCTGCTGGTGCCGGCGCTGGTGGCGCTGTACGTCTGGCTGCTGCGCCGGAAGAAGAAGGCCGCGCTCAAGTACGCGAGCCTGGGGATCATCCGCGAGGCGATGGGGCCGGGCAACCGCTGGCGCCGCCACCTGCCGCCGGCCCTGTTCCTGCTGGCGATCACGGCGATGATCCTCGCCATCGCGCGGCCCTCGGCCACCATCACGCTGCCGGCGGCGCGCCAGACCATCATCCTCGCCATGGACGTCTCCGGCAGCATGCGCGCCAAGGACGTCGAGCCCAGCCGCTTCGAGGCCATGCAGGCCGCGGCGCGCAAGTTCATCAACGAGGTGCCGCGCAACACGAAGATCGGCATCATTTCGTTCGCCGGCACCGCCTCGGTGGTGCAGGCGCCGACCGAGAACAAGGAAGACCTGCTGGCGGCCATCGAGCGCTTCCAGCTGCAGCGCGCCACCGCGATCGGCAGCGGCATCATCGTGTCGCTGGCGACGCTGTTCCCCGACGCCGGGATCGAGATCGCCTCGCTCATCTACGGCGACAACGCCTCCCGGGTGCGCTCGCTGCGGGAACCGGCGAAGAAGGACGAGAAGAAGGCGGCCTTCAAGCCGGTGCCGCCGGGTTCCTACGGCGCCGGGGCCATCATCCTGCTCACCGACGGGCAGCGGACCACCGGGCCGGATTCCATCGAGGCGGCCAAGATGGCCGCCGACCGGGGCGTGCGCATCTATACGGTGGGACTGGGCACGACCAACGGCGAGGTGATCGGCTTCGAGGGCTGGTCTTTCCGTGTGCGCCTGGACGAGGAGACCCTGAAGCAGGTCGCCAGCCTGACCCGGGGCGAGTACTTCTATGCCGGCACCGCGACCGATCTCAACAAGGTATACGAGACCCTGAACACCCGCCTGATCCTGGAAACGAAGGAGACCGAGATCTCGGCGCTGGTGTCGGCGCTCGCCGCGCTGCTCGCGCTCGCTGCCGGGGTGCTGTCGCTGGTGTGGTTCAACCGCGTGCTCTGATTGCGGTGCAGCAACCGGCGCGATGGCTTTTGCCTGCGGCGGGGAATAAAGTAGCCTCGACAACGGTTCGCCAGATCGCGGCATAAAACAAGGGAGACACGCGCATGATCCGCCTGACCATCAATGGCAAGACGCACAACGTCGACGCCGATCCGAATACGCCGCTGCTGTGGGTGATCCGCGAACAGGTGGGCCTCACCGGCACCAAGTACGGCTGCGGCGTGGCCCAGTGCGGCGCCTGCACGGTGCACATCGACGGCTCGCCGATCCGCTCCTGCGTGATGCCCGCGAGCGCCGCCGCCGGCCGCAAGATCACCACCATCGAGGGCCTCGCCTCGGGCAACACGCTCACCAAGGTGCAGAAGGCCTGGATCGAGCACGAGGTGCCGCAATGCGGCTACTGCCAGTCGGGGATGATCATGGCCGCGACCGCGCTGCTCAAGGCCAAGCCCAAGCCCACCGACGCCGACATCGACGCGGCGATGACCAACATCTGCCGCTGCGGCACTTTCCAGGAAGTCCGCAAGGCGATCCACGCCGCGGCGAAGGCCTGAGGGGACGACCATGGCAGCCATCCTGAAGTCCCTGCAGTTCCCCAAGCTCAGCCGCCGTTCCTTCATCCTCGGCTCCGCCGCCGCGGGCACCGGCCTCGCGCTCGGCCTGCGCCTGCCGCCGTTCGGCCCGGCGGTGGTCCGCGCCGCCGACGGCTCGCCGGAAATCGGCGCCTGGGTGGTGATCCGCCCCGACGACACGGTGGTGATCCGCGTGGTGCGCTCCGAAATGGGGCAGGGCACCATCACCGGCCTGGCGCAGCTGGTGGCCGAGGAATTGGAGTGCAACTGGTCCAAGATCCAGATCGAGTACCCGACCCCGGGCGAAAGCGTGAAGCGCAAGCGCGTCTGGGGCGATTTCTCCACCGGCGGCAGCCGCGGCATCCGCACCTCCCACGACTACGTGCGGAAGGGCGGCGCGGCGGCGCGCATGATGCTGGTGCAGGCCGCGGCCAACCAGTGGGGCGTCCCCGCCGCCGAATGCAGCGCGGCCAACAGCGTCATCACCCACGCCAAGTCCAAGCGGCGCACCACCTACGGCAAGGTCGCCGAGGCGGCCGCGCGGCTGGAGGTGCCCAAGGACGTGAAGCTGAAGGACCCGAAGGAATGGAAGGTCATCGGCAAGCCGGTGAAGCGCCTGGATACCGCCAACAAGGTGAACGGCAAGCAGGTCTACGGCTTCGACCTCAAGCTGCCCGGGATGCTGAACGCGGCGATCAAGGAGTGCCCGGTGTTCGGCGGCAAGGTGAAGAGCTTCGACGCCGCGCGCGTCGCCAGCCTGAAGGGGGTGAGGAAGGTGCTCCAGGTCGGCGATTCCGCGGTCGCGGTGGTGGCCGACACCTGGTGGCAGGCGAAGACGGCGCTCGATCAGCTGCCGGTGGTGTGGGACGAGGGCGCCAACGGCAAGGTGCAGCAGGCCGACGTCATGAAGATGCTGGAGGAGGGGCTGGGCGCCGAGCAGGCCTTCGTCGGCAACCAGGCCGGCGACGCGAAGAAGGCGCTTGCGGGCGCGGCAAAGAAGCTGGAGGCGGTGTACTTCTACCCGTGGCAGGACCACGCCTGCATGGAGCCGATGAACGCCACCGCGCGCTACACGCCGGACAGGTGCGAGGTCTGGGTGCCGACGCAGGACGGCGAGGCGTCCTTCGCCGCGGTGCTGTCGGCCTCCGGGCTGCCGGCGGACAAGTGCGACGTGCACAAGATCAACCTGGGCGGCGGCTTCGGCCGGCGCGGCGCGTTCCAGGACTACGTCACGCAGGCGGTGCGCATCGCCAAGGAGATGCCCGGCACGCCGGTGAAGCTCCTCTGGTCGCGCGAGGAGGACATGACCCAGGGCCGCTACCACCCGATCATGCAGTGCAAGCTGGTGGGCGGGTTCGACGCGCAGAACAACCTCACCGGCGTGCACATGCGCCTGTCGGGCCAGTCCATCCTGAAGGAGGTGCGGCCGGCGATCGTGGAGCAGCAGAAGGGCCGCGACCCCCTGGTGTTCCAGGGCGTGGCCGACGCCGGCGAGCATTCGTTCTGCTACAGCTTCCCGAACCTGCTCATCGACCACGCCATGCGGCAGAGCCACGTGCCGCCGGGGTTCTGGCGCGGCGTGAACATCAACCAGAACGCGGTGTTCATCGAGTGCTTCATGGACGAGCTGGCCGAGGCCGCGGGCAAGGACCCGGTCGAGTTCCGGCGCCAGTTCATGGGCCCGCACCCGCGCGCGCTGGCGGTGATGAACGCGGTGGCCGAGCGCATCGGCTGGACCCGGCCGGCGCCGGCGGGCGTGCACCGCGGCATCGCGCAGATGAAGGCCTTCAACAGCTTCGTCTCCGCAGCCTGCGAGCTCACGGTGAAGGACAACAAGGTGAAGATCCACCGCATCGTCGCCGCCACCGACTGCGGCTACGCGGTGAACCCGGCGCAGATCGAGCGCCAGGTGAACGGCTCGTTCGTCTACGGCCTGTCGGCGCTGTTCCTGCAGGAGCACACCCTGAAGGACGGGCGCATCGCGGAGGACAACTTCCACACCTACCAGTCCATGCGCATCGCGCAGATGCCCAGGGTGGAGACCATCATCATCCAGGGCGGCGGCGACGTCTGGGGCGGGATCGGCGAGCCGACCATCTGCGTGGCGGCGCCGGCGGTGCTCAACGCCATCTACAAGGCGACCGGCAAGCGCCATCGCAGCCTGCCGCTGAAGAACCACGGCCTCGAGCTGGTGTGAGGGGTGTCGCCTTCGGCCTGCTGCTCGCACTAGCCGGAGGCGCCCACGCCAGCGACGGGATGCCCGCTTCCCTGACCGGATCGAAGGGCGATCCGGAGCGGGGGCGGGCGCTGGTGGCCAACCGGCAGGTGGGGCTGTGCCTGCTGTGCCACAGCGGCCCGTTCCCGGAGGAGCGCTTCCAGGGGAACCTGGCGCCGGACCTGTCCGCTGCGGCGCGGCTGTCGGAGGGACAGATCCGGCAGCGCATCGTGGATCCGTCGCAGGCCAATCCCGCCACCATCATGCCGTCGTATTTCCGGACCGAAGGCCTGACGCGCGTGGCGCCTTCGCTGCGCGGCAGGCCCGTGCTGACTGCGGAGCAGATCGAAGACATCGTGGCCTTCCTGGTGACCCTGAAATGACGACCGCATGACGACGACCCGGCGCGACGTGCTGACGCTCGCCTGCGGCCTGGTCCTCTCCGGCCCGGCCTTCGCCCAGCTGCCGCCCAACATCGCGGCGCTGCGCAAGGCGGCCCTGGACGAGGCCATGCGCAAGGTGGTGGGGGAGGCGCAGGTTCGCCGCGGCCGCGTCAAGCTGGACTTGCCGCCGCTGATCGACAACGGCAACGCGGTGCCGCTCACCGTCGCGGTGGAAAGCCCCATGACCGCCGCCGACCATGTCCGGGCGGTGCATGTCTTCACCGAGAAGAACCCGCAGCCCTGGGTGATCAGCGCGCGGTTCTCGCCGCGCAGCGGCCGCGCCTGGCTCTCGACCCGGACGCGGATCGCGGATTCCGGCGTCGTGATCGCGATCGCGCAGACGAGCGACGGCGCGTTCTGGTCCGACAGCGTGAACGTGGTGGTGACGCTGTCGGCCTGCCTGGAGGATGGTCTGATATGACGGGCGGCCTGCCATGACTGCCCGCGTGGTCGTCAGCCTTCCGGCCACCGCAAAGCGGGGCGAGGTGGTCGAGGTCAAGACCCTCGCCGGGCACCCGATGGAGACCGGCTTTCGCCGCACCCAGACCGGGGTGCTGATCCCGCGCGACATCCTCACGACTTTTTCATGCAGCTACAACGGCGAGGAGGTGTTCAGCGCCGAGCTGCATCCGGCGGTGGCGGCCAATCCGCTCGTGGCGTTCACGTTCGTCGCCACCGAGAGCGGCACGCTGGTATGCCGCTGGAGCGGGGACAACGGCTTCACCGCCAGCCACAGCGCCAAGCTCAGCGTCGCTTGACCGTCCGCGCCATCCTGCTCGCCGCGGGTCTCGCCCTCGCCGCGGCCGCGGCCGCGGAGATCCCGCTCGCCGAGCGCCGCTCGGGCTACGAGTTCATGGGCCGGGAGACGCGCGCCATGCAGGACGACGAGGCCACCAACCCGGCGGTGCTGTGGCTGCTGGACGGCGAGGGGCTGTGGAAGCAGAAGGCGGGCGCCGCCGGCAAGTCCTGCGCCGACTGCCACGGCGAGGCGCGCGAGAGCATGCGCGGCGCCGCCGCGCGCCACCCGGCCTGGGACGCGAAGCGCGGCCGCGTCCTGAACCTCGGGCAGCGCATCAACACCTGCCGGGTGGAGCGCCAGCAGGCGCCTGCGCTCGCGGCGGAAGGCCGGGACCTGCTCGCCCTCGCCGTGCTGGTGGCGCGCCAGTCGCGGGGCCTGCCGGTGCGGCCGGAAGCCAACGACAAGGCGAGCGCGCCGCGCGAGGCCGGGCGCGCGCTGTTCTTCCGGCGCCAGGGGCAGCTCAACCTGTCCTGCGCGCAGTGCCACGACCAGCATTGGGGCCGGTCGCTCGCGGGCGTGACCATTCCGCAGGCGCACCCGACCGGGTATCCGCTGTACCGGCTGGAATGGCAGGGCGTGGGCTCGCTGGAGCGGCGCATCCGCAACTGCATGACCGGGATCCGCGCCGAGCCCTACGCCTTCGACGCGCCGGAGCACGTCGAGCTGGAGCTGTACCTCATGTGGCGGGCGCGCGGGATGCGGATGGAAGCGCCCGCGGTGCGGCCCTAGGCGAGGAACGCGAAGTCCACCGCCGGTTTCCGGCCGCTCATCAGGTCCGCCAGCGCCCGACCGGAGCCGCAGGCATGCGTCCAGCCCAGGGTGCCGTGGCCGGTGTTGAGGAACAGGTTGGGCAGCTTCGTGCGCCCGATGTAGGGGATGTTGCTGGGCGTGGACGGGCGCAACCCGGTCCAGAACGCCGCCTTCTCGGGCACGCCCGCCTCCGGGAACAGTTCCATCACGCGCTTCACGATCGCCTCGCAGCGCACCGTGTTGATGTCCAGGTTGTACCCGGTCAGCTCCGCCGTGCCGGCGATGCGCAGGCGCTCGCCCAGGCGCGAGTACACCAGCTTGTGCTCGTCGTCGGTCAGGGACACCGACCAGGCCGCCCGCGGATCCTTCACCGGCATGGTGACCGAGTAGCCCTTGGCCGGATAGATCATGAGCGGGATGCCCAACGGCCGCGAGAACAAGGGGCTGTAGCTGCCCAGCGCGAGCACATAGGCGTCGCCCGCGACCCGCTCCGGCTTGCCGTCGTTGCGCGTCACCGCGACGCCCGAGACCGCGCCACGCGCGGTTTCGATGCGCTCGATCCGGGTCTCGTAGCGGAACTCCACGCCTTCGGCTGCCGCGTGCGTCGCCAGCGCCTGGGTGAACCGGTGCGCGTCGCCGGACTCGTCGCTCGCGGCATAGGTGCCGCCGGCCAGCCGGTCGCGGCAGGCGGCGAGCGCGGGCTCGATGGCGACGCACTCCTCCGGCGTCTTCAGCACCCGGTCCAGGCCCAGCGAGCGCATCAGCTCGGTGGGCGCGCGCGCGGCCTCGAACTCCTCCGCTTCGGTGTACAGGTGCAGGATGCCGCGTGTCAGCTCGTCGTACCGGATGCCGGTCTCGCGGCGCAGTTCCTGCAGCGAGGCGCGGCTGTACATGCCGAGCTTCACCAGCGCGGCGGTGTTGCGCCTCGAGCGTGCCGGCAGGCACTCGACCAGGAACTGCAGGCCCCAGCGCCACTGGTGCCAGTCGGCGCGCAGGCGGAACAGGAGCGGCGCGTCCTCGCGCGCCAGCCACTTCAGGACCTTGGAGGGCGCCCCGGGATTGGCCCAGGGCTCGGCGTGGCTGACCGAGATCTGGCCGCCGTTGGCGAAGCTGGTCTCCATGCCCGCGGCCGGCTGGCGCTCGAGCACGGTGACCTCATGCCCGGCGGCGCGCAGGTACCAGGCGCTCGCGGTGCCTTCCAGCCCCGCCCCGAGGACGACGACCCTCATCTGAACGGCCGGTCTTCCCACCAGGGATAGAAATCCGGCATGTCGGTGCTGGGCTTCATGGTGAACCGGGGCGGGCGCTTTTCCTTGAATGCGGCGATGCCTTCCTTCACGTCCGGCGCCGCGCCCATGGCGAAGATGCCGCGCGAATCCACCTTGTGCGCCTCCATGGGATGGTCGGCGCCGGCCATGCGCCAGAGCATCTGCCGGCTGAGCGCCACCGCGACCGGGGAGGTGTGGTCGGCGATCTCGCGGGCGATCGCCGTGGCCGCGGGCAGGAGTTCGTCCGGGGACACCACCCGGGAGACGAGGCCCCCGGCCAGCGCCTCCGCGGCGCCGAATACCCGCCCGGTATAGAGCCATTCCGCCGCCCGGCTGATGCCCACCACTTTCGGCAGGAACCAGCTGGAGCAGGCCTCGGGCACGATGCCGCGGCGGGCGAAGACGAAGCCGAAGCGCGCCGCCGTGGAGGCAATGCGGATGTCCATGGGCAGGGTCATGGTGACCCCGACGCCGACCGCGGCGCCGTTGACCGCGGCGATCACCGGCTTCTTCGACTCGAAGATGCGCAGGGACACGCGCCCGCCGCCGTCGCGGTGGTCCTCCAGCCCGGCGTCATCCCGTTTCGCATAGTCGAAGGTGGCGGCACCCGCGGACAGGTCCGCGCCGGCGCAGAATGCGGAGCCGGCGCCGGTGACGATCACCGCGCGCACCGCGTCGTCGGCGTCGGCGCGGCCAAAGGCGTCGATCAACTCGTCGCGCATGCGGCGCGTGAACGCGTTCAGCTGGTCCGGCCGGTGCAGCGTCACGGTGGCGATGCCGTATGAAACGTCGTAACGGATGTCTTCGAAACGGTCGCTCATGGCAGCGGGATCCGGGGAAGGAGTATGGGATTCTAGCGATCTCGATATGAGATCGTTGGATACAATGAATCATGGTGCGTGAATCAAGCAAGGACGAGGCGGACGCCGCGCTGACCGGCTGGGAGCACCCGGCCGCGCGCCTGCGCGAGGCGCTCGACTACGACCACTTCCGGCTCTACGGGCAGCCCATCCATGCCCTGGCGGAGCCCGGCAAGGCCGCGATCGCGGAGGTGCTGGTGCGCCTGTCCGAGGAGGAAACCCGCATGCTGCCGCCGGGGGATTTCCTGCCCGCGTTCGAGCACTACGGGATGATGGCGGAGCTGGACCGCTGGGTGCTGCGCAACGCGCTGCGGCGGCTGGAGCAGGGCGGCGGGGTGCCCCGGCTGAGCCTGAACCTGTCGGCGCAGGCGATCGAGGAACCGGGCTTCGTGCCCTTCCTCGCCATGCAGCTGCGGATGACGGGGGTGGATCCGGCGGCGCTGGTGTTCGAGCTGGACGAGAACGACGCGCTCGACCGGCGCCTCGCCTGCGAGCGGTTTGCGTCGGATGTCAAGAAGCTGGGCTGCGGCGTGCTGCTGGACGGCTTCGCGCGCCGCTCGGTGTCCTTCGAGCCGCTGAAGGCGCTGCTGGCGGACTACGTCAAGGTGGACGGCACCATCATCCGGCCGCTGCTCGCCTCGGGCGCGGCGCAGGCCAAGCTGAAGGCCATCGTGCGCGTCGGCCAGGTGACCGGCGTGAAGGTGATCGCCGAGTGCGTCGAGGAAGACGCGGTGAAGGCGAGGCTGGCCGAGCTGGGCGTGGAATTCATGCAGGGCTTCGGCGTCGCCAAGCCGCAGCCGATCGACCTGCTGTTCCCGGCCTAGCGGTCGCGGCGCGGTCCGGTTCCCGCGCCCGTTCCGGCTAGAGGGGAGCGGCGACCAGGTCGCGGCATCCGGTCGAATCGAGCACTTCCAGCGCCAGGGCCCGGTCGGCGTCCTCCAGCGCCGCGAACTCCTCGCGCAGCCAGCGCAGGCATTTGCCCTGGTACGGGAACGGGTTCTGCGTCCAGGGCAGGCCGTCGATCGTCGTCTCCACCCGCGCGGCGCCGGCCTCGAGGGCGCGGGCGTTGGCGAGCAGCACCGGCACGTAGACCCGCCCGACTTCCGCCAGCACCGCCAGCAGGGTCGCGGTCATGGATTCGCGGCGGACCCAGCCGTCCTCCGCAGGCTCCAGGCCCGAGAAATCCTCCATCAGGTCCACCCAGGCGCACACGCGCGGTGCGCGCGCCAGCGCAATCGCCGACGGGGTCGGGTCGAAGCGCACCAACTGCGTCAACTGGCCGAACACGGCGAAGTCGGAGGCGCCCGGGCGTGCTCCCATCAGGAACGGATATGCGCCGAGATGCGCCTCGAGCGCGTCCAGGCAGCGCAGGTAGCTCGCCTCGATCACCGGCGCGGTGACGGCGTTCGAGCCGACGTACTGCAGGCGGCCGATCTGGCGCGCGGCGAACTGCGCGCCTGCCGCCGCGGCTTCGTCCGCCGGACCGGTGAGGTTGCGATACCGCGGCAGCAGGTCGCCGGCCTTGCGGATGTCGGGCTCGAAATGCCAGCGGTAGTGGAACATCGCCTTGGTCAGCCATTCGTCGGCATAGTCCTCGATCAGGCTGTCGAGGAACGCCAGGACCGGATCCCGCGGCCGCACCGAGCGACCCGCGAACTGTGCTTCGAAGCGCCGGATCAGGGGCGTCGAATCGGTGACCGCCTCGATCGCGCCGGAGGCGTCCGGAAGGAAGAATGTCGGCAGCAGTTCGACCTTCGGCTTGGGCAGCGCGGCGAGCCGGGGCGAGTTGCGCACGATGAATTCGTAGGGCAGGTGCCGGTAGCGCAGCAGCGCCAGCATCTTGCGCGTATAGGGCGAGCCGGGCGCGCCCGTCAGGAGAAGCCGTCTGGTCGTCATGAAGTCCTCGAAGTGGGTCCTGCCGTGGCGCCCGCGGTCCGGGCTAGTTCACCCGCCGGTCCTTGTCCTTCCAGTAGGGCTCGCGCAGCACGCGCTTGAGGATCTTGCCCGTGGGGTTGCGCGGGATCGCCTCCAGGAAATCCACGCTCTTCGGGCACTTGTAGTGCGCGAGGCGCGCGCGCATCCACTCGACCAGCGCGGGGGCCTCGAGGCTGGCGCCGCCCTTCAGGACCACGCAGGCCTTTACCGCCTCGCCCCATTGCTCGTCGGGCACGCCGATCACCGCGCCATCGGCCACCGCCGGGTGCTGCATGAGCACGTTCTCCACCTCGGCCGGGTAGATGTTCTCGCCCCCGGAGATGATCATGTCCTTCATGCGGTCGTGCAGGTAGAGGTAGCCCTCGCGCAGGTAGCCGGCATCGCCCGAGCGGAACCAGCCGTCCTGGAAGGCAGCCTCGGTTGCCTTTGCGTTTCCCCAGTATCCCTTCATGTTCTGCGCGGTGCGGATCCAGACTTCGCCCACGCCGCCCTCGGCGCAGTCCTGCCCGGTGGCCGGGTCGACCACGCGCAGCTCCACCCCGTCGATGGGCTTGCCCGCGGAGCGCAGCAGGTGCTGCTTCGGTCCTTCGGGATCGTGGTCCTCGGGCCTGAGGCAGGTCACCGCGCCGGTGGTCTCGGTGAGGCCGTAGACCTGCAGGAAGTCGCAGCGGAAGGTGCGCATGGCATCCACCAGCACGCGCTCGGAGATCGGCGAGGCGCCGTAGGAGATGCCCTTGAGCGACGAGTAGTCCGCCTTGTCCGCGCCCGGCACCTGCAGCATGAACTGGATCATGGCCGGCACCAGGAACGAGTGCGTGACCCGGTGTTCCGCGATGGCGGCGATCGCCTGCGCCGGGTCGAACTCCGGGTAGAGCACGCAGGTGCCGGTGCGGGTGGCGGTGAGCAGCGCGACGCCGACGCCCGCGATGTGGTACGTGGGCAGCAGGTTCAGCATCACGTCCGGCGCGCCGCGGTAGCCGATCGCCTCGGGCACCGCGCCCATCATGCCCGCGGCGAGGTTGCGGTGCGTCAGTTCCACGCCCTTGGGCAGGCCGGTGGTGCCCGAGGAGTAAAGCTGCAGCGCGGTGTCGTCCAGGTCCGGCCCGGGCGTTTCGCCCAGGGGCTCGACGCCGCCGTACCAGGCGGCGAAATCCTCGGTAACGAGCGTCAGCTTCAACTGCGGGGCCTTGACCTGTGCCCAGGGCTCGGCAAAGGCGAGATCGACCACCATCAGCCTTGCCGCGCCGTTGTTGACGATGTATTCGATCTCCGGCGGCGCCAGGCGCCAGTTCACCGGCATGCACACCGCCCCCAGCCGGCAGGCGGCGAGCGTCAGGGCGACGCAGTCGGCGGTGTGCTTGGTCAGGCAGGCGACGCGCTCGCCGCGCGCGATGCCGAGCGCCTGCAGGCCGCGCGCGATGCGCGCGGCGGCGTCCCAGAGCCCGGCGTAGGTCCAGGTCCGGGACGGGGTCCAGTAGACGCGCTCGGCCGGGCGCGCGCCGGCGTGGCGTGCGATCGCGGCCAGGATCGATTCCACGGCACACTCCTCCTCGCGCCGAAAGTACACTAACGGCAGCCAACTGGGGAGGAGAGCATCATGCTGGAACTGTACTTCGCGCCGGGCGCCTGCTCGTTCGTGCCGCACGCCGGGCTGGAGATCATCAAGGCCGCCACCGGCGAGGCCTTCGAGCCGAAGCTGGTGAAGCTGCACAAGGGCGAGCAGAAGTCGCCGGAGTACCTGGCGCTCAACCCCAACGGCCAGGTCCCGGTGCTGGTGGCCGAGGGCAAGCCGTTGAACCAGATCGTCGCCATCTGCGACTACCTCGACCGGCGCTTCCCGAAGGCGGGGCTGCTGCCCACCGAGTCCTGGGCGCGCGCGCAGGCGATGTCGCAGCTGGCGTGGCTGAACAACACCGCGCATCCCACCTTCACGCATGTGTTCCGGCCGGACGCCTTCGCCGAGAGCGACGCCGCGAAGGCGGAAATCAAGCGCATCGCGGCCGGCAATTTCCGCAGGTGCCTGGAGCGGATCCAGGACTGGACCAGGAACGCCTCGCCCTACTGGTTCGGCGCCGGGCTGTCGTTCCACGACGCCTACGCCTTCACGCTGCTGCGCTGGGGCGGCTATGCGGGGATCGACCCGGCCACGCTGCCGTCGCTGAAGGCCCATGTCGAGCGCGTGATGGCGGCGGCGCCGATCGCCGCGGCGCTGGAGCGCGAGCGGATCCGGCTCGATACCTTCAAGGCCGCCTAGCTCAGTCCTCGGCCGCCGGCCGCGGCGCGATGCCCAGCTTCTCGTAGAGCGGGCGGATGGCGCTGCGGATCGCGTCCAGCCTCGTCCAGTAGATCGCGGCGGCGGCGAGGGCCGCCGTGCCGCCCAGCCCCAGCACCGCCGGCGGCCCGATCGCCTCCGACAGCGTGCCGGCGAACAGGGCGCCCAGCGGCGCCATGCCGAGGAACGCCATCATGTAGATGGAGATCACGCGCGCGCGCATGTGGTCCTCGACGATGGTCTGCAGCACGGTATTGGTGGAGGCGGCGGTGAGCATGGCGCCCACGCCCACCACCACCAGCAGCGGCACCGCCAGCCACAGCGTGGTGGCGAAGGAAAAGCCGATCAGGGCGGCGCCCGCCGCGGCGCCCGCCACCGGCATCAGCGTGAGCAGCCCCCGGATGGTCGGCCGCAGCGCCAGGTAGACCGTGCCGGCGGCGGCGCCGAAGCCCCCGGCGCCGATCAGCCAGCCGAGCGTCGCCGAGTCGCCGTGGAACACGTCGCGCGCGAAGTAGGGGGCGAGCGACTGGTAGGGCTGCACCGAGAAGCTCACCGCCGCCAGCAGCAGCAGCGCGCTGCGCGTGGGCAGGAAGCCGAAGGCGTAGCGGAACCCGGCGGCGAGCTGGCGCAGCCAGCCGTCGCCGCCGCGCTCGGTGGCGCGCGGCTCGGCGCGGATCAGGGCGAGCGCGACGATCACCGCGCCGCGCATCAGGCAATTGAGGCCGAATCCCCAGGCCACGCCGAGGGCGCCGATCACCGCGCCGCCCAGCATCGGGCCGATGAAGCGGGCGCTGTTCATGAGCACCGAGCTGAAGGCGATGGCGTTGGGCAGGTCCTCGCGCCCGCCCACCAGTTCCACCAGCTGCGCCTGGCGCGCCGGCGAGTCCATGGCATTGAGCACGCCCAGCACCAGGTTGGCGAGGATCAGGTGCCAGGCCTGGACCTCGCCCGAGGCCACCAGCGCCAGCATGGCGACGGACTGCAGCAGCGCGCCGTTCTGCGTCAGCAGCAGCACCTTGCGCTTGTTCATGCGGTCCACCCAGACCCCGGCGAACGGGCCCAGCACCAGCATCGGGATCTGCTGCGCGAAGGCGGCGAGGCCCAGCAGGAAGGCCGAGCCGGTGAGCTCGTACACCAGCCAGCTGGTGGCGATCAGCTGCAGCCAGGTTCCGGTCTGCGAAACGCCCTGTCCTGCGAAATAGAGCCGGTAGTCGCGGTGGCGGAAGGCGCGGAGGGCGTGGGGGAGGGGCATTTCCGTGAGGCAGCACTGTACACTTTGGCGCGAGGGGAACGTGAAAGGACAGCCCATGGACCCATTGCCCATCGCCAACCTGATGCAGGTCGGCCGCTCGCTGAGCGCGTCCGGCAAGCGCGTCAACGTGCTCTGGCAGCAGCCGGATTCGCTCGCCTTCATCGCGCGCGGCCGCGAGTACCGCAGCGAGTTCCACCTCAACCCCAGCGAAGAGCTGATGTACATGGTGAAGGGCGAGATGCGCCTGCACATCCGCACGCCGGAGGGCAGGGAGGAGGTGGTGGTCCTCCCGGAGGGCTCCGCGCTGCACACGCCCGCGAACGTGCCGCATTCGCCGCGCTTCCCGCCGGATGCCTACCTGCTGGTGGTGGAGCGCAAGCGCCGCCCCGGCGAGGTGGACCGCTTCCACTGGTACTGCCCGAAGTGCGACGCCTTCCTGCACGAGGAGACCTTCGTCGTCGCCGACTACACCGCGGACCCGGTCTCCAAGGCCTACGCCCGCTTCTTCGACAGCGCCGAGCACCGCACCTGCAAGGCCTGCGGCCACGTCATGCCCACCCCAGGGAGCCTCTGAGCATGCCCAAGATCCTCGTCCAGTCCGCCAAGGCCCCGGTGACCGGCTTCACCGACAAGGGCACCCCGTCGCCGCTGGCGCAGGCGATCCGCGCCGGCGACTTCCTGTTCGTCTCCGGGCAGGGGCCGCTCAATCCGGAGACGAAGGAGGTCGTCTCGGCCGACATCGGCGAGCAGACGCGCCAGACGCTGAACAACCTGGTCGAGATCCTGTCGGCCGGCGGCGCGACGCTCGCCAACGTGGTGAACATGCGCGTGTGCCTGCGCAACACCGCGGACTTCCCCGCCTTCAACGAGACCTTCCGCGAGTTCATGGCGGGCGAGAAGGTGACGCGCACCTGCACCGGCGGCACGCCGCACCGCGCCGGGGTCAACGTCGAGATCGACTGCGTCGCCTACCTGGGCTAGGCTGCGTTCCAGTTCACCCCGCCCATGCCGCAGCGCAGGGCGACCGAGGGCACGTAGAAGTCGGTCCTTGCCGCGCGCTTGCCGGCCGCGCCCATCGCCACCAGCCACGCCAGCAGCTCCACGGTGCCGCCGTCGCCGGCGCCGATCATCTTCTCGATGGTGGCCTCGCGCACCACGCGCGCCGGGTCGCCGCTCGCGAGCAGCTCGAGGAACCAGCGGTCGAAGCGCTCGTCGACCTCGAAGTACTTCTGCCCGCCGGGGTCGTGCGACAGGCCGCCGGTGGCCATGACCGCGACGCGGATGCGTTCCGGCCAGGCGCGGATGGAGGCGGCGAGCGCCTCGCCGAAGGCGTGGCAGCGCTCGGGCGAGGGCAGGGGCGGCACCACGCAGTTCATGTGGATGGGCACGAGCGGCACATCGTAGGCCGGGGTGAAGAACCGGAGCGGCACCGACCAGTTGTCGTCGAACTCCAGCGCATCCGAGAACGCGAGGTTGAAGCCGCGCCTTCCCGCATCGCGCACCAGGTGGCGCGCCAGGTCGCGGTGGCCGTCGAGGGCATAGGGCGGCACGTTGACCCAGTCGCGGAACCACTCCGCCGGTCCCTTCCAGCGCGCCGCGGTGCCGACGCACCAGTCGGGCACGCTCTCCATGGGGAAATTGAGCAGGTGGTCGTTGGCGACGCCGACGATGACGTCGGGCTTCGCGGCGCGCAGGGCCTCGCCCATGCGCGCGTAGCCCGCCAGCAGGGCGTCCTGCTCGTGCCGGGGCGCCTTGTCCAGCCAGCCGGTGGCCCCGGGGGCGTGGGCGACGGCGATGACGGAGACGATCTCGGCCATGGTCAGCCCTTTCCCTTGAGCATCTTCTCCGCGTAGAGCTTCGCCGCGGCGCTGTCGTTGTGGTTGTAGCCCGCGCCCTTGAACAGGCGCGACACCTGCGGCAGGAAGTAGGGGTGCACGCCCAGTTCCCCCAGGCGCTTCAGGTCCGCCTCGCGCAGGGCGCGCTGCTCCTCCTCGGACAGGCCGTAGTCGCGCATCAGGCCGGCGAGGTCGTTCGCGAAGCGCTCGCGCAGGGCGGCGTCGCGGCGCACCTCGAAGATCAGCTTGTTGGCCGGGAGGGTCTTGTCGGTGTTGAGGATGCTCATGGCGATGGCCTTTCCCAGACGATGTTGCCGCCCGCTATCGTAACGTCGGGCGCGAGCGCACGCAGCCGCTCTGGCGGAACGGTGAGCGGATTCTCCGGCAGCACGATGAGGTCGGCGAGCTTGCCCGGTTCCAGCGTGCCGCGTTCGGCCTCGTCCAGGCACAGGCGCGCGCCATGCACCGTGGCGCAGGCGAGCGCCTGCTCGCGGCTGATGCGCTGGCCCGGGGCGATGACCTGCCCGGTGGCGCGGTCCACGCGCTCCACCGCCTGCCAGATGCAGGGCCACAGCGAGATCGGCACATTGTCGGTCGCGAGGGACACGGTCACGCCGGCCTCCAGCAGGGAGCGGATCGGGCACAGCGTCTCTTCCTTGTCCCTGCCGATGCGCGCCAGCGTCGCCGAGGCGTGGTTCCAGATGTAGGAGTTGGTGTGCGTGGTGACCATGACGCCGAGGTCGCGGATCATCGCGACCTGCCGCTCGTCCAGCGCCACCGGGTGCGCGATCACCCAGGCAAGGTCGTGGATCGGCGCCTCCCGCGCGGCCTCGGCGAACAGCTCCAGCATCGGCGCCTGGATGGCGCAGACGCGGATGCGCTCGCGCGCCGCGGCCCGCAGCACCTCGACCAGCCGGTCGCGCGGCAGGCCGGCGTCGTAGTTGAAGCCGGCCCAGCCGGTGACCGGCGCGCACTGCGCGCGCAGCCGGCTCGCCTCCGGGTTCGCGTCCACCTCGGCGAAAAAGCCCCCGAGCTGCAGCCATTCATCGCCCTGCTCGCCGATCCAATCGCGGACGTCGCACTGGCTCGCGCCGCTCCAGCCCGGGCTGAAGGAGAGCCGCGCACGCACCGTCTGGCGGTTCTGCGCGCGCACGCTCCGGTACGCGTCCACGACCTCTGACGACACGCCGTGGCCCTCGAACACCGCGGTGGTGCCGGCGGCGTTGTACAGCCGCATCGATTCGGCGAGCGTCCGCATGCGGTCGTCCGCGGTGAAATGCGGCGCGGCGCGGAACAGCGTGAACTCGGCGATCGGCTGGTAGGCATGGTCGCGGACCAGGCCGGTGGGCTCGCCGGCGGCGTCGGTGTCGATGGTGACCAGGGGCGAGGGACTGGCGCCGCCCTTGCGGATGCCGGCCAGCGCGAGCGCGGCCGAGTTCGCGACCGACAGCAGCGGCAGCTGCATGGACCAGTAGCCCCAGGCGCAGCGGATGAGGATCGGATGCCGCGTCGAGGCGCGGTCCAGGTCCTCGCGCGTGGGCAGGCGCCCTTCCTCGAACATCGCCTCCGACCAGCGGTACTCCGGCGGCTCGCCCAGGGGCATGGTGACGATCCACCGCCCGGGTGGCGTCGCGGCGGCGAGGGCGCGCAGGCGTTCCACCAGTTCGCGGATGGAGCGGCAGCCGGAGACCGAAGGCAGCAGGCCCTTCAGCGCCTCCCGGTCAAGGTGCGCATGGCCGTCGGTGAGGCCGGGCATGACGGTCCGGCCATCGAGCTCGATGACCCTGGTGCCGGGGCCGGCAAGCGTGGACACCTCGCGGTCGGCGCCGATGGCCGCGATGCGGCCGCCGGCAACGGCGAGCGCGGTGCCGCCGCCGTTCGCCATCGTCAACAGGGTGCCGCCCCGGAGGACGAGGTCGGCCACCATCGGCGCCCCTACTGCTGCGGCTTGATGCCGGCTTCCTTGACGATGCGGGCGTACTTGTCGAAATCCTGCTTCAGGATCTCGCCGAAGGCCTCGGGCGTGGAGTGCGCCACTTCGCTGTAGCCGTCGGTGATGCGCTTCGCGACCGCAGGGTCGGCCATCGCCTCGCCGAGGGCGCGGTTCAGGCGCTCCACGATCGGCCGCGGCACGCCCGGGGGCAGCATGGCGCCATGCCAGCCCACCAGCACCAGGCCCGGCAGGGTCTCGGTGACCGCCGGCAGCTCGGGCAGCGGCGCGCCGCGCTGCGGGCCGGTGGAGGCCACGCCGCGGATCTTGCCGGCGCGCAGTTGCGGCAGCGAGGTGTTGTAGAGGTCGAACAGGATGTTCACCTGCCCGCCCATCAGGTCGGTGAGGGCCGGCGCGTTGCCCTTGTACTGCACGTGGGTGATGTCGGCCTTGGTCATGGTGCGCATCCACTCGCAGCCGAAGGTCATCAGGCCGCCGCCGGAGGCGCAGGAGACGCTGCCGGGCTTCGCCTTCGCCGCGGCGATGATGTCGGCCACCGTCCGGGGCTCGAAGTTGTTGTTCGCCACCAGCACGTAGGACTGCGTCGTCATGCGCGCGAGCGGCGCCAGCTCCTTCAGCGGGTCCACCATGTTCGCGAACAGCGACGGGTTGGTGACGATGTTCGGCACCACGTAGAGCATGGTGTAGCCGTCGGGCGCGGCCTCGGCGACCGCCTTGTGGCCGATGTTGCTGTTGGCGCCGGCGCGGTTGTCGACCAGCACCGGCTGGCCGAGGCGCTCGGCCATCTTGGGCGCCACCAGGCGGGCGATCACGTCGGCGGGGCCGCCGGCGGCGAAGGGCACGACCCAGCGCACCGGCTTGTTGGGGAAGGCCTGCGCGAAGGCCGGGACGGATGCGATCGCGAGGGCGCCGGAGAGGAACAAGGCTGTTATCTTCATGGCTTCATTTCTACTCCAGCGGACTCCCCATGGCAACGACTCATCGGCTCGACTCGAATATCGAAACCGTCCACTGGGGCTACTTCGACGCGCAACTGCCGGCGCGGCTGGCGATCGACTCCGGCGACACCGTGGTCATCGACACCGTCTCGGGCATTCCGGACATCGCGCCGGATGCGCCGTTCACGGCCGCGCACCGGGAGATCGTCACCAGGCTGAAGCCGCAACTGGGCCCGCACATCCTCACCGGCCCGGTCGCGGTGCGCGGCGCCATGCCCGGCGACGCCATCGAGGTGCGGATCAAGGCGCTGGAACTGACGGCGGACTGGGGCTGGAACGTCATCCGCCCGCTGCGCGGGACGCTGCCGGAGGACTTTCCCCATTTCGAGAAGCGGGTCATTGCGCTCGACCGCAAGGCCATGACCGCGACCTTGTCCTGGGGGCCGACCATCCCGTTGCAGCCCTTCTTCGGCATCATGGCCACCGCGCCGCGGCCGGAGTACGGGCGCGTCTCTTCGGTCGAGCCGCGCGAGTACGGCGGCAACGTGGACTGCAAGGAGTACGTGCCGGGGACCTCGCTCTTCCTGCCGGTGTTCGTGCCCGGCGGCAACTTCTCCTGCGGCGACGGCCACGCGGTGCAGGGCGACGGCGAGGTCTGCCTCACGGCGCTGGAGACCTGCCTGCGCGGCACCTTCGAGATGGTGCTGCACAAGGGGATGACCCTGTCCATGCCGCGCGCCATCACGCCGACGCACTACATCGCGCTCGGCATGAACGAGGACCTGGACGACGCCGCCAAGCAGGCGCTGCGGGAAATGATGTCGTGGCTGGTGGCGATGAAAGGCTGGACGCGGTCCGAGGCCTACGTGTTCTGCAGCCTTGCCTGCGACCTGCACGTGACGCAGCTGGTGGACGGCAACAAGGGCATCCACGCCATGGTGCGGCGCGCGCTGCTGGAATAGCGGGGCAGGGGGCGGGGCGGATGTAACCGATCGGTTACATTGGTCCCGTCAAGCGAGCCGGTAGAGCGCGATCGGCTCGTTGCGCCCCTTCACCGGCACCGGCCCCAGCGCCGTGCCGCCGGTCTCGCCCGCCGCCGCGAGCACCTCGGCGGAGGCCAGCACCTGCGCGTCGTGCTCCTTGGTGAGTTGCTCGATGCGCGCGGCGAGGATGACGACGTTGCCGGTGATGGAGTACTGCTTGCGCAGCGCCGAGCCGACGTTGCCGGTGACCGCTTCGCCGCAGTGCAGGCCGATGCCGATGCGGGTGGGTGGGATGGTCCCGGCTGCGCCGAGGGCCGCGACCCGCGCCACCAGTTCGCGCGCCGCGGCGATGGCGTCCCGGCATTCCGCGCCGGTCGCCAGCGGCGCGCCGAAGCTCGCCATGAAGCCGTCGCCGAGGAACTGGTTGATGACGCCGCGGTGCCGGTTCACCACCTCGATCGCGGCGCCGAACACCGCGTTCTGGATCGCGACGATTTCCTCGGGAGTCTTGCTCTCCACCATCGGCGTGAAGCCGCGGATGTCCATGAACATGACGCAGACGAATGCGCGCCGGCTCTCGGGGCCGGCGCCGCCCTTCAGCAGTGCCTCGACGATCTCCGGCGACACCTGCTGGCCGAAGGTGCCCAGGATTCGCTCGCGTTCCTCCTGTGCGCGGAAGGCGTTGCCGACCCGGCGCTTGAGCTGGTGGGCGACGAAGCCGGCGGCGAGGCCGGCCAGCAGCAGCATGGCGCCCTTGGCGAGGTAGAAGGGCGGCGATTCCAGCGGCGTGCCGACGAACGCGGCGCCGCCGGCGCCGGCGTAGTGCCAGCACAGCGCCACGTACTCCACGGCCGCCACCGCGCCGGTGAAAACCGACAATCGGAAGTCCAGGCGCATGGTCGAGAGCACGATGAACACGCCGTAGATCAGCACCGCCGCGCCCTGCACCACGAACGCCGGGTTGGCGTGGCGCGCGATCAGGATCATGAGCAGCGTCGGGACGCTGGTCTCGACGAAGGCGTTGACGTAGCGCAGCGCCTCCGGGATCGGCTTGCCTTCGCCCGCGCGGCGGCCGACGACATGGCGCACCACCAGTTCATAGGCGATCAGGCAGAGGATGACGATGAAGGACGCGTAGAAGCCCCGCGGGCTGGCGAAATGGCGCTGGTAGTCGGACTGGTACAGCTCGAACAGCACCGCGATGACGACGAGCAGGGCCCCGAGCAGCGCGGCCAGGGCCCCCATCCGCAGCCGCTCGCTGGCCGCGATCTCACGGGCGAGGTGGTCTTCGAATGAAACAGCCCTCGGCATGCGCCAAGAATACCCCCCTCGCGGCGCTATACTGATCCGAACCAAGACGGAGGTGCCCGAGCATGCCGAACCTGACCATCCAGCGCGTGGGCCACGCCTGCGGCGCGCGCGTGACCGGCGTCGATCTGTCCAAGCCCGTCCCGGCCGACACCCTCGAGGCCCTGCGCAAGGCCTGGCTGGAGCACCTGGTGCTCGTCTTCCCGGAGCAGAAGCTGGACCCGGATTCCCTGGTGGCGTTCACGCGCCACTTCGGCGAGCTGGACGATTTCTCCTCGCAGCCCTTCAACCGTCATCCGGACAACAAGGAGGTCTTCCTCCTCAGCAACAAGAAGAAGGACGGCAAGGTCTTCCCGACCTACAACGCCGGGCAGAACTGGCACACCGACCTGTCCTACACCACGCGCCCGGCCAAGGGCACCGCGGTGTACTGCCTGGAGAAGCCCTCGGTGGGCGGCGACACCATGTTCGCCAACATGTACCTCGCCTACGAGCGCCTGTCGCCCAAGATGCGCGAGTTCCTGGACGGACTGGAGGCGGTGCACGACATCAGCCTGGTGGCGGGCCTGGACCAGCGCGGCCCGGAGGTGGCGAACGAGTTCCGGCGCCTGAACCCGCCGGTGGTGCACCCGGCGGTGCGCCTGCACCCGGAGTCGGGCCGCAAGGCGCTGTACGTCAACGAACGGGTGCGCAACTTCCTCGGCCTGTCCGAGGAGGAGAGCCGGCCGATCGTGAAGTTCCTCTGCGAGCATTCGGTGCAGCCGCGCCACGTCTACCGGCACTACTGGAGCATCGGGGACCTCGTGATGTGGGACAACCGCTGCCTGGTGCACCTGGCGGTGGGCGACTACGACCCGAACGAGATCCGCCACATGATCCGCACCTCGGGCATGGGCGACTACTACGGCCGGTACCTCGATCCGGAGAAGGCGATGGCGCAAATGAAGGCGGCGCCCGAAGGCGCCGCCAAGGTGGACCGGAAAGCGGTGTCAGCGCTGCACGACTAGTTCGCCTTGATCCCCGCCTCGCGGATCACCTTGCCCCACTTGTCCTGCTCGGCCCTGATGTAGGCCGCCGCGGCCTCCGCCGTGCCGCCCATGGGCTCGGCGCCCAGTTCCTGGAAGCGGGTGACGATCGCGGGCTTGGCGATCATCTTGTTGAGCTCCGCGTTGAGCAGGTTGAGGACCGCGGGCGGGGTCTTCGCCGGCGCCATGAGCGCGAACCAGCCCAGCACCTCGAAGCCTTCCAGCCCCTGGCCGGTCTCGGCCACCGTCGGCACCCCCGGCAGCAGCGCCGAGCGCTTCGAACTGGAGATGGCCAGCGCCTTCAGCTTTCCCTGGCGGATGTGCGGCGTCATGATGGCCACGTTCTCGAACATCATCGGCACGCGGCCCGAGAGCAGGTCGGGCAGCAGGGCGCCGCTGCCCTTGTAGGGCACGTGCAGCATGTCCACGCCGGCCATGCGCTTCACCAGCTCGCCCGCCAGGTGCTGCGCGGTGCCCGGGCTGGAGGAGGCGAACTCGTACTTGCCGGGGTTCTGCTTGAGCAGCTTGATCAGGTCGGAGAAGCTGTTGGCAGCGATGGACGGGTGCAGCACGAACACGTACGGCGTGCTGCCGATCAGCCCCACGGGCGCGAGCTCGCTTTCGCTGTAGGGCAGGTTGGCGTAGAGCGCGCTTGCCGTGCCGTAGGTGCTGGGCACCATGATCAGCGTGTGCCCGTCGGGCGCGGACTTGGCTACCGCGCCGGCCGCGATCGAGCCGCTCGCGCCGGGACGGTTCTCGACCAGGAAGGACTTGCCGGTCTGGGCGCTCAGTTCCTGCGCCGTCAGGCGGCCGATGACGTCGGTGGTGCCGCCCGGCGGGAAGCCCACCAGGATCTTCACCGGTTGCGTGGGGTAGGCCTGCGCGTGGATCTGCGCGGAGAAAAGGACTGCGACGATTGCTGCGCCGATCGCGGTGCACTTCTTCTTGGTCATGGATCCTCCTTAGTGCGGGAGCATAGCGCGGATAGTAGTAGAAAAGGTGGAAGTTGAATCCGTATCCGCAAGCCTCTTCTCCGCAACCCAGAAACATTGGTCGCGTATATGAAGACGGCGCCTTAAGTCGCCTTCACAGTGGGCGAGATGGTGTGCGCGCTTCTACACGATTAGTTTAGATGCTCTTCGATCAAGTCCCACTGCTTGTCCTTCACCATCACGAATCGACAGCGCCCGTCAGACAAGTTTGCCCATAGTCCGCCGATCCGTCGGTCGTCCTCCGCGGCAGCCCAGCGATCAGCGCCCTTGTACTCGACGGCCAGGGTGGCGCCAGGCTTGTCCGCAGTATCCGGTAGTCGGCAAAGAAAGTCCGGGTAGAAGCGGCCATCGGCCTTTTGGAGAAAGTACGAGCTACCTTCGCGTCGAACGAGGTTCCTCACCCAGAATTCGATTCGTCCTTTCTGGGCCTGCATATCCAGCCAGCAGGCGCACTCGAACTCGTCCTTGCTGTCGAAATCGCCCATGCGGCCATAGAAGTGCTTGCGGAAATCGAAATGACCAAATCGACCGTCGTAATCCCGACTTGGAGAGTACGCCTGCGCATGGAACTCGAACGTGTACTCGTCGCTGACCGCAACGCGGGCGGTCGCATCGTCGCCAAACAACGATTGCTGAAACGCCTTACCCACTGCCGCTCGGCGCAAGTCCCGTATCCGGCCTTCGAGTAGATTCCGGATCATGAACTTCTGCAAGTTGGTACGCGCCAGGGTGAAGCCATCCAACCGTAGCAGCTCGGTCAACCATCCGGTGACGAAGGCCTGTTTGCTTGAGTGAGTGAGCGATGCCTCCGGCAGGTTCCGGCACAGCCAGGCGGCAAGTCGTACCTCATCCCAATTCTCAGGTCGATAGACCAGCCCCAAATCCCGCTGCAGATCTGGCAGGAAACGCGAGATAACCCGTCCAGTTTCGCCTTCGACATCGATCTCGCCACCCTCGGAAACCTTGAGCCCAGCGCCGAGCGCGGTCAACTCCTCACCGGTTGGCTTTGCATCGTAAGTTGAGAGTTCCCACGGATAATCTAGCAACTCCGGGTCGTCGAACAATTGGAGCTTGCCCTGAATGCGCAAGGCGAGTTGCGGTACGCGAAAGCGCACGCCTAGTTCGGCAGGGGTCTGGAAGAACTCGATGGCTGTGGTGCGGCTGATTTCGGCGGCCTCGAGAATGGCGGCGGCGGCCGAGTCGCTGGTGACCGATGCTTTCAGCACTTCAGCTTCGCCCTCGGTCAGCGGCGCGCTGATGGTGAGCGTGTTCAGTTTGGCGTCCCAACTCACCTTGTCGCGTACCTGTTTGGGGACGCTTTTGAGGTCTGGCTTCTCGGATAGAGTTATCGCCACCGGCCGAACGACGACCCGACCCGCGTGTCCCTCCAAGTCAAGCCGCGCTTGATCAGTCTTTGCAGCTGTGACGAACTCGGCCACTTCGCGACGCTCGAATCCAGCGCCGGCCACCAGTCGATCACGGAGCGCACCTGCCGTTTCGGCAAAATTGCGCGACACTACAAAGGCATAGGACCGATTCAGCGGTGCTGCCTGCCGATGGCTGGCGCCGGGTTGACGCAAAACACGGCCGAGCAGCTGTTCCACAGCCGTGGCAGATGACAACGAGGCCATGCTCACGAGGATGTAGGCGAAGGGGCAGTCCCAGCCTTCGGCCAGTGCCTTCTGGGTGATGACGAATTTCACAGGGCACTCCGGGTCTGCAATGCCCAGCTTGTAACTGGCGTCGATTTGTTCCAGTCCCTTCTCTTCGCCCGTGGCGACAACGATCTCGCCAGCCGGGATCGCATGGTTGGTAACCAGCTCGTTGCGCACCCGCTCGAAGTCGAGCGTATCTACTCCAGCGCGGCGCGGTTCCGACTGAATCAATACGATCGGTCGAAGGTAGGGGCTACCTGCGCGGGATTCCTCATCGGCCAGCTTGTGCAATGCATCGCGTCGGCCGATAGCGTCGGCCAGGCATTGCTGCCAGTTCGGTTCAGTTTCCAGGACTACCGGCAACTTGATCATCTCCTCCGCCTTCAACTCGGCCGCGGAGACGCTGTGTAGCACATTGCTCGGCGTGCGTTCTACGTCGGGAGTGGCGGTCAGTTCCATCACACCGCTGGGACGAAAGCGCGCCAGCATGTCGAACGCAAGCTCGGTACGGCTGTTGTGCGCCTCATCCACCACCACGAACGGGCGGCGTAGGCGCAATACGTTGGCGAGTGAATAGGGAATGGTGCGCTCGGCGCCTTCGCCCTCGCTCAACAGCTCGTCGCGCTGGCTTGGCGAAAGGTTGTCGAAGTGATGCATTAAGGCGCCGCTGGACTGGTACGCCTTGCGGGATTCCTCTTCCTCCACCTGAAACGCCTGTCGAGTAGCTACGATGATGGTGTTGGAGGTGTCCAATGTGGCGCGAGTTACGCTCTTGGCCTCGTCCAGATCCATTACCGTTGTCGGGCCAGCTTCGCGCAGTGCTGTGTGATACGGGCGAAGTCGGTCGCGCAAGGCGCGCAGCGTCTGATCGCGTATCGGCTTGCTCGGCACAAGCCACAGAACCACGCTGTGCTCTGTACGTAGAAGGTGCGTGTTGACCAGCGCAAGGCTTTTCGCGGCCATCCAGGTCTTTCCGCCGCCAGTGGGGACACGCAGACAGAAATACGGCATGTCTGCGGGGAATCCCGACAACGGGCTATACGGGATGCCACGGCCCCACAGCCGCTCGGTCGTAGCGGTGAAGGCAATCGAAGGAGAAGGCAGTTCGTGGCAAGCCTTAAAGTAAGCCACGATGCTGTCGAGCAGCTGCTGCTGGTAGGTCTTTGCCGTGAACGTGTTCATGGCTTACACCTCCAGCGCGTAAGGAGTTTGCTTGAAGATGACGCCTTCTCGCGTAGCACGTCCACCCATGCGGTTTGCCGCGGCGTAGATTACTTTCGGGCCAGCGAATTTTGGCAGCAAGTCGAACACCGGGCCGGTAAGCACGTTGCCGCCAGCGACGGAGCGGTCCATGAGGATGCCGTTGTAGAGCAAGTAGATTGCGCGGCCTTCGTGCACACCGAGCAGGGGACTGGCCGCTTTGGTTTGCTTTTCTGGCGACAGGCCCAAGCCGGTCTCGGCGAACCAGACAAACTCTGCAAGCTGGTGGAAGCTTACGTCGCTGCGGATCTGGCCATTGGCGTTGAAAAGTGGCTCTTTTGACAATCGGCAGTACTGGAATCCGCCGCCGAGTCCTGGGACAGGTTCACCGTTCTCGTTTGTGTAGCCCCTGCCAACGCGGCGCAACCGTTCGGCAGTCACTTCGTTGGCTATCTTCGCGTCCATCTCAACGAGGATGAAACGCCGTGCCCCGCCGTCGGCGGCATTCGCCTTCAGCACTGCATGGCCGGTGGTACCGCTCCCCGCAAAGCTGTCGAGCACAATCGAGTCAGAGGGCGCACAGTACGAGATTATTCTGTGAACTAACTCGATGGGCTTAGGAAATGCGAATACACGTTTATCGAGAATTTCATCTAGCTCGCGAGCTCCAGACTGGGTTTTAAACTCGCTCCAGAAGGAGGACGCGGGCATTCGCTCCTGCGTTTCTGTCAAATAGCGCTTCTTCCGCGGCCAACCTTTCTTGGAAGTTGGCCACCATATTCGATTCTCCTTCAAAAGCTCTTTGTAGCCATCCTCGTCCGTGATCCAGCCCTTCGCCGGATCTGGTTCCCAAACTCTCCCGGTCACGGGTTGCACAAAGCTATAGCTATGGAGATTCGGGCGTTCGGTCGCAGTTGCTTTCCCTTTCAATGGGTCCGTAACATATGGTCCACGTGGATCATCGTCTGGATTGGCAAAATCAGATCTGTCGATTTTTCGACCTTCAATTGAGGTTCCCGAAGATTTTCCGTAGACGAAAATATATTCATGATCGGGCGAAAGTCGGGATTTAATTCGGTTGTCGGTATTTCTCGTGTTCCATACAATCGTGGCGATGCGATTGCTTTGACCAAAAATCTCATCCATCAGTAGTCGAAGGTGGCCCGACTCGACATCATCAAGTGAGATCAGAATCACTCCATCGTCACGCAGAAACTGCTTCAGCAAAACCAATCGCGGGTACATCATGCACAGCCAGCGGTCGTGCCGGTCCAATGTCTCATCTTCCTTGCCGACCACTTCGCCCAGCCACTTGCGAATCTCAGGACTATTGACATTGTCGTTGTAGACCCAGCCCTCGTTGCCGGTGTTGTAGGGCGGGTCGATGTAGATGCACTTCACCTGCCCGGCGTAGCGGGGCAGCAGGGCCTTGAGCGCATGCAGGTTGTCGCCCTGCACGATGAGGTTGCCGCTGCCGCTGTCGCCGCAGGACAACTCGGGCACCGGCTCCAGCAGGCGGAAGGGCACTTCCTTGTGGTGCTTGACGACGGCTTCTTTGCCGATCCAATTCAATGTAGGCATTCGCGTTCCAGACGGTTCGTCTATTCTTCCTCTGGCGGACTATGGCCGGAAAGTCCCCACTTGGTATCCAGCCGCATGCCTGTAGGGGCGGTCAAACCTTTGGTCTTTGTTTCACGTAAAGCATAGCTGAGGAAGCGATCGAGTGGCAGGTGCTACGGCTGCATCTCTCGGGAGAGGATCACTGTGTGCCCGCGTGCGGTTCGAACGCTAGTGAGCAGCGCGTTTGCGACAGCGGCTGCAGAGACGGGGCGGTAGTCTCGCGGAACCAGTGGGCCGAGAAGGCGGCTCATGGCGAGGGTCAAAGCTTCGCCTGGTCTACACGGTTGGCCGAGGGATTCGCGATCGCCGGCGAGGATAGAAGGGCGGGCGATGACGAGGCCGTCGAAAGCAAGGGCGGCGAGTGCATCCTCCAGTTCGCCCTTCACGCGGCTGTAGAACGTCCCCGAATTCCCGCTGGCGCCGATGGCGCTCACTAGCCCTGCGCGCTTTGCTCCCGCGGCGAGCGCCGCCCTGGCGACGGCGAGGTTGGCGTCGAAGTCCACCGCCCGGAAGGCTTCTTGGCTACCCGCCACCTTGATCGTTGTACCCAACGCAAGGTATACCTCGTCAACTGGCGGCAAGGCAGGGAGCGAGCGGAAGTCAACAACATGCGCCGTGAGTTTCGGATGGCTGGTTGCGGGCTCGCGCCGGCTGAGTACGTGGACCGCGGACACGGATGAGTCGGCAAGGAGGCCTCGCAGAATCTCCCGGCCCACGAGGCCGGTAGCCCCGGCGAGCACAACGTACATACTCGCTCGTCTAACCAGGTTTGCGAGTGTAGTTGTAGCCTGCTTGGTACTCGTCAATGGGGAGTAGCGATACGTCCAACGCCTTCTCGGCGCAGTGAAGAGCGAGCTTCAACCAACACTGTCCCTTCACTGCCATTTCCGCAAAGGCGAGCTCCTTCGCTTCCCACGGCCCAAGCTTTCCTAGCTGTTGTTCTATTGCTTGACGACAATCATGAACCAGCACAAGAACTTCGCTCTCATGACCGGCGTAACTGGGCGTCACTTTGGAAAACAAGGTGTCTATTCTTGCGTAAAGCGCTTCGTACATTCAATTTCCTAGCTCTAAGCTGAATCAGGAAGGTCATGCATTGCGCGTTCAAGAACCTTGCGACGTTCTTCACGCGCACGTACACGCGCTATAAACCGATCGAGCTCGCGGTACCAGAACGGAACGAGAACGAGATATGACGCACCGACGCCGCAGAGAATGCCAGTTCCGACCACCAACGTAACGGGTGAAACGGCCGCATGTAACACTGCAAGGAAAGTAAGAACCCCTGAAGCGAGGGCTACAACAAACGCGATCCACCAAAGCCGCCACGAAACCTGACCGGTTGCCTCGTCTAGTCGCTCTCGCTCACGTCCGGCCAACCCTTCCACTCTTGAAACATCCGCGAGCTTGCTGAAGATCCAAAGCACGCCGCCCCAGATCACGGCGAAGATCCCTGCAACGGACCACACCGTTTCCTTGCTTGCCAACTGAGGCCAAAGCTCATACGCCACGTAAAACAATAGCGGTGACGCGACGAGGATTAGGAGGCGTGTTAGCACAAGCACGCTAGTCGGGATCGACTTGACCCGTTTGGACAAGATTTCGCACCCACTTACGCATTCCTTCGTAGAGGGCAGCTTCGTCCAGCAAGCCCTTGGTCACAGATGTTTCGACGTGGCTCATGATCTTGAGTTCCTTGCCGTGAACGATGCTACCGTCTTCGAGCTTAAGGCGAGCCTGATCCTCGTCAATATCTCGAAGTGCGATGCCGAGATCATCGAGCAGTTTCATTGCTGCAGCGGGCTTGGAACGCTGATGCTTGGGGTATCGAATCTCAAGCCATACCTCTAGATTGCTGTCGAAAACCTTGTCTTCAAGCCCTAATTTGTCGAAAGCCTGCTTGCCGAGAAATCCTTCTAACCATTCAACCGTGTCGTCAGTAATCTTAAAACGACTGGTTTTCCGGCGACCTTCTCCAGTCGCGGGGTGCTCATCCATCAAAGGGCGACCAACCATTACGCTGCGTACGTGCGATTTGCGAATGCGTTCCCTCGTTGCTTTGGTGGGTTCATCAACTAGCACCATACCCTGTTCGGACGTTAGCAATCGCAGTCGAGAGCGAAGAAGCCACAGAAAATGAGACTCCAACGCCGTCGCTCGCAATGCAGAGCTTTGCACGAGCGCGACGTGATTCTTGTGAACGGCAAAGTAGAGAATGCCTGGAATGAACTGTTGTTGCTTGCCCGCTTTTTTCGGTGGCTCAAGAGCGTCAAGCGCCAACGTGGTTGCATTGGGATCGTCGTCCATGACGGCTTGATATGCGCCTCGCTCCCAAAACGTCAGGCGACCGCAGATGAAGCTGCTGCTGGATTCATGGGAGCTTATAACTCTTAGGGAGCGCGCCTGAGGGTCGAGGGATTCCTGACGATCGCTGATTTTCTTCTGCGTGTGTAACGCGTTGCTTAGTAGCTGTTGGAGCGTATGAGTGACGGAGTCGCTGAATTGAGCTCGGCGATAGTAGGTAGTACGGCGAACAGGTTCTAGTGCCATGCGCTCCTCAAGGGCATTAACCTAGGATAGAGCGTACTCGTTCAAGACCTATCTCGCTTCGAGTTGGTACTGCACTTACCTTGATTGCCTGCCGAGGGAGAAATCGGTGCGTTAACTGCCCTAACTATTTGTAGTTCTGGGATTATTACTGTTCTTCCTAGGAGGTTCTGACCCTACCATCCTGGCCGGCTCGCGGCTGCCGGTTCAAGCACGATGTAACCGATCGGTTACATTAACCGGCCCGAGGAGCCCCGCCAGGCAACAAGGTGCCGCGGTTATACAATCGCGGGGCAATTACATTCGCTGGTCAGGGCAGCGTTCGCTTGCCCTAGGTCACGCCGCTGATTTTCCAGGCGCCGTCCTCCTGTACGAGATCGATTGCGCCGGAATACTTCTACGGCTTGCCGTAGAAATCCTTCCCCATCATGCCAGTAGCGGTCAGGCGAAGCGCGCAGTTTACGTCCGAAGAAAATCAATAAATGGTGGAGGTGGCGGGAGTCGAACCCGCGTCCGCAAGCCTTCCACAGTCAGGACTACATGCTTAGCCTGGTTGTTTGAGCTTCGCCTCGGACCCGCCAACCGGCAGGCTGGTCATCGGCTAGCCGCTTCGACGGATCCCCGGGGCGAAGCGGCCACATCCCGGAGAGGGGCTGATGAAGATGACGCTGCACCTCTTTTAGGAGGCCTGACCCATCAGCAGATCAGTGCAGCGTCTCGCCGGTATTAGGCGGCGAGAGCGAAACGCTCGTCGTTGGCGTTTGTAGTGTTTGCAGATGGATTTACGAGGTAACTGCGCCTCGGCATGCCCTGTGCTGCTTCAACACCTGCGTCGAAACCAGGTCACCCCCGAATTCGATGCTTCACGTGCATTATCCCATATGGGGCGTCAGAGCCGGGAAATCAAGTCCTCCGGGCGCTCGAGGATGGCCTCGGCGTTCCACGAGTCGAGGTTCTCGCCGTAGCCCCAGGCCACCGCCACCGGGCGCATGCCGGCGGCGCGCGCGGCCTGGATGTCGCGCAGGTCGTCGCCGAGGTAGACGCACTCGGAGGCCGCGACCCGCAGTTCGCCGGCGGCGTGCAGCAGCGAGGCCGGATGCGGCTTCAGGTGCGGCGTGGTGTCGCCGCAGACCACGCAGGCGGCGCGCCCGGCGAGGCCCAGTTCCTGCACCACCAGCCGCGTCAGGCTGGTGGACTTGTTGGTGACGATGCCCCAGCGCAGGCCGCGCGCCTCGATCTCGGCCAGGAGCGCCTCCACGCCGGGGAACAGGCGCGTGTCGACGCAGATGTTCGCGGCGTAATGCTTCAGGAACGCCTCGCGCAGCGGCTGGAACTCTTCGTGCTCGGGCAGCACGCCCATGCCGGCGCCGAGCAGGCCGCGCGCGCCGGCGGAGGCGTGGCCGCGCAGTTGCGCCAGCGGCACCTCTTCCAGGCCGCGCTCCGCGCGCACGCGGTTGAGCGCGCGCGACAGGTCCGCCGCGGTGTCGGCGAGGGTGCCGTCGAAGTCGAACAGGACGGTGCTAACCATCCTTGGCGCAGCACACCAGGTAATTCACGTCGCAGTCCTCTCCCAGGCGGTAGGCCTTCGTGACCGGGTTGTAGGTCATGCCCTTCAGCCCGAGGGTGCGCAGTCCGGCCTCCCGGCACCAGCGCGCCAGCTCCGAGGGCTTCACGAAGCGCGCGTAATCGTGGGTGCCTTTCGGCAGCAGCTTGAGCACGTACTCGGCGCCGATCACCGCGAACAGGTAGGCCTTGGGGTTGCGGTTGATGGTGGAGAACACCACCCGCCCGCCCGGCTTCGCGAGCCGGGCGCAGGCCGCGACCGTGCTGGCCGGATCCGGGACGTGCTCCAGCAGCTCCATGCAGGTGACGACATCGTAGGTGCCGGGGCGTTGCGCGGCGAGGTCCTCGGCGGAGGCGGACAGGTATTCCACCTCCAGCCCGCTCTCCAGCAGGTGCAGTTGCGCGACCTTGAGCGGCTTCTCGGCGAGGTCGATGCCGGTGACCCGGGCGCCCAGGCGCGCCATGGCCTCGGCGAGGATGCCACCGCCGCAGCCGACGTCCACGACCGCCTTGCCGGGCAGGGCGCACAGGCCGTCGATCCAGGCCAGGCGCAGCGGGTTGATCTCGTGCAGCGGCCGGAACTCGCCTTGCGGGTCCCACCAGCGGTGCGCGAGCGCGCTGAACTTGGCGAGCTCGGCGGGATCGGCGTTGGCCTGCATGGTCGGCATTGTCAGCGTGGTCGAGCGGGCCTCCAGAAACAAAAAGCCCCGCCGGAGCGGGGCTTTTCGCGAGGACCGGGGGCGCTTAGTTCTTGCGCGTCCCGATGATCTCGATCTCGACCCGGCGGTTCTTCTGGCGGCCGTCCTTGGTCTTGTTGCTGGCGACGGGCTGCTTCTCGCCCTTGCCCTCGGTGTAGATCCGGTTCGGCTCCACGCCCTTGGACACCAGGTAGGCCTTGACCGACTCGGCGCGACGCACCGACAGCTTCTGGTTGTAGGCGTCCGAGCCGATCGAGTCCGTGTGGCCGATCGCGATCACCACTTCCAGGTTGATGTCCTTCACCTTGGCGGCGAGGTCGTCGAGCTTGGACTTGCCGTCGGCCTTCAGCACCGCCTTGTCGAAGTCGAACAGCACGTCGGCGGCGAGCGTCACCTTGGCGGCGACGGGCTGGGGCTTGGCCGCGGGCTTGGCCTCGGGCTTGGGCGCCGGCTTCACCGGGGGCGGCGGGGGCGGCGGGGGCGTGGGCTTGGCCGCGGGCTTCGGAACCAGGTCGGGATCGCATTCGGCGGTCGCCATCGCGGGCGTCCAGTAGCCGGCGCGCCAGCACTGGCCGACGGAGTTTTTCCATACGGAGTTCGCCGGGCCGGTCCAGTAGCCCTGCGCCGTGGCGTTGAAGGACGCGCCGGAAAGCATCACACCGGCGGCGGCCAGCAGCGAGGTCCAAAGTTTGTTGTTCATGCGTTTCCCTTTCGGCTTCTCTGGAATATGGTGAAAATGTCCGATTTCTTTTTACTATTCAAGGCTATGGGCATTCCCTGAGGACATTCTGCCACAACTTGGTGCGAGTGTCCAAGTCCGCGAGCGCCTCATTTTGCAGGATGCCCTCCCGCAGCAGGCAGCGACCGGCGACCCAGGCGTGGCTCACGTGTTGCCGCCCCGCCACATAGACGAGCTGCGAGACCGGGTCGTAGCAGGGATCCAGTTCCGGCGTCCCGCTCAGCCTCACGGCGGCAAGGTCCGCCTCCTTGCCCGGGACGATGGAGCCGATGCGCGCGTCCAGGCCCAGCGCCGCGGCGCCGCCCAGGGTCGCGGCGCGCAGCGCGGCGCGCGCGGGCAAGGCCTCGGCGTCCTGCGCCGCGGCCTTGGCGAGCAGCGCCGCGAGGCGCATCTCCTCCATCAGGTCGAGTCGGTTGTTGCTCGCGGCGCCGTCGGTGCCCAGGGCGAGGCCGACGCCCGCCCGCGCCAGCTTCGCCACCGGCGCGAAGCCGCTGGCGAGCTTCAGGTTCGAGCTCGGGCAGTGCGCCACCGAGGCGCCATGGCGCGCGAGCAGCGCGATCTCCTCGTCCTCCAGGTGCACCGCGTGCACCGCGATCAGGCCCGGCCCGGCAAGGCCCAGGCGCCGCAGCCGCTCCAGCGGCCGCACGCCGTGCTGCGCCAGCGACTGCGCGATCTCGCCGGCGGTCTCGTGCAGGTGGACGTGGACCGGGACCTCGATCTCGCCGGCGAGCGTCGCCAGCTTGCGGAAGGTTTCGTCCGACACCGTGTAGGGCGCGTGGGGCGCGAGGCAGAACGACAGCAGCGGATGCTCGCGCCAGCGGTCGCGCAGCGCGAGGCCCTTGGCGAGGTAGTCGTCCGGGTCCGAGGCGTAGGCCGACGGGAACTCGATCACGATCATGCCCAGCGCGGCGCGCATGCCGGAGAGCTGCGCCGCCTCGAGCGCGGCCTCCGGGAAGAAGTACATGTCGTTGAAGCAGGTGATCCCGCCGCGCAGCATCTCGGCGCAGGCGAGCAGCGTGCCGTCCTTCACGAACTGCGGCGAGACGTGCTTCGCCTCCGCGGGCCAGACGTGCTCCTGCAGCCAGCGCATCAGCGGCAGGTCGTCGGCCAGGCCGCGCATGAGCGACATCGCGGCGTGGGTGTGGGCGTTGACCAGCCCCGGGATCAGGGCATGGTCGGGCAGGTCCTCGCGCGCATAGTCCGCGAAGCGCGCCTCGGCCTCGGCGCGCGGCAGCACCGCCTCGATGCGGCCGTCGCGCACCGCCACCGCGTGGCCGGCGAGCACCGCGCCGTCGGGCTCCACCGGAACCACCCAGCGCGCGCTGATGAGGAGTTTCTGCGTCATGCCGCCGAAATGGAAAGCAGTATAGAGCACGCGGCGCCGCGGCGGCCCCGGATTGCGAGGGGAAAAGCGCGACCCGCATGGTAAAATCCGGCCTCGGAAAACGCAGCACGCGCCAGCCCGATTCCCGCCGCAACGGCCGCCGCCCGCCACCCTAGAAAAAGAGCCGCAATGGAAGCCTTCGCCAAGGAAACGCTCCCGGTCAGCCTCGAAGAGGAGATGCGCCGGTCGTACCTCGACTACGCCATGAGCGTGATCGTCGGGCGCGCGCTGCCCGACGTGCGCGACGGCCTGAAGCCGGTGCACCGGCGCGTGCTGTACGCGATGCACGAGCTGTCGAACGACTGGAACCGCGCCTACAAGAAGTCGGCGCGCATCGTCGGCGACGTCATCGGCAAGTACCACCCGCACGGCGACACCGCGGTCTACGACACCATCGTGCGCATGGCGCAGGACTTCTCGCTGCGCTACATGCTGGTGGACGGCCAGGGCAACTTCGGCTCGGTGGACGGCGACAACGCCGCGGCGATGCGCTACACCGAGATCCGGATGGCGAAGATCGGCCACGAGCTGCTGGCCGACATCGACCGCGAGACGGTGGACTTCGGCCCCAACTACGACGGCTCGGAGCGCGAGCCCCTGATCCTGCCGGCGCGGATCCCGAACCTGCTGATCAACGGCTCCTCCGGAATCGCGGTCGGCATGGCCACCAACATCCCGCCGCACAACCTGGGCGAGGTGGTGGACGCCTGCCTGCTGCTGCTGGAGAACCCCGCCTGCGCCATCGAGGAGCTGATCAAGCTGATGCCGGCGCCGGACTTCCCCACCGCCGGGATCATCTACGGCATCGCGGGCGTGCACGAGGGCTACCGCACCGGCCGCGGCCGCGTGGTGATGCGCGCGCGCACGCACTTCGAGGAGATGCCCGGCAAGGCCGACCGGAACCAGATCGTGGTCGACGAGCTGCCCTACCAGGTGAACAAGAAGGCGCTGCTGGAGCGCATCGCCGAGCTGGTCACCGAGAAGAAGATCGAGGGCATCTCGGACATCCGCGACGAGTCCGACAAGGAGGGCATCCGCGTCGTGATCGAGCTGAAGCGCGGCGAGCTGCCCGAGGTGGTGCTCAACAACCTGTTCAAGCAGACGCAGCTGCAGGACAGCTTCGGCATGAACATGGTGGCGCTGGTGGACAGCCAGCCGCGGCTGCTCAACCTCAAGGAAATGATCGAGGCCTTCGTCGGCCACCGCCGCGAGGTGGTGACGCGGCGCACGGCGTTCGAGCTGAAGAAGGCGCGCGAGCGCGGCCACATCCTCGAGGGCCTGGCGGTGGCGCTGTCCAACGTGGACGAGGTGATCGAGCTCATCAAGCGCGCGCCCTCGCCGGCGGAGGCCAAGCAGGCGCTGCTCGGCCGCGCCTGGGGGTCGGAGCTGGTGCGCGAAATGCTGGCGCGCGTCTCCGGGGCCGGGGCCACGGCGTTCCGCCCCGACGGCCTGGCCGCCGAGTATGGCCTGCGGGACGACGGCTACCGGCTGTCGCCGGAGCAGGCGCAGGCGATCCTCGAGCTGCGGCTGCAGCGCCTCACCGGGCTGGAGCAGGACAAGATCCGCGACGAGTACCGCGAGGTGATGGCCGCGATCGCGGACCTGCTCGACATCCTGGACAAGCCGGCGCGCATCACCGCGATCATCGCCGCCGAGCTGAAGGCGGTGCGCGAGGAGTTCGGCGACAAGCGGCGGAGCGAGATCGTCACGGTGGCCGAGGACATCTCGCTCGAGGACCTGATCGCGCCGCAGGACATGGTGGTGACCTTCTCGCACGGCGGCTACGTCAAGTCGCAGCCGCTCGCGGACTACCGGGCGCAGCGCCGGGGCGGGCGCGGCCGCACCGCGGCCACCACCAAGGACGACGACTTCATCGAGCGCCTGTTCGTGGCGCATTCGCACGACTACCTGCTGTGCTTCTCCAACCGGGGGCGCCTGTACTGGCTGAAGGTGTTCGAGGTGCCGCAGGGCGGCAGCACCGCGCGCGGCAAGCCGATGGTGAACATGTTCCCGCTGGAGGAGGGCGAGAAGGTGACCGCGGTGGTGCCGGTGAAGGAGTTCGACGAGAACCACTTCGTGTTCATGGCCACCGCGCAGGGCACGGTGAAGAAGACCCCGCTCGCCGACTTCTCGCGCCCGCGCCCCTCCGGGATCATCGCCGTGAACCTCGACGAGGGCGACTACCTGGTGGGCGCCGCGCTCACCGACGGCAACACCGACGTCATGCTGTTCTCCTCGGAAGGCAAGGCGATCCGCTTCCACGAGGAGGACGTGCGGCCGATGGGGCGCCAGGCCACCGGCGTGCGCGGCATGCGCCTGCCCGAGGGCGGCCGGGAGCGCGTGGTCAGCATGCTGGCGGCGAAGGACGAGAAGCAGTCCGTGCTCACCGCCACCGAGAACGGCTACGGCAAGCGCACCGCGATCGCCGAGTACACCAAGCACGGCCGCGGCGGCCTGGGCATGATCGCGATCCAGGCCAGCGAACGCAACGGCGCCCTGGTGGGCGCGGTGCTGGTCGACGACAACGACGAGGTGATGCTGATCTCCACCGGCGGCGTCCTGATCCGCACCGCGGTGACGCAGATCCGCGAGATGGGGCGCTCGACCCAGGGCGTGACGCTGATCGCCCTGGGCGAGGGCGAGAAACTGGCCGGCGTGGAGCGCATCGTGGAGCGCGACGAGGTCGACGGCAACGGCAATGGCGGCAACGGCAACGGCGGCGGGGACGAGGCTCCCGACCC
>CAZMDA010000025.1:0-1759 GCA_964564865.1 uncultured Bordetella sp. | reverse complement strand
ACGGCAACGGCAATGGCGGCAACGGCAACGGCGGCGGGGACGAGGCTCCCGACCCGGCAGCCGACGCGGAGGCGCCCCCGGCGCCGACCTTGCACTGACGCGGGACGGAAACGCCATGCGAATCTTCAATTTCAGCGCCGGTCCGGCGGCGCTCCCGGAGGAAGTCCTGTCGCGCGCCGCCGATGAGATGCTCGACTGGCACGGCTCGGGCATGTGCGTGATGGAGATGAGCCACCGCGGCAAGGAGTTCATCTCCATCGCCGCCGAGGCCGAGAAGGACCTGCGCGAGCTGCTGGCCGTGCCGTCGAACTACAAGGTGCTGTTCCTGCAGGGCGGGGCGACGCTGCAGTTCGCCCAGATCCCGATGAACCTGATGGCGGGCAAGGGCAAGGCCGACTACGTGGTCACCGGTGAATGGTCGAAGAAGGCGGTCAAGGAAGCGCAGGCCTACGGCGACATCCACATTGCCGCTTCCGCCGAGGACAAGGCCTTCACGTATGCGCCGATGGACTGGAACCTCAGGCCCGAGGCCGCGTACGTCCACTACTGCTCCAACGAAACCATCGGCGGCGTCGAGTACCACGCGATTCCGGAGGCGAAGGGCCTGACCCTGGTGGCGGACGCCTCGTCGCACATCCTGTCGCGCCCGCTGGAGGTCTCGAAGTTCGGCCTGATCTACGCCGGCGCGCAGAAGAACATCGGCCCGGCGGGCCTCACCATCGTCATCGTGCGCGACGACCTCATCGGCAAGGCCGCCAAGGGCACGCCTTCGGTGATGGACTACAAGCAGCAGGCGCTGGCCGACTCCATGCTCAACACGCCGGCCACGTACGCCATGTACATCGCCGGCCTGGTGTTCAAGTGGATCAAGACCCAGGGCGGGCTGGCCGAGATGGAGCGGCGCAACGTCGCCAAGGCGAAACTCCTCTACGATTTCATCGACGCCGGCGCGTTCTACCGCAACCCAGTGGCAAAGGCGGACCGCTCGCGCATGAACGTGCCGTTCACGCTGGCCGATGCCAAGCTGGACGACGCCTTCCTCAAGGGGGCGGAGGCGCGCGGCATGGTGCAGCTGAAGGGCCACCGCTCGGTGGGCGGGATGCGGGCCTCGATCTACAACGCCATGCCCATCGAGGGCGTGCGCGCGCTGGTCGAGTACATGAAGGAGTTCGAGAAGCAGCATGGCTAAGCGCGCAGGCAAGCTCGAGGTGCTGGTGCTGAACCCGATCGCGCAGGTGGGCCTGAAGCGCCTGCCGGCGGAGCGCTTCAGCGTGGTGAAGGAGTCGAAGTCCCCGGACGTGATCCTGGTGCGCTCGGCCGACATGCACGGCATGGCGTTCGACGCCAACCTGAAGGCGGTGGCGCGCGCCGGCGCCGGCACCAACAACATCCCGATCCCGGCGCTGTCGAAGCTGGGCGTGCCGGTGTTCAACGCCCCCGGCGCCAACGCCAACGCGGTGAAGGAGCTGGTGGTGGCGGGGATGCTGATCGCGGCGCGCAACCTCGCGCCGGCGCTCGATTTCGTCAGCCGGCTCGACCGCAACGCGAAGGACCTCGAGAAGCAGGTCGAGGGCGGCAAGAAGGCCTATGCGGGCGTCGAGCTGCCCGGCCACACCCTGGGCATCGTGGGCCTGGGCAAGATCGGCAGCCTGGTGGCCGACGCCGCGATCCGCCTCGGCATGAACGTGCTCGGCTACGACCCCGAGATCACCGTCGAGGCCGCCTGGAGCCTGCCCTCGCAGGTGCGCAAGGCGCACTC
>CAZMDA010000024.1:19763-53767 GCA_964564865.1 uncultured Bordetella sp. | reverse complement strand
AGCCAGAACGCGATCTTCGCCCATTCCAGCAGCACCTCGCGCGCCGCGTCCTGCGAGCGCCACCAGGCGTCGGGGAACGCCTCCGGCGTCGCGCAGACGGCGAGCGCCGCGCCCCGACCCTCCAGCGCATCGGCGAGGATCATCCGCGCGCGGCGAACGTGCGAGGGCGAGGTGACCACCAGCACGCGCGCGCCGGCCTTGCCGTAGCGCGCCGCGATCCGCTCCGCCTCGTCGGCTGTGCTGAGCGACTGTCCGGGCAGCACTTCGATCGCGGACTCCGGCACGCCCTTGGCGGCGAGGATCCGCCGCTGCACCTCCAGCGGCGACGCCAGCCGGATGCCGAGCGCCTCCAGCCGGGCGGCCGACGGGTCCGGCACCGCCTCGCTCAGCGCCACCCGCGGCGCGAGGCCCTGGCGGTAGAGGTCCGCCGCGTGCATCGCGCGCTCGTAACGACCGGCGAGCACGACGATGACGTCGGCCTTCGCGGGCGGGTCGGGAACGTTCAGCCAGCGGGCGGCGTGCCAGGCGACGACGAGAAGCGCCGTGACGGCGAACAGCAACCCCGCGAGAAGGAAGCGCCAACCGGACCGGCGCCTCACCCGGGCCCGCCCTCCCGTTCCAGCCAAGCCTGGAACATGAGCACGACCCAGAGCAGGTGCTGCCAGTTACGGCTGCCGGAGAGGTGCTCCCGCCAGGCGCGGCGCACCGGCGCCGGATCAAACCAGCCTTCGCGGGCGAGGCGCGCTTCACCCAGCAGGGGCTCCGCCCAATCGCGCAGGGGCCCGCGCAACCAGTCCTCCAACGGCATGCCGAATCCCATCTTCGGTCGCTCGATCAGCTGGCGCGGAACATGGCGCTCGAGCACCCGGCGCAGCAGCCACTTGCTTTCGCCGCCGCGCACGCGCATCCCCACCGGCAGCCGCCAGGCGAAGGCCACGACCTCCGGGTCGAGCAGCGGCACGCGGGTCTCCAGGCTCACCGCCATCGCGGCCCGGTCCACCTTGGCGAGGATGTCGTCCGGCAGGTAGGTGAGCGTGTCCAGGCCCATCATGCGCTCCTCCAGGCAGAGGCCCGCGGGCAACGTGGCGCGTACTGCCGCTCCAGCGGGCTCGGGCACGCCGAGCACCGGATTGGGTCGCTGCCAGTAGACCGTGAGCAGCTCGTACAGATCGTCCTGATCGCGCACGTCCATCACGCGCGCCAGCTTGTGCAGCTTGTCGCCAATGGCCGGCTGGCGCAGCACTTCGGGCAGCAGCGGCCGCGCGGCGCCCAGCGCGCGGTCCCAGGCGCTTGCGGGCACCAGCTTGATGGCTTCCGCCCCGGCACGGCGCGCCGGCGCGGGCAGCCAGCCGATCCGCCGCCAGATGCGCCGCGCCCAGGAATAGCGCGGGTAGCCGCAGAACAGCTCGTCGCCACCGTCGCCCGACAGGCTGACCGTGACGCGGCTGCGCGCAAGGCGCGACACGAGGTAGGTCGGGATCTGCGAGGAATCGGCGAACGGCTCGTCGTACATGCACGGCAGCAGCGGGATGACGTCCATCGCCTCGCGCGCCGTGACGGTGAGCTCGGTATGGTCGGTGCCGAGGTGCCGCGCCACCGCGGCAGCATGCCGGGCCTCGTCGTACTGCGCCTCACGGAATCCGATGGTGAAGGTGCGGACCGGTCGATCGCTCTGAGCCTGCATCAGCGCGACAACCGTCGACGAATCGATGCCGCCGGACAGGAAGGCACCCAGAGGAACATCCGACACCATCTGGCGCCCCACGGCGCGGGCAAGCGTCGCCTCCAGCATCGCCGCCGCTTCCTCGTCGCCGCCCTCGAAGGGCTCCGCCCGGCCGCGCTCGATCTCCGCGCCGAGCCTCCAGTACGCGCGCGGCTCGGGTACCTCGCGGCGCGCGCACGCCGATGCATGGACGCTCAGCCAGGCGCCCGCGGGCAGCTTGTACACGCCTTCGTAGATCGAGCGCGGCGCAGGAACGTAGGCGTAGCGCGCGTACAACGCGAGGGACTGCCGGTCGATGCGCGCATCGAAACCCTCGCAGGCGCGCAGGGCTTTCAGCTCCGAGCCGAAGACGAGCGTACTGCCCGCCCAGCCGTAGTAGAGCGGCTTCTCACCGATGCGGTCGCGCGCGAGGTGAAGCACGCGCTGGTCCCGGTCCCACAGCGCGAGCGCAAACATGCCCGAGATGCGCGCGAGCGTCGCCTCGATGCCCCAGGCCGAGAACGCGGCGAGCAGCACCTCGGTGTCCGACCGTCCGCGCCAGGCGGGCGCCGCTGCTTCGCCCTCGAGGCGCGCGCGCAGGCCGGCGAAGTTGTAGGCCTCGCCGTTGTAGCAGAGGACATAACGTCCATCGGCGGACAGCATCGGCTGATGGCCCGATGCGGACACATCCAGGATCGACAGCCGGCGATGGCCCAGCGCGAGGCCGGCCGCGGCATCGGACCAGGTGCCTGCGTCGTCGGGACCGCGGTGCGCGAGCGCGTCCGCCATCGCGCGCGCCTGCGCCTCCAGCGCAGCCGCGCTCCCGCCCTGCGGGCGCCACAGTCCCGTTATCCCGCACATCGGCGCTGCGCCTCCCGCGCGACCTCGAGCCAGACCTCGCGCCAGCGCGCCGCCTCGCGCGCCGGCAGCGGCCGCGCACGATGACGCAGGAGACGGCGTTCCAGGCCGCTCGCGATCGCCGCCGCCTCGTAGGCGGCCTTGGCGATCTGGCCGGCGACGCCCTGCGCGGCGTGCCGCGGCGCGTGCGCCAGCAGCGCGCGCGAGAAGTGGTAGCGCGCGGCGAGCGATTTTCGTAGGCCGATCGCGTCCTGCCGGTAGCCAAGGAGCGGGTCGGCGAGCGCGGCAAAGCGGCTCGCGCGGTACGCCCGCAGGAGCACGCCCTGGTCCTGCGCCTTCAAGGCCGACGGATCGTAGGCGTTGCGCCGGAACCAGGCGGCGCGCCCCATCCAGGTCGGGTGCGGCAGCCGGAAGCCCGCCCAGGGCGAGGCGCAGATCCGCTCATGCGTGGTCTCAACGGTGTAGCGGCCCTGTGGCTCCCCCGGCCCCGCGAACACCACCATCGCCGTGCCGGCAAGATCCACCTCCGGATGCGCGGCGAGGAATGCCGCCTGTCGCTCGAAGCGATCCGGGTAGCAGACGTCGTCCGCGTCCATGCGCGCAATCAGCTCCCCTCGCGCCGCGGCCACCGCCTCGTTGAGGCGCGCGGCGAGCCCCTTGCGCGCGCCATCGGCGAGCACGCGCATGCGCGGATCGGCAAACCGGCGCGCCAGGGCAAGGCTGCCGTCGCGCGAACCGTCGTCCACCAGGATCAGCTCCCACTCCCGCAGCGTCTGCCCGAAGACCGAGGCGAGCGCATGCCCGAGCGTGCGCTGCGCGTCCCGCATCACCATCGCCACGCTGACGAGCGGCGCCGGCACTCAGCTTTCCCGGTAGAACATGCGGCCCGGCCAGCCGCGATGAGAGTAGGTATGCGCGCCGGCGAGACGCCAGGAGATCTCGTATACGAGGCGCCGCGCCGCGCGCGCGCCACGGCGAGGCCCGAACAGCAATCGTGCCGACGCGCTGAGCAGCACCCGCGCCGCTCGCAGACCGCCGCCCGCCGCGTGCGCGGCCGCGAGCCGCTCGAACGCCGCGCGGTCGGCAAGCCAGTCGGGGCACGCGCGCGCTCGGGCGACGCCGGCCGCCTGGTCGATCAGGGGGGCGAAACGCCGCTCGTAAGTATGCTCGCGAACCGTGCGCGCATGCCCGGCGCGCGCGATCCGGTCGCGCAGCGCCGGCTGCGCGAGATAGCGCCGGATCTCCTGCGCGGCGTGGTCCGGCGATCGGAACAGCGCCACCTCCTCCCCGGGAACGTAGTAGCGGTCAAGGCCGGGCGCGTCCTCGGTCATCAGGAAGCCGCCGCCGCCCGGCACCTCGAAGGTCCGCGCCTTGACCTGTCGGCTGCGGTACGGGCGCAGGCCGCTCCAATGCAGGCCCGAATCGGCAAAGTTGAGGCTGATCACCGACTCGCGCACCATGCGCGCCGCTTCGGTTCCCGACACCGCGCCGCCCGGCCAGCCGTGGCCGCGGCATGCGACCTCGATACCGCGCGCGCGCAACGCCTCGATCCAGCGACGCCGGTTGCCGTAGGCCGCGCCGACGAAACTCACCGGGTGCCGGCAATCCGCCGCCGGCAGCGGCTCGGCCAGGGCCGCCGCGTTCGCTGCCCATGCGCTCAGGACCACGTTCGAGAGGCCTGCTTCGCGGGCGGCCTGCAGCGCCGAGGGGTAGGTGGTGACGTACAGGTCCACGTGCGGCGCGACGTGGCGCGTGAACTGCGCGAACTTCCAGGAGTCGTCCGTGCCCCAGTTGATCACCGCGGCGCAGCCGCGCGCGGCCTGCAGCGTCTCGCTCCAGAGCTCATAGTGCATCAGCACGCAGAACACGATCTGCGGGCGGAAGGCCTCGACGCGCCCGAGGAAGGCCCGGTTCAGCGCCGCGAAATCCGCGTGCGCCGTACGGTCGAAGGAGTCGAACAGCTCCACCTCGTGGCCGAGCGCGCGCAGCGCGGGCAGGAAGTTCGCGTGCTCGTAGCCCTCGCCGCGCGCGGGGTCGCCGTAGGCATGGCGCCCGAAGGCGCAGAGGATCCTCACCGCGTGAACATGTAGTTGTAGGAGCCGGACTCGGACGTTCCCCGCGCGGCCCAGCGCGTGACGTCCTCGCGCGTCACCGGCCGGGCGGCGGAATTCGCCGTGCGCGCGGCGTAGCCGCGCGAGAAGAACGCCTCGAAGGTGGCGGCGTAATCCGGGTTGCGGCCGCCGGGAAAGTTCTCGGCAAGGCAGATCTCCACCAGCCACGCCGGCGCGGGATCGCGCTCCAGCGTGCGCACCGCGCCGCGCAGCATGCCGTACTCGGCGCCCTCGATGTCCACCTTGACGAGCAGGCGCTCGCCGGCGAAGCGCCCCTCGAGCAGCGCATCCAGCGTGTCGAGGCGGATCGTGTGCTTGAGCAGCGTGCGCCGCGGCAGGCTCGCCCAGCCGGGCAGGAGCGAGGCGCCGGTGTCGGTGCCGAACAGCTCCGCGCTGCCCGGGGCGTGCGCCAGGCCGACTTCGGCGATCTCGGTGTCGCCCCAGCCGTTCGCGGCAAGGTTCGCGCGCAGCAGGCGCAGGTTGGACGGCAGCGGCTCGATCGCGAGCGCGCGGCGCCCCAGGCTGCGCGCGAGGCAGGTGTACAGGCCGACGTTGGCGCCGACATCGACCAGCACGTCGCGTTCGCGCAGCAACGCCTGCACCAGTGCGACCTCCTCGGGCTCGAAACCGCCCGATTGCATCTGGCGGTGCCCCGCCATGCGAAAGCCCCACGGCGTCGGCGCCAGGGGCGCACCGAGCGGCCGCAGTGCCTCGCGCATGCGGTGATACAGCCAGGCCGCGACCGGAACGCCCCGCAGCCGCTCGCGCAGTACCCGCAGCGCACGGCCCATGCTCAGGCCGCCCGGCTGAACTCGAACAGGCCGCAGCCGTACGCGAGGCCGCGCGCATCCTCGAGTCGCGCCGGGTCGCGGTATGCGCCCGCGTCGTCCACGAGGGCGAACGCCTCCAGGCGCAAGGGCGCGAACAGGCTGGCCAGCCCTTCTGGCGCGAACACCCGGTGCGCATTGAAGCAGACGCGCTCCCGACCGACCGGCGCCGACAGGTAAAGCCGGCCGCGGGGCGCGAGCACCCGCGCAAGCTCCGCTGCGGCCTTGCCGCTGCCATCCGGGTCGATCGGGTCGCCATAGCGCCCCAGTCCGACATGCTCGATGACGTGCAGGCAGGAGAGCGAGTCTAGGCTCGCATCGCCGAAGGGCAGATGCAGCAGGTCGCCCGCGCGTGCCTGCAGGCCCGTGAGCTGCAGCGCGGGCGGCCGGTAGTCCAGGTGCAGCGTCTCGGTGGTCGCGCTCAGCACCGAGAGCGTCAACAGGCTCGAGCCGACGTCCACGTGCCGCGCGGGCCTGCACGCGGCGACGCGGCGCGCAAGCCATGCGCCCTGGTAAAGGTAATGCGCATCGAACGGCGTCGCCGGGGTCCAGTCGCCGAGGCAGGGATGGGAATCGGCGACCCGCGGCGCCGCAGCGCCGGCGCGCGCGGCGTACTCGCGCCAGTGCCGCAGGTAACGCGGCAGGTAGGCGAGGCCCACGAGCGGGCGCGGCACGAGAAAGGCGAGCACCCAGTTGCGCAGCAGCGACGGCATGGCCATGGTCGGAGCCTATGCTACCGCGCGCCCGCGAGTAGCGCCTCGATGCGCGCCAGCAGCGCCTCGGCCTGGGCCCGGCGCGAGAAGCGCGCCACTTTCGCCAGGTCCGCGCCGGTGCCGTGGTCGCCGCGAACGAGGGCCTCCAGAGCCATGCCGAGGGACGCCGGGTCGGTGGCGATCGGCCCCGCGCCGCACTCCCGCAGGATGCGCGCCGCCTCGGTGTCCGCCCGCTCGCCGATGCAGAGGATCGGCCTGCCGCTCGCCAGGTACTCGAACAGCTTGCCCGTGAGCACTCCTTCGGCGCGGCGATCCATCCAGTCGACGAAGAGCAGTGCGTCCGCCGCCGCCTGCGCGGCAAGGCTTTCGCGGTAGGAAACCATGCCATGCAGGCGCACCACGTCCTCCACCCCGTGCGCCGCCACGCGGGCGCGCACCCAATCCTCGGCCGGGCCGTAGACGTCCAGGCACAGGCGCTGCCGCAACTCCGGATGCGCGGCCAGGGCCGCGAGCAGCACCTCGGGATCGCGCTTCTGCGGGTAGAAATTGCCGGTGTAGACGAGCCGCAGCGGGCCATCGGCGCGCATCGCCGGCGCGGGCGCCGGCGCGAGGTCCTCCATGTAGCCGTTGTAGCTCAGCCAGACCGGGCGGTCGGTCACCCGCCGCAGGTAGCCCACCAGCCCTTCCGAGATCGTCGACACGGCGGCGGCCCGGCGCAGCATGCGGGTGTTCATCCGTCCCACGGACCAGGTGGTGAAGGCGAAGCGGCGCACCGCGAACTCGTCGAACCAGACGTCGCGGTAGTCGGCGATCCATGGGGTGCCGGTCCGCGCGGCGAAGCCGTGGGCCACGAAGGTGCAGACCTCGGGCCCTGAAGTGCTGATGACGAAGTCGAACGGGCGCTGCGCGTGCAGGCGCAGCGCGGCGCGCCGCAGCGACCGCCAGGCCAACATGGTCGTCTGGGTGTACACGCCCAGGCCCAGGCGCAAGCGCCGCGTGGCGCGCCGGACCAGCTCGAACAGCGCCGAACGCGGGCCGCCCGCGCCGTCCGCCGTCGCCGTCGCCAGCGGTCGTGCAAATGGCAGGTACGGCACGGCGTGCACCGCAAAACCGGCGCAGTCGAGCGCGAGGTCGGCGCGCCCGTCGGTCGCATACTTCACGGTCGTGAGGACCTGGACATCGTGGCCGCGCGCGGACCAGGCACGGGCCCAGCTGTAGGGGCGCCGCGACGCGCTCGAGTTGAGCGGCGGGAAATCGTGCGCGATGATGAGGATACGCAAGCGCTAGCGGCCGCCCAGGGCGGCGACGATGGCCTGCGCCGCGCGGCCATCGCCGTAAAGCGGCTGCCAGTCCGGCGGCTGCTGCGCCAGGGCCGCGGCGATGCCCCCTGCCACCGCACCGGCCGAATCCGGCGGCAGCAGCCGATTCCAGCCCGCCGCCACCAGCTCGACCCACTCGGTCTCGGCGCGCAGCGTGACGCAGGGCACGCGGTGGAAGTACGCCTCCTTCTGCACGCCTCCGGAGTCGGTGGCCACGAGCCGCGCCCGGCGCTCGAGCTCCAGCATGTCGAGGTAGCCGACCGGCTCGACGAGACGCAAGGCGGCCGGCGCGCGAAAGCCGGCACCGGCGAGCATCTTGCGCGTGCGCGGGTGCAGCGGCAGGACCACGGGCAGCGTGGCCGATACCGCCGCGAGACCCTCAAAGATCGCCCGCAGGCGGGCGGGGTCGTCGGTGTTCTCGGCGCGATGCACGGTGGCGAGCAGATAGGCGCCCGGGTCGAGCGCGAGTTCGGCGAGTATCCGGCTCCGTTCCTGCGCAAGCCGCGCGAACCGCAGCGTCGCGTCGTACATGACGTCGCCGGTCCGCAGGATCCTCGCGCCCCCGGCGGCCCCCAAACCCTCCCGCTCCAGGTTCGCGACCGCCGCCGCGGTCGGCGCCAACAGCAGGTCGGCGACATGGTCCGCCACGACGCGGTTGGTTTCCTCGGGCATCGCCCGGTTGAACGAGCGCAGCCCGGCCTCGACATGCGCGACCGGTACCCGGAGCTTCGCGGCCGCGAGCGCGCCCGCGAGCGTCGAGTTGGTGTCGCCGTAGACCATCACCCAGTCGGGCTTCTCCGCGAGGATCGCGCCCTCCAGCGCCCCCAGCATGCGCCCGGTCTGCTCGCCGTGCGGCCCGGATCCGATGCCCAGGTTGATCTCCGCCCGCGGGATCGCCAGTTCGCGGAAGAACACCTCCGACATGTTGTCGTCGTAATGCTGGCCCGTGTGCACCAGCACCTCGCGGAAGCCCGGCGCCGCCCTGAGCACGGACGACACCGCGGCCGCCTTCACGAACTGCGGCCGTGCCCCGACCACCGAGAGGACCTTGGTCAACCCCGGGCCGCCTTGCGCGCCTCGATGCCGAGCACGCCGAAGCGCTCGCTGATCACCGTCTCGCCATAGCCCGAAAAGCCGTTCGCCTCGACCAGCCTGCGCAGCGAATCGCGCGTGAAATGGTGCATGTGCGGCTCGCCGCGGTGGAACAGGCGCTGGCGGATGGCGCGATGCAGCCGGCGCGGGTCCGCGAGTAACCTGCCGAGGCGCTCGAGGAAGCTGCGCCCCGCGGGCCTGGGCTCGCCCGGCTCGTGGTCGAAGCCCTGGATGAGCAGCAGTCCGCCGCCGGGCCGCAGCACGCGGCGCGCCTCGGCGAGCACCCGGGCCGGTTCGGCGCAGTGATCGAGCGCCGAGGCGATCATCACCAGGTCGTAGGAGGCATCCTGGTAGGGAAGCTGCTCGCCGAAGCCTTCCACGAACCAGGCGGGCTTGGCGAGTCCGTCGCCGTAATGACGCTGCAAGGTCTCCGGCGGCGGCACCGTGAAGCGCTCGGCCCCAGGATCGTGCACCGTGAAGCAGGCGTCGCCCTCGGCGCGCCAGTACTTGCGGAACAGCCCCCAGCCCCCGCCGATGTCGAGCACGCGCCCCGCCAGCAGGCCGCGCACGTCCTCGAAGTAGCGGCGATAGAGGGCCTTGTTCTGGGTCACGTCCGCCTCGTTGAACATGACCGGATCGCGCGTCCACTTGATGAACGCCGCCTGCTTCTCGCGCCAGTCCGAGGCGGCGCCCTCGCCCAGCACGCCGGCGAGGTTCGCGCCGCCGCGCTGGAGCAGGAAGCGGGTGCCCGGCACGTTCTGGAATCCCGGCGCCGCGTCCGGGCGCAGGAAGGGCGCTTCGCTCACCCAGTCCACGCTAGGCCGCCCGCACGCCATGGCGCCGCATCCAGGCGCCGAACGAGATCATGCGCCAGGCCAGCGAGGAGAACCGCATGCGGCCTGAAAGCATGTCGTCGAGGACGTTCATGGCGATGGGGCGAATGATACCGTCCCCCGCTTCGACGGCCCGCGCGAGCGCGGCGCGGAACAGCCCCGCGTGCGAGGCCATCCATTCGTCTTCAGCCATCTGGAAGCCGAGCTTGTCGGTCCGCGCCCGGACCGCCTCGGGCAGCACCCCGCGCATCGCCTCGCGCAGCACGCGCTTCGTGACGCCGCCGGAGATCCTCTGCTCGTCGGGCAGGCCGAGCGCGAACTCGACCACGCGGTAGTCCAGGAACGGCACCCGCGCCTCGATGCCGTGGGCCATCGAGTTGCGGTCCTCCAGGTGCAGCAGCATCGGCAGGCTGGACTCGAGCAGGTGGAAGCGCGACAGCGCCTGCATCGAGTTGCGCGGAGACGCTCCCTGCGATGCATAGGGATGCTCCGGCCTTGCGCCCAGGCGGACGAGGTCCAGCCACGCCGGGGCGGCATCCTCGCCGCCCCAGCGCCGGCCGCGCCGGAGCAGCCATCCCGGCGCCGCGCTGGCCGCGAGCGAGCGCAAGCTCGCGCCCAATCCCGTGCCATGAACGCGCCGCATCGCGGCCAGCTCCCGCGCCAGCGCTGCCAGGCGCAAACCGCGCGCCAGTCCCGCCAGGTGGGCGCCATGGAACACCGGATAGCCTCCGAGCGCCTCGTCGGCGCCCTGTCCGTCCAGCATCACCTTCACGCCGCCCTGCGCCGCGAGACGGAACACCTCCCACTGCGCGTAGATGCTGGTCGACCCGAAGGGCTCGTCCTGGTGCCAGGCGATCGCCTCCAGCTCCCGGAACAGGCCTTCGGGCGCTGGCGTCACGGTCGCCGCGGCGACCCCGGTCGCGCGCACCACTTCGTCCGCGTAGCGGCGCTCGTCGTAGCGCGGCGCATCCGACAGCGCCGTGAACGTGCGCTGCCTGCCCGCGCCGCCGCCCTCGCGCAGCAGCCCGTTGGCGAGGCAGACGATGGACGACGAATCGAGGCCGCCGGACAGGCAGGAGCCCACCGCCACGTCGGCGCGCAGGCGCAGGCGCACGGAATCCGTCAGCAGCTCGCGCAACCGGCCCGCCGCCTCCGCGCCGCCGCCGCGGAAGGGTTCCGGTTCAAGCCTGTACCAGCGCGAAATCCTCGGCTCCGGTTCACCCTCCAGGTCCACCTCCGCGAGCTCGCCGCCGCGCAGCTGGCGCACGCCGTCGAACAGCGTCTCCGCGGTGTGCTCGCTCGCGCCCCAGGCGAGGAAGTCATAGGCGCGCTGGCCGTTGACGCGTGCCCGCCAGCCCTCGAGCGCGGAGAACTGCTTGATCTCCGAGGCGAACGCCAGCGCGCCGTCGGGCAGGCGCAGGTAGTAGAGCGGCTTGACGCCGAACCGGTCGCGAACGGCAAAGGCGCGCTTCCTCGCTCGATCGACCAGCACGAAGGCGAACATGCCGTTGAAACGCGACAGGCAACCGATGCCCCACTGGCGGTAGGCCGCGAGGATGACTTCGGTGTCGGAGTGCGACGCGAAGGCGTGGCCCAGGGCTTCCAGTTCCCGGCGGAGGTCGACGTGGTTGTAGACCTCGCCGTTGTAGGTGATCCACGCATTGCCGTCCGGCGTGCCCATCGGCTGGTGCCCGGCCGCCGACAAGTCCACGATGGACAGGCGGCGGTGGCCGAGGAGGATGCGGGTCTCGCAAGATACTCCCACTTCAGCGACACGAAACAATCGTGGCGCCAGAGTCGAGCCGTTCAGCGCCAGGAGGCCTTCATCATCCGGACCGCGGTGACGTACCAGATCGGTCATTGAGCCCGCACGCCGAGGATCGACGTGTCGCCCTGGTGCCGCGATCAGGCAGGAGATTCCGCACATGTAGCGTGCGCTGCCCGCTCAGCGCGCAGCCGTCTTGGCGACTTCTGCAAACAGCCGACTGGCTTGGTCTTCGACATCGGGTGCAAATTCGCCCAACGCAACGTAGGATCCTTCCCCCCCGCGGCCCTCATAGCCACCCTCTCTTGCCGCGGCTGCATCCGGGAGGTAGCCGAATGTCGAGTCTATGTAGCCCACGGGCAGAAGCTCGCGCGCGCCGGTCGCCGCAATTGCACGCCGCACATAGCTTGCTACTGGCTCGGCGGAGACCCCGAGAATCATCGTACCAGCGGCCAAAGAAACTCGATGAAGGCTGAACGAAGCACCGTCCGTCGCCGCCGGCGCCAGCCGCCGGAGCGGCACTTCCATACGGCGGACCTTAAGGTCGGCGACGCGTGAATCCGTCTCGTCTACTATGCTCACCGCTGAGCGGGCGATGCCATTGGCCCAGGACTGCCATTCTTCCAGACTCCAGCGATCAAATCTCGCACCTGCAAGGACCTCACGCACGCGCCCCGCGGCGCCCGCTGTCTTGCGTACAGCGGGCGGGCGGACGTCTCCGGCGAATCCATTAAAGAAGACAATGGGAGACCGTCCAAACTCCCGGCGCAGCGCGGCCCGGACGACACCCGGATACTCCGCCGATATGCGGTCCGAGAACGGAAAGCAGACGGGGTGACAAGCGAAGCTCCACAGCACCGCGACCGTTTCCCCTCCGTCAAGCGCATCCAACCGGATAGCTCGCAGTCGTTGATCGACCTCGCCTGCGGGATTCGGGGCCGCCATGACGCGATGGGTAACGAAAGGGGCTGTACGCCCGATTCGCCATCGCTTCAGCCGGCGATTGATCGAGACTCCCTGCAGATCGGCCGATCCGTACCTCAGCCTCACTGGGCGCGCAGGACCAGTGAGTAGTGAGCGAATGACCGTTCCAACGCGATCCGCGAGCCACTCTACGTACGCCGGATCGACAACACCCAATAGCGGCTGCGCGGAATCGGTGCCTGGGCCGAAATGTGTGTGGCTCGCGCAAAGGAACAACTGATCATCTTGCAGGGCATTGCCCGCAGCATGCCGAACCGCTTGGCGAACTGCGTTTCCGACGACAAGGCAATCGATCTGCAGGATGATCACGCGCTCACGTCCCTGCTCCAGAAGCACCACATTTGCCTCGAGCGGATCTGCAACCTCCTTGAATGGCTGCGTCGAATGGCCGCCGCCGGAGGCAATCGGGACCGGCCAGGGCGGGGTGATCTCCATCGCTGCTGCGGCGCACCTCAGCGGCGCAGAAGCAATCAAGATTTGCCCACTTTCTGCAGCAATCTGTCGCCGACAACCAGATGATCGAGCCCAGAGGACAGTAGGACGTGAATGGCGTCCTCCGCGCCAAGCACGATCGGGAAACCATGAAGGTTGAAAGACGTATTCAGGATCACGCCCCTACCGGTAATTGCATCGAACGCCTTGATGACGTCGTGAAACCCAGGAGCAGTTTCGGCGGACACCGTCTGAGCCCGAGCCGTCCGATCATACTGGTGGACTCCAGCGGCGAACGCTTCGCGGGCGTCGGTTGTATCGAATGTGTGCATCATCCACGGCGAACCGCGCTGCCCTGGAAGGCTGGCAGGCATGTGCACGTACTCGCTCGCCCGCTCGGCCAACATGGCCGGCGCAAAGGGCATCCAGAAGTCGCGCTGCTTTATCATCTTGTTGATCCGATTGACGATCCGATAATCTGCCGGATCCGCAAGGATCGACCTGTTCCCGAGCGCGCGTGCCCCGAATTCCATCCGCCCGCTGCACCTTGCGACGACCTTGCCTTCCGCAAGCAATCGCCCTGTCTCCTGCTCTGGCGCGTCCAGCCGGCTTACCCTCAACTTCCCCTCGTACTTCGCAAGTGCACTTTCGAGGTCGAAATCACCCTCCGGCCCCAGATAGATCGAATCGAACTCGATGTCCGCGCCTTTGCCAGCGGTGGTGCCGGCGTGATCCAGCCATACCGCGCCGAACGGCAGCGTTTCGTCTCCGCACGACGGGAATACGTCGAAGTACTCCAGTTCCGGAAGCGACGCAATCAGCTTGTTCGCCTTCACATTCATGAACACCCCGCCGGCCGCCACCACCTTACGGATGCCGGTTTTCCCTACGATTCCGCGCACCCAGCGCGCCATCAGCTCCTCGGCGAAAAGTTGGAGCCCCCCCGCCAGGTTGTCGAAACGCGCGCGCCGAAACTCTCGCCTCAGCCGGGGCACAATGCCCGATGTCTCCTCGGCAATCTGCCGCTGAAAGCGGAGAGCGTCAACCGGATCGAGATCAAGCATGGTCGCGAAGCGGTCCGCGATCCCACGGCTGTGCTCCGGCGAAGCGTACGCCGCCAGGCCCATCAGCTTGTACTCATGCTCATGGGGCGTCATGCCCATGTGATAGGTCACGCGCGAGTAGATGTTGCCCAGGGAGTGGCCCAGGGGCGTTGCCGAAAGCAGCCTCAACTCGCCACGCTGAGCCAGATACACGTGGGCGCAGGCATCGTCGCCACCGCCGTCAAGCGTCAACACAATGTGCGGATCCTCGTGATTCTGCCGACAACCGAAATAAGCGCTCGCCGCGTGGTTCAGGTGGTGATGGGTCCTGCGGCGAGCAGCTCGGCCAAGGCCATGGCGCTCGAGATTTTGCTCCACGGCGGCATTGCCGCTCGTCGTGGATTCGCCGGCGCCTCGCCGCAGCAGCCGGCGCAGACCGGCCGGAACCACGGCGCGCAGGCCGCCGAGATCCCCCCCCGCAAGCCGTTCCATTGGCGTCATGGCACTCGCGTCGTAATACGCCTGAAACGCCTCCTTCGTCGTTCTGGGGCTGCGCAGATTGGAGAAGCAAACCGTATCCACATCTGCGGGATCTAGCCTCAACGACCGCAATGCAAACGCCAGCGCACCATGCGGAAAACCTATGTACTCCTTGATCTTTACAACGCGTTCCTCCTGCAGAGCGAACAGGATCCGGCCGCCCTGGGCGACTACGACCGAGCTGTTGATGCCCTCATTAATGCCGATCGAGATCATTGCTTAGCCCGGAGATCTTCGAACCCGAACGACAATCGAGCACGGTACTGACCTTTGTGGCACATTTCCAATCGATCAAAGCTCATGAGTAGCGTTCAGCACAATCTGTCGTTCAGCAGGCTCTTCGTGACTGGATGGATTCTTGCGGCCACTTTGATCTTCGTCGCTGCGCGCTGGGCAGCGCCGGAATCTACCGTGCACCGGGTCGACGACCCGTCGAAGTTCCAGATAATCGATTTCTCCGGTCACTCAGGGACACCAATTTCCCGCCATTCCGATACCGGCCGCCAGATCACGGACAAGCTCTACGGCCCCTATGCGGAGTTTATCCGAGATTCGACGTTTCCCGTCTCGCCGGAAACGCTTGCCGAGTACTCGATTCCCGTTGTGCGCGCTGACGGCCGCATTCTCGGTGTTCTCGAGCATCCGCTGCTCCGCATACATCTCTGGCAGATGAAGGCCCCGGAATTCGTCATCCAGGGGAGCTCGATGATGTTCATGAACTTCAGCCGAGAGCGATTCTTCCAGCGCTATCCGGGATTGCACCTACTGGATTACACGATGGGGGACAACATTCCGCCCATTGCAGAGTATCTGCTGCAGCAGTCGCTTCGGCGAGGCTTGCGGCTCCAGCCCGGGATGGTGTTCGTGTATGGCCTGAACGACGCGGAGCTCTTCGACGGCTATCCTCCCGGAATCACCCCGGATCTTTCTTACTACCGCCATGTCTTTGAGGTGTTTGAACCCAGAGCCGCCGTGGTCGGCGATTCGGCGATCTCCTTCGAAGAGTCCATCAATCGGCTGATCGGAGCCGCGCACGGCCGCGTCGCGCTCTTACGCCTGCTGGACCGCGTGCTCGTCGCGGTGCGCTTGCGCGAACCCTATCTGCTGAGCGTTCCCGCATCCGCTGTGGGTAATGGGGCCGCGATCCAGATTGCGCTCCTCGGCCGCACCCTTGATGTGTCCACCCTACTGCGCTCCGACGTATCTCCCGAAAGAACCGCCTGGGAACGCGTCGAATCGATCGCTCGTATTTCGGGGCTTGTGAAGCGCTCCGGCGGCGTTTTTGTCGTCGTTCGCGTGCCCAACTCTTCACTGGAGTTCGCGAAAGGCATCGGCCCACAGCTTGCCACCAACGCAGGTGTCGCCGAGCTGGAAAAGCGAGGAATCACCGTTATCGACGGCCGCGATCACCGTACGGTTGGCATCGACGACTCGCACTTCGTCTACCCCGGCGGCGTTTTCAATCCTCAACACATGAATCCGGATGGGGCCGAGATCTTCACGGATTTCCTACTCGCCAGGCTGCGGCAGCTCGGGCACCTGCCGCCAGCACGCTGAGAATCTCGTGCTCTTCAATTCCTACGGGTTCCTGTTTCTGTTTCTTCCGGTATGCCTAGCCGGGTACTACGTCCTCGGGCTTTCCTCGCGGCGAACGGCGCTCGCGTTCTTGATGCTCGCTTCGATGGTCTTCTACGGTGCATGGAATATCGCATACCTTCCTCTGCTCGCGGCCTCGATCCTGTTCAACTACGTCATCGGCCGACGACTTTCGGCGCCGGACCGAGACGTCGTCGCGCGCAAGCGGGTGTTGGTTTTCGGTATCGGGGTCAACTTGGCCCTGCTCGGCTACTACAAGTATCTTGGCTTCCTCTCGCGTTCCGTGCTCGATGCCATGGGGGTTTCGGTGCCCGATGGCGCGGTGCCGGCTGAGCTGCCCCTCGGAATCTCGTTCTACACCTTCACGCAGATCGCTTTTCTGGTGGATACCTTCAGGCGTGATGCATCGGAACCCAGGCCCGTTCACTATGGCCTGTTCGTGACCTTCTTCCCCCACCTGATCGCAGGTCCGATCCTGCATCACAAGGAGATGATGCCGCAGTTCGAGCGCGCGGAGGCGTACCGGCCGGACGTGAATTCAATCGCAAGAGGACTCTGGTTCTTCACCTTGGGCCTGGTCAAGAAGGTCCTCATCGCAGACGGGATCGCGAAGTACGTTCACCCCGTGTTCTCCGACCCGACTACCGTGCCAACTCTGGTGGAGGCATGGGTGGCCGCCCTCGCTTACACATTCCAGCTCTACTTCGACTTCTCCGGATACTCCGATATGGCGGTGGGACTTGCCCTGCTGTTCGGTATCTCGTTGCCGTTGAACTTCAACTCGCCCTACAAAGCCGCTTCCATCATCGATTTCTGGAAGCGGTGGCACATGACGTTGAGCAGGTTCCTGCGCGACTACCTTTACTTCCCCCTTGGCGGGAATCGCAAGGGGTCAGGCCGGCGGTACCTGAATCTGATGTTGGTGATGGCGCTGGGAGGGTTGTGGCATGGGGCCGGCTGGACCTACGTTGCCTGGGGAACGCTCCATGGGCTCTACCTTGTCGTGAATCACGGCTTTCGTGCACTGGTGCCGCCGAGTTGGACACCGTCCCTGCCGCTTCGGATGCTGTTTGTGCTTATGACCTTCCTCGCCGTTGTCATTGCCTGGGTTTTCTTCCGCGCTGAAAGCCTCCATCATGCCCACGCCATCATTGGCGGCATGTTCGGAGCGAACGGTGTGGTTCTCGCGCCGAATCACTTGGCCCACTTAAGAGAGCTTGGCCCTCTCCTGCTGGGAGCGGGAGTTCAAGCCGGGGAACTCTCACTCGTTCCTGGATTAAGGGAGTTCGTCGGCTGGCTGGCAATCTGCTTCATCATCATCTGGTTCGTACCAAATACTCAAGAGTGGAGTCGGCTTCTCTGGAACCTGCGTGACGCAACATTGGGTCGAGCGATTCAGATGGGATTGTTCGGGGCCGCACTTGGTGCTGTTTTCGCGATTGCCGTGTTCTTCGTCACAAAGGGTAGCGAGTTCCTGTACTTTCAGTTCTGATTGTTTCTGCGGAATCACTTCCACTGTTCAGTTGGATCTTTCGTACTCTGTCTTCAGAATAGCGGCAACCTTGGTCGGGTCGTGCCATTTCTCGACATAGGCGCGTCCAAGCCTGCCGACCTCGCGCAGGCGTTCGCGCGGCGCGCGCAGCCACCCGCGCAGCACGTCCTTGACGTTGTCCGGCCGGACCGGGACCACTGGCAGGTCCCCAGCCATGCCCTCGGGCAGGAACCTCAAATCACCCTCGCGCAAGTAGGCGAGCACCGGTTTGCCGAGCGCCATCATCTCGACCGCGAAGCCGCCATACCAGCCGGCGAAGAGCTGGTCGACGACGAGATCGGCCCGCTCGTACGCGCGGCGCGCGTCGGCATGGCTCTTGTTCTCCACCAGGACGAACTCGAATCGCTCTCCCTCCCGCCGAAGCTGCTCGGCCGCGGCAATCACCAGCTCCGAGCCCTTCACCGCGCGGTGCGTGGGGGCGTGCACGACCACCGGCAGCGGATTGTCCGGCGGCGCGCCCGGACGCCACGCCTCCAGATTCACGTTCGCATAGGGCAGGAACCGCGCGCCTGGCGGCAGGACGTGGAGCAAGTCGGGATTGAGCGCGAAGATGCCGTCGACGTGGCGCCCGACCCAGGCGATGCGACGGCGCTTGGCGTCGTCGTCCGCGTAGTACGACGCGTCCACGCGGGACGCGAACGTAACCTCGAAATGCTTACGGCAATAGTCGCCCTGGCGCGCGTCGTCTCCCTGGTAGGTCATGAAGACGCGCTTGCCCGCGATCCTGAGCAGCGGCAGGTCAAGCTGCAGCGAATTGGGGAGGAATGTGCGTCCGAAGTTGAAGTGCACGACATCGAAGTCGCGCATCGCGCGCGCGAGCAGGCGCCAACGCTGCAGTTCGTAGCCAAGGCGCCCCTGCCCCGGGCCGGGGAGCTGCTCGTCGACCGCGTAGTTGAACGGATTCGGCTCCGTGGTGAGGCACCAGCTGTGCAGCCCCAACGCGCGCTCGGCGCGCGCCAGGCTTGCCGGATTGCCTCCGGCGAGACCTGGCGCGTGCAGCACGCGCAGCGCCCGCTTTGGCATCAGGCGCCTGCACGCCTGCCGCGGACGGTTATGCCGTAGAAGTCCACGAACTGCTGAACGACCTCCAAACCGTTCTCCGAGAACCACCCTTTCACTTCCTCTAACGTATGGCGCGTGGCGATCTGGGGGTGATACCAGTCGTAGTTCACCGCGACGTTCTCCTCGTAGCTCATGCCGGGGTTCCAGTAGCACTTCATGAAAAAGTGGTACAGGAAACGCTGCACGTCGTAACGCCCGGCGTCGATGCCGAGCAGCGGGACGGCAGGGACGGTCACCTCCAGCTTCGCGTCGGCAAGCGCCCGGCCGAGGTCGGTGATGGCACGGCAGTGCTCGAGAGCCTGGTCGTAGGAGAGGCTCGAGATCCGGTCGCGGACGAAGTCGTCGACGAACTCCCGCACCGGCGCCTTCTGCTTGTAGACATAGATCGCGATCTCGCCACCCGGCGCCAGGAGCGTGCACAGGTTGTCGAAGGAGCGGCGCGGGTCGGCGGTATGGTGCAGCACCTCCTGGCAGTAGATGAAGTCGAAGCTTCCGAGATCGGAGAGATCGCCGAGGAGGTCCTTTTGCGCAAAGCGTACGTTCGTCTCCGCTGCAAGGTTCTCCCTCGCGATATGCGCGGCGACGAGGTCTATGCCCACGACTTCGCTCACTGCAGGATCACTGAGGCGACGCAGCAGCATCGTCACGCGGCCGTTTCCGCAGCCGGCATCCAGGATTCTTCTCTTGTTGCTCAGGAACCCCCTGAGATCCTCCGCACGGGAAAAACCGTTGCGGTTGAGGATCCAGCTCTGCGTATCCGACCCTTCGCGCAGCGTCTCTTCGTAGAACGCGTTCGGGTTCTCGTGCCACTTGTCGGAGAAGCTCTTCGCAGTGTTGGTCGTCATGGTCAGCCCTGGTCCTCCTTCACGGTTCTGCCGATACCCTCGGCGAAGCCCATGCGCGGCGCGCCGATGACGCTGCGCGCAAGCGTGGTGTCGCCGACGTAATCCGACGGCGCGCCCTCCGCGGTTTCGAACCTCGGCGCCTTGCCGACGATGTGGCCAATATGCCCACCGATGGCGCGCAGGCTGACCACATCGGGACCGGCGAGGTTCAGAACGTGGCGGCCCGGCGCCTCGAGCGCCGCGGCGAAGCCTTCGACCGCGTCGTCGACGTAGACAGGGTTCAGGCGCAGGCCGTCGGGGCCCTGCAGCTTGATCGCCTGTCCCGTGCGCACTGAGTCGATGAGGCGCGGGAGCAGCATGTCGCGCCGCTGCCCTGGGCCGTAGATAAAGAACGGGCGCAGGATCACCGCTGTATCGAAGAAATGGCGGTAATTCTGGAAGATCACCTCGGCGCAAAGCTTGGAGCCGAGGTAAAAGCCGAGCGGCGAGTCCACGGCGAACGGCTCGGTCTCGGCCACGGAAAGACGTGCGCTCGGGCCGTACACGCCACCGGAAGACGCGTAGACGAGGCGGCGTACGCCAGCCGTCCGTGCCCACTCGAGTAGCGCAAGGTGGGCGGCAACGTTGACCGAGAAGATCTCCTGCACGCGCTCCGGAAAGTGACGGAAGTGCTGGGATTGCGCTAGGGCGATCACGCCGCCGACGTTTCTCGGCAAGCGGGCGAAGTCCGGATGCTCGAGGTCCATGACTTCTACGACGATGCCCGGGTGCTTAAGGCGCGCGGCAACAGCGCCTTCCGGCGGACGATGGACGAGCGCGACGACGTCCTGGCCGCGCTCGGCGAGCAGCCGCGCGAGCCGCTGGCCCACAAAGCCGCCAGCGCCGGTAACAAGGATTCTAATGGGTTGCTCCCTAAGGTTGGCGGCGAGCATAAGTCATCGCCGCGGGCTCGATGCCGAGCTCACGGTAGGCGCGCTCGAGCCGACGCGAGAACGCTGCGATGCTGAAATGCTCCTCAATGTAAGCCCGTCCTTCCCGCCCCAGGCGAGGCAGCTCCGCGCGCGCGCGCGCCAGGCGCCGGATGTCCTCCTTCAGAGTGCGCACGTGTACGTTGACAATCGGGCAGCGCTCGGGGTCGAGAAGCCACGCACGCTCCCGGATGAAGCACATCACCGGCTTGCCGAGCGCCATGGCCTCGAGCGCGAAGTAGCCGTGGAAGCCGACCATGCATTGGTCGAACACCACGTCGGCCGAGCGGTAGAGGCGCAGCGCCTCCTCGTTTGGCACGCCTTCCACCATCACCAAATCCAACTCCTCCCCTTCTGCTCGCAACTCAGCCACTGCCGCCTCTAGGTACCTGGTGCCCTTGAAGGTGCGGTGGTTCGGAGCGTGCACGATGCGCAACGGCCGGCCGGGATCGCCGTCCGGGTAGGCGGGCGCATAGCGCGCCCCGCCCTGTGCCTCAAGGTCAAGTGGCCAGAAGAAAAGGTCGTTCCGGCTTCCTGGCGTGTAGCGCGTCATGTCGCCCATCGCGAAGACGCCGGTTGCGTGGCGCGACAACATGCGGTACTGGTGCTGCTGCAGCAGATCGTCGCAGATGCAGGCGAAACCCACTTGGTTGCAGTCCGTGCAACAATTCGGCTCTCCCAGCGCCCGGGTTGCGTCTAGGGTGCGGACATCCGCGCCGTACGTCCAGAGGAACACTTGAATGCCGAGGAACCGATAGACGCGAAGCTCGATCTCTCGGAACAGTAACCGCTGCGCCGTCGGCAGCAAACCTTGGTCGCAAAAAAAATGCAGGCGGTCCACCGCAATACACGCCCAGACGAAGACCGCATAAGGCAACAGCACGCCGAGCAGCGGGAGCCGGCGCCACCTCGATAAATTCCGATCAAACGCGTTAGTGATGTAGTAAGTCTGCAGCACCAGCGATGATGCATCGCAGCCGAGCAACCTTTCGGCGCGTGCATTCACCGGAATCGTGACTATTGGCGAACCGGTCCAAATCGAGCGCACGCGCGACGCGCGTATGCGACGCACAGCACGCAACGGCCAAAAAAGCACGGCGAGCACCGCCGAGGCAAGCGCTAGGACAGCTAGTACCGTACGACGCACACGGCTACTCGAGCTCATGCAACCTCACGAGCTCCTGAAACTCCCGACTCGCGCCCGAGAGGGCATCGAAATGGCCCTGCGCCGCGAGCGCACCGCGCTCGAGCAGAAGGATGGTGTCGCATTGGCGGATGGTATTTAGGCGGTGCGCAATAATCAGCTGAGTCACCTTGCCGCGCAGTTCAGCGAGCGCCGCCGCGAGCGCATTCTCCGTCCCGAGGTCGAGCGCTGAGGTGGCCTCGTCGAACACCAGAATTTCTGGACGGTGGTATAGCGCGCGGGCGACGGCGATGCGCTGTCGCTGCCCGCCGGACAGCCGACTGCCGAGTTCGCCGAGCGGCGTCCGGTAGCCGTCCTCAAGACCACGCACGAAATCGTCGATTTGCGCCAGCGTCGCGGCTTCGGCAACGGCGCGGTCGTCGATGTCCAGCGGCGCGACACCGAACGCGATGTTCTCGCGCACCGAGGCGTTTAGCAGGATCGGTTGCTGCGGCACGTAGCCGACGCCCTCAATAACACGCCCCCCCGCCAGCCGGACGCCCCCATCGGTAACTACGCTGCCGGCCTGCGGCGTTAGCAGGCCGATGACCAAGTCAACGAGCGTACTCTTTCCCGATCCCGATCGGCCGGTAATCCCCACCGATTGCCCGCGCTTCAGGGTGAAGGAGACTCCGCGCAGCGCGGGTTCGGTGCGCCCGGGATAGGTAAACGTAGCGCTGCTGATTCGGATCTCATTCCAAGGCGCGCATGGCACAGTCGGCACCGCTGGCGTCGACGCCTCGACGGTGCGAAAGTCTCCGACAACTTCGAGCATCGCTGGTTCCGAGAGGCGGATCATGTTGAAGCACGAGATGATGCGTGCCGCCGAAGGCATGAGGCGTAAGCCGGCGTAGGCGAACAAGCCGAACAGCGCGAGCAGTTCGGCCTCGACGGCCTTTCCAGCCGTGATTGCCACCGCACCCAGCACCACCGCGAGCAGGAACACCGTTTCCACCACGATGCGCGGCAGGCCGGCGAGGAAGCCAACGCGTGCCTGGTTCCCTCCTATGTCCCCGCGCAGCGTGCGGAATCGCTCGACGAAGAAAGACTCGGTACGGAACACCTTTACTTCACGCAGGCCGGCGAACACTTGGTGAAGTTCGCCGAACTGCCGCGCAGCCAGCTCTTGGCTGCGCATGCCTAGCGCGAACTGCACGGGGTGCATCACCTTGATGACGACCACGGCCATCACGAATGCCACCAGCGCAGCGCACGCCGTGGTCAATGGCGAGATCAACGCGAGTACCGCTACGATACCTGTGCACACTAGAAGCTCCGCGGCGATCAGCGCTACAGGCACAGCAACGCCGCCGAACACCGCCTCGACCGAGTTGTTGATATTGCGCACAAGATAGGCGCTGTCCCTCTGGCGCATAACACCGAAAGGTGCACTCAGGTAGCGCTCGAGGAGGCGCCGCGCCAAATCGGCGCCGTCGCGCGCGGCCGCAAAGGACTGGCAGTACGCAAGCGACACTCCAAGTAGAGCTCGCACAATCACCACCGCAGCGAGTACAGCCGCCAGAGCGCCGACGCTTGGCCGCGCGCCTTCCCCCAGTACGATCGCAAGGCCCGGCACCGCCGGCACTGTCGACTGCCCGGCGAGTAGTGTGGCGAAAGCGAAGAAGAGCGCGGTGAACGCAGTCTCGACGGCAGCGACGAGCACCATCAACACCAGCACTAGTATCCACAGGGGTCGCAGGCGTGGCGACGAAACTTCCCGCAACGTAAGCACCAGCCTTGTCATTTGCGCGCCCTCGCGTAGATCTGATCCAGCGAGCGTGCGGCCTCCTCGCCAGAGTGCACGCGCTGCATCCAGGCCTGGAGCGCGGCGCCGCGTTGCTCGAGGTCAATGTCCGCCATGGCAATGCCGCGAAGGACCGCCGTGACCTCCTCGTCATTGCGCGCCTGCAGTACCGGGGGCGCCCCCCAAGGTCGCTCGTACGCGTCGTTCACCCACATCACGAGCGGTGCGCCGCATGCCATCGCCTCGAGCGCCGCTGTGCCGTACAAGCCCATTATGAACTGATCGACGACGAAGTCGGCAGCGAGGAACATCTGATTGAGCAACGGCTTGGAAAGTGCGACGTCGAGCAGCGTAATGCGTTGCGCGAGGCCAGTTTCATCGACAAAGCGTTTCGCGGTCCCGTAATCGTGTCCCCACCCTGCAAACACAAGGTGCAGGTTGGCGCCTCGCCCCTCTTTCTCAAGCCGTGCGAGCGCCCGCAGAAGACGGTCATGGCCCTTCCACTGGTAGTCCACGCGGGACGGGACAAATCCGACGTAGCGAGCGGACGGCACATTCGCCCCGCAGCGCGTCAGTACCGCTGCAAGTTGGTCGCGTCGCCGCTCCGGCGCTTGGCGCATCTTCACCGGAATCGGGATAGGGACGAAGTCCACGCGCTGTCGACGCACGAAACCCTCGGCTCCAAGATAATCGGCCTGGATGCCAGTGGGCTCGTGACTGCCCAGGGAGAGCGCTTCATCGTAGGCGCGAAGAAGCTGGCGCCGCAACATGGCGTAAGCGAAGCGCGCACGCGGATGCCAAAACCTCGGCGCGAACATTCCTGCTGCGATCATGGTGTCCCCGCCGTGCGGCCAGATGACGTAGGGGCGCCCCGATTGCTGGGCCAAAACACTGCCTTCGACGCCGCATACCAGCAGCACATCGCAAGACTGCATCCGGCGCAGCACAGGCGCGCGGTGCGGTGCGTTCACGTAGCGGCGCAGGAACCGGGAATGCGGGAAAGCTGCGGGCTTCGCCGGCGTTGCCTCCACCGGACCGCCTTCGTCGCGTAGCGGATCATAAATCCAGTGCGGAGCAGACCAGCCGAGTTCGCGCTCCATTGCGGCCCAGTGCTCCCACGTCCAGCCGTGGGCTTCGGCGAGCTGCGCATGCGTGAGCTGGAACGGTACGTCCTCCCATACGGGCTGGCTCATTGGGTAGCGGTCGCTGCGATCCCGGATGAACATTACGTCCGCGCCGCGTGCGCTGAGCGCCTTCGCGAACACATACATGTTGTTCGCCATACCGCCGTAAAGCCCGATCTTCATGCCGGACCACTGAGCGCCCGCCAAGTCTGCACAGCGACGTCGCGCTGGAAGAAGAGCCGAGGCTCGGACAGGATACCGAGCGTACACAGGTTAAGCAGGCCCAGCTCGCACACCCTTTCACGCACCCGGTCTAGGTAGCGCATGTTGCGTAGGCTCGGCACCGGGAAGCCCATTGAGAGTATCTCAGCACGCTGGAAGTTCACCTTCGTTCCGGAGCGCAGCACACCTTGGCGCCACAATTCCTCCACCGCGATGCCGGCAAGCGTCCTCGAGTCGGGAATCCCGTCGCCAAACAACATTTCCACGCTCAGCGGATAGCCCGCGGCTCGTACCGCTCCCTCACAGTACGCCGCATATTGTGTGACACGGAAGGTCCGGAAACCGGCGTCGTAACAGTAGAAGTAGTACAGATCGCCCATGTCCGGTGCTCGATCAAGTAGCAGATTGACGACCACCGTCTTGAGCGGCTTGTCGAGACCGTCGTGTTCTACCGTCGTGCCGAGCATCGGCAACAGGCCGGGCATCCCAATGGTCCAGGCCATGCTCGCCACGACGACCTGCTCGGTTTTCTCCGCGCGCTGCAGCGTGGCAGACCGAATACGTCCTTCCGCGATGTCAACTCGCGTCAGTTTCGAGCGTGTCGCAATCTCGACTCCTTCGGCACGTAATCGCGCCGCAAGCGAATCCACCACACGGTGCATACCAAAGCGGCGTGGGTAGAAGCTACGCCGACCCGATTCGAAGCGTGGCGGCAGGCTACGCTGTTCTGGCCAGGCAACGCGCGCGCGTAACGCTTCCGATCCCATTAGGCCGTAGATAGTCTCCTCGTCATAGAGAATCACCCGCTCCATGGAAGTAAGCATTGTGGCGAAGCGGTCCAGAGTGGTAACGGGGTACCCGAAAAGCTTCTCCACTGCAGGCGCGACCGCGAGGCGTGCAATCGGTTCGCCGAAGCGCGCTCTTGCGTCGCTCCAAGCGTCCGAATGCTCCGCGAGCGGTGCACGCATCGCCTCTTCCAGGCCAGCGAGGCACTCCGCGCGTACGGTCGAAGGAAACGACCGCAGGTCCATGTAGAGGGAGTTCCGCTGCAGCCGCCCGCGGAAGTACAAGCCAGCAAGGTCGCGGCGCCTGCCTTCCAAGATCTGCCATTCGTCCTCCGGCAATAGATCGAACAGCAAAGCGTCGAGGCCCGCCTCGCCAGTCTCAGCCATAATGTGCGTTCCGTAGTCGAAACGACCGTGCTCGCCGTAGTCGAAGCTGCGCAAAAGTCCGCCGACCTCTCCTTCTACCTCAATCAACAGGATTGGACTGCCGTCTCGACGCCGCGCTAGAAGTAGCGCGGCGAGCATTCCCGCAATCCCGCCGCCGACGACAATCCGGGTACCGGTCATATCAGTCGATCGCTGCCCGCTGCAGGAGCGAAAATGGCAGCACGTAGAAGAAGGGGTAGGCGGCGGATACCGTGTCGGGTTGCTCGCGCAGAATCTCGGGTCGATTCAACTGAACATGGTAGACATACCTGCGGTCCTCTGTGGCCCACCGCTTCTTGAAACGATACACACCCGATTGGCTGGGCCAGGTACCACCCCAGTTCCACCAGATTAGTCCGGCGCGCGCTGCCTCGGTCATCGCAGTGAACACTAGCAGGCTCATAGGCTGCAGCACTCGGTACGGTTCGCGAATCACCGGAGCGTAGTACTCCACCGTGCTGCCATACTGGAAGACGAGCAGCGCCGCGACTGACACCCCGTTGTGGCGCGCAACATAGACACGGTAGTCGCGCTCCATCGCAAAGCAGCGCGGGATCGCGTCGAAGAACGCTCGAGGCTTCGCGAGGCCGCCAAGCGCCGCAAGATTCTCCTCGTGTACCTCGCGTAAGAAGTCGAGTGCATCGTTTTCCACTGCGACCGTGACGCCGCACTTCTCCGCCTTGCGAATCATGTTTCGCGTTTTGTGATGGAAGCGTGCGAACAGTTCTTCGCCGCGCAACGAGCCCCCTCCCAACGGAGTGAATTGACCAACTCGGTAGTCGGTATGCGTATGGACGGTGTCCCGCAGCGACCCTTCGTCGAACGGGTTCGCAATCAGCGTCGCGCTGGCTGTTTCCGGAGCCAGCGCGAGTGCGTTGTACCACTCGACTAGCGCCAGGCGCGCCAATTCGCTCTCGGCAAGGATGCCGCCATGGCTGCCGAAGAACGGAAGGGAATTGTAGACGCGACCCCAGAGGCCATCCAGGTATAGCAATGGTAGTACGCCCCGCACCGCCCCACGGTCGAGCGCTAGCGCAGTATGCACACGTGCCCCTGTAGAAGCGCAGAGCAGATCCTGAAAAGCCAGCGAGTAGTAGAGCAGCGCACTCGGCTGGCGTCGGACGAACGCCTCATAATCGGCGCGCGCGGCCTCATCGAGAGGCAGGACAGTCATCTGGACGAGAACACGTTAGCCGGACGCTCGATGCGCTGATCTTTGAAGACAGTAAGCGCAAACTCGTAAGGCATATAGCTGTGGTCGAGAACGTAGCGGCGCGACAGTCGCCCCTGCACTTGGCGAAGCAGCTCGTCCTGTCCCATGTGGAAGGCGCCGGGGAGTTGAAAATCGACTTGATCAGAAAGGAAGTCGCAGGCGAGTGCGACGCGTGTGCGCTCGAACAGGCGCTCGATCGTATCGAGTACAAGCGTAAGATGTTGAGCGCGGTCCGGCGTGTAAAGGATGTTGAAGACGCCGGAGAGCACTACGTAATCGAACTCTCCTGGCACGTCGGTGACATCGCGAATATGCAAGAACTTGGCGCCCGGATGCGCAATCCGACAGTCGGCGACGAACTCTGGCACAAGGTCCACACCAGTATAGGTAAACTTTTCAAAGCGTTGATCAAGAAAGCCTTTCAGAGCGGCAAGGCCACAGCCGAAATCGAGGATGGAGAATCCCGATGCACCGATCGCGGTGGTGAGCGCCGTATAGCGGAGATCCTGCCGCCCTTTGGGGCACAGAACGGCGCCGGGCGAGCGGCCATGGCGGCGGAAAGCCTCCCGGTATTGGCCAATCACGGCGTCGAACCTTGACTCCCTCATGCAAACGCGCCCGGACGCGGCCGCGCCATCTGCCGGAACAGTATCGCTCTCATAGAATCAGGAAGCCGCAGTTTCCGGCCCAGTCCAACGTCTCTCTGTCCGTCGCGCATGCAAGGCCTCAGTCGAAGGCCGCCAGCCAACTCTCTAAACTAAGCAGGGACCAGATCAGAAGGCGGCGGTTTACCTGGCCGTTCATGTGCTCCCCAACAAGCGCAGCTATCGTGCTGAGGTCGAGAACCTCGTAGATTCGTGCGTTTCTGTGCAGCAACGTGCGGCGAACGTACTCGATGCTGTCGCCCTTGAACCAGCTCGCGTCCGGTGCCGAGAAACCCTGTTTCTCTCGATCGGTCACGTCCTCGGGCACGTAGCGCCGCATCGCCTTGCGCAACAGCAGCTTTCCGTCGCGTGTTCTCTCGTAATACTTGTTGGTCTTCAGTCCCGGCTCGTTCTCGTTAATGCGGATCACCTCTCCGAGGTTGCCGAGCTTGAGGTTCACCGGCACTCGCATCGCGAAGTCCACCAAGTCATTGTCGAGGAATGGCACGCGGCTCTCCAGTCCATGCGCCATCGCCAGCTTATCCTCCACCACCAGCAACCCATGCAGGAACGTCTTCGCCTCGAAGTAAAGCGAATGGTTGACGTACTCCTCAGGCGTGCGCAGCGTATTGGCGTGCTCGGTGAACACGTCGCGGAAAATGTCGCGCGTCCAGACGTGCTTAACATCGCCCCAGATTGGTCGAAAGACCTCGTGGATAGTCTTGTTGGGAATAAGCCGGTGCCAGAAGGCGTAGTACTTGTCGATATAGTGCTCAAAGTCGTCGTTCACGACCGCCCGGTAGTAGCGCCATGGGTAGCCACCAAACAGTTCGTCGCCGCCGCTGCCGCCCAGCACCACCTTGACGAACTTGCTGGCGAGCTGTGCCGCGAAGAAGTTCGGATAGCTCTGCCCCACCCGCGGTTCCTCGAGATGGCGCGCAAGGCGCGGCATCACGCGCTCCATATCGCCCGCCTTCAAGACCATTTCGTAGTGCTCGGTCCTGAACAGGTACGACATGCGCTCGGCTTTCTCGCGCTCGTCGAACCCCAGCTCAACGCCGGAGGCCGAACTGAGGTCGAAGCCGGTGGTGAAGGTCTTGATGTAAGGCAACTGCATTGCAGCGAGCGCGGTGATCGAACCCGAATCCATGCCGCCCGACAGGTAGGCGCCGATGTCCACGTCGCTCACCAATTGCCGCGATACTGCCTGACGGAAAAGCCGGTCAAGTTCCTCGACGTACTCTTCCGCGCTCGCGACCTGCTCCGGCTCTCGGAAGTGATAGTCCCAGTACCGCATCGGCGCCGCCTGCCCCTTCCCAGCGACGACGGTCAATGTGGAGCCCGCCGGTAGCAGCCGCACATCCTTGAACAGCGTGCGGTCAGTGAAGAAATTCTGAAAGGTGAAGTACTCCAGCAGCGCTTCCTTGTCCAGCCGCGTGCGGTACGCGCCATGAGCGAGGATCGCCTTGACCTCGGATCCGAACAGGAATGTGTTGCCCACACGCGCGTAATAGAGCGGCTTTACGCCGTAACGGTCACGCGCTAGCGTCAGTGTCCGCTCGCGCTTGTCCCACATCGCGAACGCGAACATGCCGTTGAAGCGATCGAGCGCCTTCGCTCCCCACTGCGCCCACGCCGCCAGCAGCACCTCGGTGTCGCTGCGCGACCGGAACGCGTGCCCCAGGGACTGGAGCTCGGCGCGCAGCTCCTGAAAGTTGTAGAGCTCGCCGTTGTATGTCACGACGAACCGGCCGTCGGCCGTCGCCATCGGCTGCCGCCCGCCGGGGGAGAGGTCGATGATCGCCAGCCGGCGGTGCCCCAGGCCCAGCGCGCCGTCCACGAACTGACCCTCGCCGTCGGGCCCGCGATGCGCGATCGCGTCGGTCATGCGCTTCAGGAGCACCGGCGAGGCCGGCGCGCCGTCCAGGTTGAGGATGCCGGCGATGCCGCACATGGCTACGCGATCCCGCGCAGGGCGCGCACGACGTGGCGGTAGTCCTCCTCGGCCATGCGGTTGTGCAGCGGAATCGCCATGGAGAGCCGGTCGCAGTCGCGCGCGCCGGGAAAATCCTCCGGCTTGAAGCCGTAGCGGTTGCGGTAGTACCCGAGCATGTGCACCGCATGCGTGCCGGGCCGCGTGTTGATGCCCTGCTGCATCAGCCGTTCCATGACGTCGTCGCGGGACATCCCGGCCTTCGCCTCGTCCACGAAGCAGACGTAAGACTGCCAGCCGTGCCGGCTGCCGGCCGGCACCGACGGGGTCCGCAGCCAGGCGACGTCCTGCAGTTCGCGGGCATAGAACGCCGCCCACTTCTGCCGCTCGTCGATGTAGCGGTCCATCTTCGCCAGCTGCACCAGCCCCAGCGCACCCTGCAGGTCGGTCATGCGGTAGTTGAAGCCGAGCAGATTGAAGTCGGCGAGGATGTACGGCTTGGGCGCGACGTGGCGCTGCTCCTCGGACAGGTCGGCACCGTGGTTGCGCAGGCTGTTGGCGCGCGCAGCGAGCTTCGCGTCGCCGGTGGTCACCATCCCGCCTTCGCCGGTGGTGATGGACTTGCGCGGATGGAAGGAAAACGCGGCGGCAAGGCCCAGCATGCCGGCGTGGCGCCCCTTGTAGGCGGCGCCGGCCGCACAGGCGGCATCCTCGATGATGGGAATTCCGGGGGCGGCCTTCGCGATGGCATCCACGTCGGCGCACAGGCCGAAGAGGTGCACGGCAATAATCGCCCTGGTGCGCGCAGTGACCTTTGCCGCCACACCCGCCGGATCGAGGTTGAAGGTCGCCCGATCGACGTCCACGAACACCGGCGTTGCCCCGCAGTAGAGCACCACGTTCGCGGTCGCCACCCAGGTGAACGCCGGCACGATGACCTCGTCGCCCGGGCCGATCTCCATCGCCGCCAGGATGAGGTGCAGCGCCGTGGTGCAGCTCGTGGTCGCTAGCGCATGCGGCGCCCCGTGCCGCGCCGCGAACGCCTTCTCGAACGCGGCCACCTTCGGCCCCTGCGTCAGCCAGCCGGTCTCCAGCGGCTCGCGCAGCGCGCGCCATTCCTCCTCGCCGGTGTCCGGCTTGGCGATGTGGATCATGCGCAGGGGGGATTCGCGCTCGCGCTCAGGCATCCTTCACCCCTGCCGCGGCCCGCCGGCTGGCGACCTGCTCCATGTGCGCCCTGCGCCACTTGATCAAATCCTGCAGCCCCTGCTCCAGCGGCAGCGAAGCCTCGAATCCGATCTCCTCCTCGGCCCTCACCGGCGAGCCGATCCGGTTCCGGACCAGCGTCGCCTGGCTGCGCGGCGCGTACTTGATCGGCTGCTTGCAGCCGGTCAGGTCCACCAGCATCTCGGCCAGCGTCTTCAGCGACGTGCGCCTGCCGGTGCCGACGTTGTAGAAGCGGTCGGTGGTATCCGCCTTCATGGCGCAGACATTCGCCCGTCCGCAGTCCCTGACCGCGACGAAGTCGAACGCCTCGGAACCGTCGCCAAGGATGGTCGGGCCCTCGCCGCGGTCGATGGCGTCCAGCATCTTCATGATCACGGCGATGTAGGCGCCGCGGTAGTCCTGGCGCGGGCCGTAGACGTTCATGTAGCGCAGGCCGACGTAGTTGAGGCCGTAGCGGAAGTGGTAGGCGCGGGCCATGGCCTCGCCGCAGATCTTGGTGGCCCCGTAGAAGTTGCGGTTGTTGAACGGATGGTCCTCGGTCATGGGCTCCTCGACCGCGTCGCCGTAGACCGAGGCCGAGGACGACCACACCAGGCGCTGCACCTTGTTCTGCACGCAGGCGTCCAGCACGTTGAAGGTGCCGCGCACGTTGACCTCGAAGGCGGTGCGCGGGTACTCGTGGCACTGCAGCAGCCACAGCGCGGCAAGATGGAACACGCCGTCCATGCCCTTCATCGCCGCATCCAGGATGTCGGTCTGGGTAACGTCCCCGCCGGCCTCGAAGACCTTCACGCGCGGATCCTTCAGCGCCGAGGCGAGGTTCTCCGCGGTGCCGCGCACGAAGTTGTCGTAGATCCGGATCTCGGCCACGTCCTCCTTGACGAGTTCGTCCACCGTATGCGAGCCGATCAGGCCGGCGCCGCCGATCACCAGAAGCTTCTTGCCGCGGATGTCCATCAGGCTCTCACCAAGTTGACGATGCGCTGCTGCGTGGCCTCGTCCAGGTCCGCGTGCATCGGCAGGCTGAGCACCTCGCGCGCGAGCCGTTCCGAAACCGGGAACGAGCGCCCCTCCCAGCCGGCCGCGTAGGCGGGCTGCTGGTGCAGGGACAGTGGGTAGTGCACCGCGGTCGGAATTCCGGCCGCCTTCAGCTTCGCCGCCAGCGCGTCGCGGTCGGCGGCGCGGATGGTGTACTGGGCGTAGGCACTGGTGCGGTCCGGGCGCACCTTCATGGTTCTCACCGGCGCGCCGGCGAGCAGCGCCTCGTAATGCGAGCCGATGGCGATCCGCTGCCGGATCTCCCACTCGAAGCGCTCCAGCTTGGCCAGCACCACCGCGCATTGCAGCGTGTCCATCCGCCCGCCGACGCCGACGCGGGTGTGCCGGTAGCGGGCGCTTTGCCCGTGCACCCGGATCTCCCGCATCGCCTGGGCGAGCGCGTCGTCGCCGGTGAAGAGGGCGCCGCCGTCGCCGTAGCAGCCCAGCGGCTTGGAGGGAAAGAAGCTGGTGCAGCCGATGGTGGACAGGTTGCAGCTTTTCCGGCCCTTGTACTCGGCGCCGAAGCTCTGCGCCGCGTCCTCGATCACCGGCAGGCGGTGCCTGGCGGCGATGGCGTTGATCTCGTCCATGTCGGCCGGCTGGCCGTACAGGGACACCGGCATGATCGCCCGGGTGCGCGGCGTAATCGCGGCCTCCAGCTTCGCGACGTCGATGTTCGCGTTGTCTTCCTCGACGTCCACGAACACCGGCTTCGCCCCCAGCAGCACGATCATCTCCGCGGTGGCGGCGAAGGTGAAGGGGGTGGTGACCACCTCGTCGCCCGGCTTCACGCCCAGCGCCATCAGCGCGATCAGGAGCGCCTCGGTGCCGGAGGCGACCGAGATGCAATGCTTCGCCCCGGTGAAGGCGGCAAGCCGCTCCTCCATCTCCTTCACCTCGGGGCCCATGATGTACTGGCCATGGTCCAGCACGCGCTGGATGCGCGCGTTGACCGGCTCGCGCAGGGCGCGGTACTGGGCCTTAAGGTCGATGAAGTCCATGGATCTCCGCGCCGGTGGCGCCCACTTCGCGGCGCAGCTCCTCGATCTCGCGCTCCAGCTCCCGGTACTCGTCCAGCCGCCGGCGCAGGAAGCCGACCGTGGTGCGCACCTTCTCCTTCGCGCCCTTGGGCGTGAGGTAGTAGGCATAGGCAAGCTTGTTCTGGCTGTCGCGGAAGTTGCGCACCTTGACCAGGCCGCGATCGAGCAGCGAGCGCAGGCAGTGGTTGGTCTTGCCCACGCTGACGCCCAGCTCCTCGGCGATGCGCCGCTGCGACAGCTCGGGGTTCTCCTGCAGCAGCTTCAGCAGGCGGTAGCGGGTGCGGTCGTCGAGCAAGCGGGGGTGCGTTCAGTCATTGAACGCGGGATTAGACCCGGTTCGGGCCGGGCCGTCAAATCTCCAGCCGGCAGCGCCCCCCGGACACCCGGTACCGTTCGCCCGTATGCGGGCAGACCGCCTCGCCCTCGCCCGCCAGCGGCAGCGGCAAGCGCTCGCCGAAGCGGCTCATCCATCCCGCCTGCCGCGCCGGCACCCCCAGCATCAGGGCGAAATCCGGCACGTCGCGATTGACCACCGCCCCGGCGCCGACGAAGGCGTACTCGCCGATGGTGACGCCGCAGACGATGGTGCAGTTCGCCCCCAGGGTGGCGCCCCGGCGCACCAGGGTGCGGCGGTACTCGGACTTGCGGGTCACCGCCGAGCGCGGGTTGTAGACATTGGTGAACACCATGCTTGGGCCGCAGAACACGTCGTCCTCCAGCGTCACCGCGTCGTAGACCGAGACGTTGTTCTGGATCTTGACGTTGCTGCCGATGACGACGTCGTTGCCGACGAAGACATTCTGGCCCAGGGAGCAGCGCTCGCCGATGCGCGCCCCGGCGCAAACGTGGACCCAGTGCCAGACCCGCGTGCCCTCGCCGATCTGCGCGCCCGGATCGACGATGGCCGTGGGGTGGACGGTGGCCGCCATCAGTACTCGAGCGGCAGCTGCACCCGTCGTCCGTCGCGCGCCGAAAGGTAGGTGGCGATCAGGACTTCGAGGGACTTCAACCCCTCGCGGCCGTCGGTTTCCGGCTCCGCCTCGCCCCGCAGGGTCCGGATCACGTTCTCGTAGTAGAGCGGATGGCCGAAACCATAGACCGAAGTCGTGGCGTAGCTCGCTTCGCGGACCTTGTCATCCTCCGGACGCTTGTCGGCAAACTCCCAGTGCTGGATCTCGTTCAC
>CAZMDA010000024.1:0-19663 GCA_964564865.1 uncultured Bordetella sp. | reverse complement strand
CCTTGTCATCCTCCGGACGCTTGTCGGCAAACTCCCAGTGCTGGATCTCGTTCACTGCCAGCCCGCCAACGCGAACAGTGCCGTTCTCGCCCAGGATCGTGATCGAGCCCTCGAGATTCTTCGGATAGGTCAGCATGGTGACGCTCATGGTGCCCAGCGCGCCCGACCGCCAGCGCACCGCCAGCACGCCGGTGTCCTCGACCTCGATGTCGCGCGCCAGCGTCGCCGTATAGGCCTGCACGCTCTCCACCGGCCCGATCAGCCAGTCGAGCAGGTCCACATAGTGGCTGGCCTGGTTCATGAACGCGCCGCCGTCGAACTCCCAGGTGCCGCGCCACTTGGCGCTATCGTAGTAGGACTGGGGGCGGGTCCAGAACACGTTCAGCGCCGCCATATAGATGCGGCCGAAGCGGTTGTCCTCCACCGCGCGCTTGAGCAGCTGCAGCGTGGCGTTGCGCCGGTTCTGCTTCACCACGAACAGCCTCACCCCGGCCGCGTCGCACGCCGCGACCATGCGCTTGCCATCCTGCCAGCGCGTAGCCATGGGCTTCTCGGTGACGACATGACGGCCCGCCTCCGCCGCCAGGATCGCCTGCCCGGCATGCAGGCCGCTCGGGGTCGACAGGACCACGGCGTCGACGTCGGCCTTCTCCAGCAGGTCCTCGTAGCGGGCATAGCCCTTGGCGCCGGTGGCAGCCTGCGCCGCCGCGAGCGCGGCCGGATCGATGTCGCACACGGCGGCGATCTCGGCGTCCCCGGCGTGCTGCTTCAGGGCCTCGATGTTGTTCTTCGAGATGCGGCCGCAGCCGACCACCGCGAAGCGGATGCGCCGGCCGGCAATGGGCTTGTAGGCATGCATGGGATCAGGCCTTGACGACGTTGGGCGCGGGTTCCAGGTACACGCCGCGGGTATCCACGATCAGCTTCGCGTGCGCCTGGATCATCTTGTAGTCGAAAGCGTCGTGGTTGGTCGCGAGCAGGACCAGATCGAAGCCGCCAACCGACTGCGGGGACAGCGCCACGCTCTTCAGGTCGAACCGGTGCTCGCGCATCCTGGGGAATACCGGCACGTGCGGGTCGGCGTACTCGACCCTGGCGCCGCGCTTCACCAGCTGCTCCATCAGCTCGACCGCCGGCGACTCGCGCATGTCGTCGACGTTCTTCTTGTAGGCGATGCCCAGCACCAGCACCCGGCTTCCCTTGAGCGGCTTGCCGCGTTCGTTGAGCGCCTCCATGACCTTGCCGATCACCCACTCCGGCATGGCGCGGTTGATCTCTCCCGCGAGCTCGATGAAGCGCGTGTGCAAGCCGTACTGGCGCGCCTTCCAGGTGAGGTAGAACGGATCGATCGGTATGCAATGCCCGCCCAGGCCGGGCCCCGGCCAGTAGGCGACGAAGCCGAAGGGCTTGGTCGCGGCGGCCCGGATCACCTCGTGCACGTCGATGCCCATGCGGTCGCAGATCACCTTCATCTCGTTCACCAGGCCGATGTTGACGGCGCGGTGGATGTTCTCCAGCAGCTTGGTCATCTCCGCGGCGCGGGTGGAGCTCACGGGCACCAGGCGGTCGATCACCTGGCCATAGAGCGCCAGGCCGGCCTCCAGGCACGCCGGCGTGGCGCCGCCGACCACCTTCGGGATGGTGCGCGTGACGTATTCCGGGTTGCCCGGATCCTCGCGCTCGGGCGAGAAGACCAGGAACACGTCCTTGCCGACCGCAAGGCCGCGCGCCTCGACCCTGGGCTTCAGCTCTTCGTCCGTCGTGCCCGGGTAGGTGGTGCTTTCGAGCGACAGGACCTGGCCGGCGCGCAGGTGCGGCACGATGGACGCCACCGTGTTCAGCACGAAGCTCAGGTCCGGCTCCCGATAGGCGTTCAGCGGCGTCGGCACGCAGATGATCAGGGCGTCGCAGGAAGCAGCCTGCGCGAAATCCGTGGTGGCTTGCAGCGGAGCAGGCAGCGTGATGTGCTCGATGTAGCTGCGGCCGGCGCCCAGCGCAGCCACCTTGGCCGCGTCGATGTCGAACCCAAGGACGGAGTAGCCGGCCTCCCGGAACCGGAGCGCAAGCGGAAGGCCGACATAGCCCAGACCGAAGATGCCGATGCGTGCGCTGCGATCGGCCAGCTTCGCCAGGAGCTGTTGCTTGGGGTTCATGGATTCGGCAAAAGCCGCGATTGTGCCACTTATCGGGCTGGGCTTCGCTCCAGGAAATCCCGATACGCCAGCGCGATCCCTTGCCGCAACCCGATCCTCGGCCGCCACCCCAGCGCGGCGAGGCGCGAGGTATCCAGCAGCTTCCGCGGCGTGCCATCGGGCTTGGAGGCGTCGTAGATGAAGCGACCCTCGTAACCGACGACCTCCCCCACCACGGCGGCGAGTTCGGCGATGGACAGGTCCTTGCCGGCGCCGATGTTGATGAGCGGAGCCGCTTCCGGCGCGGTAAGGCGCGCAAATGCGTCCTCCGGCAGGCGCATCAGGTACACGGCGGCCTCGGCCATGTCATCCGAGTACAGGAACTCCCGCCTGGGCTTGCCGCTGCCCCAGACCGTGACCGTGCGCTCGCCGCGCGCCTTGGCCTCGTGCACCTTGCGGATCAGGGCCGGCAGGACATGGGAGGTTTCCAGGTCGTAGTGGTCGCCGGGGCCGAAGAGGTTGGTCGGCATCGCCGCCAGGAAGCGCGTGCCGTGCTGGCGGTTGTAGGACCAGCAGAGTTCGATGCCGGCGATCTTGGCCACGGCATAGGGGCGATTGGTGGCCTCCAGCGGCCCGGTGAGCAGGTGGGCCTCCTGCATCGGCTGCGGGCAATCGCGCGGGTAGATGCAGGACGACCCCAGCAGCAGCAGGCGCTTCACCCCGGCGCGCGCCGCCTCGCAGATCACGTTCAGCTCGATGGCGAGGTTGTCGCGGATGAAATCCGCCGGAAAGCGGTCGTTGGCCAGGATGCCGCCCACCTTCGCGGCGGCGAGGAACACGTACTCCGGCCGCTCGCGCTCGAAGAACGCGGCCACCGCATGGGCGTCGGCCAGCTCCAGCTCGGCATGCGTGCGCAGCACCAGGTTTCGGAATCCGGACGCGCGCAGCGCGCGCACCAGGGCCGAGCCGGCGAGGCCGGTGTGGCCGGCGACGTAGATCCGAGAATCGGGCTGCATCGACTACTCGCGCGAGCCGGGCGCGCTGTAGCCGTGCCGGGTCACCAAAGCGTCGCGCTCGGCGAGCTTGAGGTCCTCGCGCGCCATCTCGGCGACCAGTTCCGCGAAGCGCACCTTCGGCTGCCAACCCAGCTTGTCCCTGGCCTTGCGCGCCTCGCCCAGCAGCGTGTCCACCTCGGCAGGCCGGTAGTAGTGGGGATCGACGGCAACGATCGCGCGGCCCTTGCCGTCGTAGCCTTTCTCGTCGGCACCCTCGCCGCGCCAATCGATCGCCATGCCCAGTTCATGCGCCGCCGCGGCGACGAACTCGCGCACGCTGTGCTGCTCGCCGGTGGCGATGACGTAGTCCTCGGGCGCGGGTTGCTGCAGGATGCGCCACATCGCTTCGACGTAGTCCCGCGCGTGGCCCCAGTCGCGCCGGGCGTTGAGGTTGCCCAGATACAGGCAATCCTGCAGGCCCAGCCTGATGCGCGCCAGCGCCCGGGTGATCTTGCGGGTGACGAAGGTCTCGCCGCGGACCGGCGATTCGTGGTTGAACAGGATGCCGTTGCAGCCGTAAATGCCGTAGGCCTCGCGGTAATTCACCGTGATCCAGTGCGCGTAGAGCTTGGCGACGCCGTAGGGCGAGCGCGGATGGAACGGCGTGGTTTCCTTCTGCGGCGTCTCCTTCACCAGCCCGAACAGTTCCGAGGTCGAGGCCTGGTAGAAGCGCGTGCGGTCCCTGAGTCCCAGCACGCGGATGGCCTCCAGCACGCGCAGCGTGCCCAGGCCGTCCGCGTTCGCGGTGTACTCGGGCTCCTCGAACGACACCGCCACATGGCTCTGCGCCGCGAGGTTGTAGATCTCGTCGGGCTGCGCCTCCTCGACCACGCGCAGCACCGACAGCGAATCGGTCATGTCCCCGTAGTGAAGCACCAGGCGCCGCCCGGTCTTGTGCGGGTCCTCGTACAGGTGGTCGATGCGCGCGGTGTTGAACAGCGACGTGCGGCGCTTCAGGCCGTGCACCTCGTAGCCCTTGTCCAGCAGGAGCTCCGCCAGGTACGCGCCGTCCTGCCCGGTGATCCCGGTGATCAATGCGGATTTGGTCATGGGCGATTATCCCGCGTTTGCCGGCTGCATTTCCCGCGCCGCGGCGAGCACCGGCTCCAGCTGCAGATCCGCAAGATCCCCCGACTCCGGCCGCACCACCCGGTGCTCCACGCCCCACGGCCGCCAGCGCGCCACCGGCGAGTCGCCGAACAGCGCCACCACCGGCTTGCCCAGCGCGGCGGCGAGGTGCATCGCGCCGCCGTCGGGGCAGACCACCAGCCGCGCAAGCGACAGCGCCGCGATCAGCGTGGCGAGGTCCGGCGTCGGCACCGGCATGACGTTACCGCCGCCGGACAGTTCCAGCACTTTGGCTGCGGCGACATCGTCGCCCGGGTGACGAGGATCGTCGGCGGGGCCCGGCGCCCACAGCAGCATCACATGGCTGTCGCGCGCCAACTCGCGGGCCAGGGCGGCATAGCGCTCCAGCGGCCAGCGCTGCTTGGGCCGTCGCGCACTGATGTGGATGGCAACGAACGGCCCGGTGCCGGCGAGGTCGCGCACCCGCTCGACCGCGGCCGGGTCCGGGAACACGCGCACCTTGCCCGGCGCGCCGGTGATGCCCAGCTCGCGCCCGGTCTCGAAGCTGCGCTCCACCTCATGCATCTCCGCCGGCAGGTCCGGCCGCGCCACCACGACCTTGCGCGCGCCCAGGCTGTTGGCGAGCTTCAAGGATTGCGCCGAGGGCGCGGGGACCAGCACCGCGTCCAGGCGCCGGCCGCGGATCGAGGACAGGAGCTTCAGCCGGTCCTTGAACAGCGCGAGCGCCCCCTTCTTCCGGTGCTTCATCTTCTCGTACACCAGCACCTCGTCCAGCAGCGTGTTGCGCGCCAGCACCTCCGCGTTGTAGGTGTTCACCAGCGCGCCGATCCACGCCCCCGGGAGCTGGCCGCGCAAGGCCGCGATCAGCGGCGTGGTGCACACCAGGTCGCCGATGTTGTCTCGCCGCAGGATCAGGATGCGGGGCGCGCTTGGCGGTGCAAGTTCGTCAGCCATAGTCCAAGGAGGAGCGTCGCGAGGATGCCGTGCTCGTGGTGCAATGTCGTGTTCACCAGGCCCACCGAGACCGTGATTGCCCAGGCGCTCAGCGCGCCGCCCCACAGCAGCCAGTCGAGGTCCGCGTCCGCCGCGCGCGGCCGCTGGCGCACCAGCCACGCCGCCCACGCGAGCAGCACCGCCAGCAGCGCCGCCGCGCCGACGAGGCCGCGCTCGGCGAGGGTGTTCACGTAAAGGCTGTGCGCGTGGTTGGTGCCGGCGTACTGCGCGGCATCGAAGGGCTTGCCGGCAAGCTGGCGCCACGCCTGCACGCGCTCCAGCGAAATGACGCTGTAGTTGCTGATGCCGACGCCGAACCAAGGGTAACGCTCCCAGGCGGCCAAGCCCATGTTCCAGACGCGGTCGCGGGCGTTCAGCACGTCGTCCTGCGCAGCGACGCGTTGGTGCTTGGCGACCAGCTCGGTGTCCAGCGCCATCGCAACCGACAGTGTGATGACGATTCCCGCTGCGCTGGCGTACAGCGGCACCCGCCAGCGGGGCCACCACGCCAAGGCGAGCAGGATGACCAGTAGAAACCCGGCCGCCACGGCCCCGCGGCTGGAAGTTGCGACCAGCGCGACGAGCAGGGACCCGAGCGCCGTTGCCGCCAACACGCGCAACGTCAGGCCCCATGCGTGCCAGGAGGAGAACACCCACGCGCTGGCGAGGCCAAACATGATGGCCAGGTAGATCGCGCTGTGGTTGACGTGACCCACGGACCTCAGCTGCAGGGCGCCGGTACGGCCACCCGCGTAGCTCCACCAGGCCAGCGCGAGGCTGACCAGAGTCGAAGCCACCAGCGCCCCCAGCACCAGCCGCAACCCGGCCGCGCCATAGCCGCCCCGCTTCACCATCCACAGGATGCTGCCGTAGCGCAGGACGTCGTTGGCGCCCTTCCATTCCTGCAGCGGGATCGGCGCGAACGCGGCCACCACGTAGGCCGAGGCGATCCAGGCCGCGATCAGCGTGTCCCACGGGTCCCAGCGGCCGCCGAAGTCGCGCGCCTGCGCGCGGTTCCAGAGCCAGGCCGCGGCGAAGCCCAGCCACGCCAGGTTCTTCGGCGCCTCCAGCAGCGGCAGGAAGAACGCCAGCGCCGCCAGCAGGCCGACTTCCACCGGGTAGCGCGACGACTTGAGTTCCGCGAGCATGGGCGCGCAGTTTAGCCGCGCGCGAGGGCCTGCGCCGCGTGCAGCACCGGATCGATGCCGATCGCCTGCATGCAGCGCGGCGCCGGGCATTCGGCGGTGGCGCGGCCGCAGCGCCGCACCCACGGCACGTCCCGCTTGAACAGCACGCGCTGGTCGCGGCACCCGAAGTCCTCGATGGTGACCGCGCGGTAGGGCGCATCGCGCCAGAACTCGCCCGCGCCGCACAGCACCGCGGAACCCGGGCCGAACAGCGTCACGGTCGGCGTGCCCGCGAGGCGCCCCAGGTGCGCGACGCCGGTGTCCGGGCAGACCAGCAGCGCGGCGCCCCTCACCAGGTGCCACAGCTGCGCCAGGTCCAGCTGCCCGGCAAAGGACCGCTCCCGCCCGGCCGGATCGATCATCGCCACCTCCGCTTCCTCGCCCTTGCCCGCGCTCCAGGCGATGGCGAGCCCCTGCGCGGAGAGCGCGTCGGCGAGCGAGCGCCATTTCTCCGGGCCCCAGCGCTTGAGCGGCGTGCTGGCACCCACGTGCAGCACCGCGTAGCGTCCCTCGGGCAGGGCGAACGGCGCATGCAGCGGGTCGGGCCAGTCCGCCGGCCTGTAGGGACGCGGTGCCGGGCCGTCGGCCAGCGCCGCGACCATGTCGCCCCAGGCGGCCGGGGCGTCGGGCCAGGGCCGCAGCTCGTCCACAGGCCAGTTCTTGTAGGCCGGCCGGTCGCCGGCGTGCGCCACGATCCAGCGCGCGCCCGCGGCGGCGGCGAGCCAGCTGTAGCGGTTGTCGCCGGGCACGTAGGCGAGGTCGAACCCGGGCCCGTCCAGCAGCGCGCCGAGGGTGCCGGGATCGCGCGGGTCGAAGGCGATCGGCTCCACGCCGTAGGGTCGTCCCGAGTACAGCGGCGCCGCGGCCTTGCGCACGGTCATCGCGATCCTGGCCGTGGGGTGCTGCTCGCGCAGCTTGGCGAGCAGCGGCGCCAGCATCAGGGTGTCGCCCAGCAGCAGGTGGTGCGCGACCAGGATGCTGCCCGGGGACTGTGGGCGGCGGCGGCGGACGGTGAAGCGCCTCAGCATCGCCGCGGGCACAACGCGCGCGCGGGAGGCGATGCGGCTAGCCATGCGCGACCCCGTGGAAGACGGCCTCCATGCGATCCAGCATGCGTTCCAGCGAGTGGCCTTCGACGCAGAGCTTGCGCGCGGCCTCGCCCAGTTCGCGGCGCCGGCCCTCCGCGCCCGCCAGCGCGGCGATCGCGGCCGCCAGCGCGGCCGGATCCTCCGGGGGCACCACGATGGCGGTGCGCTCGTGCTCCGCGATCTCCGGGATCCCGCCCACGGCGGTGGTCACGCAGGGGAGGCCCACCAGCATCGCCTGGATGAGCGCCTGGGGCACGCCTTCGTTCGCGTAGGAAGGCAGCGCGAAGATGTCCAGCGCGCGCAGCCAGGGCAGCACGTCGCCCTGGTTTCCCGCGAAGCGCACCCGTCCCGCCAGGCCAAGGAGCGCCACCTGCCGTTGCAGCGCCTCGCGCTGCGGGCCGTCGCCCACGATCACGAGTTCGATCGCATCGGGCAGCGCCGCCATGGCCGCGACCAGGTGGCGATGGCCTTTCCAGCTGCGCAGGGTGGCGACGATGCCCACCAGCATGCGGTCCTCCGGCAGGCCGAGGCGCGCGCGCGCCGCCGCGCGCTCGCCCTCGCCGCCGGGCCGGAAGCGCCCGGCGTCGATGCCGGTGGGGACCGACTCGATCATGGCCGCGGGGAAGCCGTTGCGCTCCACCAGCTGGCGCCGCAGCGCCTCGCCCGTGGTGACGATGCGCGACGCCGCGCGGGTATAGAGCCAGCGGGTGAGCGGATCGCGCGGCACCGCGGCCGATATGTGCCGCGTGCGCACGATGGGCGTCGCCTGCCTGAGCGCCAGGCGCGCGAGCGCCGTCAGCCAGGAGTCGGTGGAGCTGTGCGTGTTGATGACCTCGCAGGGATTGGCGCCGAGCCAGGACATCAGCGCGCCGACGCCGACCGGGCGCTTGCGGCCGATGGGCAGGGCGACCACCGGCACGCCCCAGTTGGCCGCCTCGAGGTGGATGCGCGCCTCCGGCGGGGTGAGCAGCGTCACCTGGTGCCCGCGCCGGATCAGGCCCTGCGATTCCGCAAGCACGCGGATCTCCTGCCCGCCCCAGCCCAGCGACGATTCGGTGTGGACGATGCGCAGCGCGGTCGCGCTCACTTCGCCTGCGGCTCGAGGAACTGCATGCGATAGAGCCGCGCGTAGGCGCCCTCGCGCGCAAGCAGCTCGGCGTGCGTGCCGGTCTCGGCGACGCGGCCGCGCTCCAGCACCACGATCCGGTTCGCGCGCTCGATGGTGGACAGGCGATGCGCGATGACGATGGTGGTGCGGCCCTTCATCAGCGTTTCCAGCGCCGCCTGCACCAGGCGCTCGGATTCGGAGTCCAGCGCCGAGGTGGCCTCGTCCAGGATCAGGAGCGGGGCGTTCTTCAGCAGCGCGCGCGCGATCGCGAGGCGCTGGCGCTGCCCGCCCGACAGGCGCATGCCGTTCTCGCCGATCAGCGTCTGCAGGCCCTGCGGCGTCTCCCGGATGAACTCCATGGCGTGCGCGGCGACCGCGGCGGCCTCGACCTCGGCGTCGCTCACCCCGCCCATGCGCCCGTAGGCGATGTTGGCGCGGATCGTGTCGTTGAACAGCACCACGTCCTGCGACACCAGCGCGAGGTTCGCCCGCAGGCTCTCGACGGTCAGGTCCTGCAGGTCGTGGCCGTCGAGCAGGATGCGTCCCCCGTCCGGCGCGTAGAAGCGCGGCAGCAGGTTGACGAGGGTGGTCTTGCCGCCGCCGGAGCCGCCCACCAGCGCCACCGTCTCGCCCGGGTTCACCCTCAGGCTCACCCCGTCCAGCGCCGGCTGGGTGCGCGTGGCGTAGGTGAAGCGCACGTCCTCGAGAACCACCTCGCCCTTCGCGCGCTCGAGCACCACCGTGCCCTTGTCCTCCTCCACCGGCGTGTCGATCAGGCCGAACACGCTCTCGGCGGCGGCCAGGCCGCGCTGCAGCGGCGCGTTGACCTCGGTGAGGCGCTTGAGCGGTGACAGCAGCATCAGCATGGCCGTGATGAACGAGGCGAACTCGCCGACGCTGACGCGCGAGGAAGCGGCCTCGCCCAGGGCGATGTAGACGATGATCGCGAGCGCGGTGGCGGCCAGCGTGTGGGTGACCGGCGTCGTGAGCGAGGCCGGCACCGTGTAGCGCATGTGGAAGCCGCGCAGGCGCTGGTTGGCGCGCTCGAAGCGCCGCGCCTCGTAGTCCTGGCCGCCGAACACCTTGACGACCTTGTGGCACTCGATGGTTTCCTCCAGCACGTGCACCAGCTCGCCGGTGGCGTTCTGCGCCTCGCGCGTCATGCTGCGCAGGCGCGAGGACAGCAGCCGCACGAAGAGCGCGATCGGCGGCCCCACCGCGAGCGCGATCAGGGTCAGCTTCCAGTCCAGCCACAGCAGCCAGGCCAGCAGCCCGATCACGGCGATCGAGTCCTTCACCACCACGGTCAGCACGCCGGTGGCGGCGGCCGCGACCCCGGTGACGTCGTAGGCGACCTTCGAGAGCACCGCGCCGGAGCTGTGGTCGTCGAAGTACTTCGCGGGGAAGCGCACCAGGCGCGAGAACATCTCGGCGCGCAGGTCGAGCACGACGCGGTGGGCGACCCAGGCCAGGAAGTACGAGGAGGCGAAGCTCAGGATCCCGCGCAGCACAAAGATGCCCACCAGCGCCGAGGCGAAGACGAGCGGCGGCCACGCGGGCTGCGCCCCGGCGCCGAAACCGCCGTCCAGCAGCGGCTTCATCATGGCGGGGAACAGCGGCTCGGTCGCGGCGGCGCCCACCATGCCCAGGACCGCCAGCGCGAACACCTTGAGGTACGGCCGGACGTAGGACAGCAGGCGCAGGTACAGCGCGCGGCTGCTCATCTCCGGCCCGGTGCCGGCGGACACGGTCACTTCGCGGCCTCGTCCTTCGACGGTGCGGGTTGGGATGGCGCGGGCTCGTTCCTCTTTGCCTGTATTCGTTGCACGTATTCGATGGCGCGTGGGTGGCCCTTGCGCGCGGCATCCAGCATCCAGCCGTAGGCCTCGCTGGCATCCGCTTTCACACCGCGGCCCTCGGCGTACATCAAGCCCAGGGCATAGGTCGCTTCGATGTGCCCTTGCCGCGCCGCGAACCGCAGCCACCGCACCGCGGCGGCTTCATCCTTCTTCACGCCGAACGCGCCGTTCGCGTACACCGTTGCCATCCGATACTCGGCCTCGGGCAGGCGCTGGCCAGCCGCCTCCGCGAGCAGGCGCAGCGCCAGCTGCTCGTCCTTCTCAACGCCCTGCCCGGTGCCGTAGAGCAGCGCGAGCCGGTACTGCGCGTCGCGATCCTTGCCCGCCGCCGCGCGCTGCAGCAGTTTCGCCGCGGCCTCGGCGTTCTTCTCCAGCCCCGCACGGCCTTCCAGCTGCAGCATCCCGAGCAGGTACAGGCCGCGCGGCTCGTCCTGGGCCGCCGCCTTCTCGATCCAGCCGCGCGCGGCGTCGACGTCCGCCGGGCCGCCGCTGCCCTCGAGCAGCATCTCGCCCAGGTTCGACTGCGAGCGCGCGTAGCCCCGCTCCGCCGCGCTGCGGAACCAGGTGCGCGCCGCTTCCAGGTTGCGCAGCTTGTCGGGTGCGCGCTGGTAGACGACGGCGAGGTTGTGCGCCGCGTCCACGCGCCCCTTCAGCGCGCTGATGGAGAACTGCTCGATGGCGCGGGCTTCGTTCTGCGGCACGCCGCGGCCGCTGACGTAGAGCATCCCGAGCAGCAGCGCGGCGCCGGCGTCGCCGTCGCGGGAGAGTTTCTCCAGCGCCTCGCGCGCCTCCTGCTGGCCGCCGGCGGCGCGCTTGGCGAGGTTCGCCAGTTCCTCGTCCGTGGCGCCGAAGGCGGGCACGAAGACGAGCAGGAGCAGCAGCGCGAATATGCGCATCATTTGGACCACGGCAGAGTTCCCGGCGCCGCGGGCGCCAGCTCCGAATACAGTGACACGAGTTTGCCCGCCATCTCGTCGATCCCGAAGTCTTCCGCGCATGCGCGTGCCGCCGCCGCCATGCCGGCGCCCGCCGTCGCCGCGCCGCGCATCAGGGCCGCAAGCCCCGCGATGTCGGCTGGATCGCAGACCCAGCCCGAACGCCCCGGCTGGACCACCTCCGCCGCGCCGCAGCGCCGGCCCACGATCACCGGCAAGCCCATCGCCAGCGCTTCCAGCGCGGTGTTGGGAAAAGGGTCATAGCGCGTCGGAAGGATAAAGCAATCGGCCGCCGCATACAGGGGCCGCACGTCCTCGCGGCCGCCGACGAACTGTACCCTGCCGGCCAGTCCCGCCGCGCGCGCCTGTCCGGCGAAGCGCGCCGCCTGTCGGTCGCGCCCCGCCACCACCAGCCGAAAGCGCTGGCTGGGAACCTGCGCGTGGCACTGCGCCAGCGCGGCAATGGCCGCGTCCAGTCCCTTGCGCGCGAACCCCGAGCCGACGAACAGGAAAAGGGCTTCGCCTTCGGCCACGCCGAGCTCGGCTCGCATCGCCGCGCGCGAGCGCTCCCGCTCACGCGGGTGGAACTGCTCCAGGTCGATGCCGTTGTAGATGACGCGCAGCTTGTCCGGCGCGATGCGGAACGCCGCGGCGATCTCGTCGCGCACCATGCGCGAATTGCAGATCACCGCGCGCAGCGCCGGGTGTTCGAACATCGCGCGTTCCGCGGCGCACACGTACCGATGGTAAGGATTGAGGGCGAGCGCGAGTCTCTCCCGCATCCCGCCCAGGCCGCGGCGGATCTCCAGCCAGTTGCGGTGCACGCCGTCGCCGGCGCGGTACACGCTGCAGCCGGGGATGCGCTCGTGCGACTGCACGAGGTCGAAGCCGCCGGCGGTCCAGGCTTCGCGCGCCACGCGGGCGAAGGAACGGTCGCGCCACCAGCTGCCGAGGTGGAACGGATCCGCGAGGACCACCTTGCGCGACCCGCCGCCCCAGCCTTGCGCGCTGCGCGCGATCAGCGTCACCTCCGCGCCCGCCCGCTCCAGCGCCGGCAGCGCGCGCTCGATGAAGCGCTCGGCGCCGCCATACGGGTTGTAGCGCTGCCGGACCAGCGCGATGCGCATGGCCGCCGCCTATCCGAGCAGCGCGCGCGCGGCCGCGTGAACCTGGTCCACCGGCAGCGTAGTCAGGCACTCGCTCACCTTGCCGCCGCCGCAGCCGTCGTTGCCGCATGGCCGGCAGCTGTGCCCGCTGGCGACGATGCGATGGGCGACGTTCCAGGGGCCCCATTCCAGGTCGCCGCTGGGACCGAACAGCGCCACCGTCGGCGTGCCCATGGCCGCGGCGAGGTGCATCGGCATCGAGTCCACGCCGATGAACAGCTTCGCGCGCGCCGCCACGGCGCCCAGCTCCTTGACCGACAGCTTGCCGGCCAGGTTCAGCGCCTTGCCGGGCGCGAGTTGCTCGATGGCCTCGATCATCGCCAGTTCCGCAGGCGCCGGCGCCGCCGTCAGCACGACGCGATGGCCCTCGGCAGCCAGGTGGTTGATCAGCTCGGCGTTCTTCTCCACGGTCCAGCTCTTGAAGCTCCAGCGCGAAGTCGGATGCAGGTGGATGAAGCCGCGCTCGGGCGCGAGGGCCGCCGCCTTCGCCTCGGCCTCGGCGCCGGGCACGAACTGCACGCGGCGCTCCTGCGCCGAGGGCTGGATGCCAATGCGGCGCAGCGCATCCAGGTTCAGTTCGACCGCGTGGCGCCGGCCGTTGCGCAACAGCGGGTAGCGGTGGGTGAAGCTGTTGCGCCAGAACGCGCCCCGGCCGGGGACGATGGGCGCGACCGAGAAGTGCGGCCCGAGCGCGCGCGCGAGCCACGCGCCGCGCGGCTGCTCGGAGAGGTGGACGATGAGGTCGTAGCGCCGCGACTTCAATGCCGAAAAGAGCGCGCGCTCGGCCTGGAAGCGGGCCAGCCCGCCGAGCCCTTTCCATCTGCGGCCGACCGTGTACAGGGTGTGCAGCGCCGGATGACCGTCCAGCATCGGCGCGGTGTCGTCGTACACCAGCGCGTCGATCTCCGCCTCCGGCGCGTGCGCCTTGAGCACCGAGAGCACCGGCGCGGCCAGCAGCACGTCGCCGTGGTGGCGCAGCTTGATGACCAGCGCGCGCGCGATCGACTTGAGCGGGACGGCGTCCTTGACCATCCGCTCAAGATACCATCGAGCCGCGCCTCCCCTACTCCGGCAGCAGATCCGCGAACAGGAAGCCGTCCCGGCGCACGATCTCGCCGGTCCGCACGGCAACGGGCCGTGCGAACATCGGGCCGGCGAACGCGAACGTATGGAACTCCCCGTTCTCGGCGCAGGGATCGACGCCTTCCGGCAAGGCCCGCACGAACGCTTCGTCGAAGAGCGCGCCTGCCCAGGCATCCGGAGCGCGCGCGGGGTCCACGCAAACGATGCGCGCGCGCAATCCCTCACGCGTCATTCGCGCGGCCAGCGCCCGCGTATCCCGCTTCCACAATGGAAACACGGGCGTGACGCCGGATCCCGCGAGCAACCGTTCGCGGTACCGGCGCACGTCCTCCAGGAACAGGTCGCCGAACGCGAGCCGGGCCACGCCCTCGTTCCTGAGTTCCGCGACGGCGGCGCGCATCGCCGCCTCGTAGCGTTCATTGGGGCAGGGATAGGGCAGCGCCACGGTCCGCAGCGGCAGCCCGGCGGCATCGGCCTGGCGCTCAAGCAATTCTCGCCGCACGCCGTGCATCGCGACGCGGTCGAAGCATTCGGTGATCGTGGTGAGCAGGCCCACGACTTCAAAAGCCGGGTTGGCGCGCAGCACGTGCAGCGCCCAGGCGCTGTCCTTGCCGCTCGACCAGGACAGCCAAGTCCGCTCAGCCACGCGCGGCGTCCTGCGCGCGCGGCCCGAGCGCGCTCACGCCCGACGCGGACTCCGGCCCTGGGCGAACCCGGCGGCATGCAGGAGCGCCGCGGCAAGCACATAGACGCCCGCGGTCGCCGCGTACCCGGGCAGATAGCGCAGGACGCGACTCGCATAGTCGATCGCGCCCATGCCGCCGAAGTAGCCGGAGAACCAATAGAACCCGGCGTTCGACAGCGCGAACCAGGACGCGGTACCCGCCACGAACGCGGCGAGCACGCGCAAGGCGCCGCGCGCATCCGGCGAGAACGCGCGCGCGGCCCAAACGCCCGCGAACCACGCCGCGCCGTACGCCGGCAGCAGGAACGCGTATGCCGGGGTCACGCACCAGTCGCTCACCCCGCCCCAGCGCACCGCCGCCTGGTCAATGAGCGACGCCAAGGCGAGCAGCAGCACGAAACCCGAAACGCGGCGCACGTAGAACCCGCCGAGCAGGAACACCGCAAGGGACGCATCCGGCAATGCCGCCGCGCCACCGAAATGGCGATAGCGCGTCGCGATCATCAGCGCCGCGAGCCCAAGCATCGCAAGTCTGGTCCGATCGCCCAGGATCGCCTTCATCGCCACTCCTCCGTCAGAAAGCGTGCCGCAGAGCCGCGGTCAGCTTGCGGCCCTGCGTATTGTAGCCATGCGTCAGTTCGTAATCGGCGTCGAAGACGTTATCCAGCCGCGCCTGGATCGAGGTCGCCGCCCCCAACCGGTAGGCCGCGGTCAGGTTGACGACTTCGTAGCCGGCCAACCGCTCGCGCCGGGCCGGGAACGCCGTGATGTGATTGTCGAACCGCTTCTCGCTGGCCAGAATCTCTGCCCCGAGCCGCCAGGGGCCGAAGCTGCGACCGACCGCCAGGCTGCCGAACGACTTGGCGCGCCGGATGAGCTGGGACTCCACTCCGGCGGCGATCTGCATGGGGTCCTGCAACGTCAGGCTGGCGCGCAGGTCGAACCCGGCCACGCTGCCCCGGTAGGAAAACTCCATGCCGTCGATCTCCGCGCGATTGATATTGACCACGGGAAACGGGTTGATGAGGTCGGTGATGCGCGACCGGAAGACCACCGCCCGCGCCAGATGGGGCCCGGCGGCGTATTGCAGTCCGGCTTCGACGCTGCGCGAGCGCTCGGGCCGCAGGTTGGCGTTGCCGAAGCCGGGGAAGAACAGCTCGTTGAACGTCGGCGCACGGAACGCCCGCGAGCCCGAGGCCACGATCCGCCAGCGCTCGCCGAGGTCGTAGCCGTAGCCCGCGAAATGCGTGTTCGCGCGGCCGAAGTCCGAGTAGTCCTCGGAACGCAGGTTGAGCTGCAGGGCGTGGCGTCCGACGCGACCGCGATAGCCCAGGAACAGCGCGTCCACGTCGCGTCCCGAGCGGACATAGGCCGTGGTGCTCGCGACGCCCTGGCGCAGGGCCTCCAGCCCCAGCATCAGCGTATGGTCGGGCGCGAGCACGACATCGTTCTGCCAGGTGAGCTGCGAATTCCGCGTCCGCGTCCGGCTGGTCGTGACGCCGTTGGTGGCGCTGTCGAAGCGGTCCTTTCCGCCCGAGAATGCGAGCCTGGACAACCAGCGAGAGGCCAGCTGATTGTTGGTGTAGGCCACCACGGACTCGACTTGGGTGCGACCGTCGTGCAGATCCGTGATCCGGGCCGCGAAGGCGTTGTCGAACTCGACCTTGCCGCGGCTGGACAGGAAGCGGATCCCGGCTTCATGGCCGGCGGCGAAGCGGTGCGACAGTCCGCCGGAGATCGATTCGTTACGGTAACCGTCGCGGTCCGGGTTGGCCGTCGGCGAGCTGGTGGATCGAAGCGACGAGAACCCATCCGTGTCGAAGCGCGAGACGTTGAGCGAGAACCGGGTCGCGCCGATCTCGCCGGAGTAGTCGGCGCGCAGGCGCCGCGTACCTTCGCCGCCGGCGCCGATGTCCACACTGACGCGCGGCGCGCCGCGGCCCCGGCGCGTGAACACCTGGATCACGCCACCGATGGCGCCGGAGCCGTACAGGCTGGACACGTTGCCGCGCACGATCTCGACGCGCTCGATATGGTCGAGCATCAGCTGCTCGATTTGCGTCGAGCCCGTCGTCAGGCTTGAGACCCGCACGCCGTCGACGAGCACCAGGACCTGGTTGGTCGCGGCGCCGCGCAGGAACGTCGAGCTGGTGGTCCCCAAGCCGCCGTTCTGGGAAAACTCGAACCCGGCCTCGCGGCGCAAAAGGGCAGGCAGGTCCACTGCGCCCGAATCGCGTATGTCCTGCGCGGTGAGAACCGTGGTATGCGGAATGGCCTCCCGGACGCGCTGTTCGCTTCGGGAGGCTGTGACGACGATGGCATCGTCCTGGATGACGGCGGCGTCGTCCTTCGCTTCGACGGGTGCGGCAATGCACAGGATGGCCGCGAGAGCGGCCGCGGAAAGGCGGGAATGCATTGAAACCTCCAATGGCGTCGTCCCCGACGCCCTGAACAGGTTGATCAATGCAAGGCCGGTCTCCGGGCTCGCGAGTCCTTCCAAGCGCCTTGCCTTCCCACCCGATGGTCCGGGCAGTGGCCGAGAACAGGCACTCGATCTCGCTTACCGTTGCGGGGGCAGCAGAGGCATCACACCTCTTTCCCGTTTCACCCGGGGCGCGAGAGCCGCGACCCGGACACCTTGCAACCAAAAGCGGGGACATTGTACTCCCGATCTAAACGCCGGATTCAACTGAGGAAACACATTCAGAACCGCCCCTTATTTCTTGACGCAGCGGCGAATTTGCACCATATTTGCAAACGTGGAAGCGGAGTTCATCTCCCTCGAGGCCAAGGTCGCGCAGTTCGTCGGACTGTGCGAAAAGTTGCGCGCCGAGAACCATGACCTGCGCCAGCAACTGGCGGGGGCGCGCAACGACGCCAAGCGCCTGACCGAGCGCATCGACGGCGCCAAGGCGAAGCTCGAGAACCTCCTCGCCCGCCTGCCCGATTAATCTGCGCCACTGAAACCCCAGGTTCCCGCCGCCCCCATGGCCGACAGCGCCAAGACGATCGAGGTCAGCATCCTCGGCCGCAACTATCGCGTGTCCTGCGCCGACGGCGAGCGCGAGGCGCTGATGCGCGCGGTGGACTACCTCGACGCCAAGATGGGCGAGATCAAGAACATCGGCAAGGTGAACGGCACCGACCGCATCGCGGTGATGGCGGCGCTCAACATCGCGCACGAATTGCTGTCGATGAAGGTCGGCGCGGGCTTTGACATCGGGGATGCCAAGCGTAGAATCAGTTCGATCGAGGCGAAGCTGGATGCCGCGATCGCCCAGCAGGAAAAGCTGTTCTAGCGTTCAAGACGACGTCCGCTGCTGTGTTCGACAGGGCTTAATTTTCCGAACCGATAGCATCCCCAGGTTGCTGCCACTAGCGTCACTGTTGTGAGCGTCCCTGGCCGGGCACACGCCCGGCCCGCCGGACGAACCTGATGTGACCGGTCAGCGACCACCCTGACTTGCAGGGTTCGGGATCCGGCCCACCGGCACGAGCGGGGGACACCACCTTCCAGTCGGGGACCATCACGGCCGTGAACCACTGGCTCATGAAATCCGAGCCCGACGAGTGCTCGATCGACGACGCGCTCGCGGCGCCCGGGCGCATCACCCCCTGGACGGGCGTGCGCAACTACCAGGCGCGCAACTTCATGCGCGACGCCATGCGGCCCGGCGACGGCGTGCTCTTCTACCACTCCAGCTGCCCGGAACCCGGGATCGCGGGGCTGGCCGAGGTCGCCTCCGCGCCCTATCCGGACCCGACCCAGTTCGACCGCAGGAGCCCCTACTTCGATCCCAAGTCCAAACGCGAGGCGCCGCGCTGGATGCTGGTCGACATCCGGGCGACGCGCAGGCTGCCGCTCGTGCCGCTCGCCGAGCTGCGCCGGCACAAGCCGCTGGCGGGAATGTGGCTGCTGCGCCCCGGCACCCGCCTGTCCATCACGCCAGTGACGCCGGCCGAATGGAAGTTCGTCCTGTCCAAGCTGGTGCGCGAGTGACGCCGCTCGCCAACGACACGTTCCTGCGCGCGCTCGCGCGCGAGCCGACGCCGCATACGCCGATCTGGCTGATGCGGCAGGCCGGGCGCTACCTGCCCGAATACCGGGCCACGCGGGAAAAGGCGGGAAGCTTCATGAAGCTCGCGATGAATCCCGCCCTCGCCACCGAGGTCACGCTGCAGCCGCTGGAGCGGTTTCCCCTGGACGCCGCGATCCTGTTCTCGGACATCCTGACCGTGCCCGACGCCATGGGCCTGGGCCTGTCCTTTGCAGAAGGCGAGGGGCCGCGCTTCGAGCGGCCGCTGCGCGAGGAGGCCAACATCCTGCGGCTGCAGGCGCCGGACCTGGCGCGCCTGCGCTACGTCACCGACGCCGTGCGCGAGATCCGGCGCGCGCTCAAGGGCCGCGTGCCGCTGATCGGCTTCTCCGGCAGCCCGTACACGCTCGCCTGCTACATGGTCGAGGGTTCGGGCAGCGACGACTTCCGCACGCTGAAGACCATGCTGTATGCGCGCCCGGACCTGCTGCACCGCATCCTGGAGGTGAACGCGACCGCCGTCGCGGCCTACCTGAACGCGCAGATCGACGCCGGTGCGCAGGCGGTGATGTTGTTCGACACCTGGGGCGGCAACCTGACCAGCGCGGGCTACGAAACCTTCTCCCTTGCCTACGCGCGCAAGGTGTTCGCGGCGCTCAGGCGCGAGGCCGACGGCCGGCGCGTGCCCGCCATCCTGTTCACGCGCGGCGGCGGCAACTGGCTGGAAGCAATGGCCGGCGCCGGCTGCGACGCGGTGGGACTGGACTGGACCGTCGACCCTGCGCAGGCGAGGGCGCGCATCGGCGCGCGCGTCGCGCTGCAGGGGAACCTGGATCCCATCGCGCTTCTGGCGCCGCCGGAACGCGTGCGGGAGGAAGCGCGCCGCGTGCTCGATGCGTTCGGCGCCGCTCCCGGACATGTCTTCAACCTGGGACACGGGATCTCGCCGCAGGCACGCCCGGAATCGGTTGCCGCGCTTGTAGACGAAGTGCGCACTTACAGCATGAAGATGCGCCAGAACGCTTGACTTATGCACAAAATCGCGTTCCATCGACGGCTTTGCCTCTGACTTTCGCCCTCCCTCGAAAGCGTTCTGCAAGTACATGATCCGGCTTGATAATTTACACGCCTCCCAGAGGCCCCCCTGGGGCACCCGGAGCGTGGCCGAGCCTGTGACAGCCGGGCGTCGCCGTTATTCACATTTTTGTCCACAAGTGCTGTGGACAAGGCAAATTGTCCTTGCGGA
>CAZMDA010000023.1:0-54221 GCA_964564865.1 uncultured Bordetella sp. | reverse complement strand
CCGGCGTCCTGCTCGGGCTGGAGGTGGCGCCGGTCGCGCTGGCCGCCGCCGTCGCGCTGGTGCTGCTGCGCGCGGCGGACGCGACGGGCGCGGTGGCGCAGATGCCCTGGGGCGCCATCGTGCTGGTGTGCGGCGTCTCGGTGCTGATCGCGCTGATCGGGCGCACCGGGGGCCTGGACCTGTTCGCGGGTCTGCTGGCCTCGCTCGCCTCCGGGCGCAGCGTCACCGCGGTGATCGGCTTCGTCGCCGGCGCGCTGTCGGTCTACAGCAGCTCCTCGGGCGTGGTGATGCCCGCCCTGCTGCAGACGGTGCCCGCGCTGGCGGGGAAGCTGGGCGCCGACCCGCTCGCGCTCGCCTCGGCCATCAACGTCGGCTCGCACCTGGTGGACGTCTCGCCGCTGTCCACGCTCGGGGCGCTGTGCATCGCGGCCGCGCGCGAGGCGCCCGGGCGCGAGAGGCTGTTCAACCAGATGCTGGCCTGGGGCCTGTCCATGAGCCTGGTCGCCGCGCCGCTGTGCTGGCTGATGTTCGGCTGACGTAGACTGGCGGGAACAAGGAGACGACATGTTCCGGACGATGATCCTGGCGCTGGCGGCGGCGGCCCCGGCGGCCCTCGCGCAGGCGCCCGCGCAGCTTGCCGATGGTCGCTTCAACCAGGTCGAACTGCAGGCCGAGGCTTCGCGCGAGGTGCAGAACGACCTCATGACCGCGAACCTGTACGCGGAAGCCTCCGACCCGTCGGCGGCGAAGGTCGCGGACCAGCTGAACCGCGTCACCGCCGAGGCGCTGAGGACGGCCGGGGCGGAGAAGGCGGTCAAGGCCCGCAGCGGCCATTCGCAGACCTATCCGGTGAACGACCGCAACGGCAAGGTCACTGGCTGGCGCGGCCGCAGCGAGATCCGGCTGGAGTCGAAGGACACCAAGGCGATGGCCGCGCTCATCGGCCGGCTGCAGGCCACGATGCAGCTGAGCGGGGTGAACTTCTCGGTGTCGCCGGAGTTGCGCCGCCAGGTCGAGAACGAGCTCATCAACGAAGCGGTGGCCGCGTTCAAGGCCCGCGCCGACATCGCCGCCAAGGCGATCGGCGGCCGCGCGTTCAAGATCCGCCGCATCGGCCTCAACGCGGGCGGCGGCGGGCCGCTGCCCCGGCCGATGCTGGCGCGAGGCATGGCGGCGCAGTCGGCCGAAGTCTCGGCGCCGGTGTTTGAGGCCGGCACCAGCGTGGTGAACGTGGTGGCGGCGGGGACGGTCGAGGTCGAGTAGTGCCGCAGTGCCGCAGTGCCGGCGGCCGGCGCTAGGCTGCCCAGCCGGTGCTGCGCTTGACCGCGTCGCGCCAGCGCGCGAGCAGCGCCGCAGCCTCGTCGCGCGACATGGTGGGCTCGAAGCGCCGGTCCATCTGCCACTGCGCGGCGATCTGGTCCTGCGACTGCCACACGTCCACCGCGAGGCCCGCGAGGTAGGCGGCGCCCAGCGCGGTGGTCTCCAGCACCTTCGGCCGCACCACCGGCACGCCGAGGATGTCGGCCTGGAACTTCATCAGCAGGTTGTTGGCCGCGGCGCCGCCGTCCACGCGCAGCTCGGTCAGCCGCTCGCCGGAATCCTTCTGCATCGCCTCCAGCAGGTCGGCGCTCTGGTAGGCGATGGACTCCAGCGCCGCGCGCGCCAGGTGCGAGCGCGAGGAGCCGCGCGTCAGGCCGACGATGGCGCCGCGCGCGTTCGGGTCCCAGTGCGGCGCGCCCAGGCCGGCGAACGCGGGCACCAGGTACACCCCGCCGTTGTCCAGCGCCTCGCCGGCGAGCGCCTCGACTTCCGCCGAGGACTCGAAGAACCGCATCTCGTCGCGCAGCCACTGCACCACCGCGCCGCCGATGAACACGCTCCCTTCCAGCGCGTAGGCTTTCTCCAGGTCGCGCGAATCGAGCGCGCGGCCGACCTGCGCCGCGGCGGTGCTCAGGAGCCCGTGGGTCGAGGGCACCACCTTGCCGCCGGTGTGCATCAGCAGGAAGCAGCCGGTGCCGTAGGTGTTCTTCGCCATGCCGGGCCGGTGGCAGCCCTGGCCGAAGAGCGCCGCCTGCTGGTCGCCGGCGATGCCGGTGATCGGCACTGCGGCGCCCAGCACCGTGGGCGCGATCATGCCGAAGGCGTGCGAGGACGGGAACACCTCGGGCAGGATGGCGCGCGGAATGTCGAACAGCTGCAGCAGCTCCGGGTCCCAGTCGCCGTTGTGGATGTTGAACAGCAGCGTGCGCGAGGCGTTGGACGGGTCGGTGACGTGGGTGCGGCTGTAGGACAGGTTCCACGTCAGCCAGGTGTCCACGGTGCCGAAGGCGAGCTCGCCGCGCTCGGCGCGGCCGCGCGCGCCGGGAATGTGGTCCAGCAGCCAGGCGAGCTTGGTGGCGGAAAAGTACGGGTCGATCACCAGGCCGGTGCGCTCGCGCACCAGGCTCTCGGCGCCCATCGCCTTCAGCTCGGCGCACATCGCGGCGGTCCGCCGGTCCTGCCAGACGATGGCGCGGTGCAGGGGCTGGCCGGTCTGCCGGTCCCACAGCAGCGTGGTCTCGCGCTGGTTGGTGATGCCGCAGGCGACGATGTCCTCGGCCTTGAGGCCGGAGAGCTTCAGCGCCTCGCGCGCCACCTCGCGCTGGGTCCGCCAGATCTCCTCCGGATCATGCTCCACCCAGCCGGGCTCGGGATAGTGCTGCTGGAATTCCTTCTGCGCCGAGGCCACCGGCTTGCCGGTTTCGTCGAACAGGATGGCGCGCGAACTGGTGGTGCCCTGGTCCAGGGCGAGGACATGACGCATGTCAATGATTCTAGCAACACCCCCGGTGCTACCATCGCCGCTCCAATTCAGGGGGCGGGCGTGAAAATCCACGAGTACCAGGGCAAGGAGCTGTTCCGCAAGTACGGCGTGCCGACGCCCAACGGGCTGCCGTGCTTCACGGTGGACGAGGCGGTCGAGGCGGCACGGAAGCTGGGCGGCAAGGTCTGGGTGGTGAAGGCGCAGATCCACGCCGGCGGCCGGGGCAAGGGCGGCGGCGTCAAGGTCGCCAAGTCCCTGGACGAGGTGCGCGACAGGGCGAAGCAGATCCTCGGCATGCAGCTGGTGACGCACCAGACCGGTGCCGGCGGGCAGAAAGTGCGCCGCCTGCTGGTGGAGGAGGGCGCCGACATCCGCAAGGAGCTCTACATCGGCATGGTGGTGGACCGCGTGACGCAGCGCGTGGCGCTGATGGCCTCCTCCGAGGGCGGCATGGACATCGAGGAGGTTGCCGCCCACACCCCGGAGAAGATCCACAAGATCTTCATCGACCCGCAGGCCGGGCTGTCGGACGCCGAGGCGCAGGGCGTGGCGCGGAAGATCGGCATTCCCGAGGCCTCCGCCAGGCAGGCGGGCGACCTGCTGAAGGCGCTCTACCGCTGCTTCTGGGAGACGGATGCGTCGCTGGCGGAGATCAACCCGCTCATCCTGACCGGCGACGGCCGCGTGGTGGCGCTGGATTCCAAGCTCAACTTCGACGACAACGCGCTGTTCCGGCACCCGGAGATCGTGGCCATGCGCGACCTCGACGAGGAGGATCCGCTCGAGATCGAGGCCTCGAAGTACGACCTGAACTACATTTCCCTGGACGGCGCCATCGGCTGCATGGTGAACGGCGCGGGCCTTGCCATGGCGACCATGGACACCATCAAGCTGTTCGGCGGGTCGCCGGCCAACTTCCTCGACGTCGGCGGCGGCGCCACCGCGGAGAAGGTGACCGCGGCGTTCAAGATCATGCTGTCCAACAGGAAGGTGAAGGCGATCCTGGTCAACATCTTCGGCGGCATCATGAAGTGCGACACCATCGCCACCGGCATCGTCGCCGCCGCGCGCGAGGTGAAGCTCTCGGTGCCGCTGGTGGTGCGCATGAAGGGCACCAACGAGGACCTCGGCCGCAGGATCCTCAAGGACTCCGGCCTGCCCATCATCTCGGCGGACAACATGGGCGACGCGGCGAAGAAGGTCGTGGCGACGCTGAAGAAGAAACCCAAACCCAAGCCGAAGCCCAAGCCCAAGCCGAAGCCCAAGCCGAAGAAGAAGCCGGCGAAGAAGGTCGCGAAGATGGTCGCGAAGAAGGCCGTGAAGAAGAAGGCCAAGGCGAAGAAAGTGGTGCGGAGGAAGAAGAAATGAGCATCCTCATCAACCGGAATACGCGGGTCGTGACCCAGGGCATCACCGGCAAGACCGGGATGTTCCACACCCAGACCAGCCGCGCCTACGCCAACGGCAAGAACTGCTATGTCGCGGGCGTGAACCCGAAGAAGGCGGGGGAGAACTTCGAGGGCATCCCGATCTTCGCCTCGGTGAAGGAGGCGAAGCAGCAGACCGGGGTGAACACCTCGGTGATCTACGTGCCGCCGCCCTTCGCCGCCGACGCGATCTGGGAGGCGGTGGAAGCCGACCTGGACCTCGTCATCTGCATCACCGAGGGCATCCCGGTGCGCGACATGGTGGTGGTGCGCGACCGCATGCGCAAGGAAGGCCGCAGGACGCTGCTGGTGGGGCCGAACTGCCCGGGCGTGATCACGCCCGACGAGATCAAGATCGGCATCATGCCGGGCCACATCCACCGCAAGGGCCGCGTCGGCGTGGTATCGCGCTCCGGGACGCTCACCTACGAGGCGGTCGGGCAGCTCACGGAGCTGGGCATCGGCCAGTCCACGGCGGTGGGCATCGGCGGCGACCCGGTGAACGGCCTCAAGCACATCGACGTCATGAAGCTGTTCAACGACGACCCGGACACCGACGCGGTGATCATGATCGGCGAGATCGGCGGCTCGGACGAGGAGGAGGCGGCGCGCTGGGTCAAGGCCAACATGAAGAAGCCCGTGGTCGGCTTCATCGCCGGGGTCACCGCGCCTCCGGGCAAGAGGATGGGCCACGCCGGCGCCATCATCTCCGGCGGCAAGGGCACCGCGCAGGAAAAGCTCGCCGTGATGGCCGCATGCGGCATCAAGGTGACCAAGAACCCCTCGGAGATGGGGCGGTTGCTGAAGTCGGTGCTGAAGTAGGAGCCGGCTAGAGCTTCAACAGCCGCTTCGCGTTGTCCGCGACGATCGCCTGCTTCGCCGCGGGGGCGAGCAGGGGGTTGCCGGTGACGTTCTGCACCGGCTGCTCGTAGGCGATCGGGAAGCAGTAGTCGCTGCCCATCAGGATCCGGTCCGGCCCGGCGACGCGGCACAGGTAGTCCACCACCTCGTCCGAGTAGCCGATGGTGTCGTACCAGAAGCGCTTCAGGTAGGCGACCGGCGGCTGCGCGATGTTGCGCAGTTCCTCGCGCTTCTCCCAGCCGCGGTTGAGGCGCCCCACCAGCCACGGGAACGCGCCGCCGGCGTGCGGCAGCACTACCTCCAGCCTGGGGAAGCGATCCAGCACGCCGCCGAAGATGAGGTGCGCGGCGGCGACCGCGCTCTCGAACGGATTGCCCAGCAGGTTGGTGAGGTAGTACTGCTTCAGGCGCGGCGCGCCGATGACGAACACCGGGTGCAGGAACAGGGGCAGGCCGAGCGCCTCCAGCCGCTCGTAGACCGGGAAGAACGACGCGTCCGACAGGTCCTTGTCCAGCACCACGGTGGCCATGTAGGCGCCGCGGATCCCGGGCAGCCTGGCCGCGCGCTCGGCTTCCCGCGCCGCGAGGTCCGGCTCGTGCATCGGCAGCGCCGCCAGGCCGACGAAGCGGCGCGGCGAGGACTCGTGCGCCCGCGCAAGCTCGTCGTTGTAGGTCCCGCACAGCTTCATGCCCAGTTCGCGCCCGGCCCAGTAGGCCATCGGCTGCGACAGCGACAGCGCGTGCGTCTCGACGCCCTGCGCGTCCATCGCCTCCAGGCGCGCCTCCAGGTCCACGAACTTCGGTCCCGCGGGCCCGGTCATCACCCCGCGCAGGCCGAACTGCGGCCCCTGCGGCGTGTCGCGCCACTCCAGCCCGTGCGCCGGGCCTTCGCGGCCGAGCAGGTCGAGGAAGTTCTTCGGGTACCAGTGGGCGTGGACGTCGACGGCGTGTGCGGGCATGGCCGGAGCATCGGGCAGGCGCGCGCCGCCGTCAAACGGGTTTCGCCTTGTCATCCCGCGCGGCGCGGGTTTCAATGGCTCCTGCGGTCCGGGGGAGGGTCCGCGGCATGACCGGTACCTACGACGCGTGGCTGGTCTTCCTGTCGGTGGTGGTCGCCTGCGTGGCTTCGTACAGCGCGCTCGACCTGACCGCGCGCGTCTCGGCGGCGGTGCAGCGCGGCCGCGCCGTCACGTGGCTGGTCGCCGGCGCGCTGGTCATGGGCACCGGCATCTGGTCCATGCACTTCATCGGCATGCTCGCCTTCGAGCTGCCGATCCCGATGTCCTACGACGTCGGCACCACGGTGCTGTCGCTTGTCATCGCGGTGCTGGTCTCGGGGTTCGCGCTGCGCTTCGCCGGCATCGGCGAGCGCGGCCCGGGCGGCATCGCGGCAGCCGGCGTGGCGATGGGCCTGGGCATCGTGGCGATGCACTACACCGGCATGGCGGCGATGGAAATGCGGCCGCCGATCCGCTACCACGCGGGCCTGGTGGCGCTGTCGGTCGCGATCGCCGTCGCCGCCTCGGCCGCGGCGCTCTGGCTCGCCTTTCGCCTGCGCGCCCAGTCATTGCGCGCCAGCTACCGCCTGCGCGCCGGCGCCGCGCTCGTCATGGGCGCGGCGATCGCGGGCATGCACTACACCGGCATGGCGGCGGCGCTGTTCGCGCCCGACAGCGTGTGCACGGTGCCGCCGCAGGACATCGACAACGTCTGGCTGGCGGGGGCGATCGGCACCTTCGCCGTCGCGCTCACCGCCATCGCGCTGCTGACCTCGCTGTACGACCAGCGCCTTGCGTCGCGCTCGGCGCGCTTCGCGGACTCGCTGCGGGAAAGCGAGGAAAAGTACCGCATGCTGTGGGAGACCACCAGCGACGCGGTGGTGATCCTGGACGAGCACAGCCGCATCGAGTTCGCCAACTCGGCGCTCAAGGCCGTGTTCGGCTACGAGCCGGAGGAGGTGGTCGGGCGCGGCATCGGCCTGCGGCAACCCGAACCCCTGCGCGAGGCGCACCTGCGCGGCATGGCGCGCCACCTCGCCACCGGCGAGAAGCGGCTCGACTGGCGCGCCACCGAGGCCGCCGGCCTGCACCGCGACGGCCACGAGTTCCCGATCGAGATCTCGTTCTCGCGCAGCGACGCGGACGGCCGGATCCGCTTCGCCGGCTTCATCCGCGACATCTCGGAGAGGAAGCGCTTCGAGCGCCTGCTGGCCGGGCAGAAGCGGGTGCTGGAGGCGATCGCCGGCGGCGCGCCGCTGGAGCAGGCGCTCGCGGCGGTGACGCGGCTGTTCGAGGAGGAGTTCCCGGGCACGCTGTGCACGGTGGTGCTGCTGGACGCGGCCGGGCGGCGCATCGCGCGCTGCATCGGGCCGAGCCTGCCGGCGGCGTTCAACGCGGCGCTGGCGGGGCTCGAGATCGGCCCGGAGGCGGGCTCCTGCGGTTCGGCTGCCTTCCGCCGCGAGCTGGTGGTGTCGGCCGACATCGCGACCGACCCGAAATGGGTGCCCTACCGGGCGCTCGCGCGCGAGCACGGCCTCGCTTCCAGCTGGTCGCAGCCCATCGTCGCGCGCGATGGCCGGGTGCTGGGCACGCTCGCGATGTACAGCCGTTCGGCGCGCGGGCCGCAGCCGCGCGAGCTGGACGCGGTGCGGGCGACCGCGCCCCTGGCCGGCATCGCCATCGAGCGCACCTTGGCCGAGGAAGAGGTGCGGCGCGTCACCGAGCGCCTGCAGCTGGTGGCCAAGGCGACCAACGACGCGGTCTGGGACTGGGACCTGGTCACCAACGCGATCTGGTGGAACGAGGGCTATCGCACGCTGTTCGGCTACCTCCCGCACGAGACCAAGCCCACCGCCGAGTCCTGGTCGGACCACATCCACCCCGACGAGAAGGAGCGCGTGCTCTGGGGCGTCCACGCGGTGATCGATACCGGCGGCCAGTCCTGGTCGGACGAGTACCGGTTCCGGCGTCGCGACGGCAGCTGGGCCGACATCTACGACCGGGGCTTCGTGGTGCGCGACGCGAGCGGCCGGGCGATCCGCATGATCGGCGCCATGATGGACATCTCGGAGCGCAAGCGCGCCGAGGCGGAACTGGCCCGCATGGCGCAGTTCGACGCCCTCACCGGCCTGCCCAACCGCAACCTGTTCCGCGACCGCCTTGGCCAGGCGATCGCGCGCGCCCATCGCGAGGGTTGGGTCACCGCGGTCGCGTTCGTCGACCTGGACCGCTTCAAGGAGATCAACGACACGCTGGGCCATGGCGCGGGCGACGAGGTGCTGAAGGCGGTGGGCGGGCGACTGCGCGCCTGCCTGCGCGAGGGCGACACCGTGGCGCGGCTGGGCGGGGACGAGTTCACGGTGATCCTGGAGGACGTGGGCAGCCTGGAGCAGGCGGCGTCGGTGGCGCGCAAGATCCTGGCGGCCTTCGAGCTGCCGGTGGCGGTGGACGGCAAGGACCTGTTCATCTCCGGCAGCATCGGCCTGGCCGCCTACCCGGAGCACGGCTCGGGCGCCGAAGCGCTGCTGCAGCATGCCGACACCGCGATGTACCACGCCAAGGGCGAGGGGCGGAACGCCCTCAAGGTCTACGCGCCCACCATGGGCGCCGAGGCGAGCGAGCGGCGCAGCGTCGAGGACGGCCTGCGCCTCGCGCTCGCGCGCGAGGAGTTCGTGCTGCACTACCAGCCGATCGTGGAACTCGCCGGCGGCGACATCACCGGGGTCGAGGCGCTGCTGCGCTGGCAGCATCCGGACTGGGGGCTGGTGGCGCCCGGGCGCTTCATCCAGGTGGCCGAGCAGAGCGGCCTCATCGTGCCGATCGGGGCGTGGGTGCTGCGCCGCGCCTGCCAGCAGGCGGCGGCGTGGCGCGACGCCGGGCTGCCGCCGGTGACGGTCTCGGTGAACCTCTCGGCGCGCCAGTTCCGCAAGGCCGACCTGGCCGAGGAGGTGGCCGCCGCGCTGCAGGAGGCGGGGCTGGAGCCGGCGCGCCTGAAGCTGGAGATCACCGAGAGCCTGCTGATGGACAACCCGGAGGCAAGCGGCGCGCTGCTCGGGCGCCTGAAGGACATGGGCGTGACGCTGGCGCTGGACGACTTCGGCACCGGCTACTCGTCGCTGTCCTACCTCAAGCACTTCCCCCTCGACGTGCTCAAGATCGACCAGTCCTTCGTGCGCGACCTCAGCACCGACCCGGAGGACGCGGTCATCGTGCGGGCGATGATCGGCCTCGCGCACAGCCTGCAGCTCACGCTCACCGCCGAGGGGGTGGAGACGGCCGAGCAGAGGACTTTCCTGCGCAGCCATGGCTGCGAGACCGCGCAGGGATACTTCTTCAGCCGGCCGGTGCCGGCGGCGCAACTCGAGGCGCTCCTGCGCCAGGGCGCGCCGCTCGGAGCGAAATAGCCGCCGCCGCCGGACGCGGCCGGGCGACAATCGGTCCCGATGCTGGAGAAACCCGGACTTCCGCCCGCCGCGCCGCGCCAGTTCTTCGCTGATTTCGGCGGCGCGTACGCCGCCAGCGCCCTGGTCGCGTTCATCTTCGCCGCCTCCGGGCCGGTGGCGGTGATCCTCGCCGTGGGCGCGCGCGGCGGGCTGGCGGAGTCCGATCTCGCCTCGTGGATCTTCGGCTCGTTCTTCGTCAACGGCCTGCTCAGCATCGCCTTCTGCGCGCTCTACCGCCAGCCGCTGGTGTTCTTCTGGTCCATCCCCGGCGCGGTGCTGGTTGGGCCGGCGCTGGGCCACCTGTCGTTCCAGGAGGTGATCGGCGCCTACCTCGCCACCGGCGTGCTGATGCTCGCGCTGGGTCTCTCGGGCTGGGTGCGCCGCGCCATGGAGGCCGTGCCGATGCCCATCGTGATGGGCATGGTGGCCGGGGTGTTCCTGAGGTTCGGCCTGGACCTGGTCCATGCCCTGCGCGACGAGTTCCTGGTCGCGGCGCCGATGGTGGCGGCGTTCCTCGTCCTCAGCGTGTGGCAGGCGGCCGGGCGGCGCGTGCCGCCGCTCATCGGCGCGCTGGCCGCGGGCGCGGTGGCGATCGCGGTCCTGGGCAAGTTCACCCCGGGCGGCGGCGCGCTGTTCGGCTTCGCCGCGCCCAACCTCTACGCGCCGGCCTTCTCCTGGCAGGCGATGGTGGAGCTGGTGGTGCCGCTGGCGATCACGGTGCTGGTGGTGCAGAACGGGCAGGGCGTGGCGGTGCTCACCGCCGCCGGCCACCAGCCGCCGGTGAACGCGGTGGCCGCGGCCTGCGGCGCCTGGTCGCTGGTTGCGGGCCTGGTGGGCACCGTGTCCACCTGCCTCACCGGCCCGGTGAACGCGATCCTGTCGGCCTCGGGCGAGCGGCACCGGCAGTATTCGGCCGGCATCGCGGTCGGGGTCCTGGCGCTCGCCTTCGGCGCGCTGTCGCCGTTCTTCACGCGCCTGCTGCTCGCCACGCCCAAGGCCTTCATCGCCGCGCTCGCGGGGCTGGCGATGCTGCGGGTGCTGCAGACGGCGTTCAGCGTTTCCTTCGGCGGCAAGTTCACCCTGGGCGCGCTGGTCACGTTCCTTGTCACCGTGGCCGACGTGCCCATCTTCGGCATCGGCGCGGCATTCTGGGGGCTGGTGTTCGGCTTCGCCGCCTCCTGGCTGCTGGAACGAAAGGACTTTTCGCGATGAGCACCCCCGTCACCTTCGACGCAGAGATCGGAGGGCAGATCCTGAAGTACGCCCGCATGCTGTGCGCGCGGGGCTACGTGCACAACACCCTGGGCAACATCGTGCTGCGCGCCGCGCATCCGGACTATCCGCACGGCCTCGCCTACACCAAGCACGCCGAGCTGTCGCTGGAGGAGATGGCGCTGGAGAACATCGTCATCACCGACATTCCGACCGACCGCGTGCTGCACGGCAACCGCGTCACCAGCATCGGCCACAACCTGTCGCGCGAGATCCTGCGCCTGCGGCCGGACATCCACGCCACCATCCACGTCCATGACGACGCCATGATCGCGTTCCTCGGCTCCGGCGCATTCACCGAGGTGAAGATGCTGTCGCTGGATCCGCCCTACGTGCTGGGCAAGCCGGTGCACTACGTGCCGGGACACGTCGACGTGGAGGCGGACGTGAGCGGCGTGAAGGACTTCATCCAAGGCACCAACACCGTGGTGCTGGTGGGGCATGGCATCACGTCGATGGGGCGCAGCCTGTCGGAGGCCTATCACCGTCTCAATACGCTGACCGCGGAAGTCCGGCGCAACATCCAGGCCGAGCTGCTGGCGCTCGCCAAGGGCTCGCGCCCCGCCTACCGCAGCCAGGCCGAGCTGGAGGCCATGTACCGCTTCGCCGAGGCCATCATCTACCCGAAGCGGGCGAGCGGGGTGATGAAAGAGGAATAAAACAGGGACGGACCACGATTTCCGGCGAGGGAAATCGTGGTCCGTCCCTGATTTTCAGTGCCTGTGCGGCGAGCCCTTCGCCGCGTCGTAGTGCAGCTTCAGCAGGTCGCGGCCGAAGTCGCCGTTGAAGTCGCGCCACACGGTGTGGATGTGGTTGCCGTCGTTCTGCGAGGCATCGTACTCGATGAGGAACAGCGGTCCCTGCACGCGATAGTAGTGGCGGGCGCCGCGCGCGGTCGCGCCGGCCCAGCCGAAACGGATGTTCTCCACCCCGCCCTCGCGCACGCGGGCCAGGCGGGCCTGAGCGAGGCCGGGCTCGAACGTCGAGGCGTAGACCTCGACCAGCTTCATGAGCTGCGCGCGCTGCCGCTCGTCCATCCTGGCGGCGAGGAGGCCCTTCGCTTCCAGCGGCTCGGCCTTCTGCGCGTTGCCGGTGATGATGTCGCCGTAGGTGCGGCTGTCGAACACCGCCTCCCGGCGCTGCTCCTCGGAGAGCATCGCCAGCAGGGCGCGCGCCTCGTCCTCCTCGGCGGCGAGCACGCGCAGGCCTTTCCTCGCGCCCTTGCGCACCTCGGCCGGATTGGCGCCGAGGAAGCTGGGCGTGTCCGCCGCCAGGCGCTCGCCGGCGAGGGTGAAGTTGAGCGACAGGTGGTGGCCCTCGAAGCGCCAGCCCCAGGCCGCCCTGGGATCCGGCTTGCCGTAGATCGTGAGGTGGTAGCGCTCCGGGTCCCGCATCAGCCCGAAGGTCTCGATCTCCCGCAGGACTATTTCCAGCTCGATGATGTTCACCGCCTTGCGGTAGCCGCCTGCCGAGAGCGCCTGGCGCAGCAGGGCATGGATGGCGTCGCGGCCCTTCCCATCCAGTTCCTTGAAGGCCACGCCGTTGCGGCTGCGCGGCGTGAAATGCCAGTCCAGGCGGTCCGGGTCGGAGAACTCGCGCTGCACCCTGGCGCGCGCCGCCTCGGGAAGGGCGGCGAGGACGTTCTCCGCGGCCTGCCGCATGCGCGACGCCGCGGCGGCGGACGGATGCGCCTTGTCCTGGGCGATGGCTCCGTGCAGCGAGGCGAACAGAAGGAACCCGAGCAGGATTTTCATGTCTGGATGCTAACGTAAGCGCAAATGCGGAAATTCCCCCTCCTGGCCGCGCTGTTGTTCGCTTCGGCGGCGTTCCTGGCAAGCGCCCCGGCGGCGCTTCGCGCCGCTCCTGCGGTCACGGAGCACGTCGAGGCGGAGCTGGTGCGCGGCGGCGCGGTCGAGCCCGGCAAGGCCTTCACCGCGGCGCTGCGCCTCAAGGCCATTCCGCACTGGCACACCTACTGGCGCAATCCCGGCGACTCCGGGCAGCCGACGCAGATCGAATGGAAGCTGCCGCCGGGCTGGACCGCCGGCCCCATCCAGTGGCCGCAGCCGGCGCGCCTGCCCATCGGCCCGCTGCTGAACTTCGGCTACGAGGGCGAGGTGCTGCTGCTCACCGACATCGCGGTGCCGGCCGGCGCGGCGGTGCCGGCGGAGCTCTCGGCGTTCGCCACCTGGCTGGTGTGCAACGAGTCGCGCTGCGTGCCGGAGGAGGCCGCGCTCACGCTCGAGCTCTCGGGGCCCGCGCCCTGGACGCGCGCCATCGAGCGCACGCGGCAGGCGCTCCCGGTGAAGGCGCAGGCGCTGGGCGAATGGCGCCTCGCCGCGCGCAGCGAGCCCGCGAAGGTGGTGCTGCAGTTCACGCCGCCGCCGGGGTTCGAGGTCGGCCGCGTCAGCTACTTCCCGTTCGACGAGGGCAGGATCCACAACCCCGGCGCGCAGGTGCTGTCGCGCGCGGGCGAGGGCTACGAGCTCGCGCTGCCGCGCGCGCAGCAGCCGGTCGGCGCGTTCACGCGGGTGGCGGGCCTGCTGGTGTCCGACCGGGACCGGCGCGCGGTGGAGATCGACGTCCCGGTGGCGGCCGGCGCGCCGGCGGGCGCCGCACCGGGCCTGGCCATCGCGCTGCTGTTCGCGTTCCTTGGCGGCCTGATCCTCAACCTCATGCCCTGCGTGCTGCCGGTGCTGTCGATCAAGGTCCTCGGCTTCGCCGGCGGGGCGCGCGAGCCGCGCGCCATGCGCGCGCACGGCACGTTGTACGCGCTGGGCGTGGTGAGCTCGTTCCTCGCCTTCGCCGGCCTGCTGGTCGCGCTCAAGTCGCTGGGCAGCGAGATCGGCTGGGGCTTCCAGCTGCAGTCGCCGTGGTTCGTGGCGGGCCTCGCGCTCCTGTTCCTCGCGCTGGCGCTCAACCTGTCGGGGCTGTTCGAGTTCGGCGCGCTGGTCCCGGCGCGTCTGGCGGGCGCGCAGCTGCGCCATCCCGGCGCCGATGCCTTCCTCACCGGCGTGCTGGCGGTGGCGGTGGCTTCGCCCTGCACCGCGCCCTTCATGGGCGCGGCGCTGGGCTACGCGCTCGCCGAGGGAACGGGCGCCGCGGTGGCGGTGTTCGCCGCGCTCGGCGTCGGCATGGCCCTGCCCTACGTCGTGCTCGCCTGGAACCCGGCCTGGCTGCGCTGGGTGCCCAGGCCCGGGCGCTGGATGATCCGCTTCAAGCAGGCGCTCGCCATCCCGCTCTACGCCACCGTGGTCTGGCTGGGCTGGGTGTTCGCGCTGCAGACGGGCCTGCTGGCGGGGACGGCCGAGGCCAGGCAGGCCGACGGCTGGGAGCCCTGGTCGGAGGCGCGCGTGGCGGCGATCACGGCGCAGGGCCGGCCGGTGTTCGTGGATTTCACCGCCGCCTGGTGCGTCACCTGCCAGGTGAACAAGCAGCTGGTGCTGCAGCGGCCGGAGGCCGGGCGCCTGTTCCGCGAGCGCAACGTGGCGCTGCTGCGCGCCGACTGGACCCGGCGCGACCCGGCCATCACCCGCGCGCTGGCGGCGCTGGGCCGCAACGGCGTGCCGGTCTACGTCGTCCACCGGCCCGGGCGCGAGCCCGAGCTCCTGCCTGAAATACTGACGCAAGACATCCTGTTGACCGCATTCGATCCCGATCCACGAAAGGTGCCCTGACATGAAGCGAATCCTCGGCAGCATCCTGGTTTCCCTTGCCTTCGCCGCGGGCCACGCGTCCGCCACGCCCGCGGTCGGCCAGCCCGCGCCCGACTTCACGCTGCCCGACCTCGCCGGCAAGCCCGTGAAGCTCTCCGACCAGAAGGGAAAATTCGTCGTGCTGGAGTGGGTGAACCCTGAGTGCCCCTACGTCCGCAAGCACTACAACAGCGCCAACATGCCCGGCCTGCAGAAGGAATTCGGCGCGAAGAACGTCGCCTGGCTCGCCATCAACTCCACCCGCAAGGGGCATTCCGAGTTCAAGACGCCGCAGGAGATGGCGGCCTGGATGAAGCAGACGGGCGGGGCGCCCACGGCAACCCTGCTCGACGCCGACAGCAAGGTCGGCCGCCTCTACGGCGCGGTCACCACGCCGCACATGTACGTCATCGACCCCAAGGGCACGCTGGTCTACGTGGGCGCCATCGACGACAAGCGCTCCACGCGCGAGGCGGACGTGAAGACGGCGAAGAACTTCGTGCGCGCGGCGCTGGGCGAGGCGATGGCCGGGAAGCCCGTGTCCACCGCCAGCACGACGCCCTACGGCTGCACGGTCAAGTACTAGTCCCGAAATCAGGGACGGACCACGATTTCCCGAGCCGGAAATCGTGGTCCGTCCCTGATTCTCTTCAGGCCTCGGGCGCGGCGCCCGGGGCAGCGAGGTCCGGCTCGCCGCAGTGCTTCAGGATTTCCGCGCGCACCTGGTCGCGCAGCGCCACCGCCGCCGCCCAGTCCGTGCCCTGCGGCGCCACCGGCCCGCCGAAGCGCACCGTGATCGCCGCCTTGCGCAGGTACCAGGTGCCGTCGCGCAGCGCCGAGCGCACGCCGCGCAGCGCCACCGGCACCACCGGGATGCCCGCCGCGGCGGCGGCCTGGAAGGCGCCGGTGCGGAAGGCCATCAGCCCGGTGTTGCGGGTGAGCGTGCCTTCGGGAAACACGATGAGCGAGGCGCCGCCGGCCGCGGCCTCGGCCAGTTCATTGGCGTGCTCGCTGCTTTTCGCGACGTCGAATCGCTCGACGAAGCGCGTGCCGAACCCGGCCAGCAGCCGGTGCATCAGCCAGCTGTCCTGGAACTCGCGCTTGGCGACGAAGGCCTGGCCGCGGTACTGCAGCAGCGCGAGCAGCACCAGGGGATCGAGGTAGCTGGTGTGGTTCACCGCCAGCACCACCGGCCGGTCCCGGGGGATGTTCTCCAGCCCGGTTGCCACCAGCGGCACGCCGCAGAGGCGGAAGAACCAGCGCGAGACGAAGCTCCCCACCTTCCAGCACGCCGGCACCGGGGCGAACAGCGCGGCGAGGAACGCGACCGGGAACAGCGCCCCGAACACCAGGTAGCCGCGCAGCGAGAACCCGATGCCGGCGAGGGCGCGCAGGCCGCGGCGCAACTGCGGCGCGGCACCCGCCAGCACCAGGCGCGCGAACTGCATCCACACCGCGCCGCCCGCGACCGCCTGCGGCCCGCGCTCGTAGAACTCGCGCGCGGCGACGCGGCGGATCTTGCCGCTGGAGGTCTTGGGCACCGTGGCCGGGGGCGCGAGCACGATGTCGTCCGCCGGCGCGCCGATCAGGCCGACGGCGAGGTCGTTGATCATGCGCTTCAGGTCGTCGTGGCGCGAGGCGTCGCGGTCCTTCATCTCGGCCAGCACCACCACGCGCTCGGTGCCGGTGGCGCTGTCCTTGCTGCCGAACACCGCGACGCAGCCGCGCCGCACGCCCGCGAGGTCGCCCACCGCCTGCTCCAGCTCGTAGGGGCTGATGTTGCGGCCGCCGCGGATGATGATGTCCTTCTCGCGGCCGGTGAGGAACAGCGTGCCGTCGGCCAGGTACGCCCGGTCGCCGGTGTTGACCCAGTCGCCGCTGCCGAAGAGCGTCTTCGTCGCTTCCGGGTTGCGGTAGTAGCCGGAGGTGGACGAGGGGCCGCGGAACTGCAGCAGTCCCTCGTGCCGGTCGGGCAGTTCCAGCCCGGCGGAATCCACCACGCGGATGTCGTGGCCCGGGATCGGCGTGCCGCAGCCGATGACGATGAGCGGGGACGGGTCGTCGGGCTTCGCCTCGACTGCCTCGCCCGTGCGCGTGAAGCGCTCGCGGTCGAGGCGGTCGGCGCGCCAGGGCGTGCCCGGCACCGTGATCGCCACCCCCACCGAGGACTCCGCCAGCCCGTAGGAGGGCGACAGGCAGTTCTTGCGCAGGCCCCATTTCGAGAAGCGCTGCTCGAACTGGACGATGGTGTCCGGGCTGACCGGCTCGGCGGCGTTGAAGGCGAAGCGCCAGGAGGAGAGGTCCAGGCCTTCCATGTCCTCGTCCGCGATGCGGCGCAGGCACAGCTCGAAGGCGAAGTTGGGGCCCCCGGACATGGTGCCGCGGTGGCGATGGATGGCGCGCATCCAGCTCGCCGGCCGCGACAGGAAGGCGAGCGGCGACATCAGCACCGTGGGGAAGCCCAGCACGAGCGACGCAAAGTTGGCGCCGATCAGCCCCAGGTCGTGGTACAGCGGCAGCCAGCTGACGAACACGTCCTCCGGATTCGCGTTCACCGCCGCGCCCATGGCGCGCACGTTGGCCATCAGGTTGGCGTGCGACAGCACCACGCCCTTGGGGTTGCCGGTCGAGCCCGAGGTGTATTGCAGGAAGCCCATGTCGCCGGGCTTGGGCCGCACGCGCGTGAAGCCGGCGCTGCCGCCCTCCAGGTCGGCGGGGACCAGCACGGTGTGCAGCGATTCCACCTGCGCGCGCAGCAGGTAGGCGAGGGGCTTCGCCTCGGGTACCGTGACCATGATGGTCGCGCCCGCGCTCTTCAGGATCCCCACGTGGCGCGACATGTGGTCCTCGATCGTGGTCAGCCGCGCGGGGGGATACAGCGGCACCGGCACGCCGCCGGCGAGCAGCACGCCGTAGAAGCAGTAGAGGTACTCCTTGCAGGTGGGCAGCATGATCGCCACCATCTGCCCCGGCTGCAGGCCGGCGCGGTTCAGCTGCGCGGCGTAGCCCATGGCGCCGTCCCACAGCGCCTGGTAGCTGAGCGGAAACTCGGCGCCGTCCTCGTACATGAACACGGTGAGCCGGCCGGGCTGGCGCTCGACGTGGTATTCCAGCGCCTCGGTGAGCGTCGCCGCCTGCTGGTTGGTCGGCGCGGGGACGCCGTGTGCTTGCACCAGGCTGGCGACCACGGTGTCGGCGGCCCTCGCCTCGTGGCCGACGCTGCCCAGCAGGAACCGCAGCAGGTCGCGCGGCGTTTCGCTGGTGGCAAGCGCCTGCTCGGGGAGGCTGGCGCCGAACGCCTTCTCCAGGCGCAGCACGAGCTCGACGCGCGCCAGGCTGTCCAGGCCGAGGTCCTTTTCCAGCGACGCGTCCAGGGTGGCGCGCGGCTCGACGTGCGGGCGGGCCTCCTTCGCCACCGCGATCACGATCGCGAGCAGCCGGTCGGCGTCGATGGCGGGCTTGACGACGGCGTTCATGGGCGGCTGAGTTTACACGCGGGCCGGAAGCGAAATGCGTGCGGTGCAGCAGGCGTTCCTGCATACAATGCCGCCAAAGGGAGGACGGATGAAACGACTCGTGATGATGTGCGCGGCGCTCGCGGTCTCGGCCGCCGCGCAGGGGCAGGGCAGCTTTCCCGACAAGCCGGTGCGCCTGATCGTGCCCTTCCCGCCGGGCGGCGGCACCGACGTGCTGGGGCGGATCCTCGCCGCCAAGCTGGGCGAGACCTGGGGCCAGCAGGTCATCGTGGAGAACCGGGCCGGCGCGCAGGGCAGCGTGGGCACCGCGGCGGGCGCGAAGGCGGCGCCCGACGGCTACACGCTCACCTTCGCGCACCAGGGCGCGCTGGTCATCAACCCGCACATCTACAAGGACACCGGCTACGACACGCTGAAGGATTTCGCGCCGGTGGCGCGCACCACCGAGATGGCGTTCGTCGCGGTGGCGCATCCCTCGGTGCCGGCGGCCAACCTGCGCGAGCTGGCGGCGTATGCGAGGCAGAATCCCGGCAAGCTCAGCTTCGCCTCCAGCTCCGCCGGCCCGCACATCGTGGGCGAGCTGTTCAAGCAGGCCACCGGCACGCAGCTGCTGCACGTGCCGTACAAGGGCGCCGGCCCCGCGCTCAACGACCTGCTGGGCGGCCAGGTGAACGTGATGTTCTCCAACCCGACCTCGACCATCCCGCACGTGCGTTCGGGCAAGCTGCGCGGGCTGGGGGTCATGGACGGCAAGCGCAACCCGGCGCTGCCCGAGGTGCCCTCGGCCGGGGAGCTGGGCATCGCGGAGCTCGCGAACGTGATCGAGTGGTACGGCATCGTCGTCCCGGCTGCGACCCCGGCGCCCATCGTGCAGAAGCTGAGCGCCGACCTGCTGCGGGTCATGGGCATGGCCGACGTCCGCGAACGCATCGAGAAGGCGGGCCAGGCGCCCTCGCCCGCGGGGGCGGAGGAGCTCGGCCGCGTGATGCGTGCGGACTACGAGCGCTGGAAGAGGGTCATCAGCGCCGCCGGCATCAAGCCGGAGTAGCGCGGCGATCGTGCCCGCCGCGGACGGCTCCCCGAACCCGCTGCGCCAGCTGCTCGGCGTGGCGCGGGAAGTCTCGTTCGTCAGGGGCGCCGAGCTCGTCCGCCAGGGCGAAGCCTCGCGCGGCGCGTTCCTGATCCGCTCCGGCGCCTGCGAGGCGCGCGTCGCGCTGCCTGGCGGCGGCGCCATGGCCGTGGCGAGCTTCGGCGCCGGGGAGATGTTCGGCGAGATGGCGCTCCTCGAGCGCGGCGTGGTCTCCGCCACGGTGGTGGCCACGGCGAACCTGGACGGCTGGTTCATCGGCCGCGACGATTTCCGCGCCATGGTGGCGAGCCGCGAGGCGGCGGCGCTGGACGTGCAGCGCGCGATCACGCGGATCCTGGCCGACAAGCTGCGCGCGCTGAACGAGCGCATCCAGTCCTATCCGGCGGTGGAGGACCATCCGGCGGCCGGCGCGGCGCCCGCGTCCGATCCGCTGGCGGGCGTGCCGCGCTCGCGCCAGGCCTCGTTCGACTGGAAGGCGTTCCTCCCCATCCTGCCGTTCTTCGAGGGCTTCGATGCCCACGAGATGGACGAACTGGCTTCGCTCGGCAAGGTGATCGAGCTGCCGCGCGGCGCCTGGGTGTTCGCCGCCGGCCTGCCCGCGTCCGCGGCTTTCCTCGTGGTCCGAGGGGCGCTGGAAGTGTTCACGCGCGGCAACGGCAAGGAACGGCGCGTCGCCATCGCCGGCCCCGGGGAACTGGTGGGCTACGTGGCGCTGATCCGCGGCGCGGCGCACGGCGGCAATGCGCGGGTGCGGGAGGCCTGCTGCCTGCTGGAGATCCCGCGCGCGGGGTTCATGGAGATCTATGAAGGCAGCTCGGGCGCGACGGTGAGCCTGCACCATGCGATCCATCGCAGCCTGATGCGGGCGCTGGCGCGGACCAACACGCAGCTCACGCGGCTGATCAGCCATGCGCGGCTGACGGATGCGACGAAGAAGGCCGACGAACTGGAAGCCGCGCTGGCGGGGCAGGTGGTGCGGGCCGAAGTCCCCGCCTAGTCAGTCCAGCAGCCTGACCGCCACCCGCGGGCGGCCGTTCCTCGCCTCCGCGAACAGCGCGCCGTACTCCGGCAACTCCACCCACGCCGAGGTGTCCCGCGTCAGCGGCTCGGAGGCCACGATGATGGAATCGGCGTTCTCCGCCCCGCCCGCCATGCGCCACTCGCCCTCGTGCAGGGCATAGTCGCTGCCCAGGGTGTACCAGAGCGACAGGTAGTTCAGGTTGGCCTCGTGCACCTTCGCCGGATCCTCGGTGCGGTAGCAGCCGAAATCGAAGCAGTAGCGCACCGCGGCCAGCTGCGCGCCGTTGGTGATGAAGAGATTCACGGACGAAGACAGGGCGATCCCCAGCTTCTCGCGAGCCCGACGGATGATTGCGAGGGTGTCCTCGATGGCCTGGAACGCCTCCTGCTCCGCCGCCGGGCCATACGGATCCTTCAACTGCGACACGAACAGGGCGTAGATCCACTCGCTGTCGGTGGTGCCCTTGATCTTCTGCAGGAACTCGTTCTTCACGTCGAGCGCGAGGATCGGCTTCATCTCGTGGATGCCGGCGAGGTCGCCGTTGTGCGCCAGGCACCAGGGCACGCCCTCGAACTGGAACGGGTGCACGTTCTGCAGGGAGATGTCCACGGTGGTGGAGTAGGCGACGCCGCGCACATGCCCCAGAACGCAGTTCGCGCGCACCTTCTCGGCGAGGTTCTTGAGGTTGCGGTCGAACACCGGCAGCGATGGCGAGCCGTAGGCGAAGGGCTTCTCCGGCTCGTGCGACAGCGGCGACCAGGCGCGCAGTCCGAACCCCGCGAGGTTGAGCATGTGCAGCATCTTCGGCATGTAGGACTGCCGGATGAGCGCCGAGTCGGGCTGGAACAGCAGGCTGTCCAGCAGGACGGGCTGGCCGAGGTAGAGGAGGGCGCGGCACATGAGCGGAGGGTATGACCTGGATGAGCGCCTGGAATCTGCGCCCTAGTGTACGCTCGCCCGATGCCTGCGACCACGCTCCTTGGCAGCGCCGCGATGACGGTGGTGGACTATCGCTGCACCGCGGGACCGGATGACAAGCCCTACGTGGAATCGCACTCGGGCTATTCCCTGGCCTATGTCCGCAAGGGCAGCTTCGGCTGCATGGCCCGCGGCGAGGCGCACGAACTCGTCGCCGGCTCTCTGATGCTGGGCTACCCCGGCGACGAATACATGTGCACCCATGAGCACCACGCCTGCGGCGACGAGTGCCTGTCGTTCAAGCTCTCGCCTGCGCTGGCGGACGAGCTGGGCGGGCCGGCGGCGCCGTGGCGCAAGGGTGCCGTCCCGCCCCTGGCGCAGACCATGGTGCTGGGCGAACTGGCGCAATCCGTGGCCGAAGGGCGCAGCAACGTCGGGCTGGACGAGGCGGGCCTGCGGCTCGCGTCCCGGTTCCTCGGCGTGGTCGGCGGCAGGCCGGCGCCCGCGATCCGGACCAGCGCGCTCGATCGCCGCCGTGCCGTCGAGGCCGCGCTCTGGATCGACGCCCATGCCGGCGAGGACATCGACCTGGCGGCGACGGCGTCGCGCTCGGGCCTGAGCCCGTTCCATTTCCTGCGCCTCTTTTCCCGCGTGCTGGGCGTCACGCCGCACCAGTACCTGGTCCGTTCGCGCCTGCGGCGCGCGGCGCGCCTGCTCGTGGACGAGGAGCGGCCGGTGACCGAGGTGGCGCTGGAGGCGGGCTTCGCCGACCTGTCCAACTTCGTGCGCAGCTTCCGGCGTGCCGCCGGCGTGTCGCCGCGCGGGTTCCGCAAGGCCGTGCGCGGCGAGCGCAAGATTCTCCAAGACCGGATCGCGCGCGCCGCCTAGCATTGCCTCCTCACTTCAAGGAGGCGTCATGTACGACCACATCGGATTGCGGGTGAAGGATCTGGCGGCGGCGAGCCGCTTCTATGCCGCGGCGCTGGCGCCGCTCGGCCATGTTGCAGGTTCGGCCGGCGAGGGCTATGCGGGCTTCGGCCCCAAGGACGCGCCGGCACTCTGGCTGCACGCGTGGAAGGGCGACAAAAGCACCGGCGCGCACGTGTGCTTCAAGGCGGAGACGAGGGCCGCAGTGGATGCGTTCCACGCGGCGGCCCTGAAAGCGGGCGGCAAGGACAACGGCAAGCCGGGCCTCCGCACCGACTACGGTCCGGACTACTATGGCGCCTTCGTCATCGATCCCGACGGCAACAACGTCGAGGCGGTGTGCTTCAGCCGGGGCGCCTGAGGGCCCCCGATGTAACCGATCGGTTACATCGGGGCCGGCGCTAGCCCTTCTTCTGCTCCTCCAGCCGGTCGGTCGCGGGTGGCGGCGTGCGCGACAGCGCCGCGATCTCGGCGCGCAGGGCCGGGGTCATGTCCACCTTGACCGCGGCGAGCGAGTCCTGCAGCTGCTCGAGATTGCGCGCGCCGATGATGGGCGCGGTCACCGCCGGGTGCGCCCCGACCCAGGCCACCGCGGTGCTGACCGGGTGCAGGCCCCGCGACTTGCAGAAGTCGGCGAACTTCGCGGCGACCTCGAACATCCAGTCCTCGCTGTAGCGCGCCTCGTACATCTTGTTCGACTTCAGGCGCCCCGCGGCGCCGGCGCCGGCGTACTTGCCCGAGAGCAGGCCGGCGGCGCCGGGGCTGTAGGGGATGACGGCGACGCCGTTGGCCGCGCACATCGGCAGGATCTCGACCTCGGCCTGGCGCTTGACCAGGTTGTACATCGGCTGGTGCACCTGCAGCCGCGCCCAGCCGTGGCGCGCCTGGATTCCAAGGGCAAGCTGGGTCTGCCACGCCGACCAGTTGCTCACCGCCGGGTAGAGCACCTTGCCCGAGCGCACCATGTCCTCCAGCGCGCGCATGGATTCCTCGATCGGCGTGCGGGCGTCGAACTGGTGCAGGAACAGCACGTCGATGCGGTCGGTGCCCAGGCGCTTCAGGCTCGCCTCGACCGCGCGCGTGACGTGGCGCCGCGAGGTGCCGCGCGCGTTGATGTCCTCCGACGATGGATTGAAGCACTTGGTGGTGATGACCAGGTCGTCGCGGTGGCCCTTCATGAGGCGGCCGAGGATCTGCTCGGCGGCGCCCTTGTTGTACTGGTCGGCGCAGTCGTAGAAATTGATGCCTGCGTCCCGCGTTGCCTTGTACATCGCGGCCGAGGCCGCCTCGTCGGCGTCCCCGCCGAAGGACATCGTGCCGAAGCACAGTTCGGAGACCTGGACGCCGGTACCGCCAAGAGGTTTGGTTTTCATGGGGCGATCTTATAGGATGGGGCGCAGGTCCAGCCAATGCCCTTCACCCGCGCCGCCCGAAACGTGATCCACGTCCTCCTCGCGCTCACCGCCGCCGGCTGCACCGCGCCCGAGCCGAAGGAGATCGCCGTCATCGCCGCCTCGCGCGGCACCATCTCGACCTGGAACGAGATCCAGGTGGGCGATTACCACGTCAAGGACAGCCAGGTGTTCGTCGCCCTGCCGCCGGTCACCGGGCCGGACCCCGGGCTGCTCGGCATCCTGATCGAGCGCACGCGCGTGGCCGACGCCATTGGCAGCCACGGCGCGGCGCTGGCGCTGAAGTTCGACCGCGACCTGGAGGCGGCGCTCAAGCGCCATGCGCGCGCCGAGACGCGCCGGGTCGGGTTCCGCATCCTGGAGACCGACGGCGACGCCGACTACCTGCTGCTGCCCTATGTCCGCCTGGACCTGCGGCCCGACGGCCGCGCGGCGCCGGAGTTCCTGTTGGTGGTCCGCTACCGCAACGCGGCGATGGGTGGCGAGGGCACGCGCAAGTTCCGCAGCGTCGCCGCGGATGCCCGGCCGCTGTCGGCGATCGGCGGCGAGGCCGGCTGGGCCGATCACGATGCGGCGCTGCTCAAGGCGGCGGCGGCGGTCGCCTTCGACGCGCTGGCGCTCGAGTTCCTGCGCGACCGCAACCAGCACGCGTCCGCGGCAGCCGGGCGTTGAAGCCCCGTTTGTGCGCTGCGGCAAGGATTGCGCGAAGCGCGGTTCAATCGTACAGTCCTGCAGCCAACAACTAGACGGTCCGGCAGTCGAAGAGGCCGCCCAACCAGAGGAGACAGCCATGTTCGTTCCCAGTCTTTCCCGGCGCGCCATTCTTGGCGCTATCGCCGCCGCCGTTCTCGCGCCGGCATTCGCGCAGGACGCGCCGGTCCGCATCGGCTACGCCATCGCGCGCACCGGCCCCTGGTCGGCGGGCGCCCAGGTGACGCAGGAACCCAACTACATCATGTGGGCCGAGCAGGTGAACGCGCGCGGCGGCCTGGACGTGAAGGGCAAGAAGCGCAAGGTCGAGCTGATCGCGGTGGACGACCGCAGCGAGATGGAGACGGTGGTGCGCTCCTATGAAAAGCTCATGGGCAGCGACAAGGTGGACCTGATCCTGCCGCCCTGGGGCACCGGCGCCAACTTCGCGGTGATGCCGCTGGCGCAGAAGCACGGCTACCCGATGCTGTCGCCCACGGCGACCGGGCGAAAGCTCCTCGGCATGAAGAACCCGTACTTCTTCGCCCTGCTGCAGCAGCCCGACCGCATGATGGACGCGCTGGCGGAGTTCCTCGCCGCGCGCGGCGCCAAGACCGCGGCGGTGATCTACGTCGACGAGTTGTTTGGTCTCGAGCAGTTCGCCGGGCTGGAGGCCTCGCTCAAGCAGAAGAACATCCAGATCGTGGAGAAGAAGAGCTACCCGATCGGCGTCAAGGACCTGCAGCCGGTGCTGAACGACATCAAGTCGAAGAACCCGGACGCGTTCGTGGCCCTGAGCTATCCGCCCGACACCTTCCTGATCACCGGCCAGTCGCGCGCGATCGGCTTCAACCCGAAGCTGTTCTATACCGCGGTCGGCACCGCGTTCCCGGTCTACCGCGACAAGTTCGGCCCGGTGGCCGAGGGCGTGATGGGCCTGGGCACCTGGAACCCGAAGACCAGCGCCGCGACCAAGGCCTACTTCGACGCGCACGTGGCGCGCTGGAAGAAGGAGCCGGACCGCTGGGCGAGCGCGCACGCCTGGGCCGGCCTGCAGATCCTGGAGCAGGCGGTGGCCAAGGCGGGCCTGGACCGCAAGGCGCTGCGCGACGCCATCGCCAACTCGGAGTTCGACACCATCATCGGCAAGATCCGCTTCCGCAACGGCGAGAACGTCTCGACGCCGGGCGTGGTGAGCCAGTGGCAGTCCGGCGAGTTCGAGGTGGTCTGGCCGCCGCAGAACGCGACCGGGCCGGCGTACTACCCCAAGCCGGCCTGGAAGTAGCCCGGAACCGCCCCAGGGCCCTGCGGCGCACCCGCAGGGCCTTGTCGTATCCACCGTCCGCGTCTCCATGGCCTTCTGGTTCGAACTCGTCGCCACCGGGCTGATCACCGGCGGCATCTACGCGCTGGTGGCGCTGGGCCTCAACCTGCAGTACGGGTTGATGCGCATCATGAACATCTCGCACGGCGAGTTCCTCATGCTGGGCGCCTACCTCACCTGGCTTGGTCACACGGTGCTGCAGGTGAACCCGATCGTGTTCCTGCCGGTGGTGGCGCTCGCGCTGTTCGTGCTCGGGGTGGCGGTGTACTGGCTGTGCTTCCGGCGCATCATCCGCACCGCCCCGGCGGTGGAGGTGATCGAGGCGAGGAGCCTGCTGGTGGGCTTCGGCCTCATGTTCCTGGTGCAGAACGCCGCCTACCTCGCCTGGGGCGCGGACCTGCGCGGCTATTCCTTCCTCACCGAGGCGGTGGACGTGGGCGGCGCCCGCTTCCAGGTCAATCGCCTGGTGGTGTTCGCCTTCGCCGTCGGCGCGAGCCTCGCGCTGCTTGCGGTGCTGCGCTGGACGCTGATCGGCAAGGCGGTGCGCGCGATGATGCAGTCGCCCACCGGTGCGCAGCTGGTCGGCATCGACACCCGCTACCTGCACCCGGTGGTGTTCGGCCTGGGCCTGGCGATGGCCGGCGTGGCGGGGGCGCTGCTGTCCATGGTGTACGAGATCTCCCCCGGCATGGGCGAGCCCTACACGGTCACCGCCCTGATCGTGATCGTGCTGGGCGGACTGGGCAGCGCGCTGGGCTCGCTGCTGGGCGGGTTCCTGCTCGGCCTGGTGGAGACCTTCGGCATGCACTACACCAGTCCCTCGCTGAAGATGCTGCTGTCCTACGCCGTGCTGATCGGGGTGCTGCTCGCGCGCCCCAAGGGCCTGTTCGCGCGATGAGCCGGTTCACGCTGCGCGACTCGATCGCCGCGACGCTGCTCGCCGCGCTGGTGCTCGCGGCGATGCCCTGGCTGATGTCGGACTTCGCGCTGGCGCTCACGCTCACCTGCCTGATGTACGCGGGGCTCGCGGTAAGCTGGGCGATGTTCTGCGGCTCGACCAACTACCTGTCGCTCGCCACCGCCGCATTCTTCGGCATGGGCGCCTATGTCACCGCGTGGGGCATCGGGACGCTGGCCTACGGCCTGGCGGTGCTGCTGGGCGGCCTGGCGGCGGCGGCGTTCGCGGCGCTCGTCGGCGCGGCGGTGCTGCACCTGCGCGGCGCCTATTTCGCGGTGATCACCTTCGGCCTGGGCGAGCTGGTGCGCCACGCCATCACCTACTACGAGAAGGCCTACGCGGGCACCGTCGGGCGCGTGATCTCCGAGCCGCCGGAGACGATCGCGATCTACCTCACGGTGCTGCTGGTGTCGGCGCTTGCGGTGGTCACGGCGCTCGTCGTGCGCGCGAGCCGCCTCGGCCTCGCGTTGCGCGGCATCGGCTCGGACGAGGAGCGCGCCCGCACCCTGGGCGTGGACACGCGGCGCGCCAAGATCCTGGCGTTCTCGCTGTCGGCGTTCTTCGCCGGCGCGCTCGGCGCCGCGATGGCGGTGCGCTGGACCTACATCGATCCGCTGTCGGTGTTCAACCCGTTCATCGGCTTCCAGACGGTGCTGATCTCGATGGTGGGCGGCGCGCACACCATCCTCGGGCCGATTGCCTCCTCGGTGCTGTTCAGCGTGCTCACCGAGTACCTGCGGCTGCAGTTCCCGTACCTGTTCCTGGTGATCCTGGGCCTGCTGCTCATCCTGCTGGTGCTGTACCTGCCGGGCGGCCTCGCCTCCCTGCTGGAGCGCTGGCGCTGGGGGAAAAGCCGTGCGTGAGCCGCTGCTGGCCGCGCAGGGCGTGAGCGTGCGCTTCGGCGGCCTGGTGGCCGTGGACGCGGTCGACCTCGCGGTCCACGCCGGCGAACTGGTGGGCGTCATCGGGCCCAACGGCGCGGGCAAGACCACCTTCTTCCACGCGCTGTCGGGGGTGCTGGTTCCCACCGCAGGCCGCATCGTCGTGGTCGGCGATGACCTGACGGGCAAGGGCGCGCACGCCTTCGCGCGCCACGGCATCGCGCGCACCTTCCAGACCCCGCGCGTGTTCAAGGAGATGCCGGCCATCGACAACGTCCGCTTCGGCCTGGAGTTTGCCGGCCGCACGCGCAGCCATGCGCATGACGCGTTCGACGAGCCGGACACGATCCTGGAGTTCCTCGGCCTGGCCGACGTGGCCGCGGTTCCCGCAGGCGGCCTGACGCCCTCGAAGCAGCGCCTGCTGGAGATCGGCATGGCGCTCGGCGCGCGGCCGCGCGTGCTGCTGCTGGACGAGGTGGCCGCGGGCCTGACGCACGCCGAGGTCGAGCTCACGGCGCAGCTCATCCGCCGCGTGCGCGACGAACTGGGGCTGGCCGTGATCTGGATCGAGCACGCGGTGCGCGTGCTGATGGACTATGTCGAGCGCGTCGCGGTCCTGCACCAGGGCCGCAAGATCGCCGATGGCGACCCGCGCGCGGTGGCGAAGGATGCCGGGGTGATCGAGGCCTACCTTGGCGAGGAAGGCGATCCGGTGGCCGGAACCGCACGGAAGGCGGCATGAGCGGCCTGTCCATCAGGGGTCTCAGCGCCGGCTACGGCCCGATCCGCGTGCTGCAGAACGTGGACCTCGAGGCGCCCGCGGGCGAGATCACCGTGGTGGTGGGGCCCAACGGCGCCGGCAAGACCACGCTGCTGAAGGCGGTGTCCGGGCTGATCCCGCGCGAGGGCGCGGTGCTGCTCGACGGCGAGCCGCTGCCGCCGGAGCCCTCGTCCATCGTCTCGCGCGGCCTGGCGCAGGTGGCCGAGGGCCGGCAGCTGTTCCCGCAGATGTCGGTGCGCGAGAACCTGGAGCTGGGCGCCTACCTGCTGCCGCGCGGCGAGCGCGAGGCGCGCCTGCAGCGCATCTACGAGTTCTTCCCCAAGCTCGCGCAGCGGCGCGAGCAGCTGGCCGGCACCATGTCCGGCGGCGAGCAGCAGATGCTGGCGGTGGGACGCGCGCTGATGGGCAAGCCCAGGCTCCTGATGCTGGACGAGCCCTCGCTGGGCCTCGCCCCCAAGATGATCGACGAGCTGCTGGGCATCGTGCGCCGCATCAGGGACGACGGCGTCACCATCCTGCTGGTGGAGCAGAATGTCGCCAAGGCGATGGCGATCGCCGAGGGCGCCTACGTGATCGAACGCGGCGTGGTGGTGATGAAGGGCCAGGCGGGCAAGCTCCTCAAGTCGGAGCGCCTGCGCGCGGCCTACCTCGGCGCCGACACCAAACCCGGAACATTGACTTGGAAAGGAGGCCTGTTCATGGCCGAGAAGCAGACCACCGCGGTGACCATCGCCGCCGAGAACGCCTGGAAGGGCAAGGTATTCACCGGACGCTGGCAGCTCGCCAAGGGCGGCACGCGCGAGGTGCGCGAACCCGCGACCGGCAACGTGCTGACCGAAGTCGGGTTCGCCGACGCCGAGGATGTGCGCGACGCGGCGCAGTCCGCCGCCGCCGCGCAGGTGGAATGGGCCAACACCCCCGCGGACCAGCGCGCGGCGGTGCTGCGCCGCGCGGCGCAGCTGCTGGAGGCGCACGCCGAGTCCATGCGCGGCTGGATCGTGCGCGAGACCGGCTCGATCCCGCCCAAGGCGGACTTCGAGCTGCACATGGTCACCGGCATCCTGCTGGAGGCGGCGGCGATCGCGACCCAGCCGCCGGGCATGATGCTGCCCTCCGGCCCCAAGCGCATGAGCTTCGCGCGCCGGGTGCCGCACGGCGTGGTGGGCGTGATCTCGCCCTTCAATGCGCCGCTGATCCTGTCGGCCCGCGCGGTGGCGCCGGCGCTGGCCCTGGGCAACGCCGTGGTGCTCAAGCCCGACCCGAGCACGCCGGTCACCGGCGGCTTCATGCTGGCGCGCCTGTTCGAGGCCGCCGGCCTGCCCGCCGGCCTGCTGCATGTGCTGCCGGGGGACGCGACCGTGGGCGAGGCGATGATCACCGACCCGGCAATCGCCATGATCTCGTTCACCGGGTCCACGGCCGCCGGCAAGCGCGTCGGGGAGCTGGCGAGCCGGCACCTGAAGCGCGTGACCCTGGAACTCGGGGGCAAGAACTCCACCATCGTGCTGGACGACGCCGACCTCGACGTGGCGGCCTCCAGTGCGGCCTGGGGCGCCTACCTGCACCAGGGCCAGATCTGCATGGCCACCGGAACGGTCCTGGCGCAACGAAGCATCGCGCGCGACCTCACCGAGCGCCTGGTGGCGAAGGCCAAGCACCTGCCGGTGGGCGACCCCAGCGCCGGGCCCTGCGCCCTGGGCCCGATCATCAACGCGCGGCAGATCGAGCGCATCGACGGCATCGTCAAGGACGCGGTCGCCAAGGGCGCCGTGCTGCGCGCCGGCGGCACCTACGACAAGCTGTTCTACAGCCCGACGGTGCTGGAGGGCGTGCGGCCCGACATGCGGGTGTACTCGGAGGAGGTGTTCGGCCCGGTCCTGTCGGTGCTCGCCTTCGACACCGACGAGGAGGCGATCGCCATGTGCAACGCCACCGAGTACGGCCTGTCCACCGGCGTGATCACGCAGTCGGTGGAGCGCGCGATGGCGTTCACCGCGAAGCTGAAGACCGGGATCGTCCACATCAACGACCAGACCGTGGCCGACGAGCCCTGGGTGCCCTTCGGCGGCCGCGGCGCCTCCGGCAACGGCGGGCGCCACGGCGGCGTCGCCAACTGGGAGGAGTTTACCCAGTGGCAGTGGGTCACCATCCAGGACAAGGCGACGCCCTATCCCTTCTAGCCGGCGCGCTAGCCCGGCGGGCGCACCCAGGTTTCCGACCACGCCAGGCAGGCGCTGGAGGAATCGCGCTCGCCGCGCTTCTCCGCCCAGGGCTTGCCGCTGGCGACGTGGTTGTTGAACGCCACCTGCGCCCAGCGCGCCGGGAAGAAGGTGCTGAAGACGCCGATGGGCCGGTTGGCGGAACCCGGCGGCATGTTGAGCACGAACGGCGGCAGGAACTCGCGCCAGACCATCTCGATCAGCGTGTCGGAGGACTTGATCGTCTCGACCGCCTTGTAGTCGGCACCGCCCGAGCGGGTGAACTCGGCCTTCGCCACCGGCAGCGCGGGGTCGGCGAAGGCGGGAAACAGCAGCGACTCGATCTCCTTCTGCAGCCAGCGCGCCACCGGCTCGTGGTCCGAGTAGATGCGCACCGCGTCCTTGGTCAGGCCGCTCTTCGCGAACAGGACGTGGCCGGCGCCGGCCGGGCACCACAGCACGCGCCAGTGGCTGAAGCGGTCCGACTGCGTCTTGCCGCCGTCCGGGCTCAGGCGGATGAAGGAGTTCTCGCCGGTCATCATCACGGCGTTGGGATCGACGGGGGAGAATGCGGCTGGACTTGTCATCGCGGCCTCCTAAGGTATGCTTCATGTTAACGCATGCAGCATGCCGAGACGCTGAGACTCCTGACCCGGCTCCCCGAGCGGCGGCCGGCGCGCTCCCTGCCATCCCGCCTCGACGAGTTCTTCGATCGCCTCATCGCCTGCGCCACGCCCGGCGAGGCGCAACCCATCGAGGATGCCATCTGGAGCGCCTGGATGTACCACGGCCACGAGGACGCCGAGGCCGCGCTCGATCGCGCCTCGGCCGACATGGCGGCCAGGCGCTTCGACCTGGCGGAGACGCGCCTCGCCATCCTGCTGCGGCGCCGCCCGGACTGGGCCGAGGCCTGGAACAAGCGCGCCACCCTGTGCTACCTCATGGAGCGCGACGACGAGAGCGTGGCGGCGATCCACCGCGCGCTGGAGATCGAGCCGCGCCACTTCGGCGCGCTGTGCGGGCTGGGGGAGATCCTGCGCAGCCGCGGCGACACCGAGGCGGCCCTGCTCGCCTTCAGCCTTGCGCTGCGCGTGCACCCGCACCTGGGCAGCGTCAGAGAAACGACCCTGGCCCTACGCGCGAACCGGGCGAATTCGGGGCGATAATCCGGGGCATGACCCCAGTCTCGGAAGTCGCGGCGGCGATCGATTTTCGCCCCGACGCGCCGGAGTTCCTGCGCGACCCGTTCCCGTTCTTCCGCCGCATGCGCGCGGAGGATCCGGTGCACTGGAGCCCGCGCCTGAAGGCCTGGGTGCTGACCCGCTACGACGACAACAAGGCGGTGTGCCTGGACCGGGAGATGTCCTCGGACCGGCTGCGGCCGTTCTTCGCCACGCTGCCCGGGCCGGAGGCGGCGCGCATCGGCGACATCATCCGTTACCTGACCCACTGGATGGTGTTCCGCGACCCGCCGGAGCACACCCGGCTGCGCAAGCTCACCGGCAGGGTGTTCCACCTGCAGTCCATGAACGCGATGCGGCCGGCGGCCGAGGAGCTGACGCAGTGGCTGTTCGAGGGGATAGAGGCGCGCATCGGCAGGAGCGGGGAGATCGACTTCGTCGCCGATTTCGCCGGGCCGCTGCCGGCCCTCGTGATCATGGCCATGCTGGGCGTGCCGCGCGAGGAACTGGCCAGGGTGAAGCGCATGTCCGATGAGATGGCCCTGTTCATCGGCAGCTCGCGCATGGCGCAGGACAAGTACGACATCGCCGAGCGGGCGACGAAGGAAATGGCCGCGTTCTTCCGCGAGCTGATCGAGGACCGCAGGCGGGCGCGGCGCGACGACCTGCTGTCGCAGCTGGTGCACCTGGAGGAGGACGGCGACCGCCTGACGGAAGACGAGCTGGTCGCCACCTGCATCCTGCTCCTGTTCGCCGGCCACGAGACCACCACCAACCACATCGCCAACGGCCTGCTGTCCCTGCTGCGCTTCCCCGACCAGCTGGAGGCGCTGCGCGCCGATCCGGCGCTCGCGCCGCGCGCCATCGAGGAATTGCTGCGCTACGACGGCCCGAGCGGCGCCCAGGTGCGGGTGGTGAAGGTCGAGCAGGAACTGCGCGGCAAGCGGCTCAAGCCCGGCGACCGGGTGTTCCTGATGCTGAATGCGGCCAACCGCGATCCGGAGGCGTACGAGCAGCCGGACCGCTTGTGGATGGACCGAGGCGGCCCGGCGCACCTTACGTTCGGCTTCGGCATGCACATCTGCCTGGGCTTCCCGCTCGCGCGCATGGAGGGGCAGGTGGCGCTGCCGGCGGTGGCGCGCCACTGGAAGGACATTGCGCTCGCGGTGCCGGAGGCGCGCCTCGAGTGGCTGAACTCGATGGTGTTCCGGGGCATGAAGTCGCTGCCGCTGCGGGTGGCCGGGTGACCGAAGCCGCGCGCAAGGCGAAGATCGACGAGCTGCTGCTCGCGCTGCCGGGCGTCACCACCCGCAAGCTCAACGGCCTGGACGCCTACTTCGTCGGCGACCGGATGTTCGCCTGCATCGAGGGCAACGGCATCGGGCTGCGCCTGCCGGTTGCCACCGCGACCGAGCTGCAGTTCTCGCGCGCCAACATCGTCCCCTTCAAGCCCGGCGGCACGGTGGTGTCGCGCGAATGGGTGCAGATCCAGTGCGACGACGCGGCCGAGTTCGCGCTCGACCGGGACCTGTTCCAGGCTTCTCTGGAGTTCGTCAAGGCGGCGCCCCGCAGATGAAGGTCGTCATCCTCGGCGCCGGGCAGGTCGGCGCCTCGGTCGCCGAGAGCCTCGTCTCGGAGCAGAACGACATCACGGTGGTGGACATCGACGGGCCGCGCCTGCGCGCGCTGCAGGACCGGCTCGACCTGCGCACCGTCACCGGCAACGCCTCGCACCCCTCGGTGCTGCGCGAGGCGGGCATCGAGGACGCCGACCTGCTGGTCGCGGTGACGCAATCCGACGAGACCAACCTGGTCGCCTGCAAGCTGGCGACGCGGATGTTCAACGTGCCGCGGCGCATCGCACGGGTGCGCGCCGCCGATTTCCTCGAGGACGAGCAGGTGCTCGGGCGCGAGGGCTTCGAGGTCGACCTCGCCATCTGCCCGGAGCAGGTGCTGACCGATTACCTGGTCAAGCTGGTGGAGTTCCCGGAGGCGCTGCAGGTGCTCGACTTCGCCGACGGCCGCGTCAGCCTGGTGGCGGTGCGGGCGTTCCAGGGCGGGCCGATGGTCGGGCGACCGATCCGGGAGTTGCGCGCGCACGTGCCCAGCGTGGACGCGCGCATCGTCGCGGTGTTCCGCGAGGACAAGGCCATCGTGCCCGAAGGCCATACCGTGATCCGGGCCGGGGACGAGGTGTTCTGCCTCGCGTCCTCGCGCGACATCCGCCAGGTGATGCAGGAGCTGCGGCGCATGGACCACCCGGTGCGGCGGGTGATGATCGCCGGCGGCGGCAACATCGGGCAGCGCCTCGCGCGCGCGCTGGAGCGCGACTACTCGGTCAAGGTGATCGAGCACAACAGGCGCCGCTGCGAGCAGCTCGCCGAGCGCGTCGAGCGCGCCCTGGTGCTCGCGGGCGACGCCACCGACGAGGAACTGCTCGAGCAGGAGGGGATTGCCGAGCTGGACCTGTTCATCGCGGTGACCAACGACGACGAGAACAACATCATGAGCTCGCTGCTCGCCAAGCGCATGGGCGCGCGGCGCGTGGTGTCGCTCATCAACCGGCGCAGCTACGTCGACCTGGTGCAGAGCGGGCAGATCGACATCGCGCTGTCGCCGGCCCAGGCCACCATCGGCCAGCTGCTCGCGCACGTGCGCCGGGGCGACGTGGTGGCCGTGCACAGCCTGCGCCGCGGCGCCGCCGAGGCGCTGGAGGCGGTGGTGCACGGCGACCGCAAGTCCTGCCGGGTCACCGGGCGGCGCGTGGACGAGATCGAGCTGCCGCCGGGCAGCCTGATCGGCGCCGTGGTGCGCGGCGACGAGGTGCTGATGGCGCACCACGACACGCGCGTCGAGGCCGGCGACCACGTCATCGTGTTCGTCTCGGACAAGAAGAACCTGTCGCGCGTCGAGAAGCTGTTCCAGGTGAGCGCCGGGTTCCTGTAGGCATGCACTTCGCGGTCGTCGTCAACCTGCTCTCGGTGGTGCTGGTGGCGTTTGCCGCCGCGATGCTGGTGCCGCTGGGCATCTCGCTCTACCTGGACGACGGCGCGCAGCACGCCTACGACGTCGCGATCCTGGCGACCGCCTTCGCCGGCGCGGCCGGGTACCTGGCGACGCGCGGCCGGCCCAAGGCGCTGCAGGCTCGCGACGGGTTCCTGTTCGTCACCATGGTGTGGACGGTGTTGCCGGCCTTCGGCGCATTGCCGTTGCTGGGGTACATCCCCGGGCTGAGCGTCACCGACGCCTACTTCGAGGCGATGTCCGGGCTCACCGCGACCGGGGCGACGCTGCTCTCGGGCCTCGACCAGCTTCCGCCTTCGATCAATTTCTGGCGCTGCGCGCTGCAGTGGATCGGCGGGCTTGGCGTGATCGTCCTGGCGGTGGCGGTCCTGCCGCTGCTCGGGGTCGGGGGCCGCCAGCTCCTGAAGGCCGAGATCCCGGGGCCGATGAAGGAAGCGCAGCTCACGCCGCGCATCCACGAAACCGCGAAGGGGCTGTGGTTGGTCTACGCGGCGCTGACCGGCGCCTGCGCGTTCGCCTACCGCTGGGGCGGGATGGACTGGCTGGACGCGGTGATGCACGCGTTCTCCACCATGGGCCTGGGCGGCTTCTCATCGCACGACACCAGCTTCGGCTACTGGAACTCGCCGGTCCTGGAGGCGATCGCGACCGGGTTCATGCTGGTGGCGGGGATCAGCTTCGTGACCCACTTCGCCGCCGTGCACCGCGCGAGCCCGATGCCCTACTGGCGCGACGCCGAGCTTCGCTACTATCTGCTGCTGGTCGGCGCGAGTGTCGCCGTGGTCGCGGGCCTGCTGGTGATGGCAGGCGCCTACGCCGATTGGGCGACCGCACTGCGCCATGCAGCGTTCAACGTGGTCTCGGTCGCGACCACCACCGGCTATGCCTCGGTTGACTATTCCGCCTGGCCGGTGTTCGCGCCGCTGTGGATGCTGTTCATCGCGGCCTTTGCCACCTGCTCGGGCTCGACCGGCGGCGGCATCAAGATGATGCGCGCGCTGCTCATGGTGCGCCAGGCCACGCGCGAGCTGGAGCGCCTGATCCACCCGCGGGCGGTGATGCCGGTGAAGCTGGGCGGGCAGGTGGTCGAGAACCGCATCATCTTCGCGGTGCTGGCCTACATGCTGATCTATGGAGCGACGCTGGCCGTGATCACGCTCCTGCTGACCGCAACCGGCCTGGACTTGCTCACCGCGCTGTCGGCCGCCGCAGCCTGCATCAACAACGTCGGTCCCGGGCTGGGCGGGGTGGGGCCGGCGGAGACCTATGCGCTGCTGTCGGACTTCCAGACCTGGATCTGCACCCTCGCCATGATGCTCGGGCGGCTGGAGCTGCTGACCGTGTTCGTGCTGCTGACGCCGGCGTTCTGGCGGCGCTAGCCCTCGGCCATCACCAGCAGCGCGAGCAGCGCGGCGATTCCCGCGGGGATCCCCCAGCGCTCGGCGGGCGAAACCGCGTCGCCCGAGATCACCTCCACCGGCACCGGCGTCAGCTCCAGCACGCGGTTGGTGACCGAGTCCTGCAGCATCCGGGTGAACGAGTTGCGGCGGGCGCTGCCCATCACGATGCGGCTGCAGCCCAGCCGCCGCGCCTCGTCCACGATCACCTCGGCGCGCTCGCCGATGCGCCAGGCCGCGGTGTGGGGCACGCCGTGCTGCTCCAGCAGAAGGCGCGCGGGCCCGAGCGCCTTGCCGGCCTGCTCGCGGTGCCAGTCCTCGCGGTTGCCCCGGCTGACGAACTGCGCCACGTGCTGCGACAGGGGCGGCTGCACGTTGAGCAGGTGCGCCTCGACGGGCGTGCCGGCGGTGGCCGCGGAGATGACCTGGCGCAGCGCGGCCTCGGCGTTGCGCGATCCGTCCACCGGCAGCAGGATGCGCTGCGGCGCGGGAACCGACGCTTCGCCCCGGCTCATCTCGGCCAGCCGGGCGGAGATGCGGGAAGCGAGGCGACGGTGGCTGCGCACGAAGCCCGCCCACAGCAGCCCGACCACCACCACGATCTGCGCCAGCATGGAGAGCGGGCCGTAGGCGGCAATCGCCTCCTTCACCAGCGGCTCGGCGGTCATCATCTTGGCCGCGGTCCAGGCAAGCACGCCGGCGCCGATGTAGACGATCACCGGGAAGCGCTCGACCCACTTCAGGATCAGGGTCGAGCCCCAGATGACGATCGGGATGCTGATCAGCAGTCCCAGCACGACCAGCAGGTAGCTGCCATGCGCGGCGCCGGCCACCGCCAGCACGTTGTCCAGGCCCATCACGGCGTCAGCGATGACGATGGTGCGCATGGCGCCCCAGAAAGTGGTGGCCGCAGGGCCATGGTTGTCGCCATGGCCTTCCTCGGGGGCGAGCAACCGCCAGGCGATCCAGACCAGCAGAGCGCCGCCCACCAGGAGCAGCCCGGGGATCTTGAGCAGCCACACCACCACCAGCGTCATGGCGCTGCGCACCGCGATGGCGCCGAAGGTGCCCCAGAGGACCGCGCGCTTCTGCAGGTGCGGCGGCAGGTTGCGCGCCGCCAGCGCGATGACGATGGCGTTGTCCCCGGCGAGCACCAGGTCGATGACGATGATCGCCAGCAGCGCGGAGAAGAACTGGGCGGAGAAGATTTCCATGGATGGCGCGTCCCGGGGTGCGGAGTCGACGGGGCGCGATTGTGCCCGCCCCCCGGGGGGCGGTGAAGCTGCGATGCCGGATGTCACGTATTGCGAAACGCAATGGACCTGTGCTGTAATCGCGCCCGTCGCAAAGCGGGAGTAGCTCCAGGGCCGTCCCGGCCCGGTTCCGCGGCCGTCAATCCGGGCCCAGTCCCCGGTCGCGGAGGTTTCCGACCACTGGTGTGGCGCGGAGGCGGGCGAGACCTTTGCCTGTTCGATCAGGTAAAGGAGCCTGCCATGCCGCAGTCCAGCATCCGGCGCTATTTGCGCCACGGAACCCTTCCGCAGCTTGCCGTGTTCGACGCCGCCGCGCGGCTGGGCAGCTTCACGCGCGCGGCCGAGGCGCTGCACCTGGCGCAGCCGACGGTGTCCTCCCAGATCCGCAAGCTGACCGACACGGTCGGGCTGCCGTTGTTCGAGCAGGTCGGCAGGAAGATTCACCTCACGTCCGCCGGTGCGAAGCTCCAGGAGGGATGCGCCGAGCTGTTCGATGCCCTGGACCGCATCGAGAGCGCGCTCGCCAGCCTGCGCGGGCTCGAGCTCGGGCGCCTGCGCGTGGCGGTGGGCGCCGCGGCCGGGCAGCTGGCGCCGCGCCTGCTGGCGGGTTTTGCGCGCCGCTATCCGGGCATCGAGGTATCGCTGGACGTGTGCAACCGGCAGGGGCTGCTGGAACGGCTGCAGCGAAATGAGGACGACCTTTGCCTGTTCAGCGACCCGCCCGAGGATGTGGACCTGGTGTGCGAGCCGCTGCTCGCCAATCCGCTGGTCGCCTGCGCGCATGCCGGCCACCGGCTCGCCGGGCGCGGGCATGTGGCGTTCGCCGAGCTCGCCCGCGAGCCCTTCCTGCTGCGCGAGCCGGGTTCGGGCACGCGCCGGGCGGCGCTGGCGGCTTTCGCGCGCCGCGGGCTGGAGCCGCTGGTGCGCATGGAGCTCTCCACCAACGAGGCGGTCAAGCAGGCGGTCCTCGCCGGGCTGGGCGTGTCCATCCTGTCGCGCCACGCGCTCGGCGCCGAGGCTTCGCGGGGGGCGCTGGTCGAGCTGCAGGTCGAGGGACTGCCGATCGAGCAGCTCTGGCAACTCGTGCACCCCGCGGGCAAGCAGGTGTCGCCGGCGGCGCGGGCGTTCATCGACTACGCGCGCGCCGAAGCGCAGGGGATGGCGCTTCTGGCCGGGTGACCGGCCTCCAGGCCAAGGGCGCGGATCGAGCGCGCGCGGCCTGCGCCTGCCGGTACCATAGCCGCATGGAGATCCCCGTTTCCCGGTTTGGCCCGGTCAGCGTCCATTTCGGCGAGAAGTCCGGCAAGTACCCCGATGGCAACCAGGTGCTGGTGCGAGGCGCGGATACGCTCGTCGCCTTCGACACGCCGCTGGTGGCGAACCGGATGGGGCAGGAACTGCTGGCGGCTGACCTCGTGATCCTCGGCCATGTCCATGAGGACCACATGGCCGGATTGCACCGCCTGCCTCGTGCGCGCCTGCACGTGCACGAGGCCGACGTGGCGGCCGCGCGCAGCTGGGAGGGACTGGCGCGCCACTACGGCTACCGCCCCGAGGTGCTGCCCGGCATGCGGGCCATGATCGAGAAATCGTTCCACTACGCGCCGCGACCCGACGCACTGGCCTACGCGGACGGCGCGAGCTGGGATCTCGGCGGCGGGGTGCTGGTCACGGCGTTCCACATGCCGGGCCACACCAGCGGCCATTGCGTGTTGCTGGTCGAGCCCGGCGGCATTGCCTTCATCGGCGACATCGACCTGTCGTCGTTCGGGCCCTATTACGGCGACGCGACCTCGAGCCTGGCGCAGTTCCGGCGCACGCTGCAGGCGGTCAAGGACGTTCCGGCGAGAATCTGGATCACCTCGCACCACAAGGGCGTGGTCGCGGAGCGGGAGGCGTTCCTTGCGCTGCTCGCCGCCTTCGTTTCCCGGCTCGATGCGCGCGAGGCGGCGATCGCGGAGCACCTGAAGGCGCGGCCCTCGACGCTGGATGAACTGGTCGAGCACCGGTTCGTCTACCCGAAGCACCTGGAGGAGCTGTTCTACGACGACGCGGAACGCCGCGTCATCGAGCAGCACCTCGAGGCGCTGGCGGCGGCGGGCAGGGTGGTGGACGAGGGCGGGCGCTGGCGGACGCGATAGCGCGATCGGCGTCCCGTGATGCTTGACCGGAGTCAATAATTCCCGGCTCGTGCAGCACTCATAATGGCCGAGTGAACCAGAAGACCAGAATCCGCCCTACCCTGAAGGGCCGCGGCGTCGATCCGCAGGCGCGCGACGAGATCCGCGCGCTGCTGGGTGACGCGCCCCGGCGCCGCGACCTGCTCATCGAGCACCTGCACCGGATTCAGGACCGATACGCGCAGTTGTCGGCGAAGCACCTGGCGGCGCTGGCCGAGGCGATGAAGCTCTCGCAGGCGGAGGTCTACGAGGTCGCGACCTTCTACCACCACTTCGACGTGGTGAAGGAAGGCGAGTTCCCGCCGCCGCCGCTCACGGTGCGGGTGTGCGACTCGCTGTCCTGCGAGCTGGCGGGCGCGCAGGAGCTGCTGCAGAAGCTGCCGGACCTGCTGGGCCGCGAGGTGCGCGTCAAGCACGCGCCCTGCGTCGGTCGCTGCGAGGAGGCGCCGGTGGCGGTGGTGCACCAGAACCCGATCCCGAAAGCGACGCCGGAGAAGGTGAAGGCGGCGGTGGCGGCGAAGAAGACGCAGTGCCTGGTGCCGCCGGCGATCAACTACGCGGACTACCGCAGGAGCGGCGGCTATCGGCTGCTCGCCGACTGCCTGAACGGCAAGCGCACGCGCGAGGAAGTGACGAAGATCATGGAGGACTCCGGGCTGCGCGGCCTCGGCGGCGCGGGTTTCCCGGCCGGGCGCAAGTGGAAGCTGGTGGCGGCGGAACCCGAGCCGCGCGTGATGGCGGTGAATATCGACGAAGGGGAGCCCGGCACCTTCAAGGACCGGTACTTCCTGGAGCGCGACCCGCACCGCTTCCTGGAGGGCATGCTGGTGGCGGCCTGGTGCGCCGGCGTGGGCGCGATCTGGATCTACCTGCGCGACGAGTACGCCGGCGTGCGCGCGCTGCTCGAGCGCGAGCTGACCCTGTTGAAGAAGAACCCGCCGTGCGCGCTCCCCGTCATCGAGCTGCGCCGCGGCGCCGGCGCCTACATCTGCGGCGAGGAATCGGCGATGATCGAGTCCATCGAGGGCAAGCGCGGCATGCCGCGGCTGCGCCCGCCCTACGTGGCGCAGGTGGGGTTGTGGGACTACCCGACGCTGGAGCACAACATGGAGACGGTGTACTGGGTGCGCGAGATTGTGGAGAAGGGCGCGCAATGGTTCGCCTCCCATGGGCGCCACGGGCGCAAGGGCCTGCGCTCGTTCTCGGTCTCGGGCCGGGTGAAGAAGCCCGGCGTGCATATCGCGCCGGCGGGCATCACGGCGCAGGAGCTGATCGACGAGTACTGCGGCGGCATGCTGGATGGCCATGCGTTCTATGCCTACCTGCCCGGCGGCGCCTCCGGCGGCATCCTGCCGGCGGCGAAGGCGGACATCCCGCTCGATTTCGACACCCTGCAGCCGCACGGCTGCTTCATCGGCTCGGCGGCAGTGGTCGTCCTCTCGGACCGGGACCAGGCGGCGGCCGCGGCGCGCAACCTGATGAGGTTCTTCAAGGAGGAGTCCTGCGGCCAGTGCACGCCGTGCCGGGTGGGCACCGCCAAGGCGCTCGGCCTGATGGAGCAGGGCCGGTGGAACGAGCCCCTGCTCAAGGAGCTCTCCCAGGCCATGATGGATGCGTCCATCTGCGGCCTGGGGCAGGCGGCGCCGAACCCGGCGCTGTCGGTGATGAAGTACTTCCCGCACGAAGTGCAGTAGCAGGCCAGGAGACGAGGGCACAGCCATGGACCGCGCGAGCAACAAGCAGCTGGCGACCCTGCCGATCGAGTTCAAGCTCAACGGCCGGACGGTGGTCGGCCGGCCCGACGAGCCCATCATCGAGACCGCGCGCCGCCACGGCGTCGAGATCCCGCACCTGTGCTACTCGCCGGACCTGCGCCCGGACGGCAACTGCCGCGCCTGCGTGGTGGAGATCAAGGGCGAACGGGTGCTCGCGCCCTCCTGCTGCCGCTTCCCGGCGCAGGGCATGGAGGTCACCACCGACAGCGCGCGGGCGCGCGCCTCGCAGAAGATGGTGCTCGAGCTGCTGCTCTCGGACATGGGCGAGCAACGCCACACCAAGCACAACGAAGTGGATGCCTGGGCCGGAAAGCTGGGCCTCGGGCTGCCGCGCTTCCCGGCGCGGGTCCAGGACAGGCCCGACCTGTCGCATCCCGCGATCGCGGTGAACCTGGACGCGTGCATCCAGTGCACCCGCTGCCTGCGGGCCTGTCGCGAGGAGCAGGTCAACGACGTCATCGGCTACGCCTTCCGCGGGGAAGGTTCGAAGATCGTGTTCGACATGGACGACCCGATGGGCGCATCCACCTGCGTTGCCTGCGGCGAGTGCGTGCAGGCCTGCCCCACCGGCGCGCTGATGCCGGCGCGCGGCGCCGGGCTGGAGAACGTCGATGCCAAGGTGGACTCGGTGTGCCCCTACTGCGGCGTCGGCTGCCAGCTCACCTACCACGTCGACCGGAAGCAGAACGTCATCAAGTTCGTGACCGGCCGCAATGGCCCGGCCAACCAGGGGCGCTTGTGCGTGAAGGGCCGCTACGGCTTTGACTACGCGCACCACCCGCAGCGGCTGACCAGGCCGCTCATCCGCAAGCCGGGCGTGCCGAAGTCGGCGAAATTCACCGTGGATCCCGGCGACTGGTCGGGCGCGTTTCGCGAGGCGAGCTGGGAGGAGGCGCTCGAACTGGCCGCCGGCGGGCTGAAGCGGATCCGCGACCAGGACCGCTTTGCGCTGGCCGGCTTCGGCTCGGCCAAGGGCTCCAACGAGGAGGCCTACCTGTTCCAGAAGCTGGTGCGCACCGGCTTCGGGCAGAACAATGTCGATCACTGCACGCGCCTGTGCCATGCCTCCTCGGTGGCGGCGCTGCTGGAGGGCGTGGGTTCGGGCGCGGTGTCCAACCAGGTCGGCGACGTGATGAACGCCGAGGTGGTGCTGGTCATCGGCGCCAATCCCACCGTGAACCACCCGGTCGCGGCCACCTGGATGAAGAACGCGGCCAAGAACGGCACCAAGCTGATCATCGCCGATCCGCGCCGCACCGAGCTCTCGCGGCACGCCGCGTACACGCTGCAATTCAATGCCGATACCGACGTCGCGCTGCTGAACGCGATGATCCACGCCATCATCGACGAGGGGCTGGTCAACGAGGACTTCGTGCGCGACCGCACCAGCGGCTTCGAGGCGCTGAAGGCGAACGCGAAGGACTATTCACCGGAGAAGATGGCGCCCGTCTGCGGCATCCCGGCGCAGACCATCCGCGAGGTGGCGCGGCTGTTCGCCACCTCGAAGGGTTCGATGATCCTTTGGGGGATGGGCATCTCGCAGCACGTGCACGGCACCGACAACGCGCGCTGCCTGATCGCGCTGTGCCTGATGACCGGGCAGGTGGGGCGCCCGGGTTGCGGCCTGCATCCGCTGCGCGGGCAGAACAACGTCCAGGGCGCCTCGGACTCGGGACTGATCCCGATGATGTATCCGGACTATCAGCGCGTGGACAACCCCGAGGCCAACCAGCGCTTCCAGGCGCTGTGGAACACCAGGCTGGAGACCAGGCCCGGGCTCACGGTGGTCGAGATCATCAAGGAGGCGGCTGCCGGCCGGATCCGCGGCATGTACATCATGGGCGAGAACCCCGCGATGTCGGACCCGGATGCGGGGCATGCACGGGAGGCGATGGCCAGGCTGGAGCACCTGGTGGTACAGGACATCTTCCTGACCGAAACCGCTTATCTCGCGGACGTCGTCCTGCCGGCGACGGCGTGGCCCGAGAAGGACGGCACGGTGACGAACACCGACCGCATGGTCCAGTTGGGCCGCAAGGCGATCGACGCGCCGGGGGACGCGAAACCCGACCTCTGGATCATCAACGAGATTGCGCGGCGGATCGGACTCGACTGGAACTACACGCACCCGAAGCAGGTGTTCGAGGAAATGCGCAAGGGCATGAACTCGATCGCCGGGATTACCTGGGACCGGCTGGAACGCGATTCCTGCGTCGTTTATCCATGCGAGAACGAAGGAGATCCGGGGACGTCGGTGGTTTTCACGGAAGTGTTCCCGACCGCGACGGGTCGCGCGAAATTCGTTCCCGCCGACCTGATTCCCGCGGACGAGCGCCCGGACGCCGAGTATCCGGTGGTGCTCATCACGGGACGCCAGCTGGAGCACTGGCACACCGGGGCCATGACCCGGCGCGCCGGCGTCCTGGACGCGATCGAGCCGGAACCGGTGTGCTCCATGCACCCGCTGGACCTCGCGGGCATGGACGCCAAGCCAGGAGACCTGGTCACGGTGGCGTCGCGCCGGGGCCGGATCTGCCTTTACGCGAGGGCCGACGAAGGCACGCCGCGGGGTGTGGTCTTCATTCCGTTCGCCTTCTACGAAGCCGCGGCGAACATGCTCACGAACCCGAAGCTGGATCCGTTCGGGAAGATCCCCGAGTTCAAGTATTGCGCGGTGAAAGTGACCAAAGGCGGTACGCGGCCGGGTGACCCCGGATACGGCAAAGGCCGGGCGCTGGAGGAAATCCGGCGCTGACCGGGAAGCGGCTTGACCGTGGTCAAGGCCGACCCGGCGCGCGCCTGAACAGAATCCGGCCTTCGTTCTTTCCGCCCACGAGGAATCCGCACATGCCGTCCGACATCGATATCGCCCAGGCCGCGAAACTGCAGCGCATCTCCAGGGTGGCGCTGGAGAAGCTGGGCATCGCGGAGGAGCACCTGGAGCCCTACGGCCACTACAAGGCGAAGGTGTCGCTGAAGTACCTGGACACGCTCAAGGCGAAGAAGGACGGCAAGCTGATCCTGGTCACCGCGATCAGCCCGACACCCGCGGGCGAAGGCAAGACCACCACCACGGTGGGACTGGGCGACGCGCTCAACCACATCGGCAAGAAGGCGATGATCTGCCTGCGCGAACCGTCGCTCGGGCCGGTGTTCGGCGTCAAGGGCGGCGCCGCGGGCGGCGGCTACGCGCAGATCGTGCCGATGGAGGACATCAACCTGCATTTCACGGGGGACTTTTCCGCCATCGCGCTCGCCAACAACCTGCTCGCGGCGATGCTCGACAACCACATCAGCCACGGCAACGAGCTCGGGATCGACGTGCGCCGCATCCAGTGGAAGCGCGTGGTGGACATGAACGACCGCGCGCTGCGCGAAACGGTGATTGCCCTCGGCGGTACACCGAACGGCTACCCGCGCCAGGACGGCTTCGACATCGTGGTGGCCTCCGAGGTGATGGCGATCTTCTGCCTGGCGAGCTCGCTGGAGGACCTGAAGAAGCGCCTGGGCAGCATCGTGGTCGGCTACACCAGGGACCAGAAGCCGGTGCGCGCGCGCGACCTCAAGGCGCACGGCGCCATGACGGTGCTGCTCAAGGACGCGCTGGCACCCAACCTGGTGCAGACGCTGGAGAACAACCCGGCCTTCGTGCACGGCGGGCCGTTCGCCAACATCGCGCACGGCTGCAACTCGGTGCTCGCCACCCAGTCGGCGCTGAAGCTGGCCGACTACGTGGTCACCGAGGCGGGCTTCGGCGCCGACCTCGGCGCCGAGAAGTTCCTCGACATCAAGTGCCGCAAGACCGGCCTGCGCCCCTCCGCCGCGGTGATCGTCGCCACCATGCGCGCGCTCAAGTACCACGGCGGCGTCGACGTGAAGGAGGCCGGCAAGGAGAACCTCGCGGCACTGGAGAAGGGGCTGGTGAACCTGGAGCGCCACGTCGAGAACGTGAGCAAGGTCTACGGCATCCCCTGCGTGGTGTCGATCAACAAGTTCACCTTCGACACCGAGGCCGAGATCCGGCTGGTCACCGAACGCATGCGGAAGCTGGGCGCCGAGGTGGTGCTGGCCGCGCACTGGGGCGAGGGCGGCAAGGGCGCCGCCGAGCTGGCGAAGGTCGTGGTCGGGCTGTGCGAGAAACCCTCCAGCCCGACCTTCGTCTACGAGGACGCCGATCCGCTGTGGGAGAAGATCAACAAGATCGCGAAGAAGGTCTACCGCGCCGGATCGGTGACCGCGGACGCCAAGGTGAGGGCTCAGATCCAGAAGCTGCAGGACGACGGCTACGGCCACTACCCGGTGTGCGTGGCGAAGACCCAGTCCTCGTTCAGCACCAACGCCGCCACCCGCGGCGCGCCCAGCGACCACGTGGTCAACGTGCGCGAGGTGCGCCTGGCGGCGGGGGCGGAGTTCGTGGTCATGGTCTGCGGCGACATCATGACCATGCCCGGCCTGCCCAAGGTGCCCTCGGCCGAGAAGATCGACCTGGTGGACGGCAAGGTGGTCGGGCTGTTCTAGCGCACCCCGCGGGCGGCGCCCGATGTAACCGATCGGTTACATCGGGCCTAGCCCGGGCGGCGGCGCAGCCGCAGGTTCAGCATCTCGACGCCGACCGAGAAGGCCATGGCGAAGTAGATGTAGCCCTTGGGCACGTGGAAGTCCAGGCCGTCGGCCACCAGCGCCATGCCGATCATGATCAGGAAGGCGAGGGCCAGCATCTTCACCGTGGGGTGGCGCGAGACGAAGCGGCCGATCGGCCCGGCGGCGACCAGCATCAGGGCCACCGACGCGATCACCGCGGCGATCATCACGCGCACGTCGTCCACCATGCCCACCGCGGTGATGATCGAATCGAGCGAGAACACCAGGTCGATGACGATGATCTGGCCGATGATGGCGCCGAAGGTGGCGCGCACCGCCGCGGCGGCGCCCGGCGCCTGCTGCCCGGCGTGGTCCTCGTACATCTCGTGGATCTCCCCGGTCGCCTTCCAGATCAGGAACACGCCGCCGGCGAGCAGGATCAGGTCGCGGCCCGAGATCTCGTTGCCCAGGACCGTGACGATCGGCTCGGTCAGGCCGATGATCCAGGCCAGGGTCAGCAGCAGCGCGATGCGCATGAACATCGCGAGGAACAGGCCGATGCGGCGCGCGATCTCGCGCCGCTCCGGCGGCAGCCGGTCCACCAGGATGGAGATGAAGACGATGTTGTCGATCCCGAGCACCAGCTCGAGCGCGGTGAGCGTCGCGAAGGCGATCCAGGCTTGCGGGTCGGTGAGCAGTTCCACGTGGTTCCGGTCGGTGCGGTCGGGACAGGATCGCAGTCTACCCGCGGCCGGCCGGTTGACCCGCGCTCCATGCGCGTGCTAAAAGTCCTCGCCCCCCGGGAGGGAAGCAGCCAGGGGGACAAAGGGGAGTAGCCAAGGCGTCCGGTGCCCGGGCGCTGCGACAGGGCCGTCAATACGGGACGCATTCCACGCAGCCCCGGTCCTGCCGGCAAGCCCGGCTTGCAGGCGAGACCTTTGCCGCGCGGGCAAGGTCTACCAGGGAGAAAAACGTGGATTCAATGCAGTGGCTGACACTCGCGATCTTCGCGATCACGATCCTGATCGTCGTCTCCAACGTGATCGACAGCACGCTGGCCGGCATGATCGGGGTCGCGGTCATGATCTGGTTCGGCGTCATGAGCGAGGACGACGCCTTCAAGTACGTGGACTGGAACGTGATGGCGATCCTGGTCAGCATCTGGCTGATCGCAGGGTACTTCGGCAAGTCGGGGGTGCCCAGCTGGCTCTCGGTGCAGGCGCTCAGGCTCTCGGGCGGGCGGCCGGGCTACCTGGTGATGATCCTGACGTTCCTCGCCGGCGTGATCTCGATGTTCGTCGACAACGTGGTCACCATCCTGATGATGGCCCCGGTGGCGCTGCCCCTGGCGCGGGCGATGAAGATCCCGGCGGTGCCGGTGATCCTGATGATCGGCTTCGGCGCCAACTTCATGGGCACCGCGCTGATCATCGGCGACCTGCCGCCGCAGATGCTGCACAGCGTGGCCGGCGCCGAGTTCTTCGACTTCATCTGGCAGTTCGGCCGTCCGTCGTCGTTCCCGATCCTGATGGTCACCTTCCTCCTGACGCTGGGCGGCATGTACCTGTACGGCTTCCGCGGCCGCCCGCGCGTGGCCGACATCGGATCCCTGGGCATCGACGCCAGGATCCCCAATCCGCTGTTCGCCACCGTGGTGGTGGTCTGGTTCCTCGGCACCGTGATCGCGATGTCCATGCGCGAGCACATCGGCGTCAAGCTGGGCTTCATCGCCCTCACCGGAGCGCTGTCGCTCGTGCTGGTGCTGCACTTCCTCGGCGACAAGGTGAAGGAGGCGCCCAGCTTCGAGGAAATGGTGCAGGAACTGGACTGGCGCGCCATCTTCTTCTACATCGCCCTGTTCGCCCTGGTGGGCGGGCTGGAGAAGGCGCACATCCTGGACAAGCTGGCCGAGGCCATGAAGCCGGTGTTCGCCGAGAGCTACGCCCTGGGCGCGACGCTGCTGTACTGGGTGACGGTCCCGATCGTGGGCCTGGTGGAGCACGACGCCTACATCCTCACCTTCCTCTACACCATCAAGGGCATGGGCGAGGCCGGCATCGAGCCCTGGCCGCTGTACTGGATGCTGCTGTGGTCCGGTACGCTGGGCAGCAACCTGACCGTGGCCGGGGCTCCGGCGCTGTATGTCGCGCTGTCCCTGGCCGAGAAGGAGGAAGGGCGCAGGGTGTCGCTGCGGGAGTTCCTGGCCTGGAGCATCCCGTTCACGCTGCTGTGCTCCTTCATCTGCTATGTCCTCGGCATGCTCATCTGGGTCATGCCCTACGTGAAATAAGGAAGAGGCCGACCATGTACAAGCACATCCTGATTCCCACCGACGGCTCGGCCGCGAGCCGGGGCGCGATCGCGGCGGCCGTGAAGCTGGCGAAATCGCTCGGGGCGCGCGTCACCGGCGTGTTCGCCGCGCCGCCGGCGACGCCGATCCTGTTCCGCAACCGCCTGCCCTCGGGCTATGACACGCCGCGCCACAACGAGGTGCTGATCGAGCGCGCGGCGGCGGCCCACCTCGAGGTGATCGCGAAGGCGGCGAAGGCCGCGGGCGTGCGCTGCAGCTGCGTCGTCGTCAAGAGCGACTTCCCCGCCGACACCATCCTCGAGACGGCGAAGAAGGCGAAATGCGACCTGATCGTGATGGCCTCGCACGGCCGCCGCGGCCTGCGCGGGCTGCTGCTGGGCAGCGAAACGCAGAAGGTGCTGGCAGCGAGTACCATACCGGTGCTGGTGCATCGCTAGCCGGAATTCTTGACCGCAGTCAAGGTCAGGCCGGGGGAACCCTATCGACAATCGTGCAGGAGCCTCATTCGAGAAGGAGGGGAAGGTGAAGACCAGAATCGCACTCGCAGTCTCGGCCGCGTTCGCGGCGGTCCTGTCCACCGGCGCGCAGGCGCAGGCCTGGGAGCCGACCAAGAACGTGGAATTCATCATCCCGGCGGGCACCGGCGGCGGCGCCGACCAGATGGCGCGCGCGGTTCAGGGCATCGTCGCCAAGCACGGCCTGATGAAGCAGTCCATCCTGCCGATCAACAAGGCGGGCGGCGCCGGCTCCGAGGGCTTCCTCGACGTGAAGAACGCCGCCGGCGAGCCGCACAAGATCATCATCACGCTGTCCAACCTGTTCACCACGCCACTGGCGACCGGGGTTCCGTTCAACTGGCGCGACCTGACGCCGGTGCAGATGCTGGCGCTGGACAATTTCGTGCTGTGGGTGAACGCGAAGACGCCGTACAAGACCCCGAAGGAGTTCATCGAGGCGGTGAGGAAGGCGGGCCCCGGCAAGATGAGGATGGGCGGCACCGGCGCCAAGCAGGAAGACCAGATCATCACCGCGGCCATCGAGCAGAAGACCGGCGTCAAGTTCACCTACATCCCGTTCAAGGGCGGCGGCGCGGTGGCGACGCAGCTGGTGGGCGGGCACGTCGACGCGACGGTCAACAACCCGATCGAGGCGGTGGCGCAGTGGAAGGGCGGCAACCTGCGGCCGCTGTGCGTGTTCGAGCTGAAGCGCATGCCGTACAAGGAGAAGGTCACGGCGACGATGTCCTGGGCCGACATCCCGACCTGCAAGGAGTCCGGGCTGGACATCGATTACCTGATGCTGCGCGGCATCTTCATGGCGCCCGGGGTCAAGCCCGAGCACGTGAACTACTACACCGGCCTGTTCGACAAGGTGATGGCGACCCCCGAATGGAAGAAGCTGATGGAGGAGGGGGCGTTCAACACGACTGCCTTGAAGGGCAAGGAGTATGCGGACTGGGTCGCGCGCGAGGAAGCGCGGCACGTGTCCCTCATGAAGGGCGCCGGTTTCATCGCCGGCCAGTAGCACGACCGCGCGGGGCCGGCGCGCGCCGGCCCCGCGACCTAACCAAGTCCAGGGGAGAAGCGGGAGATGACCGAGGGCCCGGAGGGCGAAGGGCGGGCGGCATTCGGCCAGAAGAGCGCCGAACTCGGCGTGGCGGCGTTCTTCTTTGCCATCGGCGCCGTTGTGATCTATGACAGCGTGCGGCTGGGGACCGGGTGGCAGGAAGTGCACGGACCTCGTCCGGGCTATTTCCCCTTCTACCTCGGCCTCATCATGTGCGTGGCCTCGCTCGTGAACGCCACGCGCGCGCTGCTGGTGAAGCGCGCCGACGACAAGGCGTTCGTGGAGGTGGGGCAGCTCAAGCTGGTCCTGACCGTGCTGGTCCCGACCGCGGTCTATGCCGCGCTGGTGACCTGGATCGGCATCTACGCCGCCTCGTTTCTCTACATCGCCTTGTTCATGCGCCTGCTGGGCAAGTATCCGGTGTGGAAGGCCGGCGCCGTCCCCGCGGGCGTGATCGTGGTCTTCTTCGTCGTGTTCGAGAAGTGGTTCAAGGTGCCCCTGCCCAAGGGGCCGCTCGAGAACCTCCTGGGGCTGGGCTGAGCGATGGAAGAGATCAGCTCCCTGATGCACGGCTTCGGCGTCGCGCTGTCGCCGACCAACGTCGCGCTCATGTTCGTGGGCGTGATCCTCGGCGTGATCATCGGCGTGCTGCCCGGGCTGGGCGGCGCCAACGGCGTCGCCATCCTGCTGCCGCTCACCTTCGGCATGGCGCAGACCCCGGGGGGCGCCACCTCGGCGATCATCCTGCTGTCGTGCATCTACTGGGGGGCCCTGTTCGGCGGCGCGATCACCTCGATCCTGTTCAACATCCCGGGCGAGCCCTGGTCGGTGGCGACCACCTTCGACGGCTACCCGCTGGCGCAGCAGGGCAAGGCCGGGCAGGCGCTGACGGCGGCGTTCACCTCCTCGTTCGTCGGCGCGTTCCTTGCCGTGGTCATGATTACCTTCCTGTCGCCGGTGGTGGCGAAGTTCGCCCTCGCCTTCGGGCCGCCGGAATTCTTCGCCGTCTACCTGCTCACCTTCTGCGCCTTCGTCGGCACCAGCAAGGAGCCGCCGTTCAAGACGCTCGCGGCCATGATGCTCGGCTTTGCCTTGGCCGCGGTCGGAACCGACACCGTGACCGGCACGCTGCGCCTCACGTTCGGCTCGACGCACCTGCTGACCGGCTTCGACTTCCTGGTGGCGGTGATCGGGCTTTTCGGCATCGGCGAGATCCTGCTCACGCTCGAGGAAGGGCTCGCGTTCCGGGGCGCGAAAGCGAAGATCAATGCGAAGGTGGTGCTGGAGACCTGGCGCGAGCTGCCGCGCTACTGGCTGACCTCGGTGCGCTCGACGCTGGTGGGCTGCTTCATGGGCATCGTCCCGGGCGGCGCCACGCCGGCCTCGTTCATGAGCTATGGCGTGGCGCGGCGCTTCTCGCCCGACGGCGCCAAGTTCGGCACCGGCAAGGTGGAAGGCGTGGTCGCGCCGGAGACCGCGGCGCATGCCGCCGGCACCTCGGCGCTGCTGCCCATGATCACGCTCGGGGTGCCGGGCTCGCCCACCGCGGCGGTGCTGCTGGGCGGCCTGATGATCTGGGGCCTGCAGCCCGGCCCGCTCCTGTTCGTCGAGCAGAAGGACTTCGTCTGGGGCCTGATCGCCTCGATGTACCTGGGCAACATCGCCGGCCTCATCGTGGTGCTCACCTGCGTGCCGCTGTTCGCCGCCATCCTGCGGATCCCGTTCTCGATCATCGCGCCGGTGATCATCGTCATCTGCGCCATCGGCTCGTTCACGGTGAAGAACGCCATCTTCGACGTCTGGATGATGGTGGTGTTCGGGATCCTGGGGTACCTGTTCAAGAAGACGCAGTACCCGCTGGCGCCGCTGGTGCTGGCGATCGTGCTGGGCGACAACGCGGAATCCGCGTTCCGCCAGGCGATGCTGATGTCGCAGGGCGACCTGGGAATCCTGTTCGCCAACGCGCTGGTGGGCACGATGACGACGCTGGCCCTGGTGCTGCTCTTCTGGCCGATGATCGCCGCCCTGGTCGGGAAGCTGCGCGGCGGCAAGGGCTGATCCCGCCGCTCAGTTTCGCCCCAGCTTCTGCTTCAGGCGCGACAGCGTTTCCGGCGTCAGGTTGAGGTAGGCGGCCAGCTCCTTCTTCGGGATGCGCCCCGCGAGCTCCGGGTGCTTGCGGTGGAAGCGCGACAGCCGCCCGGGCGCGTCCAGCAGGTGCAGCGTGATGGTGTGCGCCATCACCTCCGACATCAGCTTCATCACCTCGTACTCGAAGCGCTGCTTCAGTTCCGGGTGCCGGTCGAGGAACTCCACCCACTGCGGCATCGGCACCTCGGCCGCGCGCACCCGCGTCACCGCGACGATGGAGTAGGGGACGGGCGTGCGCAGCCGCCAGGCCGCGTAGGCGGTGTCCATCTCCGTCTCGGCGGCGAAGCGCAGGATCATCTCGTGGCCCTCGGGGTTGGACACCACGCGCTTGACCATGCCCTCGAGGACGAAGAACTGCTCCATCTCCTCGTCGCCCTGGCGCGCCAGGGGATCGCCCTTGCGATACTCGGAGACCACCAGCAGCGGCTCCAGCTCCTGGCGCTGGGCGGGGGTCATGTCGCGCAGCAGCAGGTTTTCCCGCAGCTGCAGGCGCAGGGTGTTGCGCTGAGGGTGATTCGCGAGGGTGGTCATGGCGAGCCGTTGATTAGACTGAAAAAGATTGACCTCAGTCAAGGTTGGCGTCCGGCGCCCCTCCCTATCATTTCGCCCTCTTCCCCGGAGAGTCCCCCATGGGCACCGTCGAACCCCAAGTCGCCACCACCGAAGCGCCCACCGCCGACGGCTTCCAGCTGGTCATTGACGCCCTCAAGCTGAACGGCCTGGATACCATCTACGGCCTGCCCGGCATCCCGATCACCGACCTCACGCGCCGCGCGCAGGCCGCCGGCCTGCGCGTGCTGTCGTTCCGCCATGAGCAGAACGCCGGCTACGCCGCGTCCATAGCCGGTTTCCTGACGCAGAAGCCCGGCATCTGCCTCACGGTGTCGGCGCCAGGCTTCCTGAACGGCCTCAACGCGCTCGCCCATGCCACCGTCAACTGCTTCCCGATGATCCTCATCAGCGGCTCGAGCGAGCGCGAGATCGTCGACCTGCAGCAGGGCGACTACGAGGAGATGGACCAGCTCGCCGTGGCCAGGCCGGTGGCCAAGGCCGCCTTCCGCGTCCTGCACGCCGAGGACATCGGCGTCGGCATCGCGCGCGCGATCCGGGCCGCGGTGTCAGGCCGCCCGGGGGGCGTCTATCTCGACCTGCCGGCGAAGCTGTTCGCGCAGAGCATCGACGCCGCCGCTGGCGCAAAGTCGCTCATCAAGGTCGTGGACCCTGCGCCGCGCCAGATTCCCGCCCCGGACGCGGTGAAGCGCGCGCTCGACCTGCTCAAGGAGGCGAAGAAGCCGCTCATCATCCTCGGCAAGGGCGCCGCCTATGCCCAGGCCGACGCGGACATCCGCGCGCTCGTCGAGCGCACCGGCATTCCTTACCTGCCGATGTCGATGGCCAAGGGCCTGCTGCCCGATACGCACGAGCAGTGCGCCTCGGCCGCGCGCTCGTTCGTCCTGCCGGGCGCGGACGTGGTGATGCTGGTCGGCGCGCGCTTGAACTGGCTGCTGTCGCACGGCAAGGGCAAGACCTGGGGCGGCAAGGGCCACAAGGACTGGGGCGGCCAGAAGTTCATCCAGGTGGACATCTCGCCGCAGGAAGCCGACAGCAACGTGCGCATCGACGCGCCGCTGGTCGGCGACATCGGCTCGTGCGTCGCGGCGCTGCTGGCGGGCATGGGCCCCGGCTGGTCGAAGCCGCCGGCCGACTGGCTGGACGCGGTCAACGGCAAGAAGGCCGCCAACGTCGCCAAGATGGCCGAGACCCTGGCGAAGAATCCCTCGCCGATGAACTTCCACAGCGCGCTTAACGTGGTGCGCGACATCGTCAAGGCGAACCCGGAGGCGATGTTCGTCAACGAGGGGGCCAACGCGCTGGATTTCACGCGCTCGATCGTCGACATGTACCGGCCGAGGAAGCGCATCGACGTCGGCACCTGGGGCATCATGGGCGTCGGCATGGGCTACTGCGTCGCCGCGGCCGTCGAGACCGGGCAGCAGGTGATCGCGATCGAGGGCGACAGCGCCTTCGGCTTCTCGGGCATGGAAGTCGAGACCATCTGCCGCTACAAGCTGCCGGTTTGCATCGTGATCATGAACAACAACGGCGTGTACAAGGGAACCGACGTCAACCCGAGGGGCGGCGACGTGGCGCCCACGGTGTTCGTCAAGGACGCGCGCTACGAGAAGTTGATGGAGGCCTTCGGCGGCGTCGGCGCATACGCGAGGACGCCGGCGGAGCTGCGCCAGGCCATGGAGGAGGCCATTCGTTCGCGCCGGCCGACGCTCATCAACGCGGTGATCGACGAGACCGCCGGCACCGAAAGCGGCCGCATCACGAGCCTGAATCCGACCGCGAAGAAGAAATAGCCGGAGACCCGCATGGAAGCACTCAAAGGCGTACGCATCCTCGACATGACCCACGTGCAGGCGGGGCCGACCTGCTCGCAGCTGCTCGCCTGGATGGGCGCGGACGTGATCAAGTTCGAGAACCCGGTGGGCGACGCCACGCGCGGCCAGCTGCGCGACGTGCCCAAGGCCGACAGCCTGTACTTCACGATGCTCAACTGCAACAAGCGCTCGATCACCGTGAACATGAAGAGCGCCGAGGGCAAGCAGGTGTTCGTCGACCTGC
>CAZMDA010000022.1:35989-55632 GCA_964564865.1 uncultured Bordetella sp. | reverse complement strand
CCGGTGCCGCCGGCGGCGCGCCTGCCATGGGATGCCATCGTCTGGGTGACGCTGGCGGCGCCTTGAAGGCATGAAGGTCCTGGGGGTCGACTTCACCTCGTCGCCGGGCCCGCGCAAGGCGATCACGGTGGCGCGCTGCGAGGCGGAGGGCGGCGCGCTGCGCCTCGTCGCGCTCGACGCGCTGCGCGACTTCGACGCCTTCGAGGCGCTGCTGCGCGAACCGGGGCCGTGGGTCGGCGGCTTCGACTTCCCGTTCGGATTGCCCCGGGAGCTGGTGCGCGACCTGGGCTGGCCGCGGGACTGGGGCAAGCTGGTGGCGTTCTGCGCGGCGCTCTCGCGCCGCGAATGGCGCGGCATCCTGGACGGCTACCGCGCGACGCGGCCCGCGGGCCGCAAGTACGCGCACCGCGCCACCGACCGCCCGGCAGGTTCCTCCAGCCCGATGAAGCTGGTGAACCCGCCGGTGGCGCTGATGTTCCACGAGGGCGCGCCGCGGCTGGCCGAGGCCGGCGTCCATGTGCCCGGCCTCGCGGATGGCGACCGAAAGCGCATCGCGCTCGAGGCCTATCCGGGCCTGCTCGGGCGCTCGGTCGTGGGGCGCGAATCCTACAAGAGCGACACCCCCGGAAAGCAGAACCGGGCACGCCAGGCGGCACGTCAGCGCATCGTCGCCTCGCTGGCGATCAAGGCGACGGCAGCGTTGTCGCAGCGGCTGGTCGAGGACGGCAGCGGCGACGCGCTCGACGCGGTGCTGTGCGCCGTGCAGGCCGCCCGGGGATGGCGGCGGCGCCGGTCAGGATTCGGCCTGCCCGCCGACACACATCCCGTCGAAGGCTGGATTGTGTCGGCCTAGCCGTGCGGCCGGCGCTGCCGTAGACTTCGCGCCCCCTGCGGGGGCTCTGGCCATGAACATCCGGAAACTGACCGAAGCCGACTTTGCCTGCTGGTCGCGCCTGCGCGACGAACTCTATTCGGGTCTGGACGCCGCGCACCACGAGCGCGAGATGGCGTGGATCCTGGAATCGGACGAGCACGCCGCCTTCCTCGCCGAGGACGAGTCGGGCCATCCCGCCGGGCTGGTCGAGCTGTCCCTGCGCAACATCGTGGACGGATGCGTGGGCGGGCCGGTGGGCTACCTCGAGGGCCTGTACCTGGAACCCGGATGGCGCGGCAAGGGCCTGGGGCGGGAACTGCTCGCGCACGCGGAGGGCTGGTGCCGCAGCCGCGGCTGCACGAGCCTCGCCACCGACGCCGAGCTCGACAACCCGGAAGCGCAGGCCTTCTACGAGCGCCTGGGCTTCGAGCGCAAGTGGACGGTGGTGCAGTTCCTGAAGGCACTCGATTGATGCTGTTCCTGAAGGGCCTCGCCTTCGGCTTCGTCCTCGCCGCCACCGTCGGCCCGATGTGGGTGCTGTGCCTGCGCCGCACCCTCGCCCATGGCACGGTCGCGGGACTCGCCTCGGGCATGGGCATCGCCGTCGCCGATGGCCTCTACGGCGCGGTGGCCGCCTTCGGGCTCACCGCGGTGTCCGGGTTCCTGCTGGAGCACCAGTACTGGATCGGCCTGGCGGGCGCCGGGTTCCTGCTCTGGCTGGGGTTCAAGACGCTGCTGGCCGAGCCCCCGGCGCTCGCCGCGCCCGGCGAGGGCGAGCAGGCCGGCTCGAACGCCGCCGCCTTCCTCTCCACGCTCGGCCTGACCCTCGCCAACCCGCCCACCATCCTCGCCTTCGCCGCCATCTTCGCCGGCCTGGGGCTCACCTCGGGCGCGGACTACGCCTCGGCGACGCTGATCGTGCTGGGGGTGTTCCTCGGCTCGGCCTCGTGGTGGATCGTGCTCGCCGCCGGCGCCGGCTGGCTGCGCGGCCGCATGAGCGCGCGCTTCCTGCGCGGCATCAACATCGTCTCGGGCGTGTTCATCCTTGCCTTCGCCGCCTGGCAGGCGGGGCAGCTTTTCTGATCGCGCCCGCGGCGCTATAGTGCCGCACTGAACGGATATCCACCGGAGCCCAGCATGCGTTTCCTCCTCGCCCTCGCCTTCACCCTCGCCGCCGGCTCCGCGCTGGCGCAGTACCCCAACCGGCCGATCAAGCTGATCGTCCCCTTCCCGCCCGCCGGCGCCACCGACATCGTCGGCCGCATCGTGGCGCAGAAGCTCACCGAGCGCCTCGGCCAGTCGGTGGTGGTGGAGAACAAGCCCGGCGCCGGCGGCTCCATCGGCTCGGACATCGTCGCCAAGAGCGCGCCGGACGGCTACACGCTGCTGATGGCGACCTCGAGCACGCATTCCATCGGGCCCTCGCTGCAGAAGCTGCCCTACGACCCGATCAAGGACTTCGCCGCCATCACCCACGTCGCCAACGTGCCCAACGTGCTGGTGGTGAGCCCGACCCTGCCGGTGAAGGACGTGAAGGAATTCGTCGCGCTGGCGAAATCCAAGCCCGGCCAGCTCAACTTCGCCTCCAGCGGCGTGGGCACCATCGTCCACCTGAACGGCGAGCTGTTCAAGATGATCACGGGCGTCGACCTGGTGCACATTCCCTACAAGGGCACCGCGCTGTCCATCCCGGACGTGGCCAACGGCAGCGTCGCGATGCTGTTCGACAGCCTGGCGAGCGTGATGCCGCACGTGCGCTCGAACAAGGTGAAGCCGATCGCGGTGAACGCGCCGGCGCGCACCGCCCTGCTGCCCGACGTGCCCACCTTCGCCGAGATCGGCCTGCGCGAGTACGACACCTACACCTGGTTCGGCATGTTCGCGCCGGCCGGCACCCCGGCGGCGATCGTCGCCCGGGTGCAGGCGGACGTGGTGGCCTCGCTCGCCGCGGCGGACCTGCGCGAGCGCTTTGCGCAGGTGGGCGCCGAACCGGTGGGCAGCACGCCGCAGCAGTTCACCGACCGCATCCTGGCCGACACCGCGAAGTGGGCGAAGGTCATCAAGGCCGCGAACGTGAAGCTGCAGTGAGCGCGGCGGGCGCGGCCGCGGTCGCCCGATGACGCTGCTGGAGGCGCCGCTCGCCATCGTCGACCTGGAGACCACCGGCGCCAACGCGTCCTGGGACCGGGTCACCGAGATCGCGGTGGTGGAGGTGGACGGCGGCCGCGTCAGCTCGGAGTGGTCCACGCTGGTCAACCCCGGCACCGGCATCCCGCCCGGGATCCAGGCGCTGACCGGCATCACCAACGAGATGGTGGCCGATGCGCCCGCGTTCGGGGACCTTGCCGCCTCGCTCCATGAGCGCCTCGAGGGGCGCGTGTTCGTCGCGCACAACGCGCGCTTCGACTACGGCTTCCTGCGCCAGGAGTTCGAGCGCGCCGGCCTGAAGTTCCAGGCGCGCACCCTGTGCACGGTGAAGCTGTCGCGGCGGCTGTACCCCGAGCACCCGCGCCACAACCTGGACAGCCTGATCGCGCGCCACAAGCTCGCCTGCCACGCGCGCCACCGCGCCATGGGCGATGCCCAGGCGGTCTGGCAGTTCCTGCGCGTGGCCGCGGACGAGCGCGGCGCCGAGGCCGTGGCGGAGGCGGCCACCGCGGTGTCCAGGCTGCCGGCGCTGCCGCCGCACGTTTCGCGCGACGTGGTGGACGCCATCCCCGAGGCGCCGGGGGTGTACCTGTTCTACGGCGAAGGCGACGCGCCGCTGTACGTGGGCAAGAGCATCGAGATGCGCAGCCGGGTGCTGTCGCATTTCGCCGCCGACCTGCGCTCGGCGAAGGAGATGCAGCTCGCGCGCGAAGTGCGCCGCATCGAGTGGCGCCGCAGCTGCGGCGAGCTGGGCGCGCTGCTGCTCGAATCCAGGCTGGTGAAGGACCTGCTGCCGGTGTTCAACCGCCAGCTGCGCCGCGCGAGCGACCTGTGCGGCTTCGTGCCGCTGCCGCAGGGCCTGCGCCTCGCGCGCGGCGAGGAGATCGACGCCGACACGGTCGGGGAACTGCATGGCGTGTTCCGCACCAGGCGCGCGGCGATGGAGGCGCTGCGCGGCATTGCCGACGAGCACGGCCTTTGCCTGCAAAGCCTGGGCATCGAGCGCGCCAAGGGGGGCGTGGGGGGCGGCGGCGCCTGCTTCCGCCACCAGATCCGGCGCTGCGCCGGCCTGTGCGCCGGCAAGGAAACGGCCGCGGCCCACCAGGGGCGCCTCGTGGCGGCGCTCGCCCGCCTGAAGCGCGTCGCCTGGCCCTGGCGCGGGCCGATCGGCGTCGTGGAGCACGACCGCGAGCGCGACGCGACCGAGGTCCACGTCATCCACCAGTGGTGCTGGCTGGGCACGGCGAAGGACGATGCCGAGGTCGCCGAGTTGCTCCAGGGCGCCCGCAAGCCGCGCTTCGACCTCGACCAGTACCGCATCCTGTCGCGCCACCTCGCCGGAACGAAGGCGCACGGCCGGGCGCGCGTCGTCGAGCTCGGCTGATGCACGTCGAGATCGTCGTGCCCGCACTGCTGGCGGCGCAAGGCGCCGCCCGCCACCCGGCGCTGGAGTTGCTGCTCGCGCGCGGGCGCCGGACCCACGACGACCCGTTGGCGCCGGAGGGCTGGCTCGCGCGCGGGTTCGGCCTGGGGGAGGGCCCGCTGCCGGCGGGCGCGCTCACCGCGTTCGCGGCCGGCCTGGAGGCGGGAGCGGATGCCTGGCTGCGCGCCGACCCGGTGCACCTGCGCCTGCTGCGCGATTCCATGCTGCTCGTCCCGGCCGCGGGCTTCGATGTGTCGCGGGCCGAGGCGCAAGCGATCACGGACGCGATCAACCGGCATTTCGGCGCCTCGTTCAGCCTGCACGTCGTTTCACCCGTGGCCTGGGTGCTGCGCGCGAAGGACGAAGTCCAGCTCGAAGCACGCTCGCCGCTGGAACTCGCCGCCCAGGACGTCAACGCCAACCTGCCCACGGGCGCGGATGCAGCGCGCTGGCACGCGACCCTGAACGAAGTGCAGATGCTGCTGCACGGGCACCCGGTGAATGAGGCGCGCGACGTGCCGCTGAACAGCCTGTGGTTCTGGGGCGCCGGCCGCCTGCCGAAGGAAGCCGAGGGTCCCTGGCAGTCCGTGACCGCGGACGATCCGGTCGCGCTGGGACTGGCGAAGCTGGCCGGGATCCGCCACCGCGCGCTGCCTTCCGGCGCCGGGGAATGGCTCGAGCGCCTGCCCGAGACCGGCAGGCACCTGCTCCTGCTCGAGCAGCTGGCCGCGGCCCGCGCGCTCGGCGACGGCGAGGCCCTCGCCGCGCGGCTCGAGGCGATGGAGGCCGGCTGGTTCGCGCCGCTGCTGGCGGCGCTGAAGTCCGGACGCATCGGCATGGTCACCGTGCACCTGCCGGAGGCCGGTCTTTCCATCGAGACCGTGCGCGGCGACCTGCGGCGGTTCTGGCGCCGGGCGAAGCCGCTCAAGGCCTACGTCGCATGAAGATCACCGAGCGCCGCGCGCCCGCCGCCGCCCGCGAGAAGCTGGAGCAGGCGGGGCTGCACCCGCTGCTCGCGCGCCTGTACGCCGCGCGCCGCGTCGCCTCGGCTGCGGAGACGGCCAACGAGTTCAGCCACCTGCTGCCGCCGGCCCGGCTGCTCAACTGCGAGCGCGCCGCGGTGCTGCTGGCCGACGCCATCGCCGCCGGCCGGCGCCTGCTGATCGTCGCCGACTACGACGCCGACGGCGCCACCGCCTGCGCCGTGGGCGTGCGCGCGCTGCGCCAGATGGGCGCGACGGTGGACTACATCGTCCCGGACCGGGTCGCGCTGGGCTACGGCCTGTCGCCGGAGCTGGTGGACCTCGCCGCCGCGCGCGGCCCCGACCTGCTCATCACCGTGGACAACGGCATCGCCAGCCTGGAAGGCGTGGCGCGCGCGCGCAAGCTCGGCATCGCCACGCTGATCACCGACCACCACTTGCCGGGCGACGCATTGCCCGAGGCCGAGTGCATCGTCAACCCGAACCAGCCCGGCTGCCCCTTCCCGTCCAAGTCCATCGCCGGCGTGGGCGTGATGTTCTACGTCATGCTCGCGCTGCGCGCCGAGCTGAGGCGGCGCGGCCGCTTCGCCGCGGGCGCCGAGCCCAACCTCGCCGCGCTCACGGACCTGGTGGCGCTGGGCACCGTCGCCGACGTGGTGCCGCTGGACGCCAACAACCGCATCCTGGTCGCGCAAGGCCTCAAGCGCCTGCGCGCCGGCGGCGCCAGGCCCGGCATCGCCGCGCTGCTGGCCGCCGGGGGGCGTGACGCCTCGCGCGCGAGCTGCTTCGACCTCGGCTTCATCGTCGGGCCGCGGCTGAACGCCGCCGGGCGCCTCGCGGACATGGGCCTGGGGATCGAATGCCTCGTCACCGACGATCCCTCGAGGGCCGCGAACTGCGCGCAGCAGCTGGACCAGCTGAACCGCGAGCGGCGCCGGATCGAGGGCGGCATGCTGGAGGAAGCCCTGGCGGCCCTGAAGGACGCGGCGGCCCTTGGCGAAGCCCCCGGCGCGACCGTCACGCTGTACGAGGACACCTGGCACCAGGGCGTGGTGGGCCTGATCGCCTCCCGGGTGCGCGAGAAGGCCCACCGGCCGACCATCTGCTTCGCGCCGGCGGGCAACGGCCAGCTGCGCGGCTCCGGTCGCTCCATCCCGACGCTGCACCTGCGCGACTGCCTGGACCTGGTCGCGAAGCGGGCACCGGGGCTGATCCTGCGCTTCGGCGGCCACGCCCAGGCCGCCGGCCTCACGATCCAGGAAAAGGACCTGGCGCGCTTCCGCGAGCTGTACGAGGAGACCGCGGCCGCGCTCCTGCCCGAGGCGGCGCGCCTGCGCGTGGTGGAAACCGACGGCGAGCTGGAGCCCGCCTACCACTCGCTGGAGATCGCGCAGCTGCTGGAGGCCCAGATCTGGGGCCAGGGCTTTCCGCCACCCCTCTTCTGCGCTACATTCGCGGTCGAAAGCCAGCGTGTCGTCGGCGAGCGGCACCTGAAGCTGCGGCTGGTGAAGGATGGTCGACGCATGGAAGCCATGCGGTTCAATTCCCCGGAGTTCCTGCCCGCCACCGTCCGCGCCGCCTACCGCATCGGCATCAACGAGTTCAACGGCATGAAGACAGTGCAACTCACAGTGGAGCACACAGAATGAGCCTTGGCAGAAGCGCCCTCGGATTCCTGGCCCTCGCCGCGGCGCTCGCCGCCGGCGGCGCCCTCGGCCAGGCGAAGGACAAGGCGCCGATCGACGCCGGCCCCTACGTGCCCTCGCCGCAGAGCGTGGTCGCGGACATGCTCAAGATCGCCGACATCGGGCCGAAGGACTTCGTCATCGACCTCGGATCGGGCGACGGCCGCATCGTGCTCACCGCCGCCAAGGTGTTCGGCGCCAGCGGCTTCGGCGTCGAGATCAAGGACCACCTGGTGAAGGAAGCCAACGAGGCGGCGCGCATCCAGGGCGTGGCCGACCGGGTCAAGTTCATCACCGCGGACCTGTTCAAGACCGACATCTCCAAGGCCACCGTGCTCACCATGTACCTGCTGCCCAACACGGTGAACATGCTCAAGGACAAGCTGCTGGCCGAGCTGCGCCCGGGCACCAAGATCCTGTCGCACGACTATCCCCTGTCGGGCTGGATCCCGGAGCGCTACGTGCAGATGGACCTGGAGGACAAGGTCGCCATCAGCGGCGTCACCACCACGCTCATCTACCTGTACATGGTGCCGGCGAAGGTGGCTTCCGCCTACACCGCCGCCATGCCGGCCGGCTTGAGCAAGGAGCCGGTGCGCCTCAGCCTGCGCCAGCAGCTCACGCGCGTGGCCGGCACGGCGCGCGTCGGCGGACGCGACGTCGCCATCGAGGACGGCAAGCTGCGCGGGGAGAGGATCTCCTTCCGGCTGGCCGTGGGCGGCCGCAACTACGAGTTCAGCGGCATGGTGAAGGGCGACGCGATCGTCGAGGGCACCGTGGCGGGACCGGGAACCAAGGGCACCTGGACCGCCGCGTCGGCGAAGTAATGCGCCTCAAGGTCGAATCGGGGGCGGTGAGCCTGGAGATCGAGCTGCGCGACACGCCCACCGTGAAGGCGCTCGCCGCCGCCCTGCCCTTCGAGTCCACGGCGCAGACCTGGGGCGAAGAGGTCTACTTCTCGACGCCGGTCGCCGCGCAGCTGGAGCCAGACGCGCAGCAGACCGTCGAGCCCGGCACCGCCTGCTACTGGACCCAGGGCGAGGCCATCGCGCTGCCCTTTGGCCGCACGCCCATCTCGACCGACGCCCGCTCGAAGCTGGCCGCCCCCTGCAACCTGATCGGCAAGGTCCTGGGGGACTGCAAGGTGCTCGCGAAGGTCCGCTCCGGCGCCAGGATCAAGGTCTCGGCGGCCTGATGGAACGCAAGCGCGTCAACTCCTCCCGCATCCGCTCGGTCGGCTACGACGAGAAGACGATGACGCTCGAGATCGAGATGTCCAACGGCCAGGTGTTCCAGTATGCGCGCGTCTACCCCGAGGTGCACCGGCGCTTCATGGCCGCGCCCAACCCGACCGCGTTCTACGACGACAAGATCGCCGAGGAATACACCGCGCGGCGGGTATAATCCGCGCCTTCGCACGCAAGACCCGGAATCCCGTGGAAGCCGAACGCATCAACCAGATCGCCTCGACGCTCGCCGACCTGCAGGCCAGGTCCGCCGAGCTGCGGAGGTATCTTTGACTTCGACGCGAAGGAACGGCGCCTGGAGGCGCTGAACCGGGAGCTCGAAGACCCCAGGCTGTGGGAGAACCCGCAGCGCGCGCAGGAACTGGGCAAGGAGAAGAAATCCCTGGAGGCCGTGGTCACGACGCTCAGGCGCGTGGACGGCGGCGTCGCCGACGCCAGGGAACTGTTCGCGCTGGCGCAGGCCGAGAACGACGAGGCCACCCTGGGCGGCGTGGGCGAGGACGCGGCGAGCCTGGAGAAGGAGGTCGCGGCGCTGGAGTTCCGGCGCATGTTCTCCAACCCCCTCGACCCGAACAACTGCTTCATGGACATCCAGGCCGGCGCCGGCGGCACCGAGGCGCAGGACTGGGCCTCGATGCTGCTGCGCATGTACCTCAAGTACTGCGACAAGAAGGGCTTCCGCGCCGAGATCCTGGAGCAGACCGACGGCGAGGTGGCCGGCGTGAAGAGCGCGACGCTGAAGATCGAGGGCGACTACGCCTACGGCCACCTGCGGACGGAGAACGGCGTGCACCGCCTGGTGCGCAAGTCGCCGTTCGACAGCAACGCCCGGCGCCATACCTCGTTCGCCAACGTCTTCGTCTACCCCGAGGTGGACGAGTCCATCGAGGTGGACATCAACCCGGCCGACCTGCGCGTGGACGTCTACCGCGCCTCGGGCGCCGGCGGCCAGCACGTCAACAAGACCGAGTCCGCGGTGCGCATCACCCACCTGCCGACCGGCATCGTGGTGCAGAGCCAGAACGACCGCTCGCAGCACCGCAACCGCGCCACCTGCATGGCGCTGCTGAAGTCGCGCCTGTACGAGCTGGAGCTGCGCAAGCTCAACGACGAGCAGTCCAAGCTGGAGGCCGCCAAGACCGACATCGAGTGGGGCCACCAGATCCGCAGCTACGTGCTGGACCAGTCCCGCATCAAGGACCTGCGCACCGGCGTCGAGAAGGGCGCCACGCAGCAGGTGCTGGACGGCGACCTGGACGACTACATCAACGCGAGCCTCAAGCAGGGCATCTGACGACCATGGAAGACGACAACAAGCTGGTGGAGGAACGGCGCGAGAAGCTGAAGGCGCTGCGCAACGCGGGCATCGCCTTCCCCAACGACTTCCGCCGCCGGCACCTCGCCGCCGACCTGCACCTGGAGCACGGCAACCGCAGCAAGGAGGAGCTGGAGCCGCTCAAGGCCGTGGCCTCGGTCGCCGGCCGCATGGTGTTGAAGCGCGTCATGGGCAAGGCCAGCTTCGCCACGCTGCAGGACGGCTCCGGGCGGATCCAGCTCTACGTTTCCAACGACGCCACCGGGACGGAGGCGCACGAGGCCTTCAAGCACTGGGACCTGGGCGACATCGTCGCCGCCGAGGGGACCCTGTTCCGCACCAAGACCAACGAGCTCACCATCCTGGCGACGAAGCTGCGCCTGCTGGTGAAGGCCCTGCGCCCGCTGCCGGAGAAGTTCCACGGCATCGCCGACCAGGAGCTGAAGTACCGCCAGCGATACGTCGACTTGATCGTGACCGAGAAGTCGCGCGAGACCTTCCTCGCGCGCTCGCGCATCGTGCAGGCGATCCGCGAGGCGATGGTGGCCGACGGCTACCTCGAGGTCGAGACGCCGATGATGCAGCCCATCCCGGGCGGCGCGGTGGCGCGGCCGTTCAAGACCCACCACAACGCCCTGGACATGGACCTCTACCTGAGGATCGCGCCGGAGCTGTACCTGAAGCGCCTGGTGGTGGGCGGCCTGGAGCGGGTGTTCGAGGTCAACCGCAACTTCCGCAACGAGGGCATCTCGACGCGGCACAACCCCGAGTTCACCATGATGGAGTGGTACTGCGCCTACCAGGACTGCGAGTACATGATGGCGCACACCGAGAAGCTGGTGCGCTGCGCGGCGCAGGCCGCCGGCAGGCTCGAGGTGCCGTACCAGGGCAAGACGCTGGATTTCGGCGCGCCCTTCGCGCGCCTGCCCATGACCGAGGCCATCCGGCGCCAGGGCGTCGAGGGCGACCTGCGCGACCGCGCGTTCCTGTCCCGGAAGCTCAGGGAACTGCAGGTGGCGCACGAGGACGCGCAGGGCTGGGGCGCGCTGCAGCTGATGCTGTTCGAGGCGCTGGCGGAGAAGCACCTCGTCCAGCCCACCTTCGTCACCGAGTTCCCGGCCGAGGTGTCGCCGCTCGCGCGCCGCAACGACCACGATCCCGGCATCGTGGACCGCTTCGAGCTGTTCGTGGACGCCAAGGAGATCGCCAACGGCTTCTCCGAGCTGAACGACCCGGAGGACCAGGCCGCGCGCTTCCTGGAGCAGGTGAAGCTGAAGGAAGCGGGCGACCACGAGGCGATGTACTACGACGCGGACTACATCCGCGCCCTCGAGCACGGCCTGCCGCCCACCGCGGGCGGGGGCCTCGGCATCGACCGGCTGGTGATGCTGCTCACCGACAGCCCGTCCATCCGTGACGTGATCCTCTTCCCGCACATGCGGCCGGAGGCTTAGCGCAGGATTGCGCGGGCGCTAGAAGCCCAGTTCGGCGAGGCGCGGCGGCAGGCGCGCCTCGATTTGCCGCACCTCCCTTTCGATCGCCGCGAGCGTTTCCTCGGCCCGTTCCCGCGGCAGCAGCTCGAACGGCCCGCTCACCACCAGCGCCGCGAAGGGCGCGCCGGCCGGTCCGCGGATCGCCACCGCGACGGAGGTGATCCGCGGCACCACTTCTCCCAGGTTCACGCCCGCGCCGCGCTGCTCCGAGCGCCGCACCATCCGCTCCACGGCGGCGATCCGCCGATCCCGCGCGCGCCGCAGGCGGCGCAGGTTCTCCGCGAGGATCGCCGCGCGCTCGGCGGCGGGCAGCGCGACCAGGATCGCGACGCCGCCCGAGGACAGGCACAGCGCCCGCCGGGTGCCCGCTTCGATGGACAGGCCCTTGATGGTCGCCACGCCGGCGCGCGACGCGCAGACGAAGTCGTTGCCGCTGCGCAGGTAGAGGAAGGCGACGCTGCGCGTGCGTTCCGCAAGGCGCGCCAGCGCGGGCTGGCAGTGCAGGGTGAGCGAGGTCATCTCCGGCAGCGCGAGGCCCAGCTCGTAGAGCGCCGGGCCGGGCAGGAAATGGCGGTCGCCGCGGCGCTTGACGGCGAAGCGCTCGCGCACCAGGCACGCCAGGATGCGGGAAGCCGTGCCGCGGTCGAGCGCGCAGCGTTCGGCAATGTCCGTCAGGCGCCAGCCGGGCCGCGCGCGCGCCGACAGTTCGCGCAGCAGGAGCAGCGCGCGCTCGATGCTCTGGGTGCCCCGGGCGGCCATGCGCATATTTTCACATGGTAAAACTATGCCCGCGCGCCGCCTTCCGCATCGCGCCGCACAATCGCTACCTTGTCAGGGTGATCCGGACCGGCACGCTCCACCAAGCCCAGGCGAACCGCCGCCACCTGCGCCTGGCCAACGGCACCGGCTACTGGCGCAGCGACCTGATCGAGCCCGGCCCGGCTGCGGACGCCGCCACGCAGCCATGGCAGCCGCAGGCATTCCTCGTCGAGCAGGACCCGGACTCCGAGATCCTGCCGCACTACCACGAGGAGGACGAGTTCCAGGTGGTGGTCGAGGGCGACGGCAGCTTCGGCCGCCACACGGTGCGTCCTGTCACAGTGCATTTCGCCGGCAGCCACACCGGCTACGGTCCGATCCGGTCGGGGGCTCGCGGCCTGTGGTATTTCAGCCTGCGTCCCCGCAAAGACCCGGGCGCGCGGTTCCTCCCGGAGTACCGCGACCGCATGAGGAAGGGACCGAAGCGGCACATCCTTGCCGATCCGGTGTCCGCCAGCGGCGCCGGAACCACGACCGTCATCGAGCCGCAACCGGACGGCATCGCAGCCTGGGTGCTCCGCGCCCCGGCGGGCGCCCGGATCGAGCCGCCCGCTCCTCCTCCAGGCGCGGCGCGCTACTACCTGGTGACGGACGGGAGCGTCGATTGGCAGGGCGCGCGACTGCCCAGGCTATCCACGGCCTTCGCCGCCGGCGAGCCCTTCCAGCCGGTCGCCGGAACGGACGGCGCGAGCCTTCTCGCGCTGCAGTTCCCATGCTGAGTTCCCTCTCCGGGCTCCGGGTGCTCGATCTCTCGCGGGTGCTGGCGGGCCCCTTGTGCACGCAGATCCTGGCCGACCACGGCGCCGAGGTGATCAAGGTCGAGCCGCCCGCCGGCGACGAGACGCGCAGCTACGGGCCGCCCTTCGCCGAGGGCTCCGGCGCCTACTACTACGCGCTCAACCGCAACAAGACCTGCGTGGCCCTCGACCTCAAGCGCGCGGAGGCGCGCGAGATCGTGGAGCGCCTGCTGGAGACCGCCGACGTCGTCATCGAGAACTTCCTGCCCGGCACCATGGAGAAGTGGGGCCTGGGCTACGACACGCTCGCGGCCCGCCACCCCGGACTGGTCTACTGCCGCATCACCGGCTTCGGCGCGGACGGCCCGCTTGGCGGCTTGCCGGGCTACGACGCCGTGGTGCAGGCCATGGCCGGCCTCATGAGCATCAATGGCGAAGGCGGGGCGACGCGCATCGGCGTCCCGGTGGTCGACATGTGCACCGGGATGAACGCCGCGATCGGCATCCTGCTCGCGCTCGCCGAACGCTCCCGCTCGGGGCTCGGCCAGCGCGTCGAGTCCTGCCTGTACGACACCGCGCTCGGCCTGCTGGTGCCGCACGCCTCGAACTGGCTCTACGCCGGGCGCGAGCCGAAGGCGCTGGGTTCGGCCCACCCCAACATCTACCCCTACGACAAGTTCGCCGCCGGCGCGCGGGAGATCTACCTGGGCGTGTCGAACGACGGCCAGTTCCGCCGCTTCGCAGCGATCATCGGACTGCCGGCGCTCGCCGATGACGCCCGCTTCCGCGACAACGCCGCGCGCAGCCAGAATCGCGCCGATCTGCGCGCGCTCATCGAACAGGCCCTGGCGACGCGCGATGCGGCGCAGCTCGCGAATGAACTGATGGCTGCGGGCGTCCCCGCCGGAGTGGTGGCGGCGGTATCGGAGGCGCTGGATCACCCGCACGCCGCGCACCGCGGCATGCGGATCGAGAAGGACGGCTACCGCGGCATCGGCATCCCCGTGAAGCTGTCGCGCACCCCGGGTGCGGTGAGAAGCGCGCCGAAGCCCAAGGGGGCCGACACGCGGGACCTGCTGGCCGGACTCGGCTACGAGGCAGCCGCGATCGACGCGCTGTTCGCCGCGAAGGTGGTGCTGTGAGATCCGCCGCCGCAGCGAGCCGCGACTTCTCCTGGGACAGCCTCTGGGCGCTGTTCGACGGCGACCGGGAGCGCATGAACATCGCGCACGAATGCATCGACCGGCACCGCGCCCGCGGCACCGCGATCAGCATCCAGTTCGCGGACGGCCATGCCGAGCACCTCGGCTTCGACGAACTCGCGGACGACACTGCGCGCTTTGCGCACTGGCTCGCGCGCCAGGGCGTGCGCCAGGGAGACCGCGTCGCCGTCCTGCTCGAGCCCTCGCGCGCCTTCTACGTCGCCCTGTTCGGCGCCATCAAGTACGGCGCCGTGGCGGTGCCGATGTTCACGCTGTTCGGCCCGGACGCGCTGGCGCTGCGCGTCGAGGACTGCAAGCCCTCGCTGGTGATCACGCAGGACCGCGCCGAGGCGCTCCGCAGCCGCTTCCCGGACCTCGCGCTGGTGGACGCCGATGCCGCCTTCTGGGCCGCGCTCAGGGCCGAATCGCCGGTGTTCGAGCCCTCGACCCGGGCCTCCGACCTCGCGGTGTTCCAGTACACCTCGGGCACTACGCGCGAGCTCCCGGAAGCGGTGAAACACACCCACCGCTCGGTGGTGACGCTGATGGTCGCGGCCCTCTACGGCGTCGGACTGGAGCCGGGCGACCGCTACTTCTGCCCCTCGTCGCCGGCCTGGGGCCACGGCCTGTGGCACGGCACCATTGCCCCCCTCGCGCTGGGGATCCATATCGGCGCCTACTCCGGAAAGTTCGACCCGCTCCGGATCCTCGAGGCGCTGCGCGACTTCTCGATCGACAACCTGTCGGCCGCGCCGACCGTGTTCCGCATGATCCGCAACACCGGCCGCGCGGCCGAGTACGGGATCCGGCTGCGCAAGCTGTCCTACACCGGCGAGCCGATGGACCTCGCCACCTGGGACTGGGCCAGGGAGACCTTCGGCGTCGCCCCCTGCAGCTTCTACGGCAGCACCGAGGTCGGCGTGCTGGTGGTGAACTTCCCCGGCTTTCCCGACTACGAGGTCAAGCGCGGCGCGCTGGGCAAGCCGGTGCCCGGCCTCCAGGTCGACATCGTGGACCGCGACGGCAAGGTGCTGCCGCCGGACCACTCGGGCGAGATCGCGGTGCGGCGCAAGGACGGCTGGTTCTACGTCAAGGACCGCGGCTACCGGGATGCCGAAGGCTACCTGTTCATCGAGGGCCGCTCGGACGACGTCATCATCTCCGCGGGCTGGACCATGAGCGCGGTGGAGATCGAGAACACCCTGCTGCGGCACCCGGCCGTGGCCGAGGCCGCCGTGGTCGGCGTCCCCGACCCTCTTCGCGGCCAGGTGGCCAAGGCCTTCATCGTGCGCAAGGCGGACGGCGCCGGGCTGGACGTGCGCGACGAGATCCAGCAGTTCATGAAAGCGCAGCTGAGCCAGCACGAGTATCCCCGGCACATCGAGTTCGTGGGCGAACTGCCGAAAACGCCCGCAGGCAAGATCAACCGCAAGGCGCTGCGCGACAGCGCCCGGCAGGACACCTAGGAGAAGCCATGCAGACCGCAAGCGCAGTGCAACGGGAGTTCGTGGGCATCACCGACCAGGCGCTGGACGAGCTGCGCCAGCGGATCGGGAAGAAGATCGAGAACACGGTCGAACCCTGGTGCTACGAGGCCACGCGCGACAACATCCGCCACTACGCGCATGGCATCGGCGACGACAACCCGCTCTGGTGCGACCCGGACTATGCGAGGAAGACGCGCTACGGCGATGTCATCGCCCTGCCCTCGTTCCTGTTCTCCTGCAGCCGGATCGTGAGCGGCTACGTCGGCGGCCTGCCCGGCGTCCACGCCATGTTCGCGGGTTGCGACTTCACCTGGATGAAGCCGATCCGGCGCAATGCCGTCATCTCCACCAGCGCGCACCTGAAGGACCTGGTCGAGCACGACACGAAGTTCGCCGGCCGCTCGGTGCAGCAGATCTACCACGTCGACTTCTACGACGAAACCGGGGACCAGCTCGCCGCGGCGGACACCTGGTGCTTCCGCACCGATCGCGACATCGCGCGCGAGTCGGGCACCAAGTACCGGGACGTCAAGCAGCGCCCGCAGCGCGTCTACGCGCAGGCGGAACTGGACAAGGTCTACGACCTGTATGCGAAGGAAGAGGTCCGCGGCGCCACGCCCCGCTACTGGGAGGACGTGAAGGAGGGCATGCCGATGCCCGCGATGGCGAAGGGACCGATGACGGTCACCGGCTTCATCGCCTACGCGCAGGGCTGGGGTGGCCTCTACATCCGCGCCAACAAGCTGGCCTGGCAACTGCAGCAGAAGCACCCGAACGCCGGCATCAGGAACCGCTTCGGCATTCCGGACTGCCCCGAGCGCGTGCACTGGGAGGAGGAGTTCGCGCTCAAGGTCGGCGCCCCGGGCGCCTATGACTACGGCCCGGAGCGCTGCTCCTGGCTCGGGCATTACGTCACGAACTGGATCGGCGACGACGGCATGCTGGTCAAGCTCTACAGCCAGATCCGGCGCCACAACCCCGAGGGCGACCTGCTGTTCATCCAGGGCGAACTGACGCGCAAGTTCGAGGAAAACGGGCGCAAGCTGGTGGAGATCACGCTGAACTCCGTCAACCAGGACGGCGAGCGCTCGGCCTACGGCCACGCCGTGGCGGCGCTGCCGTCGCGCGGCAAGTAGCAGCACCATCAACGAGGAGGAGACTGTAATGAAACTGTGGAAATCTATCCTATGCATCGCGGTGCTGGCGGCCGCTTCCGGCCAGGCGCTGGCGCAGGCCTACCCGGCCAGGCCGGTGAAGATCATCGTTCCCTACCAGGCGGGACAGGGCACGGACGTGGCCACGCGCCATTTCGCCGACCAGCTCGGCAAGGCAATGGGGCAGAACTTCTTCGTCGAGAACCGCCCCGGCGCCGGGGCCAACATCGGCACCGAGGCCGCGGCCAAGTCGCCCCCCGACGGCTACACGCTGATCATGGGCACGGTGGCCACCCACTCCATGAACCAGTTCATGTACTCGAAGATCGGCTTCGACCCGGAGAAGGACTTCGAGCCGATCGTCCTCACCGGCATGCTGCCGATGGTCATCTCCGCCAACCCGGCGTACCCGGTGAGCTCCATCGCCGAGCTGATCGCGGCGGCGAAGGCGAAGCCCGATTCCGTCAACGTCGCCCTGCCCAGCACCACCGCGCGCATCGTCTATGAGCTGTTCAAGCAGCGCAGCGGCGCGCCGCTGTTCGGCGTCGCCTACAAGGGCTCGGCGACCTCGATGACCGAGCTGATGGGCGGGCAGGTGCCGCTCACCATCGATACCGTCACCGCGACGCGACCGCTCGCGCAGTCGGGCAAGATCAAGCCGATCGCGATCACCACGCTCAAGTCGAGCGAGCTGCTGCCGGGGGTGAAGTCGGTCGCTGAGCAGGGCCTGCCCGGATTCGAGGTGACGGCATGGAACGCGCTGTTCGCGCCCCGCGGCACGCCGAAGGCGATCATCGACCAGCTGAATGCCGAGATGGTGAAGATCATCGCCACGCCCGAAACCCGCGCCCGGCTGCTGCAGCTCGGCTTCGAGCCGGCCAGCGGCACGCCGCAGCAGCTGGCGGACTTTGCCCGCGCCGAGCGCGAGCGCTGGGGGCAGCTGATTCGCGCGGCGGGCCTCAAGGCGGAGTAGCCGCCGCCCCGCCTGGCGCGCCCCGGGAGTTACAACCGGTAACACACTGATACGGCCGCGGCCCCCGGGGCCGCCCAGACTGGCGTCGTCCCTACACACAAGGAGGACGCCATGGACAACAACCAGAACGGCATTGCCAGGCTGCACCCGCTCGTCGCCACCGCCGCGGTCTCGCTGATCGTGCTCTCCGCGGCCGGCGTCGCCGCCCTCACCGGGTTCCTGCCCAAGTCGGGCGCCACGACCTCCCAACAGTCGGTCCTCGCGCCTTCCTCGGCGGCGACCACGCCAGCCCCCGGCGGCATCACGCTTCCGGTCCTGAAGCCGGAAGCGCCGGTCGCGAAACCGGCGCCCAAGGCCGCGGTGAAGAAGGCCCCGAAGCCTGCGGTGCAGGCGCGCGCACCCGAGGAGTTCCATCCGGTGGCGCTGCCGCAACCGGTGGCGCAGCCCGCGCCGGCCGCGACCCCGCAACCGGTGGCGCAGGCGATCTGCCCGGATTGCGGCGAGGTGGCCGCGGTGAACGCCATCGAGCAGAAGGGCGAGGGCTCGTGGATCGGCCCGGTCGCCGGCGGCGTCGGCGGCGCGATCCTCGGCAAGCAGGTGGGCAAGGGCTCGGGCAATACCATCATGACCATCCTCGGCGCCGCCGGCGGCGCCTGGGCCGGCCACAAGATCGAGCAGAAAGTGCGCAGCACGACCCGCTGGGAGGTGGTGGTGCGGATGGAAGACGGCACCGCGCGCACCGTGAGCTTCGCCGAGGCGCCCGCCTGGCGCGTCGGCGACCGCGTGCGCCTCAGCAACGGCACGCTGGAGGCCGCGCAGCGCGCATAGGAAGGCAGAACCAGGGACAGTCCGCGTTTTCTCCTGGACGCGGACTGTCCCTGGGCAGTTCCCCCTAGAATGGCGCCTCCCGATGGCAGGCGCCCCCGAATCCCAGAAATCCCTGCTGCGCGGCGTGCTGCTGCTGTTCGTCGCGGTGGGCATCTTCACGCTGCTCGATGCCTGCGGCAAATACCTCTCGCGCTGGTACCCGGTGCCGTCGGTCGTGTGGGCGCGCTACGCCGCCAACGTCATCGTGCTGCTCGCATTCCTCGCCGCGACCGGGCGCCTGCAGCTGCTGAAGACCGCGCGGCCCGGCCTGCAGTTCGCGCGCGGGCTGCTGCTCGCCGGCGCGACGGCGATCTTCTTCACCTCGCTCACGGTGCTGCCGCTGGCGGAAGCCTCCGCCATCGGCTTCGTCATGCCGCTCTTCCTCGCGCTGCTCGCGGTGCCGATGCTGGGCGAGCGCATGGACGGGGCGCGCCTCGCCGCGGTGGTGGTGGGCCTCGCCGGCGCCATGCTGGTGGTGCGGCCCGGGAGCGCCGCGTTCACCCCCTATGCCCTGCTGCCGATCGGCATGGCGGTGTGCAACGCGCTCTACCAGATCCTGACGCGCAAGGTGGCGGGGGTGGAGCCGGCACTGACCTCGCTCGCCTGGGGCGCGCTGGTGGGCGCGCTGCTGTTCTCGTTTGCCCTGCCCTTCTACTGGGTGACGCCGACCGAGCCGTTCCACTGGGGGCTGCTGGCGGCGATGGGCGTGCTCGCCTCGATCGGCCACTTCATCCTCATCAAGGCCTACGACCATGCCTCGGCCACGGGCCTGGCGCCGTTCTTCTACCTGCAGTTCGCCTGGATCCTGGTGATCGGGTGGCTGGTGTTCGGCGATTTCCCGGACGGCTGGTCGCTGGCGGGCATGGGCATCATCATGGGCTCCGGCCTGTATGTCATCGGCCACCAGCGGCTGGCGGTGCGGCGCGGCTGATAGGATGCCGGCATGCGCAAGGCCACCTGGAACGGAGCGACCCTTGCCGAGGCGGAGGCCGCGAAGACGCGGCTCGTCGAGGGCAACGTGTATTTCCCACCCGAGGCGGTGAACATGGCGTTCTTCAAGCCTTCGGACACGCACACTTTCTGCCCGTGGAAGGGCACCTGCAGCTACTACGACGTGGTGGTGGACGGGCAGGTGAACAAGGACGCGGCCTGGTATTACCCGCGGACCAAGGACGCGGCGAAGCACATCGAGGGCTACATCGCCTTCTGGAAGGGCGTCAGCGTCGCCTGACGGCG
>CAZMDA010000022.1:20142-35889 GCA_964564865.1 uncultured Bordetella sp. | reverse complement strand
AGGCGCCCAGCAGGTGCTCGAGCATCGGCCGCATGCGCACGGTGGCGGCGCGGCCCTCCGCCATCGCCTCGGCGGCGCGGTGGAATTCCAGCGAGCGGATCTCCGGCAGCACCGGCGTGATCAACAGGTCGGCGGGCTCCCCGGCCAGCCGGCTGCGCCCGATGCGCACCTGCATCACGTCCATGCTCGACATGAAGACATTGAGCGCCGAGGGCATGCTGTCGCCGCCCTCCTCCGCTTTCGGCGGCAGCCAGCGCGACCACCAGCGCGGGTCGTCGCCCGCGGTCCGCGCCGCGCGGGCGCGTGCCCGGTCGCGGAAGTAGCCCAGCTTCGCCATGCCCAGGTCCACCGCGATCACGACTTCGGCGCCCAGCGCCCGGCACAGCGACACCGGAACCGGGTTGACCAGGCCGCCGTCGACCAGCAGGCGGCCCTCGCGCATCACCGGCGCGAACACGCCCGGGATGGCGATGGAGGCGCGCACGGCGTCCATCACGCTGCCCTCGCGCAGCCAGACCTCGCGGCCGGTGTCGATCTCGGTGGCCACGGCGCCGTAGGGAATCCCGAGCGCGCCGATGTCGCGGTCGGCGACGCGGCTGCGGAAGAAGTCGAACAGCTTCTCGCCGCGGATGAAGCCGCCGCGCCAGCCGATGTCCACCAGGCCGAGCACATCCTTCCAGCCCAGCGTCGCCACCCAGCGCTCGAGCCGGTCGATTTCCCCGGAGGCATGCGCCCCGCCGACCAGCGCACCGATGGAGGTGCCGCAGACGATGTCGGGCTTCACGCCCGACTCGGCGAGCGCGCGGATGACGCCGATGTGCGCCCAGCCGCGCGCGCCGCCGGCGCCCAGGGCCAGGCCGATGCGGGGACTAGCCAAGCCGCTCGAAGATCGCGGCGATGCCCTGGCCGCCGCCGATGCACATCGTCACCAGCGCGTGGCGGCCCTTGACGCGCTCCAGCTCGTAGAGCGCCTTGACCGTGAGGATCGCGCCGGTGGCGCCGATCGGGTGGCCCAGGGCCACCGCGCCGCCGTTGGGGTTCACCTTCGCCGGGTCCAGTCCCAGGTCCTTGGTCACCGCCATCGCCTGCACCGCGAAGGCTTCGTTGGATTCGACCACGTCCATGTCGGCCGGCTTGAGGCCCGATTTCTCGAACACGCGCTTCACAGCCGGGATCGGCCCCAGCCCCATCACCTGCGGCTCGACGCCCGCGTGCGCGTAGGCCACCAGCCTGGCCATCGGCTTCGCGCCCGCTTTCGCCGCCGCGCCCGCCTCCATCATGACGATCGCCGCGCCGGCGTCGTTCAGGCCTGAGGCGTTGCCCGCGGTGACGGTGCCGTCCTTCTTGAACACCGCCTTCAGCTTCTGCAGGTCCTCGATCTTCGCGCCCGGGCGCACGTGCTCGTCGGCGGCGTACTGCTCCACGCCCTTCCTCGTCTTCAGCTCGATGGGGACCACCTGCGACTTGAAGTGCCCCTTGTCCAGCGCCGCCGCCGCGCGCCGGTGGGACTCCAGCGCGAAGGCGTCCTGCTGCTCGCGCGTGAAGCCGTACTTCGCGGCGATGTTCTCCGCGGTGACGCCCATGTGGCCGTGGCCGAAGGGGTCGTGCAGCGCGCCGGTCATGGCGTCCACCACCGCGCCGTCGCCCATGCGCTGGCCCCAGCGGCCCGCAGGCAGGAAGTAGGCGGCGCGGCTCATGCTCTCGGCCCCGCCCGCCACCACGGTGTCGGTGTCTCCGAGCAAGATGTGCTGCGCGGCCGAGACCACGGCCTGCAGGCCGGAGCCGCACAGCCGGTTCACCGTCAGGCAGGGCGTGCCCACCGGCAGGCCGGCGTCGATGGCGGCGACGCGCGACAGGTACATGTCGCGCGCCTCGCCATGGATCACGCTGCCCATGACGACGTGGCCGACGGCGGCCGGGTCCACCTTCGCCCGCGCCACCGCCTCCTTGATCGCGATCGCGCCCAGCCTCGTCGCCGGCAGGTCCTTCAGCGACCCGCCGTAATCGCCGATGCCCGTGCGCGCGCCCGAGACCACCACCACTTCACGCCTTTGTGCACTCATGCCAGCCTCCCGTAGAGATCGTGCTCGTCCGAGCGCTCGACCAGGATGTTGCGGAATTCTCCCACCTTGCCGCCGCGGAAGCGCACCGTGCCGTCGATCTCCGGCGCATCCGCCATGGAGCGGCCCACGCCGGGCGCGTCCACCAGCACCTGCAGCGTGCGGCCGACCTTCGACTCCAGCTTCGCCGCGCTGATCGCGGCCTGCTTCAGCATGAAGCGCCGGCGACGGTCCTCGCGCTCGTCCTCCGGCACCGGATCCGGCAGTTCGTTCGCCTTCGCGCCCTCGACCGGCGAGTAGGCGAAGCAGCCGACGCGGTCCAGTTGCGCCTCGTCGAGGAAATCGAGCAGCTCGCGGAACTCGGCCTCGGTCTCGCCCGGGAACCCGGCGATGAAGGTGCTGCGGATCGTCAGCTCCGGGCACGCCTTGCGCCAGGCACGGATCCGCGCGAGCACTTTCTCCGCCGCGGCCGGGCGCTTCATCAGCTTCAGGATCCTGGGGCTGGCGTGCTGGAACGGGATATCCAGGTACGGAAGGATCCTGCCCTCGGCCATGAGCGGGATGACCTCGTCCACGCTGGGATACGGATAGACGTAGTGCAGGCGCACCCACACACCAAGGGAACCGAGCGCCTCGCACAATTCCTTCATGCGCGACTTCAGCGGCCGCCCCTGCCAGAAGCCGGTGCGGTACTTCACGTCCACGCCGTAGGCGCTGGTGTCCTGGGAGATGACCAGCAGCTCCTTCACGCCCGCCTTCACCAGGTTCTCGGCCTCCTGCATCACCTCGCCGACCGGGCGCGACACCAGGTCGCCGCGCATGGAGGGGATGATGCAGAAGCTGCAGCGGTGGTTGCAGCCCTCGGAGATCTTCAGGTACGCGTAGTGCCGCGGGGTGAGCTTGATGCCCTGCGGCGGAACCAGGTCCGTGAACGGGTCGTGCGGCTTCGCGAGGTGCTTGTGCACCGCCTGCATCACGCCGTCGGTGTCGTGCGGCCCGGTGACCGCGAGCACGCTGGGGTGGGCCGACTGCACCACGCCGTCCTTGGCACCCAGGCAACCGGCGACGATGACCTTGCCGTTCTCCTTCAGCGCCTCGCCGATGGCCTCGAGGGACTCCTCGACCGCGGCGTCGATGAAGCCGCAGGTGTTGACGATGACCAGGTCCGCGCCGGCATAGTCCGGGGCCGTGACGTAGCCCTCGGCGCGCAGCTGGGTGAGGATCCGTTCCGAGTCGACCAGCGCCTTTGGGCAGCCCAAGGAGACGAAACCAACCCTGGGCGGGGCAGCGGCCCCGCCCGCCTTGTCAGGGCTTTTTATCAGGACCGCCCTGCTGCGGAGGGAAGCCGGGGAAGGTGAAGCCGGTGAACATGTTGCGCGTCTGGTTCTGCATCTGGTCCTGGAACTGGGTGAACATCTTCTGGCTCTGTTCCATGTAGGCCTGCATCAGGCTCTGCATCGCCGGCCCCTGCAGGTTCATGAACTGCGACCACAGTTCCTGCGAGGCGCGCGCGCTGTCCGGATTGCCGCCGCCGAACATCATCTTCTGCGACTGGTCCTGGATCGACTTCTGCATGTCCTGGAAGGCCTTGATGTTCTTCTCCAGGTAGGTGCCCATGAAGCCCTGCATGGCGTTGCCGTAGAAGCGGATCAGCTGCGACAGCAGGTCGGAGGAGAACATCGGCATGCCGCCGGACTCCTCGTCGAGGATGATCTGCAGCAGGATCTGCCGCGTCAGCTCCTCGCCCGACTTGGCGTCCACCACCTGGAAGTCCTCGTGCTTGAGGACCATCTGCTTCACGTCCGCGAGCGTGATGTAGCTCGAGGTCTTGGTGTCGTAGAGCCGCCGGTTCGGGTACTTCTTGATCAGGCGGACCGCCTCGCCCGCCTTGTCCTCGGGAATCGCTGCCATGGGCGTGCTCCTCAGTACATGTGCTGGCCACCGTTGATCGAGATGTTGGCCCCGGTGACGAACGCGGCCTCCTCCGAGCAAAGGTAGATGATGAGCCCCGCGATCTCCTCGGGCTTGCCCAGGCGCCCGACCGGGATCTGCGGCAGGATCTTGGAGTCGAGGATCTCCTTCGGGATGGCGGTGACCATCTTGGTGCCGATGTAGCCCGGCGAGATGGTGTTCACGGTGACGCCCTTCTTCGCCACCTCCAGCGCCAGCGCCTTGGTGAAGCCGTGGATGCCGGCCTTGGCCGCGGAGTAGTTGGTCTGGCCGAAGGCGCCCTTCTGGCCGTTGACCGAGGCGACGTTGATGACGCGGCCCCAGCCGCGCTCCACCATGCCGTCCATCACCTGCTTGGTCATGGAGAAGCACGAGTCCAGGTTGGTGCGCATCACCGCGTCCCAGTCGGCCTTGGTCATCTTCTTGAAGGTCATGTCGCGCGTGATGCCCGCGTTGTTGACCAGGATGTCCACGTTGCCGCATTCCTTCTGGATCTGCGCGCACTTGGCGGCGCAGTCCTCGAACGAGGTCACGTCCACCGGGTAGGCGGCAAAGGCGTAGCCCTTGCCCTTCATCTCGTCGATCCACGACTTCCACTTGGTGTTCGAAGGCGAATAGGTCACCACCACCCTGTATCCGGCGTCGGCCATCTTGGTCGAGATGGACTCGCCCAGGCCGCCCATGCCGCCGGTCACCACCGCAATCCGCTGCTGCGCCATGACTCCCCCTCCGAAGGTTGGAGCCAGTCTACTACATCATGTGCATGCCGCCGTTGACCGAGATGTTGGCGCCGGTGATGTAGCCCGCCTCCTCCGAAGCAAGGAACGCGACCACCGCGGCGATCTCCTCGGGCTTCGCCAGCCGTCCCATCGGGATCGAGTCCACGATACTCTGGCGCACCTCGGCGCGGATCGCCATCACCATGTCGGTCTCGACGTACCCGGGCGAGACCGTGTTGACGGTGACGCCCTTCTTCACCACCTCCTGCGCCAGCGCCTTGGCGAAGCCCGCCATGCCGGCCTTGGCCGCCGAGTAGTTGGTCTGGCCGAACTGGCCCTTGATGGCGTTGACCGAGGAGATGTTGATGATGCGGCCCCAGCCGCGCTCCACCATGCCGTCGACCACCTGGCGGGTGACGTTGAACACGCTGTTCAGGTTGGTGTTGATGACCTCGTTCCAGTCGCGCTCGGTCATGCGCTTGAAGATGGCGTCGCGCGTGATGCCGGCGTTGTTCACCAGGATGTCGACCTCGCCCACCACCGCGCGCACGTTGTAGAACATGCCGGCGCAACTCTCGAAGTCGGCGACGTTGCCCTCGGCGGCATGCACCTTGAAGCCCTCCCGGCGCATCGCGCCCAGCCACTCGTCCTTCCTCTCGTAGCCCGGCAGGCAGCCGGCGACGATGGTGTGGCCGGCCGCGCCCAGGCGCCGGCAGATCGCGCTGCCGATGCCGCCCATGCCGCCGCTCACGAACACCACGCGCCGCGGCAGCGCCTCGGTCTTGAGCACCGCGCTCATCGTTCGACCGCCAGCGCCACGCCCATGCCGCCGCCGATGCACAGCGACGCCAGGCCCTTCTTCGCGTCGCGCTTCTGCATCTCGTGCAGCAGCGTGACCAGGATCCGGCAGCCCGAGGCGCCGATCGGGTGCCCGAGGGCGATGGCGCCGCCGTTGACGTTCACCTTGGATGTGTCCCAGCCCATCTGGCGGTTGACCGCGATCGCCTGCGCCGCGAAGGCCTCGTTGATTTCCATCAGATCCAGGTCCTGCGGCGTCCAGCCCGCTTTCGACAGGCAGCGCTTGGAGGCGGGCACCGGGCCCATGCCCATGTATTTCGGATCCACGCCCGCCGAGGCGAAGGACTTGATGCGCGCCAGGGGCTTCAGGCCCAGCTCCCTTGCCTTGCGCGCCGAGGCGAGGATCACCACCGCGGCGCCGTCGTTGATGCCCGAGGCATTGCCCGCGGTCACGGTGCCCGCCTTGTCGAACGCGGGCTTCAGGCCCTTCATCGCCTCCAGCGTGGCGCCATGGCGCGGATACTCGTCCTCGGCGAACACCACCGGGCCTTTCCGGGTCGGCACCTCGTAGGGAACGATCTCGTCCTTGAAGCGCCCGGCCTTCTGCGCCGCCTCGGCCTTGTTCTGGCTCTTGACCGCGAACTCGTCCTGCTCCTCGCGCGTGACGACGTGCTCCTTCGCCACGTTCTCGGCGGTGACGCCCATGTGGTACTGGTTGTACACGTCCCACAGCCCGTCCACGATCATGGAGTCGACCATCTTCGCGTCGCCCATGCGGAAGCCGTCGCGCGACCCGTTCAGCACGTGCGGCGCGGCGCTCATGTTCTCCTGGCCGCCGGCGACCACCAGGTCGGCGTCGCCGTTGGCGATGGCTTGCGCGCCCAGCATCGCGGCCTTGAGGCCCGAGCCGCAGACCTTGTTGATGGTCATCGCCGGCACCATGTCCGGCAGGCCCGCCCAGATCGCCGCCTGGCGCGCCGGGTTCTGCCCGGCGCCCGCGGCCAGCACCTGGCCCATGATGACTTCCGACACCTGGTCCGGGGCGACCCCGGAACGCTCCAGCGCCTTCCTGATGACGTGCGCGCCCAGCTTCGCCGCGGGCACGCCCGCGAGCGAGCCGCCGAACTTGCCGATCGCGGACCGCGCCGCGCCTACGATGACGATCTCTTCCATGATTGCTCCTCAGGTTGCCCTTTGCTTCACGTAGCGACCGGGCGCAGGCTCGATCGCGGGATGCTGCGCGCTGCCGGCGCGCGCTGGGGCGGGACGCGTCCCGCCCTTGAATCCGTCCAGCCAGGCCGCCCACTGCGTCCACCAGCTGCCCGGGCGCTCCTCGGCCTTCTCCAGCCAGCGCTCGGGATCGGCGTCGTACTCCGTGCCCAGCCAATAGCTGCGCTTGCCCTTCGCCGCCGGGTTGATGACGCCGGCGACATGGCCGCTGGCACCGAGCACGAAGGTCTTGTCCCCGCCCAGCAGCCCGAGCGACCGGTACGCGGCGCGCCACGGCACGATGTGGTCCTCGCGCGTGGCGAGGATGAAGCTCGGGCGGTCCACCCGGCCCAGGTCCACCGGCACGCCGCAGTTGACGAGCGCGCCCGGCACCCGCAGCCTGTTCTCCAGGTAGGTGTTGCGCACATAGCTGCAGTACATCGGCCCGGGCAGGTTGGTGCTGTCGGCATTCCAGTACAGCAGGTCGAAGGCCGCCGGCGCGCCGCCCTTCAGGTAGTTGTTCACCACGTAGGGCCAGATCAGGTCGTTGGCGCGCAGCGACGAGAACACGAACGCCAGGTCCGCGCCCGGCAGGATGCCGCCGCGCCCGATCGCCGCCTCGCGCAGCGCCACCGAAGGCTCGTCGATGAACAGGCCCAGTTGCCCGGGTTCCTCGAAGTCGAGCATGGTGGTGAGGTAGGTGACGGCCTCGACGGCGTCCTCGCCCTTCGCCGCCATCACCGCGAGCGCCGCGCCGAGCAAGGTGCCGCCGACGCAGAATCCCAGCGCATTGACGCGCTCGGCGCCGGTCACCTCGCGCGCGACGCCGATGGCCTCGAAGATCCCTAGCCTCAGGTAGTCGTCCCAGCCGTAGTGGCCCTGCTCCGGGCCGACATTGCGCCAGGACACCATGAACACGGTATGGCCCTGCGACACCGCATGGCGCACGAAGGAGTTCTCCGGCTGCAGGTCGAGGATGTAGAACTTGTTGATGCACGGCGGCACCATCACCAGCGGGCGCCTGCCCACCTCGGGCGTGGCCGGGTCGTACTGGATGAGCTGGATGAGGTCGTTCTCGTAGACCACCTGCCCGGGCGCGGTGGCGAGGTTGCGCCCCACCTCGAAGGCCGACTCGTCGGTCTGGCTGACCCGGCCCGTGCGGGCATCGCCCATGACGTTGGCGAGGCCCTGCGCGAGGCTCTCCCCATTGGACTGCAGCGCCAGCTTGAGGACCTCCGGATTGGTGGCGGCGAAATTGGCCGGGCTCATGGCGTCGGTCCACTGGCGCAGCGCGAAGCGCAGCCGCTCCTTCGCCTGGCCCTCCAGCTCGGCGGACTCGGCCAGCTCGTTCAGGTACCGGGAAGCGAGCAGGTAGGACCGCCGCAGATAGTCGTAGTAGGGGTTGTCCCGCCACTCGCGCGCGGCAAAGCGCCGGTCGCCCGGCTCGGGCGCCGCCACCGGGGCCTCACCGCCGCGCAGCATCGCCTCCCACAACTGCTTCTGCTCCTCGAGGTACTTCGCCTGCAGCGCGGCGAGCTTCGCGGAGCTGCGCGCGAGGTTCGCAACGAGGCTGGCGTCCGGCTGCAGCATCGGCATCCAGCCCTGCGTGACCTGGTTGCCCGCGCCCGAAATGGCGTTCAGCAGGGCCTCGGCATTGAACGTCGCGGGCGTCGAGTTGGGCGTGGCGTTGAGCAGGAGCGGGATCCGTGGAAAGCCTGAATAACCGCCGGATTTTGCGCCGCACAAACGAGCCCGTCAATCCGCCTGCGCCGGATCGCGGTAATTTACTTCAACGTATTGATTAAAATGACTAAATCAAGACCGCTGGAATTAGTGGGAATGGCCCGACAAGGCCCCCACCACGGCGATGGTCGCGATGCCCAGCGCGATCAGCGCCACCTGGGAGAGCGTGGCCCGGATCTCCGGGCGCCGGTGCAGGCCGGGAATGAGGTCGGCGACCGCGACGTAGATCATGCTGGCGGCCACCACCCCCAGCAGCACCGGCTCCAGGTCCTGGAACACCGGCAGCGCGTAGTAGCCCACGACGCCGCCCACCAGCGTGCCGAACGAGGACATCACGTTCACCGCCAGCGCCTTCGGCTTCGAGTACCCCGAGTGCAGCAGGATCAGGAAGTCGCCCACTTCCTGCGGGATCTCGTGCGCCACGATCGCGATCGCGGTGACGATGCCCAGCTCGGTGCTCTGCAGGAACGCGGCCGCGATCAGCACGCCGTCGATGAAGTTGTGCACCGTGTCGCCGACCACGATCAGCGCGCCGGCGCGGGTGCCGTGCTGGTGCCCGTGCGCCTGCGACACCGGCACCGCGGGCGCGGCGTGCGGATCATGCACCTCGCAGTCCTCGGTATGGCAGTGCCGCCACAGCAGCAGCTTCTCCATGATGAAGAACACGAAGATGCCCGCCAGGATGGCGCCGGCCACCTGGCTCGCCTCGCCGATCTCGAAGGCGTGCGGGATGACCTCCAGGAACGCCGCGCCCAGCAGCGTGCCGATGGCGAAGGAGACCAGCATCGGGATCCAGGCCACGCGCACGTTGAGCGCGAACGCGGCCGCGCCGGCGGACAGGATCCCGCCCGCGAAGCTTGCCGCTACGATCCAGCCGAGGGTGCCGGTCATCATGGGGGGCGCCGATTCTACGCTAGGCCAGCCACACGACGGCGGCCATGCGCTCGGTGGCGCGGTCGCGCCGGTAGGAGTAGAAGCGCCGCGCATCGGTGTGCGTGCAGTGCCCGCCGCCGGACACCCGCTGCACGCCGAGCGCGGCCAGGCGCTGCCGCGCGATCGCATACAGGTCCAGCAGCCAGTGCCCCGGGCGCGCCGGCGCGAAGGCGCTCGCGGAATCCTCGTCGCGCGCAAGGAACGCCGCGCGCACCTCGTCGCCCACTTCGTAGGCGCGCGGGCCGATCGCCGGCCCCAGCCACGCGTGCAGCGCGGCCGACGGGACGCCCAGACGCTCCACCGTCGCCTCGAGCACGCCGGCGCAGAGCCCGCGCCAGCCGGCATGCGCGGCGCCGACCGCGCTGCCGTCGGCCGCGGCGAACAGCACCGGCATGCAGTCCGCGGCCATGACCACGCAGACCTCGCCGCGCACCCGGGTGACGCTCGCGTCCGCCTCGGCGCCGGCCTCGAAGGGCGCCTGCAGCACCGTCGTGCCGTGCACCTGCCGCAGCCAGCGCGGCTCCGCCGGGACCAGCGCGCGCAGCTTCGCCCGTGCCGGCGCCTGCTTCATGTCGCCCATGGCGCGCGTCGTGACCAGCGCCCGCACCGAGGCGGGTGCGGCCCAGTCCGGCTCCAGGTATTCAGCCTTCACGCTGCAACCTGGCCAGCAGCCGCTGCATGTCCGCGGGCAGCGGCGCGCTCCAGCCGACGCGCTTGCCGGTGCCGGGGTGCACCAGTTCCAGTTCCGCCGCGTGCAGCGCCTGGCGCGGGAAGGCGACCGCGTGCCGCGTGCCTCTGCGGTAGACCGGGTCGCCCACCAGCGGATGGCGGATGTGCTGGAAGTGCACCCGGATCTGGTGGGTGCGCCCGGTGTCGAGCGAGCATTCGACCAGCGCGCAATGGCCGAAGCGCTCCAGCACGCGGTAGCGCGTGCGCGCCTCCTTGCCGCGCTGCGACACCATCATGCGCGTGCGCACTTTCGGGTCGCGCCCGATCGGGGCGTCGATGGTGCCCGAGCCCGGCGGGTCGCCCTGCACCAGCGCGAGGTAGCGGCGCTTGACGGTGCGCGCGGCCAGCTGCGCCGCGAGGTTCGCCTGCGCGCTGACGTTGGCCGCGACCACCAGCAGGCCGCTGGTGTCCTTGTCCAGCCGGTGCACGATGCCCGCGCGCGGCACCTGGCGCAGCCCGGGCGCGTGCGCGAGCAAGCCGTTCATGAGCGTGCCCTCGGGATTGCCCGCGCCGGGGTGCACCACCAGCCCGGCGGGCTTGTTGATGACGATCAGGTCCCCGTCCTGGTGGACGATGTCCAAGGCCATCTTCTGCGCCCGGGGCGCGGCCACGTCCACCGCCGGCGGCGGGCGCAACTCGATGTTCTCGGTGCCGACCACGGGGAGGCTCGGCTGCGCCGCGGCTCCGTTGACCAGGATGTGGCCTGATTTCAGCCAGGCCTGCAGCCGGTTGCGCGAATACTGCGGGAACACTTTGGCGAGCGCCTGGTCCAACCGCAGGCCGCCCAGGTCGCGCGGGACCCGTGCCGTGAGCGGCGCGGCGAACGCGTCCTCCCACTCGGCCTCGTCCTCCGGAGCAGTATAATTTTCCGCCATGAAACGCAGTGTACTAGCCGCCCGCAACCGCCTCCTGGCCCTGTGCCTGCCGCTCGTCTTCGCCCTCGGCGCCTGCAGCTGGCTGCCCAAGGACACCGACGAGACCACCGGCTGGTCCGCGCAGCGCCTGTACGGCGAGGCGAAGGACGCGATGAACGCCAAGAACTACGAGCGCGCCATCAAGATGCTGGAGCGGCTCGAGGCGCGCTACCCCTACGGGCGCTTCGCGCAGCAGGCGCAGCTGGAGGTGGCCTACGCCTACTGGAAGGCGGGCGAGCGCGCCTCGGCGCTGGCCGCCGCGGACCGCTTCATCAAGATGTACCCGGGCCACGCCAGCGTGGACTACGCCTACTACCTGAAGGGGCTGGTCACCTTCAACGAGAACCAGGGCCTGCTCAGCATCCTCGACACCCCGGACATGTCCGAGCGCGACCCCAAGGGCTCGCGGGATTCCTTCGAGGCCTTCAAGGAAGTGGTCAACCGCTTTCCCGACTCCAAGTACCGGGACGACGCCGCGGCGCGGATGCGCTACCTGGTGAACAACCTGGCGCAGCACGAGGTGCACGTGGCGCGCTACTACATGAAGCGGGGCGCCTATGTCGCCGCCGCCAACCGCGCGCAGTACGCGGTGCAGAACTACCCGCAGGCGCCCGCGATCGAGGAAGCGGTGTTCATCATGGTCAAGGCCTACGACGCGCTCAACATGACGGACCTGCGCGACGCCGCCGACCGCGTCATGCGCAAGAACTTCCCCCAGAGCAAGTACCTCGCCGGCTACAAGCCCAGCGCCCCCTGGTGGAAGCTCTGGGACCCCAACTGGTAAAAGAGGGACGGACCACGATTTCCGCCCTCCTGCGTGGCAGAAATCGTGGTCCGTCCCTGATTTTTACTTCAGCTTGATGTTTTCGTCCGCGATGTAGGCGCGGATCACGCTTTCCATGTCGGGGTCGGGCTTGAAGCCCATGGCGAGCGCGCGCGGGGTACGGAAGTTCGCCGGCCAGGTCTTCACGATCGCCTGGATGCGCGCGTCGGGCTTGTAGACCACCCGCCGCGCCACCTCGTCGCCCGCCACCCGGCGCAGCGCCTCGATCATCTGCGCCACCGTCGCGGTGATGCCCGGCAGGTTGAGCCAGCGCTGCGTGCCCCAGGCCTCGGGCGGCAGCTCCCAGGCGTGGATGAAGGCGTCCACCACGCGCCCCGGCGACAGCAGCCAGACGCCGGTTTCCGGCGCGACCGGGCACTCCGAGACCACGCCGTTGAGCGGCTCGCGGATGATGCCGCTGGCGAACGAGGAGGCCGCGGCGTTGGGCTTGCCGGCGCGCACCACGACGGTCGGCAGCCTGAGCGAGCGCCCGTCGATGAAGCCCTTGCGCGAGTAGTCCGACACCAGGTACTCGCCGATCACCTTCTGCGCGCCGTAGGACGTCTGCGGATTGGCGATGGTGGAATCGTCCAGCACCGGCGGCAACTCGCCGCCGAACGCGGCCACCGAGCTGGTGTAGACGAGGCGCGGCGGCTTCGCGCACTTTCGCATCTGCGCGAGCAGCAGCTCCATGCCCTTGTAGTTCACGCGCATGCCGAGGTCGAAATCGGCTTCCGCCGCCCCGCTCACCACGGCGGCGAGGTGGAATACCGCGTCGGTGTCCGGCGGGCAGACGCTGGCGATGGTCGCCGCATCGGACACGTCGCCGGTCACCGCCTTCAGCCGCGGCTCCTGCGCCGCAGCGGGCGGGAACGCGCCGTCGAGCAGCGTGATCGATCCGATCGGCTGGCCGCCCAGCGTGCCGCGCGCGAGCAGCGCCTTCGCCAGCCGGAACCCGAGGAAACCGCCGCCACCCGTTATCAGAATGTTCATGTTTCCATTCTAGCGAAGAACGCCTCCACGTCGGCCAGCTCCCGGGTCTGCTTCATGGCGGGCAGGCTGGCGCGGATGCCGCGGCCGTAGGGCTTGGTGTAGAGGCGCGGGTCGCACAGCACCAGCACGCCGCGGTCGTGCTCGTCGCGGATCAGGCGCCCGGCGCCCTGCTTCAGCTGCAGCACCGCCTGCGGCAGCTGGAACTCCATGAACGGGTTGCCGCCGCCCGCGCGCAGCGCCTCGATGCGCGCCGCGAGCACCGGGTCGTCCGGCGGCGCGAAGGGCAGCTTGTCGATCAGCACCACCGACAGCGCCTCGCCCCGCACGTCCACGCCTTCCCAGAACGAGGCGGCGCCCAGCAGCACCGCGTTGCCGAGCGTCCGGAAGCGGTCGAGCAGTTCGCTGCGCGAGCCGGTGCCCTGCACCAGCAGCGGGTAGTCGACCTTGTCCTTCAGCAGCTCGTGCGCGCGGCGCAGCGCGCGCAGCGTGGTGAAGAGCAGGAACGCGCGCCCGCCGCTCGCGCGCAGCACCGGCAGCGCGGCCTCGACCACCGCGGGGGTGAACGCCGCGTCGTTCGGGTCCGCCGGCAGGTCGCGCGGCGTGTACAGCAGCGCCTGGCGCCCGAAGTCGAAGGGGCTGGGCCAGCTGCGCGAATCCGCCTCCTCGATGCCCAGCTCGCGCTTGAAATGCGTGAAGTCCTCGCCCACCGCGAGCGTCGCCGAGGTGAAGATCCAGGCGCGCGGGTGGTCCAGCATCTGCTTGCGGAACTGCGCCGCCGGGGACAGCGGCGTGACGTGCAGCTGCAGCGAGCCGCCAAATACCTCCACCCAGCGCACCTCTTCCCTGCCCTCGGCCTCGCGGATCCTCGCCAGCGTCACCCCCGCCTCGGCGGCGCGCCGCAGGCAGGCGGCGAGGCCCTCGGAGCGCTCGGCCTGGTCGGCGAGCGCCGCCTCCAGCGCGTGCAGCCGCTCCGCGAGCGCATCGAGCGCCGCGGCGAATCCCTCCCTCGCCAGGGCCTGGCTCCAGGCGATGCGCGCGCCCTCGCCGCCGAACACCAGGCGCAGGTCGCGCGCGGCCTTTTCCAGGCGCGCGGCGAGCGCGTCGAATTCCGGCGACGCGCCGCCCGCGGCGCGCAACTCCAGGCGCGCGTCGCGCGCGAGCTCCACCAACTGCGCGCTCGCCACCGTGTCGCCGAAGAAGAGGCGCGCGGTCTCCGCCAGCTGGTGCGCCTCGTCGAAGATCACCGTGTTGCAGGCGGGCAGCAGCTCGGCCACGCCTTCGTCCCGCAGCAGCACGTCGGCGAAGAAGAGGTGGTGGTTGATCACCACCACGTCCGCGGCCTGCGCGTCCTTGCGCGCGCGCATGACGAAGCAGTCCTTGTACTTCGGGCAGTCCTGACCCAGGCAGTTCTCGCGCGTCGAGGTGGCGTGCTGCCACACCGGCGCGTCCTCGGGCACCCCGGCGAGGTCCGCGCGGTCGCCGGTCAGGCTGGTCCGGGCGAAGGCCTCGATCTGGCGCAGGCGCGCCGCGTCCTCGCGCGAGGCGAAGCGCGCCTCGTCGCCGGCGCGCTCCAGGCGATGCAGGCAGACGTAGTTCGCCCGGCCCTTGAGCAGCGCGGTGCTGGTACCAAATGCAAGCGCTTCGCGCACCGCGGGCAGGTCGCGCCGGTGCAGCTGGTCCTGCAGCGTCTTGGTGCCGGTGGAGACGATGACCTTGCCGCCGGCGAGCAGGGCAGGAACCAGGTAGGCGAAGGTCTTGCCGGTGCCGGTGCCCGCCTCCACCGCGAGCATGCCGGTGCGCTCGATGGCGGCGAGGATCGCCTGCGCCATCTCCAGCTGCTGGGGACGGGGGCTGTAGCCGGGCACCCGCGCCGCCAGCGGCCCGCCGGCGGCGAACACTTGCTGCAGCGGGATCAGTTCCTCACCCCGTCGCGCAATTCCTCGACCTTGACCCAGGTGCTGCTGGAGCCGGAGGAGCGCGATTCGCCCGAGGACAGGGTGCCGCTGCCCGAGCGCGCGCTGCCGGTACTCGCGCCGCCGAGATCGATCCATTCGCCGAGCCGGCCGCTCACCGTGGTCGCGACCTGCTGCGACTGGATCGCGCCGCCCTGGGCGAAGCGCTCCCGCTGCGGCGCGATTTCAAGGTGCACGGTGTCGCCCGCGAGGCGCGGCACGACCTCGAACCCGGTCGTCGCCTGCTGGATGACGGTGGTGGTCTCGCGCACGACGCGGCCGTCGGGCGAGCGGATCACCTGCCGCTGCTGAAGCGGCCGCGACTCGCCCGAGCCGATCATGGCGCGGCCGCCCTCCAGCACCTGCACGCGCTGGTCCACGCGCTCGTCGCTGGAGGAGCGCGAATCGGCGATGCGCACATCGACACGGGAATCGCCCGGACGCAGGTCCACGCGCGCCCCGGCGCTGCGCCGGATCTCCTCCGCGGTGGCGCCCTGGCGCACCGAGATCACCAGCCGCCGCGGCGGCCGGTCGATGGAATCCAGCACCTTGCGCAATTCGGCCAGGTTCGCCGGACTGGTGCGCACGATCAGCTGGTAGCCCTGCCCGGTGAGCACGCCGCCGGGCTCGAGCAGCGGGCGCAGGATCGGGATCACCTGCTCGGCGCTGCGGCTGCGCAGTTGCAGGATCTCGAGATCGCCCTGCGCCTGGGCGAGCCCGCAGGCGAGCACCAGGCCAAGGAGCAGGCGACGTAAGTGGTTGCTTTCCATCCGAAACTTGTCTAAATTACCTGAGATATGCGGTGTAATTTACTGTATTTATTGCCGTTTACGGTCGTGCTTGCGGTCCTGTCCGGCTGTGGCAGCCTGCCTGCGCCGGCTCCCGCGCCGGCACCGGAGCAGGTTGCCGCGCCCAAGCCTTCCG
>CAZMDA010000022.1:0-20042 GCA_964564865.1 uncultured Bordetella sp. | reverse complement strand
CCTGCGCCGGCTCCCGCGCCGGCACCGGAGCAGGTTGCCGCGCCCAAGCCTTCCGCCGAGCGGGCCGAAGCGCTGCTGCAGGTCCTGCTGGCGCTCGGCGTCGACTACCGGCCGGGCGGCAACTCGCCCGCGACCGGGTTCGATTGCAGCGGGCTGGTGGCCCATGTGTTCCGCGAAGCTTACGGCATCCGCCTGCCGCAGAACGCCCGCGCGCAGAGCGACGCCGGCGCCCCGGTCAGCCTCGCGCAGCTGCAGGCCGGCGACCTGGTGTTCTACAACACGCTCAAGCGCCCCTTCTCCCACGTCGGCATCTACATCGGCGACGGCCGGTTCGTGCACGCACCCAGGTCCGGCGCGCAGGTCCGCGTCGAATCCATCCGCAGCACCTATTGGACGCAGCGCTTCGACGGCGCCCGGCGGATCGAAGCGGGCCTCTGAACCAACTGAAAGCCATTCTCATTGACTTGTGTTAGTGAGAAGCGTTATCATTTTCTTTCCATCCTCCGGAAAGAACCTAAGTCACTGTCATGACTAAGAAAATACTCTTCGCCGCCGTCCTGGCTGCAACCGCCGGGTCGGCCCTTGGCCAGGATAAGGTCCTGAACCTCTACTCCTCGCGCCACTACCAGACCGACGAGGCGCTCTACGCCGGGTTCACCAAGGCCACCGGCATCAAGATCAACCGCATCGAGGCCGGCGAGGACGCCCTCATCGAACGCATCCGCAATGAAGGCGCGCGCAGCCCCGCCGACGTGCTGGTCACGGTGGACGCCGGCCGCCTGTGGCGCGCCGAGCAGCTCGGGTTCTTCCAGCCGGTGAAGTCCGCGCTGCTGGAGCAGCGCATCCCGGCCAGCTTCCGCGAGCCGGGCGGCCTGTGGTACGGCTTCTCCCTGCGCGCGCGCGTGATCGCCTACAACAAGGCCAAGGTGAAGCCCGAGGAAGTCGCCACCTACGAGTCGCTCGCCGAGCCGAAATGGAAGGGCCGCGTCTGCATGCGCTCCTCCACCAACATCTACAACCTGTCGCTGATGGGCGCGCTCATCGACCACCTGGGCGAGCCGAAGGCGCAGGCCTGGGCGCAGGGCGTGAAGGCGAACCTCGCGCGCGACCCCAGGGGCGGCGACACCGACCAGCTGAAGAGCGTGGCCGCCGGCGAGTGCGACGTCACGCTCTCGAACCAGTACTACTACGCGCGCCTCGCGCGCTCGGGCAAGCCCGAGGACAAGGCGGTCCACGAGAAGGTCGGCGTGGTGTTCCCGAACCAGGCGAGCTTCGGCACCCACGTCAACGTCTCCGGCGCCGGCGTGATGAAGCATGCGCCCAACCGCGACGCGGCGGTGAAGTTCCTGGAGTACCTGGCGGGCGACGAGGCGCAGCGCTACTTCGCCGAGGGCAACAACGAGTGGCCGGCGGTGGCCGGCGTGAAGACGGCCAACCCGGTGCTCAACGCCTTCGGCGAGTTCAAGCGCGACGCGCTCAACGTCGCGGTGCTGGGCCGCAACCAGCCCGCCTCGCAGAAGCTCTACGACCGCGTGGCCTGGAAGTAGGATCCTGCCGGAAGTCGGGTCCTGCTTCTAGGACCCGGTTCCTCTCAGGTAGCGCCGCGTCACGTAGAGCAGCGGCACCAGGCCGATGGCCACGATCACCAGCGACGGCGCCGCGGCCTCGGCCAGGCGCTCGTCCTTGGCGAGGTGGTAGGCCTCGATCGCCAGGGTGTCGAAGTTGAAGGGCCTGAGCGCGAAGGTCGCCGGCAGCTCCTTCATCACGTCCACGAAGAGGAGCAGCGCCGCGCTCGCCAGGCTCGAGGCGAGCAGCGGCGCGTGCACGCGCGCGAGCGCCTGCACCGGGTTGGCGCCCAGGCTGCGCGCGGCGTCGTCCATGCGCGGGGTGATCTTCGCCAGGCCCGCCTCCACCGCCTGCAGCGCCACCGCGAGGAAGCGCACGAGATACGCGTACACCAGCGCGACGATGGTGCCGGTGAGCAGCAGCCCCGGCTTGGCGCCGGTCGCCGCCTCGATCGCGTCCGCGATCCAGTTGTCCAGCCGCCCCAGCGGCACCAGCACGCCCACCGCGATCACCGCGCCGGGCAGCGCGTAGCCGAGCGCCGCCGCGCGGTTGGCGAGCGCGACCGTCCCGGCGCCGGGCCCGCGCGCGAGCCGCGCGGCGTAGGCCATCGCGGTCGCCAGCGCCACGCCCAGCACGGCGGCGATACCCGCCAGCGCGAAGCTGTTGCCCACCAGCGCGCGCAGCCGCGCGCCGGAGACCGGCTCGCCCCAGGCGAGGTTCAGCAACAGCGCGGCCGGCAGCACGAAGCCGAGCAGCACCGGCATGGCGCAGGCGGCCAACGCCAGCCAGGCCGCGGCGCCGGACAGGCGCTGCGGCGGCGCGCGCTTGCGCGTCGCGCTGGCGTAGCCGGCGCGGCCGCGGCCCGCGCGCTCGATCGCGATCAGCGCGGCGACGAACACGAGCAGGCAGGCCGAGAGCTGCGCCGCCGCCGCTATGTCGCCCATGGACATCCAGGCCTTGAAGATGCCGGTGGTGAACACTTCCAGCCCGAAGTAGGACACGGTGCCGAAATCGGCCAGCGTCTCCATCAGCGCGAGCGCGGTGCCCGCGGCGACCGCCGGGCGCGCGATCGGCAGCGCCACGCGGCCGAAGGCGCCCCAGGGGCCCTGGCCTGCGAGGCGCGCCGCCTCCAGCGCGCTGCGCGACACGTCCATGAACGCGGTGCGCGCCAGCAGGTACACGTAGGGATACAGCGCGAGCGCGAGCATCGCCGCCGCCCCGGGCAGCGAGCGCACCTCCGGGAACCAGTACTCGCGCGCCTGCCAGCCGGTGGCGGCGCGCAGCGCCGTCTGCACCGGGCCGGCGAACTGCAGCCAGTCGGTGTAGGCGTAGGCCATGACGTAGGCCGGCATCGCCAGCGGCAGCACCAGCGCCCACTCGAGCACGCGGCGGCCCGGGAACTGGTATGCCGTCACCAGCCACGCGGACAGCACGCCCATGGAGATCACCCCGGCCGCCACGCCGATCGCCAGCAAGGCGGTGTTCACGATGTACGTGCCCAGTACCGTGCGCGCGAGATGCGACCAGGTTTCCCCGGCGGGCCCGAGCACGCTCGCCAGCACCGCGAGGATGGGCAGCAGGATCAGCGCGGCGGCGCCGAAGGCAATCCCCCCCAGAAATCCAACTCTTTGAAAATAAAGCACTCCTCATTCTAACAAGAATTATTCTTGATAGAATGTCGTCATGGACCTCCTGCTCCAGGTCGAGAACCTGAGCCACGCGTATGACGGGCGCGCCTCGGTGCGCGGGCTGTCGTTCTCGCTCGCGCGCGGCGCCATCGGCTGCCTGCTGGGACCGAGCGGCTGCGGCAAGACCACGGTCCTGCGCTGCATCGCCGGCTTCGAGCAGCCGGCGGCGGGCCGGATCCTGCTGAACGGCGCGCTGGTGTCCTCGCCGGAGTCGAGCCTCGCCCCGGAGAAGCGCCGCATCGGCATGGTGTTCCAGGAGCACGCCCTGTTTCCGCATCTCACCGCCGCCGGCAACATCGCCTTCGCGCTGCCGCGCGCCGGAGCCAATGCCCGCGTGCGCGAGCTGGCGGAGCTCACCGGCCTGGGCGACGCGCTGGACAAGTATCCGCACCAGCTCTCCGGCGGGCAGCAGCAGCGCGTGGCGCTCGCGCGCGCGCTGGCGCCGCGCCCGGAGCTGCTGCTGCTGGACGAGCCCTTCGCCAGCCTGGACACTGAGCTGCGCGAGCGCCTGTCGCACGAGCTGCGCGGCATCATCAAGGCCTCCGGCGCCACCGCGGTGCTGGTGACGCACGACCAGCAGGAAGCCTTCGCCATGGCCGACGAGATCGGCGTCATGCGCGAGGGCGCGATCGTGCAGTGGGACAGCGCCTACAACCTCTACCACCGCCCGGCCAGCCGCTTCGTCGCGGACTTCGTCGGCCAGGGCGTGTTCCTGCCGGCCACGGTGCTCAATCCGCACCAGGTGCAGTTCGAGCTGGGCGTGCTGGACGGCGCCATTCCGCATGCCTGCGAAGTCGGCTGCGCCACCTGCGGCAAGGGCTGCAGCGCCGAGGTGCTGCTGCGCCCGGATGACGTGATCCACGACGACGCGGCGCCGACGCAGGCCGAGGTGCTGCACAAGGCCTTCCGCGGCGCCGAGATCCTCTACACGCTGAAGCTGGCGAGCGGCCGCAAGGTGCTGGCGCTGGTGCCCAGCCACCACAACCACGCCATCGGCGAGCGCATCGGCATCCGCCTCGACGTGGACCACGTGGTGGCGTTCGCGCCGGATGGGACCGCCTGATGTAACCGATCGGTTACATTGGCCGCCGCCCGCGCCCCTCAGCCGTCCTTCAAGCCGAACACCACCGGCACCTCCAGAGAGAACTCCCGCCCGCGCAGCCCCGCGGGCAGCGGCGTCTTCGGCTGCGCGCGGCGCAGCATGTCCAGTGCGTGCTGGTCGAGCACCGCGTAGCCGGTTCCTGATTTCACCGCCAGCGACGTGATCCCGCCCCCGGCGCCGACGGTGAGGCGCAATTCAACGCGGCCCTGCCAATTGTTCTCCTGCGCGATGCGCGGATAGGTCTTCAGCGTGCTCGCCACCTGCATCAGGGCGATGCGGTACTGCGCGATGGTTCCGGCTTCGTCGAAGGCGGGCGCCGGCGCGGATGCGGGTGCCGCCGGACGCGGCGCGGACTTCACCGGCGCCGGATCCATGGCGGTCGGAGTCGCGGCCTGGGTTGGCGCCGGCGAGGCGATGACGGGATCCGCGCGCGGCGATTCGACCGCCGCTGGCGACGGAGCGGGCGCCGGTTTGGCCGGAGCGGGCACGGCGCGCGGCGACGGCTTCACCGGGACCGGCGTCGGCTCGGCTTTGCGTACGTCCGGCTTCGCCTCCGCTTTCGGCGCCGGCGGCGGCTCCACCAGCCGCGCGCTGAGCGGCGCCGGGAACCACGCCTGGCGCTTCGCCTCGATCAGTTCGGGCAGGCCCAGCAGGACCGCGACGTGCGCGAGCACGGAAACGGCGAGCGCCGCGCGCAGCACGCCGCTGCGCATCCACTGCGCAGCGAACCTCCCGCCGCCTATCCGTTCAACGCCCGCCACACCTTCTCTGGCGTCAGCGGCATGTCGAGATCGCGCACTCCCCGGTCCGCAAGCGCATCCAGCACCGCGCTGACGGTGGCCGGGGTGGCGCCGATGGTGCCCAGCTCGCCCACGCCCTTGACGCCCAGCAGGTTGGTCTTGCAGGGCACGCTCTCGTCGAACTCGACGCGCATCGGCGGGAACTGGTCGGCGCGCGGCACGCAGTAGTCCATCAGCGAGCCCGTGACCAGCTGGCCGCTGCCCTCGTCATACACCGCCTGCTCCCACAGCGCCTGCCCGGCGCCCTGCGCCACGCCGCCGTGCACCTGCCCTTCGACGATGGTGCGGTTGATGATGCGGCCGATGTCGTCGCAGCTCGTGATCTTCGCCAGTTCCACGACGCCGGTTTCCGGGTCGATCTCGACCTCGATCGCCTGCGCGCCATTGGGCCAGGACGGCGCCGAGGGCGTCTGCGTGGCCGAGACGCGGATGATCTTCTGCGCCTGCTTGCCGGCGAGTTCCGCCAGCCCGATGCCGCGGTCGGTGCCCGCGATGGAGAACCTGCCGTCGCGGTACTCGATGTCGCGCGGCGCCGCTTCCAGCTGTTCCGCGGCGAGTTCCTTGCCGCGCGCCACCACGTTGTGCCCGGCGGCGACCACCGCCGAGCCGCCGACGAACGCCGAGCGCGAGCCCACGCTGCCCACGCCGTTGGCGCGGTCGGTGTCGCCCTGCACGATGCGGATCTTGTCCGCCGCGATGCCCAGCACCTCGGTGACGAGCTGCGTGTAGGTCGTCTCCAGGCCCTGCCCCATCGCCATGGTGCCGGAGAACACTGTGACGGTGCCGTCGGCGGCGACCTCGATGTCCACGGTTTCCGTGGGCAGCGCGCCGGTCCATTCCAGGTACGAGGCGAGGCCGCGGCCGCGCAGCCGGCCGCGCTTCGCCGACTCGGCCTTGCGCGCCGCGTAGCCGTCCCAGTCGGCGGCCTTCATCACGCCCTCCAGCATGCGCGCGAACTCGCCCGCGTCGTAGACGTCGCCCAGGTGCGTGCGCGCCGGGAACGCATCCGGCGGGATGAAATTCCGCCGCCGGATCTCGGCCGGGTCGAGCTTCAACTGCCGCGCGGCCTTGTCCATCAGCCGCTCCATGAGGAAGTTCGCCTCCGGGCGCCCCGCGCCGCGGTAGGCGCCGGTGGCCATGGTGTTGGTGAGCACGCCGCGGATCCAGTAGTCCACCACCGGCACGCGGTAGACCGAGGTCACCACCTTCGGCCCCACCATCAGCGGCACCATCGCGGTGGAGCCCACCGGCACGCTGCCGAAGTTGCCCAGCATCTCCATCTTCAGCGCGAGGATGCGGCCGCCTGAATCGAGAGCGAGTTTTGCCTGGAAATGCTGATCCCGGCCCATGTGCGCGGCGAGGAAGTCCTCGCTCCTGTCGGCGCGCCACTTCACCGGGCGCGCGAGCTTGCGCGCGGCGTAGCAGGCGAGCGCGTCCTCCTGGTAGAGGCCGGTCTTCATGCCGAAGCCGCCGCCCAGGTCGCCGACCTTGACGCGGAACTGCTCGGGCTTCGCCTTGAACGCCGCCGCCAGGCCGTCGCGGGTGCCGGTGGGCTGCTGGGTCTGGGTGATGAGCGTCCAGCGGCCGTCCTTGAACTCGGCCACCGCGCAACGCGGCTCCAGCGGCATCGCCGCCACGCGCTGGTTGGCAATGGCGATCTCGACCACGTGCGCCGCCTTGGCCAATGCCTCGGCGGTGGCCTTGGCGTCGCCGTAGCGGATCTCGGCCGAGATGTTGTCCGTTGCCGCCGGCCAGATCACCGGCGCGCCGGGCGCGATGGCCTGCGCCGGGGACACCACGCTCGCCAGTTCCTCGAACTCCACCATCACCAGTTCGGCGGCGTCCTGGGCCTGCACGCGCGTCTCCGCGACCACCGCGACCACCGGGATGCCGGCGTAGTACGCGGTGCCATCGGCGAGCAGCGTGCGCGCCGGCGCCGCCATCGGCGAACCATCGGCGCGCTTGAACAGCGGCGGGAACGGGATCGGGCCGATGCCGTCGGCGGCGAGGTCGGCGGCGGTATAGACCGCCAGCACGCCGGCGGCCTTGCGGGCCTCGTCGGCGTCGATCGAGGCGATGCGCGCGTGGGCGTGCGGCGAGCGCAGCAGCACCATCCAGGCCTGCCCGGGCAGGTCGACGTCGTCGCTGTAGCGGCCCTTGCCCTGCAGCAGGCGGTCGTCTTCCAGGCGCTTCTGGGTGCGGGAGGCGCCGAAGCGCGCCGAGGCGGGGTCGAACTGGGTGGCAGGCGGCGTAAAGCTCGGGTTGCTGCTCATTGCACGGGCGTCCTTCCGGGTGGCTGGGATGGTTCCAACGGGGGTCGGGCAGTTTAATGCATCGCGCCCCCGGGCGGCGGGCCCGGTGTTTCGACCCGGGCATGCCCGAGTTTCACGCCTGCCCTTTCAATTGCCCCTGCAGCGGCCCAGAATCGGCGCCATGAGATCCCCCACGCGCACCACGCCCGCGGAGTTCGTGCTTGCCGGCTGCCGCCTGATCGACGGCGTGGCCGACGCCCCGCTGGAGAACCACTATGTCGAGGTCCGGCACGGCCGGATCGTGTCCGCCGGCCCGGTCGCCAAGGCGCCGAGGGACAAGGGGGTGCACCGCTTCGATTGCCAGGGCCGCACCGTGATGCCGGGCCTGATCGACTGCCATGTGCACATGGTCTACGCCGGCGCGAAGAACATGGAAGAGGCGATGCGCTTCCCGGTGGAGACCGCCGTGATCAACGCCGTGATCCACGCGCGCGCGATCCTGAACGCCGGCTTCACCGCCGTGCGCGAGGTGGGCACGATCGGCAACACCAGCGTCGCGATGCGCGACGCGGTGGCGGCGCGCAAGATCTACGGGCCGAAGGTGGTGGCCAGCGGCCGCGGCATCGGCACCACCGGCAGCGGCAACGACATCCTGCCGCCGCACTGGGAGAGCACCGCCGGGCGCCTGGTGGTGGACGGCGTGGACGCCATCCGCAAGGCGGTGCGGCGCCAGACCCGCGAGGGCGTGGACAACGTCAAGTTCATCGCCAGCGGCGGCGAGTTCCATCCCACCAACTACACCTGGATGACCACCATCTCGGAGGACGAGCTGCGCGCCGGCATCGAGGAGGCCAAGCGCTGGGGCAAGACGGTGGCGGTGCACGCGCAGTCCTATGATTCGGTGAAGTTCGCGCTGCGCGCCGGCGCCGACACCATCGAGCACGGCACGCGCCTGGACGAGGAATCGATCGAGCTGTTCCGCAAGTCGAAGGCGTTCCTGGTGCCGACGCTGTGCACGCTCTACAGCGTGCTGAACCTCGGCGAGAAGCTGGGCCTTTCGCGCAAGCAGCGCGACGAGATGAAGGTCAACCAGCCGCTGTGGGAGGCGAGCATCCGCGAGGCCTACCGCGCCGGCGTGCAGATCGCCTCGGGCGGCGACCTCGGCAACCGCATGCCGCACGGCGACAACGCGGTCGAGCTGGAGTACCTCGCCACGCTCGGCATCCCGGCCATGGACGTGCTGAAGGCGGCCACCTCGGTCGCCGCGCGCGCCATCGGACGCGGCGAGCGCTTCGGCTCCGTGAAGCCCGGACTGGAAGCGGACCTGCTCGTGGTCGACGGCGACCCGCTCGCGAACCTGCGGGTGCTGCAGGACGAGGCGCGCCTCAACATGGTGTTCCAGGACGGCGAGATCGTGGCCGGCACCGAATGGAAGTCGCCGCCGGACGAGACCGATTCGATCCGCCCGCCGCGCGGCGTATCAGCGCCCGCGCCGGCCTGCGAGGCACACCAGCACTAAGGCTTGCGCTGCTTGCGGTACGTGTACGCGTTGTCGTACTTCGCCGCGATGTACTCGCCCGCGACGCAGGGCGGGTGCTTCGGCGGATTGCCCGGCCCGGAGCAATTGGGCAGGCACTCGACCACGGTGTCGAAGTCCGGGTCGTAGAAGGTGGGCACCGAGTAGCGCTCGCGCCCGGAGGTGTTGATCACCCGGTGCGGCGTGGAGACGAACAGCTCGTTCGACCAGCGCGCCAGCATGTCGCCGATGTTCACCACGAAGGCGCCCTCGATGCAGGGCGCGTCGATCCAATTCCCGGCGCGGTTGCGCACCTGCAGGCCGCCGACGTCGTCCTGCCACAGCAGCGTGATCGCGCCCCAGTCGGTGTGCGGCGCGCAGCCGAACTGCTTGCCCTCGGGGTCCGGCGCCTGCGTCGGGTAGTACAGCAGCCGCGTGCGCACCAGCGGGCGCCGGTAGCGCTCGCGGAAGTAGCTGCGGGGCAGGTCGAGCGCAATGGCGAAGCCCTCCAGCACGCGCTGGCCGAGCTCGAAGGTGTCGGCGTAGTAGGCCTCGACCTCGCGGCGCCACGCGTCCTCGCCCTCGGGCCACTGGTTGAAGCCGCACAGCGGCTTGCCGGCGAGGATCTCGGGGTCGTCGGGCTTGAAGGGCCAGGCGAAGTTGAAGCTGTGCTTCAGGTCCACCGCGTAGGCGCGGTCGAGCGTGGATTCGGCGTACGGCACGTAGCCGCGGTGGGCGGCGTTGACCTTGATCGCCGTGCGCTTTTCCTCGGGAAGGGTGAAGAACCGGCGCGCGGCGTCGAGGATGCCCTGCATCCGCGCGCGCGACACGTTGTGTCCGGTGACATAGAAGAAGCCGATCTCGATCGAGCAGCGCTTGATCTCGGCCGCCACCCGCCGCGCCGCGGCTTCGTCGTCCCGGTACAGCGGGCCCACGTCGATCAGCGGGATCGACGTGAAGTCCTTCGTGACCGGCGCGGTCATGGCCGTCATGGCTGTCATTGCCCGAGTAGCCTACCATCGCGATTCGCACCGAGGATGCCGACATGCAAAACACCCTGACCAAGGCCGCGCGGATGCGGCAACTGCTGCGCGAAGCCCGCCCGCTCGTGTCCCCCGGGGTCTACGACGGCTACAGCGTGCGCCTCGCCGAAGCGATGGGCTTCCGTACCGCGGCCACCACCGGCGCCGGCCTCGCCAACGCGCTGCTGGCGCAGCCCGACATCGGCATCCTGTCGCTGCTGGAGAACGCGGCGGCCTGCCGCAACCTCGCGCGCGCGGTGTCCATCCCGCTCATGGCCGACGCCGACACCGGCTACGGCAACGCGGTCACCGTGTACCACGCCGTGCAGTACTTCGAGGAGGCTGGCGTCGTGGGCATCAACCTGGAGGACCAGGTGTGGCCCAAGCGCTGCGGCCACATGCGCGGCAAGGACGTGATCGACGCGCGGGAAATGTGCAGGAAGATCGAGGCCGCGGTAAAGGCGAAGCAGGACCCGGACTTCATCATCAACGCGCGCACCGACGCCATCGCGGTGGAGGGCATCGAGGGCGCGATCCGGCGGCTGAAGGATTACGCGGCGGCGGGCGCGGACATGGTCTACCCGGACGCGGTGCGCGGCGAGGACGACATCCGGCGCGTGATGGACGCGCTGCCGGAGGTCCCCGTCAACATCAACATGGGCTTCGGCATCCGCTCGCGCCCGACCACGCCGCTGGTCCCGCTCCGGCGCCTGAAGGAACTGGGCGTGGCGCGCGTCAGCTGCCCGCGCCTGCTCACCGCCGCGGCCATCATGGGCATGAGGAAGGCGCTGGAGCAAATGCAGCAATGCATCGAGACGGGCGAATCCGCCGACCGCCCCGACCTGCTCGCCAGCATGGAGGACATCACCGCGCTCGCCGGCTACGACCGGGTGGATGCGCTGGAGGAGCAGTTCACGCTGCCCGAGGACCTCGAGCGCCGCTATGGCGAGGCCAGGGGCTACGTGGTGAAGGAGGCCAAGCCATGAATCCCTCCCGCTACGGCCCGTTCCGCTACCTGCCGATCCACCGGCGCCCGAAGCTCGAATGGCCCGGCGGCGCGCGCCTCGCCCTGTACGTGAATCCGAACGTGGAGTTCTTCGGCCTGGACGACGTCATGCCCGGGGTCAACAACGAGCGCGTGGCGAGGGAGCACGCCCGCATCCCGAACGTGCGCAACTGGTCGCTGCGCGACTACGGCAACCGCGTCGGCATCTGGCGCCTGATGGAGGTGCTCAGGCGCTACGGCATCCGCGCCAGCGCCGCCACCAACAGCGAGGTCTGCGACCGCCACCCCGAGGTGATCGCGGCGATGGTGGAGCACGACTGGGAGCTCATCGGCCACAACCAGACCAACGCGCTGCGCCTGAACGAGATGCCCCCGGACGAGGAACGCGCCGCGATCCGCGCCACGCTGGACCGGATCGAGAAGGAAACCGGCGCGCGCCCGAAGGGCTGGCTGGGCGCGGGACTGGCGGAGACCTGGAGCACGCTGGACTACCTGTCGGAAGCCGGCGTGCGCTACGTGCTGGACTGGGTGAACGACGACCAGCCCTACGCCATGGATACCGGCAATCCCCGCATGGTGTCCCTGCCCTACACCGTGCAATGCAACGACGTCCCGGCCTACTTCGACATGAAGGTGTCGGTGCCCGAGTTCGAGCAGATGCTGCGCCGGCAGTTCGACGTGCTGTACCGCGAGAGCGAGGCCTCGGGACGGGTGATGGCGATCGCGGTGCACCCCTTCGTCACCGGCCAGCCGCACCGCGTCGTCGCGCTGGAGCGGGCGCTGGAGTACATCTGCGCGCAGCCCGGCGTGTGGAAGGCGACCGGCTGGGAGATCGTGCAGCACTACCTGCAGACGCCGTTCGCGAAAGCGGTGTAGTGGCGCGCGGGCCGTCCCGCGACCGCATCGCCATCCCCACCGTCTGGGTGGCGCTCGCGCTGTCGCTCGGCCTGCACGCGCTGCTCTTGTGGGGCTGGCTGCCCAGGCCGGTTCTCCATCCATTCGACGATCCGGAAAAGGGGCGCAAGAGCGGTTCGCTCGCGCTCAGGCTGGCGCCGCCGCGGGTCGCGCAGCCGGAGGTTCCCGTCGCTCCTGCAGCGCCTCCGGCGCCCGCCGTCCGGACGAAGCCGGCGCCTGCACCCGCGCCGCGCCGGGCGAAGCCCGCACCGCCGGCGCCGCCCTCTGCGCCGGTCCTCGCGATCGAGCAGCCCGGCAAGCCGGCCGTCGCCGCCAATCCAGCGCCGGCGCAGGACTTCGCCGCGCTGGTCGAAGCGCGCCGCCGCGCCCGGGAATCGGCTGCGCCACCCCCGGCGGGCGTGCCGCCTTCGCCCCCGCCCCAGCCGGCGGAGACCGAGCAGGCGCGCCACAACCGCATCGTGGCCGAGAACCTCGGCCTTAACCGCCGGCCCAGTTTCGGCACCGACCGCCGGCACGGCGGCGGCATCTTCCAGATCGAGGGCATGGGCTACGACAGCGCCGAGTTCCACTTCTTCGGCTGGAACAGCGCCATCCGGCGGGAGTCGCGCCAGGTAGTCGAGGTGCGCCGGGGCACCAACCCCAGCATGGAACTGGCGGTGGTGCGGCGGATGATCGCGGTGATCCGCGAGGAAGCGGACGGCGACTTCCTGTGGGAATCGAACCGCCTCGGGCGCGAGGTCACGCTGTCGGCGCGGCCGGCGGACAACGCCGGGCTGGAGGATTTCCTGCTGAGGGAGTTCTTTCCGGAGTACCGCTCGCGCGGCTCAAGGTGAAATGGCGGAGAGGGAGGGATTCGAACCCCCGGTACCGCAAGCGGTACAACAGATTTCGAGTCTGCCGCATTCGACCACTCTGCCACCTCTCCGCGGCCCAGCACACCGACGTGCGCGAGGGGGCGAATTCTATCAGGCCGGCGTGATCTTTTCGGCCCCGCCCATGTAGGGCCGCAGCGCCTCCGGCACGCTCACCGAGCCGTCGGCATTCTGGTAGTTCTCCAGCACCGCGATCAGCGTGCGCCCGACTGCGAGCCCCGAGCCGTTCAGCGTGTGCAGCGTCTCCGGCCGGCCCTTCTCGTTCCTGAACCGCGCCTGCATGCGCCGCGCCTGGAAGCCCTCGAAGTTGGAGCAGGACGATATCTCGCGGTAGGCGTCCTGCCCGGGAAGCCAGACCTCGAGGTCGTAGGTCTTGGCCGAGGAAAAGCCGGTGTCGCCGGTGCACAGGAGCATGGTGCGGTAGGGCAGCCCCAGCTTCTTCAGGATCGTCTCCGCATGCGCGGTCAGTTCCTCGTGCAGCTCGTAGGACCGGGACGGGTGGACGATCTGCACCAGTTCCACCTTGTCGAACTGGTGGTTGCGGATCATGCCGCGCGTGTCCTTGCCCGCCGCGCCCGCCTCCGAGCGGAAGCACGGCGAGTGGCAGACGTACTTCAGCGGCAGGGCTTCGGGGGGCACGATCTCGTCGCGCACGAAGTTCGTCACCGGGTATTCCGCGGTCGGGATCAGGTACAGGTCGCGGTCCTGGACCTTGAACAGGTCGCCGCTGAACTTGGCCAGGCTGGAGACGCCGTCGGCGCAGGCGCCGCTCACCATGTAGGGCGTGTAGACCTCGGTGTAGCCGTGCTCGGCGGTGTGCACGTCCAGCATGAACTGGGCGAGCGCCCGGTGCAGCCGCGCCACCTGCCCCTTCATCACCACGAAGCGCGCGCCGGCCAGCTTGGCGCCGGTGTCGAAGTCCAGGCCACCCAGGTGCGCGCCGAGATCGACGTGGTCCCTGGGCTTGAAGTCGAACCGGCGCGGCTCGCCCCAGCGGCGGACTTCGGCGTTCTGCTCCGAGGAGCTCCCGACCGGCACGCTCTCGTGCGGCAGGTTGGGAATCACCGACAGGAACGCGCGCAGCTTCTCCTGCACCGCGTCGTTCTCGGCTTCCATCTGCTTCAGCCGGTCGCCATAGCCCGCCACCTCGGCCATGATCTCGTCGACCCGCTTCTGGTCCTTCGCCGCCTTGGCCTGGCCGATCTGCTTCGACTTGGCGTTGCGCTCGGACTGGAGGCCCTCGGTTGCGACCTGGATCTTCCTGCGCGCGTCCTCGAGCGCGGTGAAACCGGCGACGTCCAGCGTGAAGCCGCGCGCAGCAAGCCGCTTCGCAACCGCGTCGACGTCGTGCCGTAGAAGCTGGATATCGATCATTTCTTCTTCCGTGCCTCCTGGTTCAGCCGGCGCAGTTCCTCGAGCTTCTCCCGGATCCGGCCTTCCAGCCCGCGCCCGGTGGGCTTGTACCACTGCACCTCGGGCATGCCCTCCGGGAAGTAGTTCTCGCCCGCGGCGAAGGCATCCGGCTCCTCGTGCGCGTAGCGGTAGTCCTTGCCGTAGCCCAGGTCCTTCATCAGCCGCGTGGGCGCGTTGCGGATGTGCAGCGGCACCGGGCGCGTGCCGTCTTCCCGGACGAATGCGCGGGCCGCATTATAGGCGGTGTAGCCGGCGTTCGACTTGGCGCAGGCGGCGAGGTACAGCACGGCTTGCGCGAGCGCGAGCTCGCCCTCGGGCGAGCCCAGCCGCTCGTAGGTCTCGCAGGCATCGAGCGCCAGGCGCAGCGCGCGCGGGTCGGCGAGGCCGACGTCCTCGATCGCCATGCGCACGATGCGCCGCCCGAGGTACAGCGGGTCGGCGCCGCCGTCCAGCATCCGCACCAGCCAGTAGAGCGAGGCGTCCGGGTCGGAGCCGCGCACCGACTTGTGCAGCGCCGAGATCTGGTCGTAGAACTGCTCGCCGCCCTTGTCGAAGCGGCGCAGGTTCTTCGCCAGCGTTTCCTCCACGAAGGCGCCGTCGATCAGGCCGGCGGGCCTGGCGTTGGACAGGATCTCGATGGCATTGAGCAGGCGCCGGGCATCGCCGTCGGCGAAGCCGGCCAGCCGCTCCCGCGCCTGCGCGTCCAGCTGCGCGCCGGAACGGTCCATCAGCCGGCCCAGTTCCTCCGCGTCCAGGCCCTCCAGCACGTAGACCGTGGCGCGCGACAGCAGCGCGCTGTTGACCTCGAAGGACGGGTTCTCGGTGGTGGCGCCGACGAAGGTGAACAGGCCCTTCTCGACGAAGGGCAGGAAGGCGTCCTGCTGCGCCTTGTTGAAGCGGTGCACCTCGTCCACGAACAGGATGGTGCGCCGGCCGCTCTGCGCCAGCGTGTGCTCGGCGGCCTGCACCGCTTCGCGGATGTCCTTGACCCCCGAGAGCACCGCCGAGAGCGCGATGAACTCGGCGTCGAAGGCCTTCGCCATCAGGCGCGCCAGCGTCGTCTTGCCCGAGCCCGGCGGACCCCACAGGATCATGGAGTGCGGCTTGCCGGACTCGAAGGCGACGCGCAGCGGCTTGCCCGGGCCCAGCAGGTGCTTCTGGCCGACGACCTCGTCCAGCGTCCTCGGGCGCAGGCGCTCCGCGAGCGGAGCAGCGGCCTGCGGCGCGCCGATCAGGTCATTCCCGCTACTTCTCCCCGAGGACATCGGCGCCCTTGGGCGGCGTGAAGCGGAAGGTCTCGGGCTCGATCTGCGGGTTGCGCAGCAGGTTCGCGAAGCGCAGCTGGGTGATCTGGCCGAAGTTGTCCACCAGCTCCATGGCCTCGATGCCCGACACGCTCATGCCGAGCCGGATGCGCTCGAAGCCGGCCTCCTTGTCCCTGGGCCTCGCCTCCACCCAGGCAAGGCCGTCCCGGTCGCCGCCCTCGGCGAGCTCGAAGGCCTTGTCGACATCCGAGGCGCCGGCCAGCAGCGCCGCGGGCGTCGAGCCGAGCGCCTTGGCGATGCGGCGCACCGTCACCTGGTTGAGGTCGCGGTCATAGACCCAGACGCGCTCGCCGTCGCCCACGATCAGCTGCGCGAAGGGCTTGGCGTAGGCCCAGCGAAAGCGTCCCGGGCGCAGGAAGGCGAAGCGGCCGCTGGATTCCTGGACGAGCTTCCGGTTCCGGTCGAAGACCTTCTGCTCGAAGTCCGCCGTGGCGGACTGGGTGGTGCGCAGGAACTGCTGGAAGCGCAGGATGCTCCCGCCCTGCGCCTGCGCCTGCGCGGCGGCCAGCGCGAGGACCGGCGCCACGACCAGCGCGAGGACGCGCACAAGGGCGTTCCGCCCCACTACTCCACCTTCGCCGGCACGAGCACTTCGCGGTTGCCGTTGGACTGCATGGCCGACACCAGGCCCGCCTTCTCCATGTCCTCGATCAGGCGCGCGGCGCGGTTGTAGCCGATGCGCAGGTGGCGCTGCACCAGCGAGATCGACGGCCGGCGGGTGCGCACGACGACTTCCACCGCCTGGTCGTAGAGCGGATCCTTCTCGCCGCCCTGTTCGCCGCCGCCCATCGGTCCGGCGTCGTCGCCGGCCGCGGCCGGCTCCAGCACGTCCTGGAGGTACTCGGGCTTGGCGAGCGACTTCAGATGCTCGACCACCTTGTGCACCTCCTGGTCGGCGACGAAGGCGCCGTGCACGCGCTGCGGCAGGCCCGAGCCCGGCGGCAGGTAGAGCATGTCGCCCGCGCCCAGCAGCGACTCGGCGCCGGACTGGTCGAGGATCGTCCTGGAGTCCACCTTCGAGGCCACCTGGAAGGCGATCCGGGTCGGGATGTTGGCCTTGATCAGGCCGGTGATCACGTCCACCGATGGCCGCTGCGTGGCGAGGATCATGTGGATGCCGGCGGCGCGCGCCTTCTGCGCCAGGCGCGCGATCAGTTCCTCGACCTTCTTGCCCGAGGACATCATCAGGTCCGCCAGCTCGTCGATCACCACCACGATGGTGGGCATCACCTCGAGCGGCACCGGGTTGCCGGTGTCCAGCGTAGAGGGGTCCTCCAGCTTGCGGCCGTGCTTCTCCGCGTCGGCCACCTTGTGGTTGTAGCCGGAGAGGTTGCGCACGCCCAGCCAGGACATCAGCTTGTAGCGCCGCTCCATCTCGGCCACGCACCAGGTGAGCGCGTTGGCGGCCTGCTTCATGTCGATCACCACCGGCGCCAGCAGGTGCGGGATGTCCTGGTACACCGACAGCTCCAGCATCTTCGGGTCCACCAGGATCAGGCGCACGTTGCGCGGCTCGGCCTTGTACAGCAGCGACAGGATCATGGCGTTGATCGCCACCGACTTGCCCGAGCCGGTGGTGCCGGCCACCAGCAGGTGCGGCATCTTCGCCAGGTCGGCCACTACCGGGTGGCCGGCGATGTCCTTGCCCAGCGCCAGCGCCAGCGGCGAGTGCGACGCGTGATAGACCTCGGAGCCCAGGATCTCGGACAGCCTCACGGTCTGCCGGTGCGGGTTGGGGATCTCCAGTCCCATGCAGGACTTGCCGGGGATGGTCTCGACGACGCGGATCGCCACCACCGACAGCGCGCGCGCCAGGTCCTTCACCAGGTTGACGATCTGGCTGCCCTTGACGCCCACCGAGGGCTCGATCTCGTAGCGCGTAATCACCGGCCCCGGATAGGCGGCGAGCACCTTCACCGCGACGCCGAAGTCCGACAGCTTCTTCTCGATCAGGCGCGAGGTGAACTCCAGCGTCTCGGCGCTGACGGTCTCGCCGCCGGCCTCGGCTTCGTCGAGCAGCTTGAGCGGCGGCAGCGGCGTGTCGGGCAGCTCCTCGAACAGGCGCTTCTGCTTCTCGCGCTGCACGCGCTCGGACTTCCTAATCTCCGGCGGCGGCGGCGCGATCACCAGCGGCGGGTGCTCCTCCTCGCGCTTGCGGTCGGCCTTCACCAGCGTCTCGCGCACCTCGCTCGCCTGCGCGCCGATCTTCTGGTCGCGGCGCCGCTCCCAGGCGCCCCGCGCGCGCGCATAGGCGGTCTCGAGCACGAGCCCGGTGGCCTCCGCGATCGCGATCCAGGAGGCGCCGACGAACAGGCTGAAGCCGATGGCGGCGAGCGCGAGCAGCAGCAGCGTGGCGCCGGTGAAGCCGGCGAAGCCGCGGGCGAAGCGGCCCACGATGTCGCCGAGGATGCCGCCCGGTCCCTGCGGCAGTTCCACGTTGAGGCTGCGAAGGCGCAGCCATTCCAGCGCGGCGCTGGCCACCAGCAGCAGGAGGAAGCCGCCGACCGAGATCCACAGCGGCTTGCGGCCCGCGGCGTCCGCCTGGCCGCCCCTGGCCGCCTTGGCCGGGACGGGGACCGGTTCCAGCCGCCGGTAGCCGCGCACCACGAACGCGACGCACAGCACCACCCACCAGTAGGCGGAGAAGCCGAACACCGAGAGCAGCGCGTCGGCGACGCCGGCGCCGAAGGCGCCGCCCGCGTTCTGCGTCATCCCGCCGGTGGAGGTGGCGGAGAAGGCGGGGTCGCCCTTGTGGAAGGTCGCGAGCACCAGCACCAGGTAGGCGGCCAGCGCCACCAGCCCCAGCCACTTCGCCTCGCGCAGCAGGCCGGCCAGCTTGGCCGGAAGCGGCGCGGGTGAGGTCTTCTGTGCCGCCGCCACTGGGATCGGAGGGCGCGCGCGCGGCGCGCTAGTCCGGCAGCATGATCGTGTCGCGCACCACGATCGTCGAGCCGCGCATCTCGATGTAGCCGCCCAGCTGCAGGTCCTTCATGACGCGGCTCACCATCTCGCGCGAGGCGCCGATCATCTTGGCGATGTCCTGCTTGGGCAGGCGCCGGGTGACGACCTTCTGGCCATCGACGTTCTCGGCCATGTCGATCAGCAGGCGCGCGACCCGGCCGTAGACGTCGAGCAGCGCGAGGCTGCCGATCTTGCGGTCGGCCTCCCGCAGGCGGCGCACCAGGCCCTTCATCACCGCCATGGTCATGTCGAAGTTCTCGGCCATGCACTTCTTGAAGTCGCGCCGCGACAGCGACAAGAGCTCGCAGGGCTCGATGGCGATGACGCTGGCCGAGCGCGGGCTGTCGTCGATCAGGCCCATCTCGCCGAAGAACTCCCCGGGGCCGATCAGGCTGAGGATCACCTCCTTGCCCTCGGCGTCGCCCATCATCACCTTCAGGCGCCCCGAGATCACCACGTACAGCGACTCGGTGGCGTCGCCCGCGGCCATGATGAGCGAGCCGCGCGGCGCGCTGCGCCGCGTGACCAGCGTCGCCAGCGTGCGCATCTGCTCTTCCGGGAAGCTGGCGAACAGCGGCACCGACTTCAATACCGCGGTCGAGACCGTCGTCGCTGGCGCCGCCATGGGAATGTGGGAGGTCCCTGTTGTGCGATGGTAAATCCAGCCGCCTATGTTAGCAGAACGGCCCCTTATACTTCGATCCCATGACCACCACGACACGCCACTCGCGCCTGCTGATCCTGGGCTCCGGCCCGGCGGGCTACACCGCCGCGGTCTACGCCGCGCGCGCCAACCTGAAGCCGGTCCTGGTCGCGGGGATGGTGCCCGGCGGCCAGCTCACCACCACCACCGACGTCGACAACTGGCCCGCGGACGCCGCCGGCGTCCAGGGCCCGGAACTGATGGCGCGGTTCCAGAAGCACGCCGAGCGCTTCGAGACCGAGATCGTCTACGACCACATCCATACCGCCAGGCTGGGCGCGCGGCCCTTCGCGCTGCACGGGGATTCGGCCATCTATACCTGCGACGCGCTGGTGATCGCCACCGGCGCCTCGGCGCGCTACCTCGGGCTGCCCTCCGAGCAGAAGTACATGGGCAAGGGCGTCTCAGCCTGCGCCACCTGCGACGGCTTCTTCTACCGCAACCAGGAGGTGGCGGTCATCGGCGGCGGCAACACCGCGGTCGAGGAGGCGCTGTACCTTGCGAACATCTGCAGCAAGGTGACCCTGGTGCACCGGCGCGACAAGTTCCGCGCCGAAAAGATCATGATCGACAAGCTGATGAAGCGAGTGGCCGAGGGGCGGATCGTTCTCGAGCTCGATTCGACGCTGGAGGAGGCCCTGGGCGACGCCAGCGGCTTGACCGGGATCCGGGTGAAGCACGTGAAGACCGGCGCCACGAAGCAGCTGCAGCTGAAGGGCCTGTTCATCGCCATCGGCCACACCCCGAACACGCAGCTGTTCGAGGGCCAGCTGGAGATGAAGGGCGGCTACATCGTGACCCGCGGCGGCGGCGAAGGGGGCGCGACCGCGACCAGCATCCCCGGCGTGTTCGCCGCCGGCGACGTGCAGGACCATGTCTACCGCCAGGCGGTCACCAGCGC
>CAZMDA010000021.1:0-56135 GCA_964564865.1 uncultured Bordetella sp. | reverse complement strand
TGCGGCGGCACCGAGGCGATGGTGCCCTCGATCAGCTTCAGCAGCGCCTGCTGCACGCCCTCGCCCGAGACGTCGCGGGTGATCGAGGGGTTGTCGGACTTGCGCGAGATCTTGTCGATCTCGTCGATGTAGACGATGCCGCGCTTGGCCTTGTCGACGTCGTAGTCGCAGTTCTGCAGCAGCTTCTGGATGATGTTCTCGACGTCCTCGCCGACGTAGCCGGCCTCGGTCAGCGTGGTGGCGTCCGCGATCACGAACGGCACGTTGAGCAGCCGCGCCAGGGTCTGGGCGAGCAGCGTCTTGCCCGAGCCGGTCGGGCCGATCAGCAGGATGTTGGACTTCGCCAGCTCGACCTCGTCGTTCTTCGACAGGTGCTTGAGCCGCTTGTAGTGGTTGTAGACCGCGACCGAGAGGATCTTCTTCGCCTGGTCCTGGCCGATGACGTACTGGTCGAGGATGTTGCGGATCTCGTGCGGGGTCGGCAGGTCCGACTTGGCGCCCTTGCCGCCCTTGTCGGTCGCGGTCTCCTCGCGGATGATGTCGTTGCACAGCTCGATGCACTCGTCGCAGATGAACACCGACGGGCCCGCGATCAGCTTGCGGACCTCGTGCTGGCTCTTGCCGCAGAACGAGCAGTAGAGCAGCTTCTCGCCGGAGGCGGTCTTCTCCGACATCAGGCGGTTTCCCTCGAGGTGAGCACCTTGTCCACGAGGCCGTACTTTACCGCGTCCGCGGCGGACAGGAAGTTGTCGCGGTTGGTGTCCGCGGCGATGGTGTCGACCGACTGCCCGGTGTGCAGGGCCATGATCTCGTTCAGGCGCTGGCGCAGGAACAGGATCTCGCGGGCGTGGATCTCGATGTCCGAGGCCTGTCCCGAGAAGCCCCCGGAGGGCTGGTGGATCATGACGCGCGAGTTGGGCAGGGCGAAGCGCTTGCCCTTGTCGCCCGCGGCCAGCAGCAGCGCGCCCATGCTGGCGGCCTGGCCGACGCACAGCGTGCTGACGTCGGGCTTGATGAACTGCATGGTGTCGTAGATCGCCAGCCCCGCCGAGACCGAACCGCCCGGGGAGTTGATGTAGAAGAAGATGTCCTTGTCCGGGTTCTCGGACTCGAGGAACAGCAGCTGCGCCACGATCAGGTTGGCGGTGACCTCGGTCACCGGGCCGACCAGGAACACGACGCGCTCCTTCAGCAGGCGCGAGTAGATGTCGTAGGCGCGCTCGCCGCGCCCCGACTGCTCGATGACCATGGGGATCAGCCCCAGGTTGCTGGGCTCCTCCATGCGGCCGGTCCAGCTCAGGTCCTTCATTCGCCGGCACCCATCAGTTCGTCGAAGGGGATCGCCTTCTCCACCACCTTCGCCTTCGCGAGCACCCAGTTGACCACGTTGCCCTCGAGGGCAAGGCTCTCCATCTCCGACAGGCGCTGCGGGTTCATGTAGAACCACTTTACCACCTCGGCGGGATGCTCGTAGCTCTCGGACTCGGCCTCGATCAGCGCGCGCACCTCGGCCGGCTTGGGCTTGAGGTTCTCGGCGCGCGCCACCTCGGCGATGATCAGGCCCAGGGCGACGCGACGCCGCGCCCCCTTCTCGAACACCGCCGGGTCGAGCGGCACCTGCTCGGGCTTGATGCCGCGCGCCTGCAGGTCGGCGACCGCACCCTCCACCAGGCGCTGGGTCTCCATCTGCACCAGCGCCTTGGGCAGCTCCATGGGCGCGTGGTCGATCAGGGCCTGCAGCGCCTGGTTCTTGAGGCGCGCCTCGATGCGCTTCTTCACTTCCCGGCGGACGTTGGCGCGCACCTCCTCGCGCATCCGGGCGACGTCGCCGTCGGCCACGCCCAGCTGCTTCGCGAACTCGCCGTCCAGCGCGGGCAGCACCGGCGCCTCGACCCTGGCCACCTTCAGCTCGAAGCTGGCGGTCTTCCCGGCCACTTCCTTGCCGTGGTAGTCGTCGGGGAACTTCAGCTCGAAGGTCTTCGACGCGCCGGCCGCGAGGCCCCGCGCCGCGGCCTCGAACTCCGGCAGCATGCGCTTCTCGCCCAGCACCATGACGAAGCCGGCGGCCTTGCCACCGTTGAACGGCTCGCCGCCGATCCGGCCCTCGAAATCCACCGTCAGGCGGTCGCCGTCCTGGGCCGGGCGGTCCGCTGGCGCGAACGTAGTGCGCTGCTTGCGCAGCACCTCGAGCGTCTTGTCGACCGCGGCGTCGTCCACCTCCAGCACCGGGCGCTCCAGCGTGACCCCGGAGATGTCGCCCACCTTCACCTCCGGAAACACCTCGAAGGTGGCGCTGAACACCAGCTGGTCGGCCGCGCCGTCCTTCTTCTCGATCTGGGGATAGCCCGCGACCTTGAGGTTGGCCTCCTTGACCATGTCGCCGAAGGCCTTCTGCACCGCGTCGCCCACTACCTCGTTGCGCACCTGCGGCCCGTACTGCTGCGCCACCATGCGCATCGGCACCTTGCCGGGCCTGAAGCCCGGCACCTTGACCTCGCGCGCGAGCTTCTTCAGGCGCGCGTCGACCTGCCGGTCCACGTCGGCCACCGGCACCGACATCGAAACCCGCCGCTCCAGCGTGCCGAGCGTTTCCACGTTAACTGCCATGCTGTTGGTCACCTTGAAGTAGTCCCGCGGCGCTGCCCGGGGCCATTGGACTGGTGCGAAGGGTGGGACTCGAACCCACATGCCTCGCGGCGCTGGAACCTAAATCCAGTGCGTCTGCCAATTCCGCCACCTTCGCGCAGAGAGCGGGAATCAAAAACGGCTCTATTATACGGCGGAAAGCGGGCCTCCCCCGGAGCGGAGAGGCCGGAAATCCCTTGTGAATCAACCAGCGGACCAGCCAGCGGACCAACCTGCGGAACAGCGGTGCCCGTCGATCACTACGAGAACTTCCCGGTCGCGTCGCTGCTGCTGCCGCCCCGCCTGCGCGCCCCGGTGGAAGTCATCTACCGCTTCGCCCGCAGCGCGGACGACTTCGCCGACGAGGGGGACGACCCGCCGCCGGTCCGGCTGGCGAAGCTGGACGGCTACCGGCAGAAGCTGGCGCTGGTCGGCCGCGGCGCCGACCCCGGCGATGCCCTGTTCCGGGACCTCGCGCGCGTGGCGGACGAGCACGCCCTGCCGTTGTCGCTGTTCGGCGACCTGCTGGATGCCTTCTCGCAGGACGTGGTCAAGAACCGCTACGCCGACTACGCCGAGGTCCTGGACTACTGCCGCCGCTCGGCGAACCCGGTCGGGCGGCTGCTGCTGCACCTGTTCAAACGCACGTCTGAAACGCAGATGCGGCAGTCGGACGCGGTCTGCACCGCGCTGCAGCTCGTCAACTTCTGGCAGGACGTCGAACTCGACTGGGCGAAGGATCGCGTCTACCTCCCCCAGGACGACCTGCGCCGCTTCGGCGTCAGCGAGGACCACATCGCCGCGCGCCGCTGCGACGACGCCTGGCGCGCGCTGATGCGCCACCAGTGCGACCGCACCCGCGAGCTGATGCTGGAGGGCGCGCCGCTGTCGCGTTCGCTGGAAGGCCGCGCCCGCTGGGAGATCGCCGTGACCGTCCAGGGCGGCCTGCGCATCCTGGAGAAGCTCGCCGCCGCCGGCTACGACATGTTCCGCCGGCGCCCGCGGCTGAAGTGGTTCGACTGGCCCCTCCTCGCCTGGCGCGCGCTGTGAGCCGGGGGCGATCGTCGACATGACGCCGGACGAGTACTGCCAGCAGAAGGCGGCGGCGAGCGGGTCGAGCTTCTACTACGCGTTCCTGTTCCTGCCGCCGGAGCGCCGGCGCGCGATCACCGCCCTGTACGCGTTCTGCCGCGAGGTGGACGACGTCGTGGACGAATGCACCGACGCGCAACTGGCGCAGACCAAGCTCGCCTGGTGGCGCGACGAAGTCGCGAAGCTCTTCGCCGGCCGGCCGCAGCACCCGGTGAGCCGCGCCCTGCAGCCCGCGCTCCAGCCCTACGGCATCACCGCCGAGCGCCTGAACGAGATCATCAGCGGCATGGAGATGGACCTCACCCAGTCGCGCTACCTTGACTTCAAGGCCCTGGAGCGCTACTGCTACCACGTCGCCGGCGTGGTCGGCCTGCTCGCCGCGGGCATCTTCGGCTACCGCGACCCGCGCACGCTGGAGTATGCGAAGAACCTCGGCACCGCGTTCCAGCTCACCAACATCATCCGCGACGTCGGCGACGACGCGCGCCGCAACCGCATCTACCTGCCGATGGACGAGCTGCGGAGCTTCGGCGTCCCGGCCTCGGACATCCTGCAGGCGAAGCACAGCGACGCCTTCGTGAAGCTGATGGAGTTCCAGTACCGGCGCGCGGTCGGCTACTACGACGCCGCCATGGGCGCGCTGCCGGCCGAAGACCGCAGCGCGCAGCGGCCCGGGCTCATCATGGCCGCCATCTACCGCGCGCTGCTGGAGGAGATCGAGCAGGACCGGTTCCGGGTCCTCACCCACCGCACCTCGCTCACCCCGCTGCGCAAGCTCTGGATCGCCTGGAAGACGTGGGTCCGCGGATAGCCGTCATCGGAGCGGGTTACGCGGGCTGCGCCGCCGCGGTGACCCTCGCCGCGCGCGGCGTGCCGGTGACGCTGCTCGAATCCGGCCCGGTGCCCGGCGGACGCGCGCGGCGCGTGACGACGCGCGACATCGAGCTCGACAACGGCCAGCACATCCTGAGCGGCGCGTACTCGGAGCTGCTGCGCCTGATGCGGCAGGTCGGCGTGCCCTCCGACGCCGTGCTGCGCTGCCCGCTTGAGCTGCGCTACGCCGACGGCTTCGTGTTCCGCGCCCTGTGGCTGCCCGCGCCGCTCGGCCTGCTCTCTGGGCTGCTCTTCGCGCGCGGCCTGCCTCTGGCCGAGCGCCTTGGCGCGGTGCGCTTCATGGCGGCCATGCGGCGCGGCGCCTTCCGGCTCGCGGGCGACCTCAGCGTCGCCGAGCTGCTGCGGCGGCACGGGCAGGACGGGCGCATCGGCCACTACCTCTGGCGCCCGCTCTGCGTCTCGGCGCTCAATACGCCGCCGGAGCGCGCCTCGGCGCAGGTGCTGCTCACCGTGCTGCGCGACACGCTCGCCGCCGGCGACGAGGCGAGCGACCTGCTGCTGCCCAGGACGGACCTGTCGAAGCTGTTCCCGGAGCCCGCCTGCGACTTCGTCCGCGCGAACGGTGGCGAGGTCCGCTGCGGCGAGACGGTTCGCGACCTCGAGGCGCTGCGCGCGCAGTACGGCAAGGTCATCCTCGCCGTCGGCCCGCACCAGTTGAAGGTGCTGGCGCCCGGCCTCGCGCCCGACTACGAGTACCAGCCGATCTACACCTGCTACCTTCAATACCCGAAGCAGGTGAAGCTCAAGTTCCCGATGCTCGGCTTCGCGCATGGCCTGGTCCAGTGGGCCTTCGACCGCGGCGCACTCACCGGCGAGAAGGGCCGCATCGCCTGCGTCATCAGCGCCGAGGGCGACCACCAGCAGCTCGGGCAGGACGAACTGGCGCAGGCCTGCCACCGCGAGCTGGTCGCGGCGCTGGGAACCCTGCCGGAACCGGAATGGTCGCAGGTGATCGCGGAGAAGCGCGCCACGATCGCCTGCGCGCCGGGGCTGGCGCGGCCATCGCAAACCACTTCGATTCCGGGCGTGATCCTCGCCGGGGACTACACCGACCCGGATTACCCGCCGACGCTGGAAGCGGCGGTGCGCAGCGGCATCCGCGCCGCGCATCTCGCCCTCAGCGGATAGCGGAGCGGAACGCCTCCGCGAATCTTTCCGGATCAAAGCCGACCAGAAGCTGCGCGCCCGCCTCCACGATCGGGCGCCGGATGGCGCTCGTGTTCTCCTCCAGCAGCGCGAGCATTCTCGCCTCGGTCAGGTTCGCGCGCCGCGCCTCCGGGATCTTCCGCCATGTCGGCCCGCGCGTGTTGGCGAGGTTCTCCCAGCCGGCCTGCTTCGACCACTGCTTCAGCTTGCCGGGCGGCACGCCATCCTTCTTGTAGTCGTGGAACGCGTAGGCGACGCCCCTGGCCTCCAGCCAGGCGAAGGCCTTCTTCATGGTGTCGCAGTTGCGGATGCCGTAGATGCGGATCACAGGTCCCTCAGCACCTGCACCGCCCGGTCCACCCGCTCCACCCCGATCACCTCCAGCCCCGCGATCTTCCCCTTGGGCAAATTGGACTTGGGCACGATGGCTTTCTCGAAGCCGAGCTTGGCGGCCTCCTTCAGGCGGTCCTGGCCGCGCGGCGCCGGCCGCACCTCGCCCGCGAGCCCGACCTCGCCGAACACCACCACCTTGCCGGGAATCGGCCGGTCGGTGAGCGAGGACACCACCGCGAGCGACACCGCGAGGTCCGCCGCCGGCTCCCCGATGCGCACGCCACCCACCGCGTTGACGAACACGTCCTGCTCCCAGGTGGCGATGCCGGCGTGGCGGTGCAGCACCGCGAGCAGCATGGCGAGGCGGTTCTGCTCCAGCCCCACGCACAGGCGCCGCGGGTTGGGCGTGTGCGCCGAGTCCACCAGCGCCTGGATCTCCACCAGCAGCGGCCGCGTGCCCTCGAGCGTGGCGAGCACGCAGGCGCCCGCCACCGCCTTTTCGTGCTGCGCCAGGAACAGCGCGGATGGGTTCGCCACCGCGCGCAGGCCCTTGTCGGTCATGGCGAAGACGCCGAGCTCGTTCACCGCGCCGAAGCGGTTCTTCACCGCGCGCACCAGGCGGAAGCTGGAATGCGGGTCGCCCTCGAAGTACAGCACCGTGTCCACGATGTGCTCCAGCACGCGCGGCCCGGCGATGGCGCCTTCCTTGGTGACGTGGCCGATGATGAAGAGGGCGGTGCCCGCCTTCTTCGCCTGGCGCGCGAGCTGCGCCGCGCATTCCCGCACCTGCGCCACCGAGCCGGGCGCCGACTGCAGCGCCTCGGTCCACAGGGTCTGGATGGAATCCACCACCGCGACCTGCGGCCGCCGGGACTCGATGGCCGCCATGATGCGCTCCAGCTGGATCTCGGCGATCAGGTGCACCGCGCGCGCATCCAGCGCCAGGCGACGTGCGCGCAGCGCGACCTGCTCGGCGGATTCCTCGCCGGAGACGTAGAGGGTCCGGTGCGCCGAACCCAGCGCGGCCAGCGCCTGCAGGAGGAGCGTGGACTTGCCGATGCCCGGGTCGCCGCCGATGAGGATCACCTGCCCGGCCACCAGGCCCCCGCCCAGCACCCGGTCCAGTTCGCCGATCCCGGTGGACAGGCGCTCCTGCTCGCGCGCCTCGATCGCGTCCAGCGGGACCGCGCTGGGCGCCGCGCCCGCCAGGCGCCGCGCCCCGGGCCGCTCGGGCGCGTGCGCGGCGGTCTCGGTCAGGGTGCCCGCGGCGCCGCAGGAAGGACAGGCGCCGAACCACTGCAGCGCGCTGGCGCCGCAGTCGGTGCAGACATAGGCCGTCTTGGCGCGCGCCATCAGGGAACCTCGGCCACCGGCACCCGCGGCGCGAGCGCGCACAGCAGCTCGTAGCTGACGGTGCCGGCCGACACCGCGACCTGGTCCGCCGACAGGCCTTCGCCCCACAGCACCACCGGCGCCCCCACGCCCGCCTCCGGAATGTCCGTCAGGTCCACGCAAATCAGGTCCATGGAGACGCGGCCCACGGTCTGGGTGCGCCGGCCGCAGACCAGCACCGGCGTGCCCGAGGGCGCGGAACGGGGATAGCCGTCACCGTAGCCGCAGGCGATCACGCCCAGGCGCATTTCCTTGGCCGCCTGGTAGGTGAAGCCGTACCCCACCCGCTCGCCGGGTTCCAGGTGCTGCACCGCGATCACCTGCGTCGACAGGGTCATGGCGGGCCTGAGGCCGATCTCGGCCGCGGTCCGGAAGGTGAACGGCGAGCAGCCGTAGAGCATGATGCCGGGCCGCACCCAGTCGGCGCGCGCCTTGTCCGGGAAGCGCAGCAGGGCGGCGGAATTGGCGTAGGACTTCGGCGCGTGCAGGCCGTGGGTCAGGGCGTTGAACCACTGCAGCTGGCCGTCGATGCCGGATTCGCCGTCGGCGTCCGCGAAATGGGTCATCAGGGTGATGTCCCGCACCCCCGGGATCGCCTTGAGCGCGGTCCAGGCCCCCGCGACGCCATCGGTCATGAAGCCCAGCCGGTTCATGCCGCTGTTCACCTTGAGGTACAGGTCCAGCCCTTCCTGCAGCTGGCCGGCCGCGGAGGCGACGCGCAGCATCTCGACCTGCTCGAAGCTGTGGACCACGGGCGTCAGGCGGTACTTGACGAAGTGCGGGATGTCCTGCGCCGCGAAGAAGCCCTCCAGCATGAGCAGCGGCCTGTCGATCCCGGCGCTGCGCAGCCTGAGGGCATCCACCAGGTCGAGCAGCGCAAAGCCGTCGGCCGCGGCCAGCGCCTTTGCCGCCCGCAGAATGCCGTGCCCGTAGGCATTCGCCTTGAGAACCGCCCAGGTCTTCGCCGGCGCCGCCTCCTTCATGGCGAGCGCCAGGTTGTGCGCCAGGGCCGAGGCGCTGATGGAGGCCAGGATGGGCCGGGGCATGGCGCATTATAGGAGCGCATACCGGGAGTCCATGCGGCCGTGCTATAAACGCGGGCCTTCGCGGGCAGAGAGGGAGGAAAATTGGGGCTCGGGTTCTACATCATCATGGCGGCGCAGTTCTTCTCGTCGCTCGCCGACAATGCGCTGCTGGTGGCGGCGATCGCGCTGCTGATCCAGGCCGATTCGCCGTCCTGGCTCACGCCCTACCTCAAATTCTTCTTCGTCATCTCCTACGTCCTGCTCGCGCCCTGGGTCGGCGCCTTCGCCGACCGCCTGCCCAAGGGCACGGTGATGTTCATCTCCAACCTGATCAAGATCGCCGGCTGCTCCCTGATGCTGTTCGACGTCAACCCGCTGCTCGCCTATGCCCTGGTCGGCCTGGGGGCGGCGGCCTATTCCCCGGCCAAGTACGGCATCCTCACCGAGTACCTGCCGCACTCGAAGCTGGTGGTGGCCAACGGCTGGATCGAGGGCCTCACGGTGAGCTCGATCATCCTCGGCACCGTGCTGGGCGGGGTGCTGATCCACGTCTCGGTGTCCGGCGTGCTGCTGGCGTTCGACCTGCCGCGCGTCGACACCGGCATCGACACCCCGGCGGAAGCGGCGGTGTTCGTCATCATCTTCGTCTACGTCGTCGCCGCGATCTTCAACCGCTACATCCCGCTCACCGGCGTGGCGATGAAGCCGCTGCCGGCCCACCCGATGGACACGCTGCGGGACTTCTCGCGCTGCGTCGCCAGCCTGTGGAAGGACAAGCTGGGCCAGATCTCGCTCGCGGTGACCACGCTCTTCTGGGGCGCGGGCGCGACGCTGCAGTTCATCGTCATCGAGTGGTCGCGCGCCGCGCTGGGCTACGACCTGTCCAGGGCCTCCATGCTGCAGGGCGTGTGCGCGCTCGGCATCGCCGTCGGCGCGGTCGCCGCCTCGATGACGGTGCGCCTGGACCGGGCGGTGAAAGTGATCCCGCTTGGCATCGCCATGGGGCTGGTGGTGATCCTGATGAACGTCGCCACCAGCGTCTGGCTCGCGGTGCCGCTCATCGTCCTCATCGGCCTGCTGGCGGGATTCTTCGTGGTGCCCATGAACGCGCTGCTGCAGCACCGCGGCCACCACCTGGTGGGCGCCGGGCGCTCGATCGCGGTGCAGAACTTCAACGAGAACGCCTCGATCCTGGCGATGATCGCGCTCTACTCCCTCATGCTGGCGCTCGGGCTGTCCATCTACACCGTGATCGTGCTGTTCGGCCTCTTCGTCGCCGGCACCATGACCGTGGTGCTGTTCTGGTTCCGCCACAACCACCGCGCGCACACGGCCGAGGTCGAGCGCCTGCTCGCCTTCGCCCGCGCGGAGTCCCCGCACTGACCTAGTCGAGCGAGGCGAAGGTCCGTTTCGCGAACAGCAAGTCCTGCCAGGCCTTGGCCTTGTCCGGCAGCGTGCGCAGCAGGTAGGCCGGGTGGTAGGTCACGATGAGCGGCACCCCGGCGTACCGGTGCAGCTTGCCCCTCAGGCTGGCGATGGACGCCTCGGTGCCCAGCAGCGTCTGCACCGCGAAGCGGCCCATGGCGAGGATCAGCTTCGGCCGCAGCAGCGCCACCTGCCGCAGCAGGTGCGGCGAGCACTTCGCCACCTCCTCCGGCGCCGGGTTGCGGTTCCCCGGCGGCCGGCACTTCAGCACGTTGGCGATGTAGACGTTCTCGCCGCGCTTGAGCTGTATCGAGGCGAGCATCCCGTCCAGCAGCTTGCCCGCCTGCCCGACGAACGGCTCGCCCTGCCGGTCCTCCTCCTGTCCCGGCGCCTCGCCCACCAGCAGCCACTGCGCCTGCTCGTCGCCGACCCCGAACACCGTTTGCGTGCAGCCGGCGCGCAGCCCGCAGGCGGTGCAGTCGCGGACGGCGGATTTCAGTTCCGCCCAGTCCATCGCCGCGATGCGCGCCTCGCGCGCGAGCGACGGCGTCATGCCTTCGGTATCTGGACTTTGGGGTGGGGTTGGATGATGAGGTGGGGTTAGATTTTCAACAGATCTCGTTGTTTCCGCCGGGTTTGCGGAAACAACGAGACGATCAGCACCAGCCTCCCGGCTACGCAGAACCCAGGAGGGAGAAATGCCCATCTCCTTCAGAATCTCGCCCCTTCGGCTCACAACCCGATCTCCAGCACCAGCGCATCCTCCCGCCCGCCTTCGGCCGGGTAGTACCCCTTCCTCACCCCCACCTGCCGGAAGCCGAACTTGCGGTACAGGCCCTGCGCCGCCAGGTTCGAAGGCCGGACCTCCAGGAACAGCTGCCGGCCGCCTTCCTTGCGCGCCATCCGCATCACCTCCTGCAGCAGCGCCGAGCCGCAGCCCTGGCGCTGGTGCGCCGCGGCGATGGACAGGTTGAGCAGGTGCGATTCGCCGGCGGCCACCAGCAGGATGAAGTAGCCGACCAGCTCGCCCTGGTGGCGCCAGGTCCAGCACTCGTAGCCGGTGCGCAGCGAATCGGCGAAGTTGCCGCGCGTCCAGGGATGCGAGTAGATCGCGCCCTCGACCGCGAGCACCTCCGCGAGATCGGCCTCGCGCATCCGCGCCAGCGGCAGGTCGCCCTTGAGCACCGCGCTCATCGCGCCGCCAGTTCCGCCTGCGTGAAGGCGACCTTGTCGCGCACGTAGCTCGGGGCGGCGAGTGCCGCATCGACGCCCTCGCCCGCCGCGAGGCGCGGCGCGGCCAGGCGCGCCACCGCCGCCGCGGTGGGATGCACGTCCGCGAGCACGCGCGCCAGTCCCATCGGTCCGTAGGCCGCGAAGCCGTTGCCGCAGCCGATCCAGCCCTCGCCCGGCGGCGGGACGAAGTCCGTGGGGCGCGCGCAGCGCGCCGGCACCACCTCGCGCCAGCGCCCGCCCTGGTTCTCCAGCGCCGCGTAGTACACCTCGCCCATGCGCGCATCGAGGCAGGCGACCACGCGCGCGGCGCCGGATTCCTCCGCCATCGCCGCCAGCGTCGGGATGCCGATCACCGGCAGGTCGCGCGCGAAGGCGATACCCTGCGCCAGTCCGCAGGCGATGCGCAGGCCGGTGAACGCGCCCGGCCCGGCGCCGAAAGCGACCGCCTCCAGGTCGCCGGCGCCCAGGCCCGCCCCGGCAAGCAGCCGCTCCAGCATGGGCAGGGCGAGCTCGGCGTGGCCGTTGGGCGCGCGCCGTTCCAGCGAGCGCACCTCGCCCTCCAGCCACAGGGCGACCGAGCACCAGTCGGTCGCCGTTTCGAATGCGCAGAACCGCATCGGCGCATTCTAGCGATCCTGTTCTGGCTATACTCACCCCCCATGAAAGAGCACAAGATCGCAGTCATCCCCGGCGACGGCATCGGCCGGGAAACGATGCCCGAGGGCATCCGGGTCATGGAGGCCGCCGGCGCCCGCCACGGCATCTCGTTCAAATGGCAGGAGTTTCCCTGGAGCTGCGACTGGTACGTGCAGCACGGCAGGATGTGCCCGGAGGACGCGCCGCAGATCCTGCGCCAGTTCGACGCCATCTACTTCGGCGCCGCCGGCAACCCGGCGCTGGTGCCGGACCACATCTCGGCCTGGGGCCTGCTGATCAACTTCCGGCGCTGGTTCGACCTCTACGTCAACCTGCGCCCGGTGCGCCTGTTCGAGGGCCTGCCCTGCCCGCTCGCCGGCCGCAAGCCCGGCGACATCGACTACTACGTGGTGCGCGAGAACACCGAAGGCGAGTACGGGAGCACCGGCGGCCGCATCTACGAGGGCACCGAGCGCGAGATCGTCACCCAGACCTCGGTGTTCAGCCGCAAGGGCACCGACCGGATCATGAAGTACGCCTTCGAGCTGGCGAAGACGCGCAAGAAGCATGTCACCAGCTGCACCAAGTCCAACGGCATCTCCATCACCATGCCGTGGTGGGACGAGCGCTTCGCCGAGATGAAGAAGCAGTACCCCGATGTCCGCGCCGACCAGTACCACGTCGACGGCCTGTCCATCCAGCTGGTGCTCAACCCGGACCGCTTCGACGTCATCGTCGCCTCGAACCTGTTCGGTGACATCCTCTCGGACCTGGGGCCCGCCACCGCCGGCACCATCGGCATTGCGCCCTCGGGCAACATCAACCCGGAGCGCACCGCGCCGTCCATCTTCGAGCCGGTGCACGGCTCGGCGCCGGACATCGCCGGGAAGAAGATCGCCAACCCGATCGGCCAGATCTGGTCCGGGGCGCTGATGCTGGACCACCTGGGTCATCCCGCGGCCGCGGCCGACGTGGTGCGCGCCATCGAGCGCGTCATCGTCGAGGGTCCGCACACGCCGGACATGAAGGGCAAGGCCTCGACCCCCGAAGTGGGCGCCGCGGTCGCCGAGGCCCTGCGCAGTTCGTCGAAGAAGGCCGCCTAGCGGCGGAACTGGCGCTACTGGCCCGCGACCAGGCGCGCCTTCACTTCCACGGTCCGGCCGCCGCGCAGCAGCGTGAGGACCACGGTGTCGCCGGGCTGGTGGCGCTCCAGCTCGTCCAGCATCTCGTCCAGCGTCGCCACCGGCTTGCCGGCCAGCGCGACGATGATGTCGCCCGCGATCACCTCGCCCCTCGGCCCGCGGCGGAACGGCACGATGCCGGCCGCATCGGCCGGGCCGCCCTTCGCCACGCCGATCACCGCCAGGCCCTTGGGCAGGCGCAGCGCCGCGTGCAGCTGCGGCGGCGCCGACTGGATGCCGAGCGCCGGGCGCAGGAACTTGCCGTCGCGGATCAGGCGCGGCACGACGCGGTTGACCTCGTCCACCGGGATCGCGAAGCCGATGCCGGCGGACGCGCCCGAGGGGCTGTAGATCGCGGTGTTGACGCCGATCAGCCGGCCGGAGGAATCCAGCAGCGGCCCGCCGGAGTTGCCCGGGTTGATCGCGGCGTCGGTCTGGATCATGCCGCGGATGGTGCGCTGGGTGACGGACTGGATCTCGCGGTTCAACGCGCTGACGATGCCGGTGGTCAGCGTCTGGTCCAGGCCGAAGGGATTGCCGATGGCGTAGACCCGCTGCCCCACCTGCAGGTCCTTGCTGGTGCCCAGCACGATGGGCTTGAGCTTGTCCTTGGGCGCGCCAATGCGCAGCACGGCGAGGTCGCGGTCCGGGAACACGCCCACCAGCGAAGCCTGCCATTCCGACTGGTCCGACAGCGTCACCCGCGCGCCGCTGGAGCCCTGCAGGACGTGGAAGTTGGTGACGATGTGGCCGCGGTCGTCCCACATGAAGCCGGTGCCGGTGCCCTGCGGCACCTGTGTCACGTCCATGGTGAACAGGTTGCGCTGCGCGGCGACCGTGGTGATGTGCACCGTGGAGGGCGACACCGCCTTGAACACCGAGATGTTGATGAGCTCGTCCTCGGCGAGCTTGCCGCGCCCCTGCGCCCAGGCGCCGGCCGCGTCGAGGGCGAGCACCAGGGAAAGCGCGAGCAGCCGAAGGAACCGGGTCATGGCGTCACTCCTGCACCAGGCGGACCGGCGCGCCGGCCAGCCACGCCTCCAGGTCTTCCAGCGCGTCGTTGAAATAGACCTGGTAGCTCTCGCGCGTGACATAGCCCAGGTGCGGCGTCAGCACGGTGTTGGGCGCCTTCAGGATGGGCGCATCCGGCGGCAGCGGCTCCTCGTCGAACACGTCCACGCCGGCGCCGGCGAGCCTGCCCGCCTGCAGCGCCGACACCAGCGCCGCGGTATCCACGATCGCGGCGCGGGAGGTGTTGACGAGGATGGCGCCCGGCTTCATGAGTGCCAGCTCGCGCGCGCCGACCAGGCCGCGGGTGCGCTCACTGAGGATGACATGGATACTGAGGACATCGGCGCCGGAGAAGAGTTCATCCTTCTCCACGCGCCGCACGCCCAGCGCGGCCGCGTCCGCCGCCTGCAGGTTCTGGCTCCACGCGACCACCTGCATGCCGAAGGCCTGCCCGACCTTGGCCACGCCGCGGCCCAGCTTGCCCAGCCCCAGCACGCCCAGCGTCTTGCCGCGGATGCCGAACCCCAGGCCGTCCTGCCAGCGACCCGCGCGCAGCGCGCGGTCCTCGGCGGGGATGCCGCGCGCGAGCGCGAGGATCAGGCCCCAGGCCAGCTCCACGGTGGGGTCCTGCCCGCTGCCGGTGCCGCAGACGACGATGCCGCGCTCGCGGCAGGCGGCGTGGTCGATGGCCCGGTTGCGCATGCCCGCGGTGACCAGGAGCTTCAGCTTCGGCAGGCGCTCGATGAGCGCGCGCGGCATCGGCGTGCGCTCGCGGATCATCATCAGGCCGTCGTAGGGCGCGAGGCGCGCGGCGAGCGCCTCGCCCCGGACGGTGTCGGAAAAGATGTCCACCTGCACCTTGCCGGCGAGCCGCTCCCAGGGTGCCAGGGCGCGCGCGTTGCGGGCGTAGTCGTCGAGGATCGCGAACCGGATCATGCCGCCATCATCCCAGAATCCAGCACCGCGACGCCGTCGGCGGCGCGCACACCTTCGCCGCGCGGCAGGACGAACAGCGGGTTGATCTCCGCCTCCCGCAGCCGGTCCCCCAGCGCGAGGCACATCGCCGCGAAGGCCTCGATGGCGCGCGCCAGCGCCGCGCCGTCGGCCGGCGGCGCGCCGCGGAACCCCTCCAGCAGCGCGCGCGCCTTCAGTTCCGACACCATCCGCGCCGCCTCGCCCGCGTGCAGCGGCAGCAGGCGGACCGCGGTGTCCTTGTAGAGCTCGGTGGCGATGCCGCCCAGGCCCACCAGCACGGCGGGACCCAGCTGGGGATCGCGGTGGAAGCCCAGGATCATCTCCACGCCGCGGACGCGCTCCTGCACCAGGAAGCCCTCGGGCTCGATGCCGGCCTTCTGCCTGACGGAGGCCGCCAGCGCCTCGCAGCGCGCGGCCGCCTCCTCGGGGCGCACGCCGAGCGCGATGCCGCCGGCCTCGGTCTTGTGCGGCAGCGCGCGCGACAGCACCTTCAGCACCACCTCGCCGCCCATGCGCCGCGCCGCCTCGCCCGCCTCGGCGGGCGTGCGCGCCACGGACTCCCGCACCGACGCGATGCCGAAGTCCGCGAACAGGGCGCGCGCCTCGGCCTCGTTGAGCGGACCGGAGCGCTTCGCCCAGCCGGATTCCACCGTCGCCGCCGGCAGCGCCTCGCCCGGCGGCGGGCCGCGGCTCGCCAGCGCGCCCAGCGCGGCCGCCACGCTCTCCGGCGTGTCGAACGCGGGCGCGCCGCGCCCGTTCAGCATCTGCACGATCTGCGGCGCCCAGGTGCTGAGGTAGCACAGCAGGGGCTTGGACCCCGAGCGCGCGCGTTCGGCCAGCGCATCGGCCACCGCCTCCGGGCGGGTCAGCGCCGAGGCGCCCACGATCGCCACCACGCCGTCGTACGCCGGGCTCTCCTGCAGCGCGGCGATGGACGCGGCATAGAGGTCCGGGCGCGACCCGGCGAGCGTCACGTCCACCGGATTGCGGTCGAGCGCCGCGTCCGCCTCGCCCAGCACCTTCTCCAGGCGCAGCACGGTGGCCGGGTCCGGCGGGGGCAGCTCGAACCCGGCGACGCCGCAGTCGTCGGCGACCAGCGTCGCCGCGCCGCCGGTGGTGGTGACCACGGCGATGCGCCGGCCGGCGAGCCGCCGGCCGCCGCGCAACGCCATCGGCACCTCCAGCAGGTCGGAGAACCTCGCCACCCGGATCGCGCCCACCTGGCGGAACAGCGCGTCGAACATCTCGTCCGCGCCGGCCATGGCGCCGGTATGGGACACCGCCGAGCGCTTGCCGGACTCCGAGCGGCCGACCTTGAACACCACCAGCGGCTTGCCGGCGCCGGCGGCCTTGAGCGCCGCGCGCCGGTAGGCCTCGGGCCGGCGCAGCCCTTCCATGTACTGCGCGATGACCGCGGTGTCCGGATCGCCGGCGAAATACTCGATGAAGTCGGCGGCATCCAGGTCCGCCTCGTTGCCGGTGGACACCAGGCTGGAGAAGCCGACGCCGCGCGCCGCGGCGCGCGACAGCAGCGAGCTCAGCAGGCCGCCGCTCTGCGACACCAAGCCGATGTTACCGATCGGTAACATCGGCAGCTCCAGCGCGCCGCTCGGGGTGAGCATCACGCACCCGGCGAGGTTCACCAGGCCGATGGTGTTCGGCCCCAGCAGGCGCATGCCGCCCGCCGCCGCCTTCAACTGCTCCTGCAGCGTCGCGCCCTCGGGGCCGACCTCGCCGAAGCCGCTCGCCAGCACCACCGCCGCGGCGGTGCCGCGCGCCGAGAGTTCGCGCACCGCCTCGATGGCGCGCGCCGCACCCAGCAGCACCAGCGCCACCTCCGGCGTCGCCGGCAGCGAGCCGATGTCCGGCCAGCAGCGGAGCCCGCCCACCTCCCGCAGGCGCGGGTTGACCGGGTAGATGTCGCCGGCATAGCGGTGCTTGAGCAGGTAGGCCACCGGGCGGCCGGCGGTCTTCGACGGATCGGAGGACGCGCCCACGACCGCGATGCTGCGCGGGCGCAGCAGCTTGCCGATGGCGCCGGCGGCGCTCACTTCGCTTTCGATTTCCGGCGCCGCGGGTCCAGGAAAGCCTTCACCGCGTCGCGGTGCTCGGCGGTGGTGTAGCAGATGGCCTGCGCCTGGCGGCCCAGCGCCAGCGCCTGTTCCTCGGTGAGCTCGAAGCTGCGGTCGAGGATCGACTTCGCCAGCGCGAGCGCCGCGGGCGAGCCCTTGCTCATCTGCTGCGCCATGCCCCGCGCCTCGTCGAGCAGCTTCTCCGCCGGGCAGACGTGGTCCGCGAGGCCCAGCTGCAAGGCCTCGGCCGCGGCCACGCGCCGGCCGCTGAAGACCAGTTCCTTCGCTTGCGCGAGGCCGACGCGCCGCGGCAGGAAGTACAGGCCGCCGCCGTCGGGCACCAGCCCCCTCAGGATGAAGCTCATGGTGAAGCTGGCGCTGTCGGCGGCGATGATGAAGTCGCAGGCGAGCGCGAGGTCGCAGCCCAGGCCCGCCGCCGCGCCGTTCACTGCCGCGATGGTGGGCTTGCCCATGCCGTGCAGGCCCGCGACCGCCTGGTGGGTGCGCTTCTGGCGGTTCCAGCCGTTGAAGGCCACCTGGCCCGGCGGCGCCTTGAGCCGCTCCTGCATGCCGCCGATGTCGCCGCCGGAGCAGAACGCGCTGCCCTTGCCGGTGAGCACCAGCGCGCGCACCGCGTCGTCGCGCGAGGCATAGTCCAGCACCTCGATCAGCTCGGCGCGCATGCCGTCGTCGATCGCGTTGCGCACCTCCGGGCGGTTGAGCGTGACGGTCGCGACGCCGTCCGCCACCGCCAGCTCGATCGCGCTGGTGGCGCCCTTCTTCCGCTGCGTGGATCTCGCCATGCCTGATGATATGCTCGAAAGATGAAATCTTACCGAATCGCATCCATTCCCGGCGACGGCATCGGCATCGAGGTCATCGCCGAGGGCATCCGCGTGCTCGAGGCCCTCGCCGCCCTCGAGGGCTTCTCGCTGCAGTTCAAGGGCTTCGACTGGAGCTCGGCGCGCTACAAGGCGACCGGCGCCTACATCCCGGCGGGAGGCCTCGCGGAACTGAAGACCTTCGACGCCATCTTCTTCGGCGCGGTCGGCGCGCCCGACGTCCCGGACCATGTGTCGCTGTGGGGCCTGCGCCTGCCCATCTGCCAGGGCTTCGACCAGTTCGCCAACGTGCGGCCCTCGCGCGTGCTGCCCGGCATCACCAGCCCGCTGGCGAAAGGCGCGGACATCGACTGGGTGATCGTGCGCGAGAACTCCGAGGGCGAGTACTCCGGTGCCGGCGGCCGCGTCCACACCGGGCATCCGGAAGAGGTGGCGATGGAGGTTTCCACGTTCACCCGCGCCGGCGTGGAGCGCGTGCACCGCTTCGCGTTCGCGCTCGCGCGCTCGCGCCCGCGCAAGCACCTGACGCTGGTCACCAAGTCCAACGCCCAGCGCCACGGCATGGTGCTGTGGGACGAAATCTTCTACGAAGTCGCGAAGGATTTTCCGGACGTGACGACGAACCGGGTGCTGGTGGACGCGGTGACCACGGTGATGGTGCTCAAGCCCGCGTCCCTGGACACCATCGTCGCCACCAACCTGCACGCCGACATCCTGTCGGACCTGGCCGCCGCGCTGTCGGGGTCGCTCGGCATCGCGCCCACCGCGAACCTGAATCCGTCGCGCAAGTTCCCCTCGATGTTCGAGCCCATCCACGGCTCGGCCTTCGACATCACCGGCAAGGGCATCGCCAACCCGATCGCCACCTTCTGGACCGCCTCCATGATGCTGGAGCACCTGGGCGAGCCGAAGGCCGCCGCGCGCCTGATGAAGGCCATCGAGCGCACCACGGAAGAGCAGGTGTTCACGCCGGACCTGGGCGGGGTGCACGACACCAAGGCGGTGACCAACGCGGTGATCCGGGCCTTGAAGTAGGCACGGCGGCGCGACGTGGCGATGCTTGCATCGGACGGCGGAAGCAGCCGCCTCCTCGGCATCGGCCTGATCTCGGTCACGTTCTTCTGCTTCGCGGTGCTCGACGCCGGCGCGAAGTGGCTGGTGCGCTCGCTGCCGGTGATGGAAGTGGTGTTCCTGCGCTTCTTCATGCACTTCGTGTTCACCACCGCCCTGCTCGCGCCGCGCCACGGCCTGGCGCTGGTGCGCACCCGCCGGCCGTGGCTGCAGCTGGCGCGCGGCTGCTTCCTGCCGGTGATGACCGGGATGAACTTCTGGGCGCTGCAGTACCTGCAGCTGGCCGAGACCGGCGCGATCCAGTTCACGGTGCCGATCCTGATTGCCCTCTTCGCCGCGCCGCTGCTGGGCGAGCGCCTGGACCGGGCGCGCTGGATCGCGGTGCTGGTGGGCTTCGCCGGGGTGCTGGTGATCGTGCGTCCCGGCACCGAGGGGTTCCATCCCGCGCTGCTGATCGCGCTCGCCAACGCGGTGCTCTACGCGCTGTTCAACCTCTTCACGCGCCATCTGGCGGCCTACGACTCGGCCGAGACCACGCAGTTCATCGCCGGCGCGGTGGCGGTGGTGACGCTGGCGCCGTTCGCGCTCCTGGTCTGGCAGACGCCGCAGGGCTGGCTGCCCTGGGCGGTGGCGGTGCTGATCGGCATCGCGGGCGGCATGGGCCATTACCTGCTCGCCCTCGCGCACCGCTACGCGCCGGCGTCGGTGCTGGGGCCGTTCCTCTACCAGCAGATCATCTGGATGGTGCTGCTGGGGTACCTGGTGTTCGGCGACCTGCCGGACGCGCCGGTGGTCGTGGGCTGCGCGATCGTGGTCGCGAGCGGCGGCTACCTGCTGTGGCGGGAGCGCGACGCCGCGCGCCGCAATAACTGAGAATCACGACGCTGCCAGGAGAATCAGCGCAGCACCGCAATGATCTCCAGTTGAACCAACATCCCGCCACGCAAGCTCTTTACATCAGTGTGACGGGCGGGTCGATCATTCGGGTCCGGAAACCTTGCCAACCATTCGTGGTTGACGATTTCGCGCGTGGAGAGATCGCTGACGCTGACACTGACTCGGGCTACATCCCCCAAGCGAGCCCCCGCCGCCGCGAGCAGAGAGTCCATGTTCAGAAACGCGAAGCGGACTTGCTCTCCTGCTTCCGAGGACAAATCTCCCGTTGCTGGATCCGCGCCCATGATGCCCGACGAAAACAGCATGTTGCCGACACGGGTTCCGGTGGGAATCGGCGTGGAGCCATGGCTCGCCCCAGGGATATCGAAGGATTGCCTCCAGCGCTGGTTCATGTCAGCTCCGCATCTCCCAGTACGCGAAGCCGATCCCGCATGGGGATGCATACACCGGCACATAGTCGACCAGGACGCCAGGTCGGTCCGCAACCGCCGCCGCCATGATCCAGTTGCGGGTCTCGCCTGACCCGCTGCCGATGCCTCCGGCCATGCCGGTTCCGCCGTCGAACTGACGGAAGCAGGCCAGTTTCCGGACCGCCGGGTCCGGCTGCCACTGATCGAAGTACGCGGCCATCCCGTCCGCATCCCCTGCTTGCAGGCGTTTCAGAATCTCCCGGTCAAAGGTCTCGTCCAGATAGGATTCCGCCGCTCCTGGCGTATGCCAAAGCCCGCCCGAGCCAATAACGGCGACGTTGATGTCCTCGGGCCAATCCTCGATTACCTTGCGCACCGCCCGCGCCGCCGATACGCAGCGCGAAGCACTGGGCTGCGGCGCATACAGGCAGTTCACCAGCACCGGCACCATTGGAACGTCGAACCGGCCGTCTGTCAGGGGGCCTGTCGGACGCATGAATGCGTGACCCATGCCGATGTCGTGATTCGGCAAGTCCAGCATGAACGCTGGATCAAAACCTGCCGACATCATGCCGCGCAAGACCGCTTGGGCGAGGTCCGGCTTCGCCTCGACGCCGACCCAATGCTCCGCCGCCTTCGGCTTCCAGTCCCGTGATCCGAGGGCTCCGGCATAGCGCACGGCCTTGTAGCCCTCGAAGCGCCCGCCCACGTAAACCGCAAACGGCGGATGATTATTCAGGTCGAACTGCTCCTCTTGATCGTCGCCGAACACCACCATGACATCAGGGCGGGCTGCCTGGAAGACATCGCGCAGCTTGCGCAGCCCTGCCTGCATGCGTCCGTGCTTGCGTTCGTTCTCGGCCTCGGCATCGACTGGCACGCCAGGGGCGTAGCTACGTCTGCCGCGGGTAGCGTTCCACCAGGTAACCGGTTCGAACAGAAATGGCGAATGCGAGGTTGCGATGACAGTGCTGATGCGAGCCAAAGCTGAGTTCTCCGTATCGATTCTTTCTTTCATGTGCGGAACGCCCGCACCTGCCAAGACGCCCGCAACTACAGCTTGTAACCCTTGTCCTTGAGCAGCCGGTCGACCCAACTGCGGTCGGATGTTCCGTCCTTGAACTGCCTGATCGCCGCTGTTTCTTTGGCAAGGATGCCTCTCGCGGACTCGAGGATCCGCTCCGCCAAGTCCAACGGAGTCGAAACGAGACCGTCGCCGTCTCCGACGATGATGTCTCCCGGATGAACCGGCATGCCGCCAATCGCGATCGGAACATTGATCTCGCCGGGCCCGTTCCGGTATGGACCCCGATGCGTAATACCTGTCGCGAATACCGGATAGTCCGATGCACCAATCTCCGTGGAGTCGCGGATTGCCCCCCATATGACCAACCCCGCTATTCCGCGACGCTTGGCATGAACGCACATGATCTCCCCCACGATCGCATGCTCAGTCGCACCTCCGGCATCCACCACGACAACATCGCCGGGACTGGCCATGTCCAACGCCTTGTGGACCAGCAGGTTGTCCCCTGGCGCAGTCTTCACCGTGAACGCCGGGCCGGCTAGCTTGCCGCCCCGGTGCATCGGCCGCAAGCGCGCGCCGCCCGCGTACAGGCGCTCCATGCTGTCAGAAAGGTGTGGCGTGACCATTGCGGCGAATGCCGCCACAAGTTCCGCGGACGGTCGGCAAGGGATTTCCAGGATCCTCCTGACGGCACTCATCTCTGTAGCGCTCTCTTTTTAAGGAAAGCGTCCAGCGCGGGATACACACGCCGCGCGTTACCCTCGAATATCTTGTTGCGATCCTGTTCGGACAATCCCGGCAGAATATCCACATAACGCTTGGTGTCGTCGTAGTGGTGCCCGGTCTCCGGGTCAATGCCTTTGACAGCGCCCACCATTTCTGACGCGAACAGAATGTTGTCGACGGGAATCACTTTAGCGAGCAATTCCATTCCCGGCAGATGGTAAACGCAGGTGTCAAAGTAAACATTCTTCAACAGATGCTCCGAGAGCAGCGGCTTGCCCATCTCCTGAGCCAGACCGCGATAGCGCCCCCAATGAAAGGGCGCGGCGCCTCCGCCATGCGGAATGACGAGGCGCAGCGTGGGGAAATCCTTGAACAGGTTTCCTTGGATGAGTTGCATAAACACAGTCGTGTCGCCGTTGATGTAGTGCGCGCCGGTGCCGTGGAAGTTCGGATTGCAGGAAGAGGAAACATGAATCATAGCGGGCACGTCAAGCTCGCAAAGTTTCTCGTACAGCGGATACCAGTGCCGGTCGATGAGCGGCAGTCCGCTCCACAAGCCGCCGGAAGGGTCCGGATTGAGGTTGATACCGACGAAGCCAAGGTCCTTCACCACGCGTACAAGCTCAGGGATGCAGTTCGCCGGCGGTGCGCCTGGGAATTGGGGCAACTGTCCGACTCCGGCGAAGCTGCCGGGGAGCAGATTGCAGACGCGGTGAATAAGGTCGTTGCAAACGACAGTCCATTCCCTGCTGATCGCCTCCGTCCCAACGTGATGCGCCATTCCTGCGGCGCGCGGCGAGAAAAGCGTCAGATCGCTGCCGCGCGCCTTCTGGAACTTCAACTGAGGCTGGACGCTGGCAACTAATTCCTCATCGCTGATGCCAAGAGCTGCGGACTTTGGCTTGCGTGCCGCATCTGCAAGGCCAGCCAGTTGCTTGTCACGAAAGGCGTGCAGCGCCGCAGGCTCGGTTGTGTAATGACCATGTATGTCGATGACCACGATGACCCTTCCGGTAGTTCCTTCAGCTGATGAAGATCTCGCGTCGCGCGCGGCTCGATTCGAGTATCGCCAGGCATGCCTGCACCGTTGCGCGGGCAAAACGTCCGTCGTGCACCGGGGGAATACCGCCCACAACGGCAGCACAAAATTCGTCCAGGACGCGGCTCCGTCCGTCAGTGCTCCCCGTGATCTTCACTTCTTGCGCGCCGCGCTCCGAGTAGACGATTACCCCGTCAGCGAATGTCCGCACATCGGCTCGCTCGAGCGTCGCGACGAGCAACCCGAAGTGTGGCTGGTGCTCCGCGGTGCCTCCCATAAAGGCGGCGTTGCCGCCGTAGCCATACCGCTCAATACGCTGGCGAAGTTCCTCGTCACGCCCGCCCAGCGCCGCCAGAGCCTTGCGCATTGCCCCATGCCGTGGCTGCTTCTTACGGCCAGTCGATCCAACCCATTCATGCAGCTCATCGCTGTCGAAGTGGTCGTATCCGCTGTAGGTCAATGTCGCCCCAACACCATTGTCGAAATCAATGAATGCCGTGCAACATCCTTCCGTCCCGCGTTCCGGATCAAGGACTGCGCTCATTGCCCGAACGCTGCGAACCGGGGAGCCGGAAAGCAGCCTGGCGATGTCGATCTGGTGGGGAATCTGGTTGAAATGGATACCGCCACCAAGTGCGGTATCCAGTTCTTCCGGTCGCCTCGGCCGATAGATGAAATCCGTGTAGTTCCACATTGCGATCATCGCCAGCGCGCCGAATTCGCCGGACCGGACGATGTCGTGGATTCGTGCAATCGCCGGATCGAAGCTGTGGGTATGGCCCACCACGAGCACCACGCCGTTGCGCTCCGCTGCCTCGATCATCGCATCACAATCCGAAAGCGAAAGCCCCATCGGCTTCTCGACGATGATGTGCTTGTGGTGCTCTGCCGCGAGGACGGCATGTTCCCTGTGGAATTGGTGGGGAGTCGCAACATAGATCGCATCGATGTCCGGCCGACTGACCATCGCGCGCACGTCGTCGAACGTATCGACGTCATGGTCGCGCTGGAATCGGGCACGCAGTCCGGGATCGAGATCGCAGGCGCCTGCGAGAACCGTACCGGCATGATTCGCGAGGCGCGGCACCATCAAGGCGCCCGCCATGCCGAGGCCAATGACGCCGAAGCGAATCCTGCCGGGGCTGCCTAGCGCCATCTATTCGGGTCGAATGTTCGCCAATTTGACCGCACGCTCGTACTTCGCCAAGTTTGCTCGAATGATGTCCGCGTACTCGGGGCCCGTCGTCCATCTGATGGTACGGGTCCCCCCAGCTGAGAGTTTGGTACGAATGTCATCGCTCTCCAATGCAGTCTTCATTGCATTCGAGAGCTTGCTGACGACCTCCGGCGGCATGCCGGCCGGCCCCAGGATGCCCAATTGCGACTCCAGCCCGAAGCCACGGATAACCTCCGAGAGCGAAGGCGTTTCCGGAATCGCGGGAAGCCGGGCGGATCCGGTGACGGCGAGCAGATGCGCGCTTCCCGCGCGTACGTGTGGCCAGACCGTCTGCAGCGCAGCAACCAGCACCTGCACCTCGCCGCCCAGGAACGCCGGCAATGCCTGGCCGCCTCCCTTGTATGGCACGTGCGTGATGTTCACCCCGACGCCATCCTTGAATGACTCCATGATCAAGTGATGAATGCTGCCGATCCCGGCTGACCCGTAGGCGAGCTTTCCCGGTTGCGCCTTGGATTCCTTGATCAGATCCTGGATGGTGCGAATCTGGGTGGTCTTGGCGTTCGACACGAAAACGATTCCAGCGCCGTCGGTCATCATGCCGATCGGCGTCAGGTCCTTCAACGTGTCGTATGGCAACGCCTTGTTCAGGAACGGTGCGATCTCCAGCTGCCCGGTTTCGCCTAGAAGCAGCGTGTAGCCGTCGGCAGGAGATTTGGCGACGAAAGCAGTCGCCACGGTCCCTCCCGCGCCGGGTCTGTTTTCGACGACAAATGGCTGCCCGAGCAGTTCCGACAATTTCGGCGCCATTGTCCGGGCCGAAAAGTCCGGCCCCGTCGGCCCAGGTACATACCCCACGATGATCTTGACGGGCCGATTCGGATAATCCTGGGCGACCACGCCTCCGGCTGCGGCAAGGGCGATCAGCGCAACACCGAGCCTTCGGAAAGTATTCACATTCATGCTTTGACTCCTCGCTCCAATGGTTGACAGTGCTTGTCGAAGAACTCCTCGAAACTCTCGATGGGGCACGTCTTGCTGATCGGCCGTACCGCATACACGTCTGCGTGTGCAGGCGCAAAGGGCTCAGTTCCGTTCTGGAGGTCCCGGACCATTCGCAGCAGCCGGCGGCGCGCTGCGGCAATGGCCGTGTCCGATCGCATGAGATGCTCCCGCGACCGATCGGCGATGCCGCGGCCGCCGCGGACCGACCGCATGCCCTCCTGAACGCATCGGTCCTGGGCACTGACCCCCCAGATTCCGGTGAAATTGGTCGTCCTCTGCATCTCGCGGTCGATGCGATAGTCGTTGTCCATGTTGGCTTCCGGAACGAATGCGTCGATCGGATGGCCTTCCTCCAATCGAACCGCGACACGCCTAGTCTTGGGCGGGAAATGCGCCCCCTTAGCGACCAGGTCGAGTTCCTCCTTGAGCGGCCGGTCTATCCGGTAGCTGTACGCGAACGTCGTCGTGTTGTAGTCGTCGATCGGAACCCAAGCGCGACCGCCGCAACCCGTGAATACGTCAGCCGGAGCACGCGGAATAAGGCTGAACATGGGCAACAACCATTGCGATACTCGCCAGAAGTACTCCGAACCCAGCCTGCGCCTCGCGGCGCTGGCGAAACCGTAATCAGTCTCTTTAACCGTGATCTCCGGTGCGCCATCCACCGCCAGATTCGCGCCAGTCGCCTGTATCAATGAGCTGGTCGGATCAAAATCCTTATGCGCAAAGCTAATGTGGGAAGTGTCGATCTCGCCCTCGGCCCCCTGCAGCCAGTTCGACCGTTGCAGCCAGCGGGAGGCGTGGCGGTAACCTTCAGGCGCCTTGGTCCACTCCAGCTCCGGCAGTTCCGGCAGAAGCGCCTTGGGCCCCATGTAGACCCAGACGACGCCACCCGCCTCGCGCGCGGGATAGGCGACAATGGCCAGCCGAGCTCTCGCTTTCGGGCTCTCGGCCACGCTGCCGGCATTTGGCGCGTCGAGGCATTCCCCGTCAACGTTGAACTTCCAGCCGTGATAGGCGCAACGAATCCCGCACTCCTCATTACGACCGAAGAAGAGCGGCGCACCTCGATGAGCACAATATGCCTCGATGATGCCGACGCGTCCGGAACTGTCACGAAACGCCAGCAGGTCTTCGCCCAGGATTCGAAGGCGTACCGGCGTGCAATCCGGTTTTGCTATCTCTTCCGACAAAAGCGCCGGCAACCAGAAGCGCCTGAACAGTTCCCCCATTGGGGTTCCCGGACCGACCCGGGTAAGAAGCTCGTTGTCCTCGGCAGTAAGCATGGCTGACATCGCCTGGGTGCAGGCGTCCGAATGAAGGTCGATATCGGAAAATGCCATTGTCCCGGGGAGATTGCATTATTCCGCAATATCTTTCGCATATACGCAATGTATACTTCCGCATACCAGACGACTCTTGCGCATATATGAAAATCTTGGGCAACCGTGATAGCCTTCATCATGGTCATCAGAACTGTTGATCGCGCACTAATGATGTTCGAGGTCTTTGCCGAGCGTGGCGTCCCGATGTCGCTCTCCGAACTTGCGCGTCTGTTACATATCCCGACATCCACATGTTTTGGCTTGATGCGCACCCTGCAGGCACGCGGCTATCTTTATGAGGTGGCCGGCCGCCGCACTTACTACCCGACCGCACGCTGGGTGGTGAAGGCGCGCCAGATCGAAGCCCGCGATCCGATCCAGGAGCAGTTGCAGCCCTATCTGGAGAAGCTGAGGAACGCCACCGGGGAAACCGTGGTGCTCGCGAAGCGATTGGCCGATCAGGTTATCTATCTCAACGTCGTTGAGAGCACCCAGGCTGTTCGCTATACCGCTGGAGCGGGAGATCTGAAGCCGATGGCCGTGACCTCCAGCGGCAAGGCCCTGCTCAGCGCTGTTCCGCCGCCGGAGAGGTCCGCGCTGATCTCGCGCCTTCGCGGTCCGGGCGGCACTCGCTTGTCGGCGTCTCAGCGGGCCGAGTTGATGGCCGAACTGGAGCATGGCGCGAAGAAGGGCTGGCACGTTGGCAGAGGTGAGAACATTTTCGACGTCATGGGCGTCGCCACGCCCGTCTATATTGCGGGCGACGTTCTCTCTATAGGTATCGCAGGGCCGTACACGCGTATGGAGCCAAAGCTTCATGCACACGCTAAGCAACTCGTCTGGACGTGCAAGGCACTACTGAAGAACTAGCGCCATGCGGCGGACACGTCGGGAAGTCAGACCACGTCGATCGCCTCCTCCGAACCAGTCAATCAGGAGAACGCATAGTGGATCTTGGGATAGCTGGCCGAAAAGCACTCGTCTGTGCCTCATCGAAGGGCCTGGGCTACGCGTGCGCTGCCTCGCTCGCACGCGAAGGCTGTCAGGTGTGGATCAATGGTCGAGATCCGGAGCGCCTCGCCAAGGCCGCCGGGGACCTTAGAAACCTGGTCGGAGCTCAGGTAATGACGATAACGGCCGACATCAACACGGAGGCGGGTCGCGCCATGCTGGTGGCCGCGTGTCCCGATGCCGACATCCTCGTGAACAACAATGAGGGCCCTCCACCGGGAGACTGGCACGACTGGAAGCACGCCGACTGGTTGCACGCCCTGGAGGCAAACATGCTGGCGGCGGCACTGCTGATTACCGCGCTTGTTCCCGGGATGCAGGCCCGGCGCTTCGGGCGCGTCGTGAACATTACCTCCGCGATGGTGAAGATGCCTTTTACGTACATGGGCTTGTCGGCCGCCGCCCGATCCGGGCTGACCGCCTTCTCAAAGGCGCTCTCCCTGGAGGTCGCCGCCGACAACGTGACCATCAACAATCTTCTTCCCGAGCGGATCGATACGGACCGTCAGAGACTCATGGCTCAGCGCATGATGAAGAATGACGGCATCACGATGGACGAGGCCCGCCGCCGGATTGCCGATACGATCGCGGCCAAGAGGTTCGGCAAGCCGGAGGAACTTGGCGATATGTGCGCTTACCTTTGCAGCGTTCAGGCCAGCTTCATTTCCGGCCAGAACATCCAGGTTGACGGCGGTTCCTATCCTGGACTGATCTAACGGACTGATCTAACAAGGCATACAACTACGCAAACCTTGGCATTCGAAGACTAGTCGCATCAAGAACCTACCCTGCGCCCCCAGTGACCGAATCGCAAGAGAACTACCGCCCCGCCTGCTTGGCGCGGTACATCGCCGCATCGGCGCGATTCAGCAGGACTTCCGGATCATCCCCGTCCTCAGGGTACACGCTGGAGCCGATGCTGCAGCTGATGTCCAGCTCGATGCCCTCGACAAGACAGGGGCCGTGCACCGCCGCCTTCACGCGTTGGGTGGCCTGCGCCACGGACTCCGCGCTGGGCAGCCCCGGCAGCAGCAGCACGAACTCGTCACCGCCGAAGCGGGCCACGGTGTCGCCCTCCCGCAGGCAGCCGCGCAGCCGCGTCGCGGTGACCTTGATCATCTCGTCGCCGGCGTGGTGGCCGAGGGTGTCGTTGACGTGCTTCAGCCGGTCCAGGTCGATGAACAGCATGCCGACGCGCGTCTTGTCGCGCATCGCCTGGCGGACCGCCTGCTCGATGCGGTCCTGCAGCAGGTAGCGGTTGGGCAGCCCGGTGAGGCGGTCGTGCGTCGCCTGGTGCGCGATCTGGCGCTCGTAGGTCTTCCTCTCGGTGATGTCCTCCACCGTGCCCTCGAAGTAGCGGATGCGGCCGTCGGCGCCGCGCACCGCGCGCGCGTTCTCCGCGATCCAGATCACGTCGCCGTCGCGGCGGGTGACCTGCGACTCGAAGCCGATCACCTGGCCATGGATGTGCATCTGGCGCAGGAACTCCTGGCGCCGTCCCGCGTCCACGTACAGCTGCTGGCCGATGTCCTGCAGCGCCGCCATCAGCGCCTCGGGCGAGTCGTAGCCGTAGATGCGCGCCAGCGCCATGTTGGCGGCGATGTAGCGGCCCTCGGGGGTGCTCTGGAACATGCCTTCGATGGAATTCTCGAAGATGCTGCGGTAGCGCGACTCGGCCTCGCGCAGCGCCTGCTCGTCCTCGCGCTGGCGCGTGATGTCGGAGATGTAGCCCTGGATCGCCTGCAGCCGGCCGTCGGCGCCGTAGATGCCGGTGCCCCGCTCCGAGACCCAGCGCACCCCGCCGTCGGCGCGCGTGATGCGGTAGGCGATGTCGAAGCGCCGGCGCGCCGTGAGCGCCTCGCGGATCGCCAGCCGCACGCGGCCGCGGTCCTCGGCATGGGTCACCTGCTCCCAGGAGATGCCGCCGTTGAACAACAGGTCCTCGGGCTTGTAGCCGGTGAGCCCCCGGCAGCCCTCGCTCACGAACTCCATGGTCCAGAACTCGTCGTCGCGGCAGCGGTAGGCCATGCCGTCGAGCTGGCTGAGCAAGGTCTTGAGGAGGCGTTCCTGGTCTCCCCGCGCGGGGGCCTCGGAAAGTGAGCGGATCCTGCCTCGCGCCATAACCGTTAAGTATAGACTTGGCCGGACGGGAGGGAGGGGAATTTGGTCCAGGTTCCGGTCTGGCTGGCGGTGATCGCCGGGGTGCTCGCCGCCTGGGCGGCCTACGACAAGCTCCTGATGCCCGCCTTGCGCTGGTTCATGGCCGGGCGCGCCAACCGGGTGCTGGAGGAAGTCTCGACGCGCCTGCGCATCGGCGTGCGCCCCTTCCAGCGCACGCGCCGCCAGGTCCTCATCCATCGCCTGCTGGGCGACCCGAAAGTGCAGGCCGCGGCCGAGCAGTTCGCGAAGGACAACAAGGTCCCGATCCAGGTCGGCCTGGCGATAGTTGAGCGATACGCTCGGGAAATCGTCCCCGCCTTCAACGCCTACCTGTACTTCCGCATCGGCTACTGGATCGGGCGCAAGGTGGCGCAGGGCCTGTACCGGGTGCGCCTGGGCTACGTGGACGCGGAGAACCTCGCCCGCGTGCCCGAGAACGCCACGGTGGTGTTCGTGATGAACCACCGCTCCAACATGGACTACATCCTGGCGGGGTACTTGGCCGCGGACCAGGCCGCGCTGTCCTACGCGGTGGGCGAGTGGGCGCGCATCTGGCCGCTGGCCGGGCTGATCCGCTCCATGGGCGCCTACTTCGTGCGGCGCAACTCCCGGGACGACCTCTATCGCCGCGTGCTGGAGCGCTACATCGTCATGGCGACCCAGGCGGGCGTGCCGCAGGCGGTGTTTCCCGAGGGCGGCCTCACGCGCGACGGCCTGATGCGCGAGCCGCGCCTGGGCGTGGTGGACTACATGCTGCGCGGCTTCTGGCTGGACGGCGAGCGCGACCTCGTCTTCGTGCCGCTGGGCCTGAACTACGACCGGGTGCTGGAGGACCGCACGCTGCTGCTCGCCGCGGATCCGGATGCGCGCAAGCCGGGACGCTTCTGGGCCGCCTGGAACACCCTGGGCTTCGTGGTGCACAACCTGCGGCTGATGCTGAACAGCGACTGGCACCGCTTCGGCTACGCCTGCGTCAACTTCGGCGCCCCGGTCTCCATGCGCGACTACAGCCGCGCGCGCGGCCTGGATTTCCAGAAGCTGTCGGGCGACGCGCGCAAGGCGGCGATCGGCGAGCTCGGCCGGCACCTGATGGGCGCGGTCGGGCGCATCGTGCCGGTGGTGCCGGTGCCGCTCATGGCGGGGGTCTTCGCCCGCGACCCGGAGCGGGACTGGACCGAGCTGGAGCTGAAGGCCGAGGCGATGCGCATGCTCGACGCGCTGGATGCCGCCGGCGCGCACGTCTACATCCCGCGCAAGGACTTCGACTACGCGATGCACGTCGGCCTGCGCATGCTGGTCTCGCGCCACCTGGTGAACGAGAAGGACGGCGTGTTCCGCGCCGTCGGGCGCGAGCTGCCGGTGCTGCGTTACTACGCCAACTCCATCGCCCACCTGCTGGGCAAGGGCGCGCCCTAGCGCTTGCGCAGGTGGCGGTTCGCCTCGTGGATGTCGCGGCGCAACTGCTCGCGCTCCTCGTGCGACATCCGGCGCCGCTCGTGCTGCTCGCGTTCCGGGAAGCGCTCCCGGTATTGCCGCACCGCCTCTTCCCGCGGCATCCGCCCTTCGCGCACTTCCTCGCGCAGGCGGCGGCGTTCCTCCCAGCGCTCGCGCCCCCCTGGCGGCGGCATGTGGCGCGGGTCGCCCTGGAGTTGCGGCAGCAACTGGAACGCGCCCCAGCTTCCGGATCCGGAATGGACCGGACCGGACGCGACCAGCAGCGCCAGGATGAACAGGGCCTTTTTCACGCCTGCATGGTACGGGGTCCGGGAAGCGCGGGCTCCGGCCACCGCAGGGCACTTTGTAACAAATCGTGTCCACCGGACCCGGACGTAACACGTTGTTTCGCCATGCCCTCGCCGGCTTGCTACCCTGCCCGCCATGGATGAACCGAGAAAGCGCCTGAAGACCCGCGTCCTGGTGGTGGACGACGACCCGCGCCTGCGCGAGCTCCTGGTGCGCTACCTGGGCGAGCAGGGCCTGGAGGTCAAGGCCGTGCACGACGGCGCCACGATGGACCGGCAGCTCGCGCGCGAGCGCTACGACCTGGTGGTGCTCGACCTGATGCTGCCGGGCGAGGACGGCCTGGCCATCTGCCGGCGGCTGCGTGCGGCGGCAAACGCGCCGGCGATCCTGATGCTCACGGCCAAGGGCGACGAGGTGGAGCGCATCGTGGGCCTGGAGATGGGCGCCGACGACTACCTGCCCAAGCCGTTCAACCCGCGCGAGCTGGTGGCGCGCATCCATGCCGTGCTGCGGCGCCGCCCGGCCGGGGGGCCGCCGGGGGCGCCCGAGGCGGAGTCCGGCCCCTACCGCTTCGGCGCCTTCGAGTTCAACCCGGCGACGCGCTCGCTCAGCCGCAACGGCAAGGCGGTTTCGCTCACCACCGGCGAGTACTCGGTGCTGAAGGTGCTGGTGCAGCATCCGCGCACGCCGCTGTCGCGCGACAAGCTGATGGAGCTGGCGCGGGGCCGGGAGTACGAGGTGTTCGACCGCTCCATCGACGTGCAGATCTCGCGCCTGCGCAAGATCGTCGAGGCCGACCCGTCGCAGCCGCGCCACATCCAGACGGTCTGGGGCTTCGGCTACGTCTTCGTCCCCGAGTCCGACTGAGCCGGCCTTGAGCCTGTTCGCGCGGTCCTTCCTGCTCATCGCGCTGCTGCTGGTGGTGAGCGCGCTCGCCTCGTTCCAGATCTACCGCATCCATGAGCGCGAGCCGCGCGCGCGCGAGCTGGCGCAGCAGACCGTGAGCACGGTGAACCTGACGCGCGCGGCGCTGCTCAACGCCGACCCGTTCCTGCGCCGCGAGCTGCTGCTGGAGCTGAACGAGCGCGAGGGCATCCGCATCACGCCGGTGACCGCCGCCGAGAAGCTGGAACCCCTGCCGCCCGAGCCGCTGTTCGGCCTGGTGGCGGGCCGGGTGCGCGCCGCGCTGGGGCCGGCGACGCGCTTCGCCTTCGCCCGCGACGAGGTCGAGGGCTTCTGGGTCAGCTTCACCATGGACGAGGACGAGTACTGGGCGATGCTGCCGCGCGAGCGCTTCCAGCCCGGCTTCGGCGTCGGGCTGCTGGGCTGGGGCCTGGCGCTGCTGGTGATCGCGCTGGGCGGGGCCTGGTTCATTGCTTCGCGCATCGCGCGCCCGCTGGCCGAGGTGACGCGCGCCGCCGGGCGCCTGGGCCGCGGCGAGGCGCACCAGCCGCTGGCCGAGAGCGGCCCGCGCGAGCTGCGCACCGTCGCCGCCGCGTTCAACCGCATGGCCGCCAGCCTGGACGCGCTCGAGCGCGAGCGCGCGACCGTGCTCGCGGGCATCTCGCACGACCTGCGCACGCCGCTGTCGCGGCTGCGCCTGGGCCTGGAGATGAGCGGCGCGCCGCGCGACCTCGCCGAGGGCATGGGCGCGGACATCGAGGAGATGGACCGCGTCATCGGCCAGTTCCTGGACTACGCCCGGGGCGAGGACGAGGCGCGCGCCGAGGGCGACCTGGACGCGCTCGCGGCCGACATCGCCGCGGCGGCCGCCCGGCGGGGCGAGCGCGTCGCCTTCCGCGCCGGCGGCGTGCCGCCCTTCCCGTTCGCGCCGCTCGCGCTGCGCCGCGCCCTGGGCAACCTGGTGAGCAATGCGCTGCGCCACGCCGGCGGCGAGGTCGAGCTCGCGACCCGGCTCGAGGGCGATCACGCGCTCGTCGAGGTGCTGGATCGCGGCCCGGGCATCCCGGAATCGGAGATGGAGCGGCTCAAGCGCCCGTTCACCCGCCTGGACGACGCCCGCGGCGGCGGCGGCTCCGGGCTGGGCCTGGCGATCGTGGAGCGCGTCGCCCGCGCCCATGGCGGGCGCCTGGAGCTGGCGCCGCGCGATGGCGGCGGCCTGGCCGCGCGCCTAGTCCTTGCGCGGCGCTGAGGCCTTCGCCTCGTCGATTATCCAGCCGCGGAACGCCGCCACGTCGGGCCGCTTGAAGGACGCCTCGGCGCACACGAGGTAGTAGGCGAACCCGATCGGCATCTCCAGCTCGAAGGGCTTGGTCAGGCGTCCGGCGGCGATGTCCGCGCCGGCCAGGACCGGCATCCCGAGCGCGACGCCCAGGCCGTCGGCGGCGGCCTCCAGCGCGAGCGCCGAGTGGTTGAAGCGCATGCCGCGCGCGGTGTCCACGTCCTCGATGCCGGCGGCCTCCAGCCAGGCGTCCCACAGCGGCCGGCCGTCGTCGGCGCTCAGGTTGTCGTGGATCAGGACCTGCCGGCGCAGGTCCTTCGCGTTCCTCAGCTTCGGGCTGCACACCGGCGTCACCGTGACCGAGAACAGCTTGTCCACCCGGTAGCCCGGGTAGCTGCCGGTGCCGAAGCGGATGCCGATGTCCGCCTCGTCCAGCGTCGACAGGCTGTGCTCGCCGGCCGCCGGCGCATCGTGCCGGCTGAGGTCCACCAGGCGCGTGCTGGCATTGATGCGCACATCCAGCTCGGGATGCGCGGCGGCAAAGCGGTGCAGCCGCGGCGCGAGCCACTTGGTGGCGAAGGACGGCGCCGAGCTCACGTTCAGCGACTCCGCCGCGCCCTCGGCGCGCAGCCGCTCGACCGCCTCGGCGATGCGATCGAAACCTTCGGACAGGCGCGGCAGGCAGGCGCGCGCCGCCGGCGTGAGCTCCAGGCCGCGGTTGCGGCGCCGGAAGAGATCCACGCCGAGGTGCGCCTCCAGCCCCTTGATCTGGTGGCTCACCGCGGCCGGGGTCACGTGCAGTTCCCGCGCGGCGAGCGCAAAGCTGAGGTGCCGTGCGGCCGCCTCGAACGCGCGCAGGCCGTTCAAGGGCGGAAGGCGCCGGCCTGGCTCCACCATTTCTTTAGTTTTCCTATTCATAAGGGACAGAAAAGATACGTTGCTGCACTGCAACTTAATGGACTATAAATGCTCTCACAATGCAGGCACAACATTAGGCATTTAGTGAGGATTATTTCACGATTTCGTAATGATGCTGAGCAACATTACTGTCCTCATGGCCTTTGACCCAGGAGCGTAACGATGAGTTCTAACATTAGCAAAGCTAATTCCGAAGGCACCACCCCCCGCGACCGGCTGGCCCAGATCCGCATGGGGGCCTACGACCGCATCGTGGCCGAGGCCCATCTCGCCCGTGGCGAGGCCATCGCCGGTTTCCTGATTGGCGTGGTCTCGTTCGTGAGCCGGGGCCTGCGCGCCCTGGTGGTGCGCCCGTTCCAGCGCCTGACCGCGGCGTTCAGCTGACGCAGCCCCCGATGGCGCGGGCGATCGCGGTCCAGAAGCTCGGCCTGTGGCAGCGCAGCGCGATCCTGCGCCACCTGCTGCGGCTGGGCGGCGAGGACCGCCGCCTGCGCTTCGGCCAGCCGCTGCGCGATGCCGCTGTCGAGCGCTATGTCGATGGCATCGACTTCGCGCGCGACCGGGTGTTCGGCATCCACGTATCCGGCATGGAGCTGTGCGCCGTCGCGCACCTGGCGCTGGATGGCGCGCGCGGCCACGCCGAGCTGGGCCTCAGCGTCGATGAGGGCCTGCGCGGGCGCGGCTACGGCGAGGCGCTGCTGGGTCGCAGCGTGCTGCATGCCGCCAACCGCGGCTACCGGGCGCTCTACATGCACTGCCTGGCCGAGAACGCGGCGATGCTGCGGCTCGCGGCCCGGGCGGGCCTGAAGACCCTGGTGGCGGGCGGCGAGGCCGACGCGCGCCTCGAGCTCAACCCCGCCCGGGGCGGCACGCTGCGCGAGGCGATGGAGGACCAGTTCGCGCTGGTGGACTACCTGCTCAAGCAGCAGGCCTCGATGATCGGGCGCCGCCCGGCCGCGCCCCTGCGCGAAGCCGCGGCTAGCTGACCTTCTTCGAGGGATCGTCCTCGATCAGCGCCACCGCCAGCGCCGCGATGCCTTCCTCGCGGCCTATGAAACCCAGTTCCTCGGTGGTGGTGGCCTTCACGTTGATGGCCGCCGGGAGCACGCCGAGGTCGGCGGCGATGTTGCCGATCATGCGCGACACATGCGGCGCCATGCGCGGGGCCTGGGCGATGATGGTCGCGTCCACGTTGACCAGCCTGTAGTTCGCGGCGTAGAGCTTGGCCGCGGTCTGGCGCAGCAGCACCCGGCTGTCGACGCCGGCGAGGCCGGGGTCGGAATCCGGGTAGTGCCGCCCGATGTCGCCCAGCGCCGCGGCGCCCAGCAGCGCGTCGCAGATGGCATGCAGCAGCACGTCGGCATCCGAATGCCCCTGCAATCCCTTCGCGTGCGGGATCTCCACCCCGCCGATGACGAGCTTGCGCCCGGCCACCAGCGCGTGCACGTCGTAGCCCTGTCCGATCCGCATGCCGCTCACCGCGCTCCCCTCATGCTTCGTTCCTCTCCAGCAGCGCCTGCGCGATGCGCAGGTCCTCCGGCCAGGTGAGCTTGATGTTATCCCGGCTGCCGGTGACCAGCCGGGGCCTGAGGCCCAGGCGCTCGATCGCGCTCGCCTCGTCGGTGATGGCGGCATGGTCCCCGCCATGCAGCGCCTGCGCGAGCAGGCCGGCGCGGAACATCTGCGGCGTCTGCGCCAGCCACAGCTGCGAGCGGTCGGCGGTCGCCTCGGCGCGGATCGCGCCCGCCTCGTCCGTCACGGCGCGCTTCACGGTGTCGGCCACCGGCAGCGCGAGCAGCCCGCCCACGGCGTCGCCCGCGCATTCGGCGAGCAGCCGCTCCAGGTCCGCGCGCGGCAGGCAGGGCCGCGCCGCGTCATGCACCAGCATCCAGTCGTCGGCGTCCACCGCCGCCATCGCCGCGAGCAGGCCGTTGTGCACCGACTCGGCGCGGCTCGCGCCGCCGCAGTACAACGGCTCCAGCTGCGCGCCGAACGCGCTCCAGTCGAAGCGCTCGAAGGCCCGGTCGCCCGGCGAAAGCACCACGAACACCGTTTCCACCGGCGGCACGCACACGCCGCGCACCGCGTGCCACAGCACGGGCTTGCCCGCGAGCGGCAGGTACTGCTTCGGCGCCGCGCCGGCCCCGCCGCGCGCCATCCGCGTCCCGGTGCCGGCCGCCGCTATCAGCGCGAACGTCGCCAATCCGAAATCCCCGTGCTTTCAGCAAGTTAAAATTATAGGGTCAGTATGCATCGAGATGCGCTTCCCGCACGCACCCGCTATGGCCGCCTGGCCGGATCGGCGGATGCGCTCGCCATCGCGCGGCTTGCCCGGTGCGATCCTGGTTCGCGGCTGGCACGGGCCGCCTCACCGGTCGCGGTGATCGCGGCCTCGGCCGCCGATGCGCAGCGCCTGGCCGAGGAAATCGCCTGGTTCGACCCCGGGCTGCGCGTGCGCCTGCTGCCGGACTGGGAGACGCTTCCCTACGACAGTTTCTCGCCGCACCATGACCTCGTCTCCGAGCGCCTGGCGACGCTGTACGCCATCCAGCGCGGCGAGTTCGACGTCGCGCTGGTGCCCGCCGCCACCGCGCTGGTGCGCCTGTGCCCGCCGGGCTACCTCGCCGCGTACACCTTCTTCCTCAAGCAGGGCGAGCGCCTGGACGCGGACAAGCTGCGCGCGCAGCTCGCGCTGGCCGGCTACAGCTTCGTCACCCAGGTGGTGGCGCCCGGTGAGTTCTGCTTCCGCGGCGGCATCGTCGACCTGTTCCCGATGGGCAGCGCGGTGCCCTACCGCCTCGACCTGGACGACGACGTGGTGGACAGCATCAGGACCTTCGACGTCGATTCGCAGCGCACGCTCTACCCGGTGAACGAAGTGCGCCTGCTGCCGGCGCGCGAGTTCCCGCTGGACGAGGCCGGCCGCGCCGGCTTCCGCAGCCGCTTCCGCGAGGTGTTCGAGGGCGACCCGTCCCGGCGCCGGCTGTACAAGGACATCTCCGGCGGCGTGCCCTCGGCGGGTGTCGAGTACTACCTGCCCCTGTTCTTCGAGTCCGTGGCGACGCTGTTCGATTACCTGCCGCGGGAGGCGGTCCTGGCGCTGCACCACGACGTCTCCGGCGCCATCCAGGCGTTCTGGCGCGACGCCGAGTCGCGCTTCCGCCTGCTGGGCGGCGACCCGGACCGGCCGCTGTTGCCGCCCAAGGCCATCTTCGTGCCCGCCGAGGAGTTCTACCTGCGCGCCAAGGCCTGGCCGCGCGTGGACTTCGCCTCGGGCGAGACCCTGGACCCGGCCGAGCCGGATGCGCACGACAACCCGGCCGACAACCTGGTCCTCGCGGCGCCCCTGCCGGCGGTGGCGGTGGACCGGCGCGCGCAGGATCCGCTGGCGGCGCTGAAGCAGTTCCTCTCCGGCCCCGCGCCGCGCGTGCTGGTGGCGGCGGATTCGCCCGGCCGGCGCGAGACCATGCTCGCCTACTTCGCCGAGTACGGACTCAAGCCCGCGCCGGTCGCGGACTTCGCGGCCTTCCTCGCCGCCGGCGAACCGCTCGCCATCACCGTGGCGCCGGTCGCGGCCGGTTTCCAGGTGCCGCGGGAACGCTGGTGCGTCGTCACCGAGGCGGAACTCTATGCGGGCGTCGCCCGCCGGCGTGGCCGCGCGAAGGAGCCCTCCTCCGTCGAGGGCATGCTGCGCGACCTCTCGGAGCTCCGGCCCGGCGACCCGGTGGTCTACGGCCAGCACGGCATCGGCCGCTACATGGGCCTCGCGACCATGGACCTGGGCGATGGCCGCAGTGGTGGTCTCGGCGAGTTCCTGCTGCTGGAGTACGCGGGGGGCGACAAGCTCTACGTCCCGGTGGCGCAACTGGCGGCGATCTCGCGCTACTCCGGCGCCCAGCCCGAGGCCGCGCCGCTGCACAAGCTGGGCAGCGGCCAATGGGACAAGGCGCGCACCCGCGCCGCGAAGCAGGTGCGCGACACCGCAGCCGAGCTGCTCTCGCTCTACGCCCTGCGCGCCGCGCGCAAGGGCCACGCTTTCAAGGTGAAGGCGCACGACCTGGACGCCTTCGCCGAGGGCTTCGGCTTCGAGGAGACCGCCGACCAGCAGGCCGCGATCGACGCCGTGGTCGGGGACATGACCTCGGGCAAGCCCATGGACCGCCTGATCTGCGGCGACGTCGGCTTCGGCAAGACCGAGGTGGCGCTGCGCGCCGCCTTCGTCGCGGTGGCCGACGGCAAGCAGGTGGTGATCCTGTGCCCCACCACGCTGCTGGTGGAGCAGCACACCCAGACGTTCCGGGATCGCTTCGCCGACTTCCCGGTGCGGATCGGCGAGCTGTCCCGGTTCCGCAGCGGCAGGCAGGCGGCCGAGGTGGTGGCGAAGCTCGCCGCGGGCGAGCTGGACATCGTCATCGGCACCCACAAGCTGCTCGCCTCGGGCATGAAGTTCGCCAACCTGGGCCTGGTGATCATCGACGAGGAGCACCGCTTCGGCGTGCGCCAGAAGGACGCGCTGAAGGCGCTGCGCGCCGAGGTGGACGTGCTCACGCTCACCGCGACGCCGATCCCGCGCACCCTCGCCCTGTCGCTGGAAGGCCTGCGCGAGTTCTCGGTGATCGCCACCGCGCCGCAGAAGCGCCTCGCGATCAAGACCTTCGTCGCGCAGGCGAGCGATGGCCTGGTGCGCGAGGCGGTGCTGCGCGAGCTGCGGCGCGGCGGCCAGGTCTACTACCTGCACAACGAGGTCGAGACCATCGAGCACGCGCACGACCGCCTGGCGAAGCTGCTGCCCGAGGCGCGCATCGCGGTGGCGCACGGCCAGATGCGCGAGCGGGAGCTGGAGCGCGTGATGCGCGACTTCACCCAGCAGCGCAGCAACGTGCTGCTCTGTTCGACCATCATCGAGACCGGGATCGACATCCCGAGCGCCAACACCATCGTCATCCACCGCGCGGACAAGTTCGGCCTGGCGCAGCTGCACCAGCTGCGCGGCCGCGTCGGCCGCTCGCACCACCAGGCCTACGCTTACCTGCTCACCCCGCCCGAGGACGCCCTCGGCGCGCAGGCCAAGAAACGCCTGGAAGCGATCCAGATGATGGAGGAGCTGGGCGCGGGCTTCTACCTCGCGATGCACGACCTGGAGATCCGCGGCGCCGGCGAGGTGCTGGGCGAATCGCAGTCGGGCCAGATCCAGGAGGTGGGGTTCGACCTCTACACCCGGATGCTCGAGCGCGCGGTGCGCGCGCTGAAGAAGGGCAAGGCCATCGACCTCGACCAGCCCCTCGACATCGGCACCGAGATCAACCTGCACGCGCCGGCCCTGCTGCCGGCGGACTACTGCAGCGACGTCAACGAGCGCCTGATCCTGTACAAGCGCCTCGCCAACTGCGAGAGCGCGGAGCAGCTCGAGCGCATGCACGAGGAGCTCGTGGACCGCTTCGGCCTGCCGCCGGAGCCGGCGCAGGCGCTGCTGGAAGTGCACGGCCTGCGCATCCTGTGCCGGGCCGTCGGCGTGGCGCGGCTGGACGCCACGCACGAGACGGTGCAGCTGCAGTTCCTGAAGGACCCGCCCGTCGGCGCGGAGCGGATCGTGGACCTGGTGAGCCGCCGGCGCGACCTGCGCCTGTCGGGGCCGGAGAAGCTGCGCCAGGCGGTGAAGGCGCCCACCTGGCAGGAGCGGGCCCGGGCCGCGCGCGCGCTGCTGCTCGAGCTCGCGGCATGAGACGGCTCGCTGCCCTGCTCGCGTTCGTCAGCGCCGCCGCGCTGGCGCAGAACGAGCAGCTCGTGCCGGCCTACGGCGCCATCGACCGCGGCGACTTCGCGCAGGCCATCGACGTGCTGAAGCCCCTCGCCCAGAACGGCGACACCGAGGCGCAGCACCTGCTGGGAACGGCGCTCGAGCGCGCCAAGCCTCCCCTGGGCGACCTTGCCGCCGCGCTCGCCTGGTACCGGCGCGCCGCGGAGGCCGGCTATGCCGCCTCCCAGGTCAACCTGGGCGCCATGCATTACGACGGCCGCGGCGTCGAGCGCAACCCGAAGGAGGCGCTGCGCTGGTACCGGGCGGCCGCCGAGCAGAACCATCCGGTGGCGCGCACCAACCTGGGCCTGATGTACCTGGAGGGCCTGGGCGTGCCGCGCGACCCGATCGAGGCCGAGAAGTGGATCCGGCTCGCCGCCGATGCCGGTTTCCCGCGCGCGCAGGCGCAGCTCGCGCGCATGTACCTGGACGGCGAAGGCGTCGCCGCCAACGCCGCCGAGGCCCTGAAGTGGTTCGAGCGCGCCGCGCAGCAGAACCACGAGGGCGCGCAGTTCTTCCTCGGCATCCTGTACCAGAAGGGCATCGGCACCCAGCGCGACCTGTCCACCGCGCTGCAGTGGATGCAGCGCGCCGCCACCCGCGGCCACAAGCTGGCGATGCTGGAGATGGCCCGCGCCTACGAGCTTGGGCTGGGCACGCCCGCGGACCCGGAGCGGGCCCGCGAGTGGCGCAAGCGCGCCGCGATAGCAAAATGAACCTGGTACTGCAGGGCCGCGCCCTGCCCCATGCCGAACTGAAGCGGATCGTGCAGATGGTGTCCGGCGGCGGCGTCACGGCGCTGGGGCCGAGCGCCGTGCGCATCTCCGGCGCCGAGGAATCGCCCCTGGTCGCCACCTACTGCGAGGAAAACGAACTCGACTTCGCCTGGGTGCCCGAAACCCGGCGCCTGTCCAGCCTGCGGCTCATCGCCATGGACATGGACTCCACGCTCGTCACCATCGAGAGCATCGACGAGATGGGCGGGCTGCTGGGGATCAAGGACCGCATCGCCCGCGTCACCGAACAGGCCATGCGCGGGGAGATTGACTACAAGGAATCGCTGCGCCGCCGGGTCGCGCTGCTGGAAGGGCTCGAGGAATCGGCGCTGGAGCGCATCTGCGAGGAACGGATGCACCTCTCCCCCGGCGCCGAAGCGCTGATCTCGCGATGCCACGAGCTGGGCATCCGCACCTTGCTCGTCTCCGGCGGCTTCTCGTTCTTCACCGGCTGGCTCAAGGAACGCCTGGGGCTTGACGCCGCCTACTCCAACCAGCTGGAGATCTCCAATGGCAAGCTGACCGGCCGCGTGGTCGGCGACATCGTGGACGGCGAAGGGAAAGCTGCGCGGCTGGTGCAGGAGATTGCGTCGATGGGCATCACGGCTTCGCAGGCGGTGGCGGTGGGCGATGGCGCCAACGACGTGCCGATGATGGGGATTGCGGGCGTGTCGGTGGCCTACCGGGCGAAGCCGGTGGTGAAGGACAAGGCGACGCATGCGCTGGATCATTGTGGGCTGGACGGCGTGCTCAACCTGTATCTTTAGGGTCTGGACTCCCACCATGCCCGACCAGCCGAAAGACACCACCCCCAAGCCCTCCGGCCGGATCACCATCCGCGAAGGCGCAGACGGCCCGGAGCGCGTGATCGACGGCAAGTCCCTCACGCTCAAGTTCGACACCATCAAGGCGATCGGCCTCGCCAACGTCACCGAGGTGGAGACCCACAGCATCAACCGCGCCTTCGGCTCGGTGTCGCACTACATCAAGTTCATCGGCGGCGGCGAGGTTCGCTTCTCCTACAACGCCAAGGGCGAGATCCTGGAGTTCACCGCCACCAACGCCGCGGCGCAGGTGCTCAACCGCGACACGCTGATCCTGATGCGCAAGCTGCCCAAGGCCGGCGGGGATGGATGAGCTCACGCGATTGAATCCCGGCGCCATGCCCGCCGCGCTCGAGTCCAGGGTGAAGCAGGAACTGGAGCCCGGCGAGCGCCTGGTCTGGATGGAGCAGCCGGTGCCGCGCTTCTTCACCGCCGCGTCCACGCCGACCTTCCTGTTCGCGTTCCCCTGGACCGCGTTCGCCGTCTTCTGGACCGTCAGCGCCGCGGAGTACAAGGTCCCGGACTTCAGCCAGGGCAGCCTGGACTACTTCCCGCTCTTCGGCCTGCCCTTCATCGCGATCGGCATCGGCCTCCTGTTCAGCCCGCTCTGGGCGTACTTCAAGGCCCTGAAGTCCGTCTACGCCATCACCGACCGCCGCGCCATCACCTTCGAAGGCGGGCTGGCGACGACGGTCACCAGCTATGCGCCCGAGCGGCTGCGCACCCTGCAGCGCAAGGACCGCGCCAACGGCACCGGGGACATCGTGTTCGAGCGGCAGGTCATTCCCCGCGCCAAGGGCGGCAGCTACGAGAAGGAACTGGGCTTCCAGGGCCTGCGCGAGCCGCGCAAGGTCGAGCAACTGCTGCGCGCGCTCGCCGAGCGCGGCAAGGCGGGGCTGCTCACCGGCTGACATGCGGCCTGAAATGTGCACGATCGGTAACATATTGCCGCGGCCAGCCGTCAACCGGCGATGATCATCCGCCCCGACGACGTGCGCGGCCCGGAGATGACGCGCCTCATCCGCGAGCACCTGCAGAGCATGCACCTGCATTCGCCGCCGGAGAGCGTCCACGCCCTGGGACTCGAGGCGCTGCGCCAGCCCGGCGTCACGGTGTGGAGCGCCTGGGAAGGCACGGAGCTCCTCGGCTGCGGCGCGCTGAAGGAACTGGACCCGGCGCACGGCGAGATCAAGTCCATGCGCACCGCCACCCCGCACCTGAGGAAGGGCGTCGCCGCGGCGCTGCTCGCGCACATCATGGACGAGGCGCGCCGCCGGAACTACACGCGCCTCAGCCTGGAGACCGGCTCCCCGGCCGCCTTCCTGCCGGCGCGCGCCCTGTACGCGCGCTTCGGCTTCGCGGAATGCGGCCCGTTCGCGGATTACATAGCGGATCCCTACAGTGTCTTCATGACGCGCAGTCTGTAGACTGGCGCGCACCATGACGACGACACCCGCCTTCCACGGGGTTTTCCCCTATCTCGTTTCCCCCATCCGTCCCTCGGGCGAGGTGGACGACACGGTCCTGTCGCGCCTGTGCGACGACCTCATCAAGGCCGGCGTGCACGGCCTCACCCCGCTCGGCTCCACCGGAGAGTTCGCCTACCTCTCGGCCGCGCAGCGCCGACGGGTGGTGGAGGTGACCATCCAGGCGGCCGCGAAGCGCGTGCCGGTGGTCGCCGGCGTCGCCGCCACCACCACCGCGGACGCGGTGGCGCAGGCGAAGGATTACGAGCGCATGGGCGCCGACGGCATCCTCGCCATCCTGGAGGCGTACTTCCCGGTCGCCGACGCCGGCGTGGTGGCGTACTTCAAGGCCATCGCCGAGGCGGTGTCCATCCCGGTGGTGCTCTACACCAACCCGAACTTCCAGCGCTCGGACCTGAGCCTGCCGGCGATCGACCAGCTCTCGAAAGTGCCGAACATCCTCTACATCAAGGATGCGTCCTTCAACACCGGCCGGCTGCTGTCGATCCTCAACAAGGTGGAGGGCCGGATGCAGGTGTTCGCCGCCTCGGCGCACATCCCGGCCTGCGTGATGCTGATCGGCGGCGTGGGCTGGATGGCGGGCCCCGCCTGCGTGGCGCCGCGCCAGAGCGTGGAGCTGTACGAGATCTGCCGCCGCGGCGACTGGAAGCTGGCGATGGAACGCCAGCGCCCGCTGTGGGCGCTCAACCAGGCCTTCGCCAAGTACAACCTCGCCGCCTGCATCAAGGGCGGCCTCGCGCTGCAGGGCTACGCGGTGGGGGATCCGCTGCCGCCGCAGGCGCCGCTGCCGGCCGAGGGCGTGGCCGACGTGCGCGCGGCGCTGCAGGCGATCGGGGCGCTCTAGCTCCCCGGCTGCCGCGTCGCGGCGACCAGCAGGCGCTTGCCGCTCTGCTCCAGGTGCCGGCGCACCGCGGCCTCGGCCGCGGCGCCGTCGCCGGCGCGGAACGCGGCCAAGATCGCGCGGTGCTCCTCGATCACCGCCGCCGAGGGCCTTCCGGCGTCGGCGCGGTTGATGAACAGGCGGGTCATCAGCAGGTGCGCGTGCTTGGACGCGTAGACCTCGGACATCACGCTGTTGCCGGCGCTGTCCACGATGGCCTGGTGGAACTGGGCGTCGGCCTGCGCGATCTTCCGGTATTCCTGGTACCTCGCCCCCAGCCGCTTGGTGCGGCCCATGCGCGCCACCAGCGCGGCGAGCAGCTTCACCGTCGCCGCGTTGCCGCGCTTCGCCCCGGTGCGCGCGCACCAGCCCTCCACCACGATGCGGAACTCCAGCAGCTGCTTGAGGTACGCCGCGTCCGGGTGCGGCGCCACCGAGTAGCCGGAGTACAGCTCCAGCACCACCAGCCGCTCGGCCTCCAGCCGCGCCAGCGCCTCGCGCACCGGCGAGGAACTGACGCCCAGGCTGCGGGTGAGCGCGTCGATGTTGAGGCGCGCCCCGGGCGCGAGCTTCTGGTCGAGGATGCGCTCCTTGAGCGCCTCGTAGGTGAGCTCGGACAGCGTGGTGCGCGCCAGGCCGCGCCGCGGCAGGCCCTTCGGCTGGTTCATCGTGGCGCCATGCTACGGCTTCCGGACCGGGTCTGCATTTCGTGCATAATGCACGATCTTCCGAGGCTCCGGCGAGGCGCATGGCGGACATCCGCGCGGCATTGAAGGGCATCTCGGGCGTGCCGGTCACGCCCTTCGACGCGCGCGACCGCGTCGCCGCGGAGCCGCTGCGCGCGCTGGTCGGCCGCCTTGCCGCCGCGGGCATCGACAACCTCGTCGCCGCCGGCAACACCGGGGAGTTCTACGCCCTGGAACTGCAGGAGGCGCTGGCGGTGACCGCCGAGGTGGTGCAGGCCAACGGCGGGCGCAGCGCGGTGACCGCCGGCGTCGGCCGCTCCCTCAAGGAGGCGATCGTGCTCGCGCGCGCCGCGGAAAAGGAAGGCGCGGACGCCCTCATGATCCACCAGCCGCCGGACCCCTTCGCCTCGCCGCAGGGCATGGTGGACTACAACCACGCGGTGGCCGGCGCGACGAAGCTGCCGGTGATCCTCTACATCCGCCGCGACGTGTTCTCCGACGAGGAGTTCGCGCGCCTGCTCGACCACCCGAACATCATCGGCATGAAGTACGCCTTCCCCGACGCGCCGAAGCTCGCCGAGCGCATCCGCGCCTGCCGGCCACTGGGCAAGGTCGCCGTCTGCGGGCTGGCGGAACCCTGGGCCGCGCCCTTCCAGGCGGTGGGGGCGCAGGGCTTCACCTCCGGGCTGGTGAACGTGCTGCCGGGCCTGTCCATCCAGGTGCGCGATGCCCTGGCCGCAGGCGACTACGAGACGGCGCGCCGCGCCTGCGAGCGCATCGCGCCCTTCGAGGCGATGCGGGCGATGCAGGGCAACGGCTGGAACGTCACCGTGGTCAAGCAGGCCATGCGCCGCATGGGCCACGCGGTCGGCCCGGCCCGGGCGCCGGCGAGCGCCGAGCTGCCTGCGCCGCAGGCGGCGAAGCTGGACGCCCTGCTCCGGGACTGGGGTGCGGCGGCATGACCGGGCGCTACCGCGCCGAGGACCTGTGCACGCTGGTGGCCGCGCTGGCGGGCAAGCTCGGCCTGCGCGAGGACATGGCTCGGGCCATGGCCGAGCGGGTGATCGACGCCGAGCTGCTCGGCCACCGCACCCACGGGCTGCTGTTCTTCCCCGCCTACCTGGAGCGCCTGGAGAAGGGCGCGATCGCGAAAACCGGCGAGCACGAGGTGCTCGCCGACCGCGGCGGCGTGTTCGCCTGGAAGGCCAACCGCCTTGCCGGCGCCTGGATGATGGAACTCGCCACCGGCCAGCTCCTCGAGCGGGCGCCGAAGCACGGCGTGGCGAGCGCCTCCATCGCCAACTGCTCGCACATCGGCTGCCTGCAGGCCTACCTGCTGCCGTTCACGCGCAAAGGCCTGATGGCGATGATCTCGGCCACCAACCCGGGCATCCGCTCGGTGGCGCCCTTCGGCGGCATCGACCCGGTGCTGACCACCAACCCGATCGCCTTCGGCATCCCCACCAGCGGCGCGCCGATGCTGATCGACATGAGCACCTCGGTGGCGAGCAACGCGCTGTTCAACGGCTACGCGGCGCGCGGCGAGCGCCTGCCCGGGCAATGGCTGCTGGATGCGGCGGGCCATCCGACCGACGATCCCAACGCCCTCGGCGCGAAGCCCCCGGGCACCATCCTGCCCTTGGGCGGCCTCGACTTCGGCTACAAGGGCTTCGGCCTGGGCCTCGTCGTCGAGGCGCTGTCGCTCGCGCTGCCCGGCTACGGCCGCGCGCAGCAGCCCGACGCCTTCGGCCAGGGCGTGTTCGTGCAGGTCATGGACCCGGCCGCCTTCTCGGGCCGCGCCGGGTTCCTGGCGGAAATGGACCATCTCGCGGCGCAGTGCCGCGCCAGCCGCCCGCGCCCCGGCACCGGCGGCGTGCGCGTGCCCGGCGAGCGCGCGCTCGCCAGCATGGACGAACAGAAGCGCCATGGCGTCACCGTCAGCGACGCGGCGCTCCAGCGCCTCGCGCCCTGGCTGCAGAAGACCGGGGTGGCGCTGCCCCCGTCGATCCCATAGGAGGAAGACGCATGAAACGCAGAATCCTGCTCGCCCTGCTGCTCGCCGCCCTGCTCCCGGCCACCGCGCCGGCGCAGACCTACCCCTCCAAGCCGATCCGGGTCGTGATCGCGTTCCCGCCCGGGGCCGCGCACGACATGCTGGGCCGCATCCTCGCCGCAGAGTTCTCCAAGGGCTTCGCGCCGGGCTCGATCGCCGAGAACAAGCCCGGCGCGGGCACCGTGATCGCCACCGACTTCGTCGCCAAGCAGCCGGCCGACGGCCACACCATCCTGATGGTGGGCTTCCCCTTCCCGCTCATCAACAGCATGTTCCCCAGCTCGAACATCGACGTGCTGCGCGACTTCACCCCGGTGATCAACGTCATGTCCTCGCCCAACGCGCTGATCGTCAAGGGCGACTCGCCCTACAAGACGCTCGCCGAGCTGATCGCCTCGGCCAAGGCCTACCCGGGCAAGGTCACCTACGCCTCGGTCGGCAACGGCAGCTCGCCCCACATGGGCATGGAGCTGCTCAAGCGCGTGGCCGGCGTGGACATCCTCAACGTGCCCTACAAGGGCAGCGCGCCGGCGCGCACCGCCATGCTGGGGGGCGAGGTGCACGTGATGTTCGACAACCTGCCCAACGTCGTCCCCGTGGCGAAATCCGGGCAGCTGCGGGTGCTGGCGGTGACCTCGCCCGCGCGCTCGCCGCTGATGCCCGAGGCGCCGACCATGGCCGAGGCCGGCGTGCCGGGCTACGTCATGGACATCTGGTTCGGCGTCGCGGTGCGCTCCGGCACGCCGCCGGCGGCGGTGGCGGCCCTGAACAAGGAGATCAACCGCGTCATCGCCTTGCCCGAGGTGAAGGACCGCCTGGGCAAGCTGGGCCTCACCATCAACGGCGGCAGCGCCGAGGCCTTCGCCAAGACCGTCGCCGAGGACGTCGCCCGCTGGTCGGCCGTGGTGCGCGACGCCGGCATCAAGCCGCAATAGCGGGCCGCGCGATGGACTTGGGCATCCGCGGCCGGCGCGCCCTCGTCTGCGGCGCGAGCAAGGGCCTGGGGCGCGGTTGCGCCGAGGCGCTTGCCGCCGAGGGCGTGGACCTCGTCATCGTGGCGCGCACCGCCGCGGCGCTGGAGCAGGCCGCCGCGGACCTGCGCCAGGCGCATGGCGTGGACGTGAAGGCGATCGCGGTCGACATCACCACGGAGGATGGCCGCGCCAGGGCGCTCGCGGCCTGCCCCGATCCGGACATCCTGGTGACGAATGCCGCGGGACCTCCCGGGGGCGACTTCCGGCAGTTCAAGCGCGAGGACTGGCTGAAGGCGGTGGACGGCAACATGGTGACGCCCATCGCCCTCATCCAGGCCACGCTGGACGGGATGGTGGCGCGCAGGTTCGGCCGCGTCGTCAACATCACCTCGCGCTCGGTGAAATCGGCGCTCGCGCACCTGCCCCTGTCCAACGGCGCGCGCGCCGGCCTGACCGGCGTGCTGGCGGCGATCGCGCGCGATCCGGTGGTGGCGCGGGCCAACGTCACCATCAACAACCTGCTGCCGGGCCTGTTCGACACCGAGCTCTACCACAAGCGCAACGCGGCGCTGGTCAAGGCCACGGGCAAGCCGATCGCGCAGATCGACGCCGAGCGGCTCGGCGAGATCCCGGCCGGCCGGCTCGGGACGGTGGCGGAATTCGGCTCCGCCTGCGCCTGGCTGTGCGGCGCGCAGGCGGGTTACATCACCGGCCAGAACATCCTGCTGGACGGCGGCAGCTACCCCGGCGTGCTCTAGCCGGGGTTCCGGTCGGCTACTTCGCCGCCACCACCATCACCTCCACCAGCGCGTCGGGCGAGGCCAGGGCCGCCTCGACGCAGGCGCGCGGCGGCTTGTTGTTCGGGTCCACCCAGGCGTTCCACACCGCGTTCATCGGCTCGCGGTTGCGGATGTCGGTGACCCAGATCTGCGCCTGCAGGATCTTCGACTTGGAGCTGCCGCACTTGGCGAGCAGGCGGTCGATCTCGGCCAGGATCTCCTGCGTCTGGCCCTTGACGTCGGCCTTCAGGTTCTTGGCGACGATGCCGGCGAGGTAGACGGTGTTGCCGTGCTCGGCGGCCAGGCTGAGGATGGGACCGGGTTCGTGGCGGACAATGCTCATGGATCAACTCCTCCGTTTGGTGAACAGCGGATTATCGGGGTTCTAGGCGACCCAGGCCCGCGCATTTCGAAACATGCGCATCCAGGGCGAGTCCTCGCCGGCGCCGTCGGGCGCCCAGGACATCTGGATGCTGCGGAACACGCGCTCGGGGTGCGGCATCACGATGGTGAAGCGGCCGTCCGCCGTGGTCAGGCCGGCGATGCCGCCGGGCGAGCCGTTGGGATTGAGCGGATAGGCCTGCGTGACCGCGCCGCGGTGGTCCACGAAGCGCATCGCGACCACGGACCGGACCTGGTCCCCCGGTGCGGCGAACACCGCGCGGCCCTCGCCGTGCGCGGTGGCGATGGGCATGCGGCTGCCCGCCATGCCGCGCATGAGGATGGACGGGTTGTCCGGGATCTCCACCATGACGAAGCGCGCCTCGAACTGCTCGCTGCGGTTCTGCGAGAACACCGGCCAGTGCTGCGCCCCCGGGATGATCTCCTTCAGCGCCGCCATCATCTGGCAGCCGTTGCAGGAGCCCAGGGCGAAGGTGTCGCCGCGCGCGAAGAAGGCCTCGAACTGGCCGCGCGCGCGGGCGTTGAACAGGATCGACTTCGCCCAGCCCTGGCCGCCGCCCAGCACGTCGCCGTAGGAAAAGCCGCCGCAGGCGGCGAGGCCGCGGAATCCTTCCAGCGTGGCGCGGCCGGCGATCACGTCCGACATGTGCACGTCCACCGCCTCGAAGCCGGCGCGGTGGAACGCCGCGGCCATCTCCACCTGGCTGTTGACGCCCTGCTCGCGCAGGATGGCCACCCTGGGCCGCGCGCCGCGCGCCAGGAACGGCGCGGCGATGTCCTCGGCCGGGTCGTAGGCGAGCGCGAACGACAGCCCGGGGTCCTCCGCATCCAGCGCGCGGTCGAACGCCTCCTGCGCGCAGTCCGGGTTGTCGCGCAGCTGCTGCATGCGGAAGCTGGTCTCGGACCAGGCGCGCTGCAGCACCGCGCGCTTCTCCGCAAACACCTTCTTCGCGCTGCGCGTGAAGGCGATCTCGTCGCGCGGGTTGGGGAACCCGGCCAGGTGGGCGCAGCCGTGCACGCCCGCCTCCCGCAGCACCGCCAGCACGCGCTCGCGGTCGCGGGCGCGGATCTGCACCACCGCCCCCAGCTCCTCGGCGAACAGCGCCTCCAGCATGCGCTCGCGCAGGCGGCCGGCCAGCTGGTGCTCGCCGCCGTAGGACCCGCCCTGCTTGAAGCCGTCGACGTCGTCGGTCCAGCCGTCGAACGCGAGCGCGTCCAGGTTCAGCGTCACCCCGCAGCGGCCGGCGAAGGCCATCTCGCAGACGGTGGCGAACAGGCCGCCGTCGGAGCGGTCGTGGTAGGCGAGCAGCAGGCCCTCGTCGGCCAGGCGCAGGATCGCGTTGAAGAAGGCCTTCAGCAGCGCCGGATCGTCCAGGTCGGGGCAGCGATCGCCCAGCCGGGAGTACACCTGCGCCAGGATCGAGCCGCCCAGGCGATTGCGGCCGGCCCCCAGGTCCAGCAGCCACAGCTCGGTGTCGCCGGCGTCGGTGCGCAGGCGCGGCGTGAGCACCTTGCGCGCATCCGGCAGCGGCGCGAACGCCGACACGACGAGCGAGAGCGGCGCCACCACTTCCTTGTGCGCGCCGCCCTCCTGCCAGGCGGTGCGCATGGACAGGGAATCCTTGCCCACCGGGATGGCGACGCCCAGCGCCGGGCACAGCTCCAGCGCGACCGCGCGCACGGTGTCGTGGAGCGCGGCGTCCTCGCCCGGATAGCCGGCGGCCGCCATCCAGTTCGCCGACAGCTTCACGCGATCCAGCGCCTCGACGCGCGCCGCCGCCAGGTTGGTCAGGGCCTCGCCCACCGCCATGCGGCCGGAGGCCGGCGCGTCGATGAGCGCGAGCGGCGTGCGCTCGCCGATGGCATAGGCCTCGCCGCCGTAGCCGTCGAAATCCAGCAGCGTGGCGGCGCAATCGGCCACCGGCACCTGCCAGGGGCCGACGAACGGGTCGCGCGAGCACAGGCCGCCGACGGTGCGGTCGCCGATGGCGATGAGGAAGGTCTTGTCGGCCACCGCCGGGTGGCGCAGGACGCGCAGGACCGCCTCCGTCAGCTCGATCCCCTCCAGCGACAGCGCCGGCAGCGCGGGCTTCACCCGCTTCACGTCGCGCAGCATCCGCGGCGGCTTGCCGAGCAGCGTGTCCATGCTCATGTCCACGACGCGCCCGCCCAGCTGCGGGTCCTCGACCACCAGCCGGCCCTCGGCGGTGGCGCGGCCCAGCACCGCGAAGGGGCAGCGCTCGCGCGCGCACAGCTCGGTGAAGCGGGCGAGCGATTCCGGCGCGATGGCGAGCACGTAGCGCTCCTGCGCCTCGTTGCACCAGATCTCGCGCGGCGACATGCCGCTGTCCTCCGACGGAATCTTCCTGAGATCGAGCGCCGCGCCGCGGCCGGCGCCATGCGCGAGCTCGGGCAGCGCGTTCGACAGCCCGCCCGCGCCGACGTCGTGGATGGACAGGATCGGGTTGTCCGCGCCCAGCTGCCAGCAACGGTCGATGACCTCCTGCGCGCGGCGCTGGATCTCGGCGTTGCCGCGCTGCACCGAGTCGAAGTCCAGGTCCTCGGTGTTGCTCCCGGCGCCCAGGGAGGAGGCCGCGCCGCCGCCCATGCCGATCAGCATGCCGGGACCCCCAAGCTGCAGCATCAGGCTTCCGGGAGGGAGCGCGGCCTTCTTCCCATGCGCGTCGGCGATGTTGCCGATGCCGCCCGCCAGCATGATCGGCTTGTGGTAGCCGCGCACCACGCCCGCCGCCTCCATCTCCAGCGTGCGGAAGTAGCCCGCGAGGTTGGGCCGGCCGAACTCGTTGTTGAACGACGCGGCGCCGATCGGCCCCTCGAGCATGATCTCCAGCGCCGACACGATGCGGCCCGGCTTGCCGGGGTCCCTGGCCTCCCAGGGCTGCATCGCGCCGGGGATGCGCAGGTGGGACACCGAGTAGCCCACCAGGCCCGCCTTGGGCTTGGCGCCGCGCCCGGTGGCGCCCTCGTCGCGGATCTCGCCCCCGGCGCCGGTGGCCGCGCCCGGGAAGGGCGAGATCGCGGTCGGGTGGTTGTGGGTCTCGCACTTCACCACCGTGTGCGTGAGCTCGTCGTGCGGCCCGTAGACGCCGTCGGCGCCGGCATAGAAGCGCTTCGCGCGCCGGCCCTGGAGGATGGCGGCGTTGTCCGAGTAGGCGAGCACCGTGCCCTGCGGGTTGGCGGCGTGGGTGTGCCGGATCATGCCGAACAGCGACTGCGGCGACTTCTCCCCGTCCACGATCCACTCGGCGTTGAAGATCTTGTGCCGGCAGTGCTCCGAGTTGGCCTGCGCGAACATGGTGAGCTCGGCGTCGGTCGGGTCGCGCCCGAGCGCGTCGTACGCGGCGCGCAGGTAGGCGATCTCGTCCTCCGACAGCGCGAGGCCCAGGCGCCGGTTGGCCTCCTCCAGCCCGTCGCGCGCGACGTGGCCCAGCGGCCGGGGCGCGATGTGGCGGAACAGGCCGTCCGCCTGCTCCAGCGCGTCCAGCACCGTCTCGGTCATGCGGTCATGCAGCAGCGCCCCGATCGCCGCGCGCTGCGCGGCCGAGGGCTGCGCGCCGCAATCGACCCGGTAGGCGATGGCGCGCTCGATGCGCCGCACGCCGCCCAGGCCGCAATTTCGCGCGATGTCGGTAGCCTTGGAGGACCAGGGCGAGATGGTGCCCAGGCGCGGCGCGACGAGGAACATCTCGCCCGCGGCCTCGGCCGCCGGCTCGCCGTAGCGCAGCAGGCGCTCCAGCAGCGCGCGCTCGGCCGCGGCGGGCGGGGACCCGGACTCGACGAAATGCCAGTACTCCGCCGCCAGCGCGCGCGCCCCCGGGTGCACGGCCTTGATGCGGGACAGCAGCTTCGCCAGCCGGAACTCCGACAGCGCGCGGGCGCCGCGGAATCGTGAGACGGTGGAGGACAGATTATTTCCTGATCTGCGGATCCTGCAGCTTGCCGCCGATGCTGAGCGTCGCGCGCTGCACCTGCGCCGGGGTCTTCACCTCGGCGGCGATGCGCCCGGCCAGCGTCCCGCCGGCGTCGATGTCCAGGCTGGCGCTGGCGTTCATGGCGCCGGCGGTGATCACGACGTTGCGCAGCTGCGTGACGCCCTTGTCGTAGACCGCCTGGGCGTTCAGCTCGTTGAACAGCGTGCGCCCGCCCGACTGCGCCCCGCCGGTCTGCAGCGCGCGCGACAGATCGAAGCTGCCCAGGACGCCCTTCTCGATCTTGAAGTTGCCCTCGAGCCGCGCGCCCTCGTGCAGCCTGGCCGGCACCGGCCCGGACAGGCTGTAGGCGCCGCGGCCCTCGGCCTTGCCCTCGGACACCAGGGTCGGCGCGAACACCGCGGCGTTGACCCCGCGCATGCGCACCTCGCCTTCGGCCGTCCAGGTCGCGCCCCAGCGGATGCGGCCGGTGCCGCTGATCACGCCGTCATAGGCGCGGCCATCGAACGCGGACACCGTGAGTCCCTGCCGGGTGGCAGTCCCCTTGAGGCCGAAATCCACCAGGTTGAGGCCCGGCACGAAGGGCATCGCCAGCGCCCCGGCGCTGATGTCGACGCTCACGTCGTTGCCCTGCGGCGAGAGCACGACGCGCAGCTTCTCCGGGCCGCTCAGCGTGACCGCCTGCACCGCCCCGCCGCCGCCGACGACGGCCTCGAGGTCGAGCGCCGGCAGCGCCAGCGGGCCCTCCAGCTTGACCTGCTTCGCCACCACGCGCGCGACGCTGAAGTCGCCGCCCCCGACCTTGCCGAACAGGCCCGCGCCCAGGTTCGCCTGCGATAGGGACACGCCCTCCAGTTCGATCCGGCTGAACCTCTTGCGCGCGCCGAACAGCGAACCCAGGTCCGGGCTGCCGCGCACCACCGAAGCGTTCATCGCGTCGCCGACGGCGACGCGCTCGAACTTCAACTCCACCCCGGCCAGCAGCGACAGCCGGCCGGAGCCGATCTTCACCGGCATGCCGAGCGCCTCGGAGGCCGCCTTCTCGTAGTCGCCGGTGGCCACCGGCATCACGTGCAGGAGGCCGACGCCGCCCACCAGCACGGCGAACAGGCCGATGGCGAGCGGCTTGCCCCACTTGACCGGCTTGCGCGCCTTGGGCGGGACCGTGGAGGTGGCGGTGCCGTCCTGGCGCGACTCCTCGCGCGCGCGCTTGCGGGCCTCGGCCGAGAGCGCCTTCTCGTCCCGCTTCACGTCCTCCATGTCGAGGTCGTCGTCGGTGACGACGATGTCGTCATCGGCGCCGCCGGCCGGCGCGGCGGCCTTGGCCGCCGCCTTCTTCGCCGCCGCGGCCGCGTCCTTCGCCTTCTGCTTGCGCTCGGCCTCCTCGCGTTCCTTGCGCTCGGCTTCCTCGCGCTCGCGCTGCTCGGCCGCCTCGCGCTCGCGGCGCGCGTCCTCTTCCTTGCGCCGGCGCTCGTCCTCTTCGCGCTGGCGCGCCTCCGCTTCCTCGCGCTGGCGCCGCTCCTCGGCCTCGCGCGCCTTGCGCGCGGCCTCTTCCTTGGCCTTCTTCTCGGCCTCTTCCTTGGCCCGGGCTTCCTCCTCCTCGCGCTGGGAGAACGCGTCCAGGTCGGCGAGCAGGTCGTCGGCGGGCGCCTTGGCCGGCGCCGCCGCAGGCGCGGCGGAGGCGGCGGACGCGGCAGGCGCGGCGGCCCTGCGCTCGGCTTCCTCCTTCGCCTGGCGCTCGGCGGCTTCCCGCTCGCGCCGCTCCTCCTCGGCCCTGCGCTTGCGCTCGTCCTCTTCCTTCGCCCGGCGAGCCTCTTCCTCCTCGCGCGCCTTCCTCCCGGCCTCCTCCTGTGCCTTGCGCTCGGACTCTTCCTTCGCCTTGCGCTCGGCCTCCGCCTTCGCCCTGGCGTCGGCTTCCTCCTTCGCCCGGCGCTCCTCGTCCTCGCGCGCTTTCCTCGCGGCCTCTTCCTTCGCGCGGCGCTCTTCCTCTTCCTTGCGCCGCGCCTCTTCCTCCTCGCGCCGCTTGCGCTCCTCCTCCTCGCGCGCCTTCCTCTCGGCCTCTTCCTTCGCGCGCCGCTCGTCTTCCTCCCTGCGGCGGCGCTCTTCCTCCTCGCGCCGTTTGCGCTCCTCTTCCTCGCGCGCCTTCCTCTCGGCCTCTTCCTTCGCCCGGCGCTCTTCCTCCTCCTTGCGCCGCCGCGCCTCTTCCTCCTCGCGCCGCTTGCGCTCTTCCTCCTCGCGCGCCTTCCTTTCGGCCTCGGCCTTGGCGCGCTCTTCCTCGAGCTTGGCGCGCATCTCGGCTTCCAGCTTCTGGCGCAATTCCTCGGCGTCGCGCTTCGCCTTCTCCTCCAGCTCGCGCCGCGCCGTTTCCGCGGCCTCGGCGGCCTTCTTCTCGGCCTCCTCGCGCGCCTTCCTCTCGGCCTCCAGCTTCGCGTTCAGCTCCGCCTCGATCCGGGCCTTGTCCTCGGCTTCCTTGCGCGCGCGCGCCTCGGCCGCTTCGGACTTCGCCCGGGCGTCGGCTTCGGCCTTCGCCTTCGCCTCGGCGGCCATGCGCACCGCCGCATCGCGCGCCGCCTTGATCTTCGCCTCGGCCTCGGCCGCGGCCCGCGCCGCCGCCTCCGCCGCGGCCTGCGCCTTCGCTTCGGCCTCCGCCTTCGCCCGGGCCGCCGCCTCGGCCGCCGCCCGCGCCTTCGCCTCCGCCTCGGCCTTCGCCCGCGCCGCGGCCTCGGCCTTGGCCTTCGCTTCCGCCTGCTCGCGGGCGCGATAGTCGAACTGTTCCTGTTCCTTGGCTTTCTTCTCCGAATCGGCGCGCGCGGCGGCGGCGAGGTCCAGCGTCGGCTTGGGCGCGGGCGCCGCGGGCTTGGCCGGCGCGATCGCGGTGAAGTCCCAATCCTCCTCGGCGCCGGCGGCGGGTGCCGCGGGCTTCGGCGGCGGCGTCGCGGCGCGCGGCGCGGGGC
>CAZMDA010000020.1:0-56256 GCA_964564865.1 uncultured Bordetella sp. | reverse complement strand
CGGGGCCGGCCAATGTGCACGATCGTGCACATTGGCCGCCGCCTAGCGGGGTGCCAGGTCCGCCTGGGTGGTGAAGGTGTCGGCGTAGAACTCTTCTTCCGGCAGCCGGCACTGCCCGATGAAGTCCTTCTTCGCCGAATCCACCATGATCGGCACGCCGCAGGCGTAGACCTGGTGCCCGGACAGGTCCGGGAAGTCCTGCATCACCGCGCGGTGGACGAACCCGGTGCGCCCGGTCCAGTTGTCCTCGGGCAGGGCATCCGAGATCACCGGCACGTACTTGAGATGTCCCTGCGCCGCCCAGCCCTCGGCCAGCGCATTCATGTACAGGTCCTTGGGCCGCCGCCCGCCCCAGTACAGGGTCATCGGTCGCGCGATGCCCTTGTGAATCATGTGCTCGATCACCGCCTTGATGGGCGCGAAGCCGGTGCCGGAGGCGACGAACACGATGGGCTTGTCGGAATCCTCGCGCAGGAAGAAGGTGCCCAGCGGCGCGTCGAACCTCAGGATGTCGCGCTCCTTCATCTTGCCGAAGACGTGGTCGGTGAACTGGCCGCCGGCGACGTGACGCACGTGCAGCTGCAGCAGCTCGGCGTCGTGCGGCGCGTTCGCCATCGAAAAACTGCGCCGCGCGCCGTCCTTCAGCAGGAACTCGAGGTACTGTCCGGCGAGGAACACCAGCTTCTCATTGGCCGGCAGCTTGAGGTGTAGCGCCATGACGTCGTCGGCGAGGCGCTCCATCCTCTGCACGCGGCAGGGGAGGGTCCTGACCTGGATGTCCCCGGCGGCCGCGACCGTGCGCGCCTCGATCACCAGGTCCGACAGCGCCTTCGCTTGGCAGAAGAGCGCCTTGCCCTGCGCCTTCTCCTCGTCGGTCAGCGCCTTCCTCTGGTAGCTGCCGTAGTCCACGCTGCCGGAGACGACCTTTCCCTTGCAGCTGCCGCAGGCGCCGTTCTTGCAGCCGTAGGGCAGCATGATTCCCTGGCGCAGCGCCGCGGCGAGCACGGCCTCGCCCTCCTCGACCTGGAAGGCCTGGCCTGCGGGCTGGACCGTGACTGTGTGCATACAATGTCCGCTGTGAAGAAGCGCTTGCTGATTGCCGGATTTGGCGACATCGCGCGCCGTGCCTTGCCGCGCCTGGAATCCGTGTTCGATTGCCGGCGGGGTTCGCGCGCAACGGGCTTCGACCTCGACCGGCCCGAAACCCTGCGCGAGATCGAAGCCGACGCCGTGCTCCACTGCGCGCCGCCCCCGCCCAGCGGGGATACCGACCCGCGCACCGCGAACCTGCTCGCGGCGCTGGCGAAGGCCCGCATTCTACCCAGCCGCCTGGTCTACGTCAGCACGAGCGGCGTCTACGGCGACTGCGCCGGCGCCGTGGTGGACGAGTCGAGGGCGGTGAATCCGCAGACCCCGCGCGCGATCCGGCGAGTCGACGCGGAGCGCCGGCTTGCACTATGGTGCACGGCGCAGGGCGTTGACTTGGTCGTGCTGCGCGCGCCCGGCATCTACGCCGCGGACCGGTTGCCCCTGGAACGCCTGCGCGCCGGCACGCCGGTGCTGCGGGACGAGGACGACGTGTTCACCAACCACATCCATGCCGGGGACCTCGCCGCGGCCTGCGCGAGGGCGCTGGAGCCCGATGCGCCCCCCGGGACCTACAATACGAGCGACGACAGCCGCCTGAGAATGGGTGAATGGATGGACCTGGTCGCCGACTATGCCGGCCTGCCGCGCCCGCCACGCATCCCGCGGGCCGAAGCCGCGGCGCGCATCCGCCCGGAGTTGCTGTCGTTCATGGGCGAGTCGCGGCGGCTCGACAACACGCGCCTGAAGCGCGTGCTCGGCCTGCGCCTTGCTTATCCGACGGTGCTTGAAGGACTGAACCATGCCCGCATTGCTGGTGCTGACCAACCTGCCTGACCGCGCGGCGGCCGAGCGCCTTGCCGAGGCTTTGGTCGAGCAGCGGCTTGCCGCCTGCGTCAATCTGCTCGCGCCCTGCCGCTCGGTATACCGCTGGAAGGGCGGACTGCAGCGCGACGAGGAGCACCCGCTGCTGGCGAAGACGACCGCGGAGCGCTATGGCGCGCTCGAGGCCGCGATCCGCGCCGCCCATCCCTACGAACTTCCGGAGATCATTGCGGTCCCAATCGAGCGCGGCCTGCCTGACTACCTGACATGGATCGCGGCCCAGACCGACTCACCCACGCCCCCGTGATCCGCATCCTTCTCCTGCTCCTCGCGCTTGCCTCCGGTTCCGTGCATGCGGTCAACCCGGAGGACCTGCTCGAACCCGAGAAGGCGTTTCGCATCTCGGCCCGGGCGGTGGATGCGCGCACCGCGGAGGTGAGCTTCGTCATCGCCGACGGCTACTACATGTACCGCGACAAGTTCCGCTTCGCGGCCCAGCCCGGCGCCAAGCTGGGTGCCGCGGACTTCCCGGCCGGCGAGCGCAAGAAGGACGAGTTCTTCGGCGAAGTGGAGACCTATCGCCAGCGCGTCGCCATCCGCATCCCGGTGGACAGCCCCGACGGCACGCTGCGCCTCAAGGTCACCTCGCAGGGCTGCGCCGACGCGGGCGTGTGCTACGTGCCGATGGACTCGCAGGTGTCCTTGCGCATGGCCGCGTTCGCCGACGGGGGAGGCGCGTCGAACGGCGGAACGTTCGGCAGCCTGCTCGAGCTCGCCGGCCGCGCCAGCGACCTCGAGATGGCGCAGCTGTTCGAGTCGGGCAACCTTGCGCTGGTGCTGGCGAGCTTCCTCGGCCTGGGGTTGCTGCTCGCCTTCACGCCCTGCGTGCTGCCGATGATCCCGATCCTGTCGAGCATCATCGCGGGCGAGGGCGCGCGCGCCGGCAAGCTGCGCGGCCTGCTGCTCTCGGCCGCCTACGTGCTGGGAATGGCGGTCATGTATGCCGCCGCCGGCGCCGCCGCCGGCTGGTCGGGCACCTACATCGCCGCCGCCCTGCAGAACGCCTGGGTGCTGCTCGGGTTCGCGCTGGTGTTCGTGGCGCTCGCGCTGTCCATGTTCGGCCTCTACGAGCTGCAGCTGCCCGGATTCCTGCGCCAGCGCCTGCAGGTGGCGCAGGGCCGGCTCACCGGCGGGCGCGTCGCCTCGGTGGCCGCGATGGGCGCGTTCTCCGCCATCATCGTCAGCCCCTGCGTCGCCGCGCCGCTCGCCGGCGCGCTGCTTTACATCGGCCAGACGCGCGACCTCGCGCTGGGCGGCGCGGCCCTGTTCGTGATGGCCCTCGGCATGGGCCTGCCGCTGATCGCGGTGGGCGTCTCCGGCGGCGCGCTGCTGCCCAAGGCCGGGCCGTGGATGAAGCACGTGCAGCGCTTCTTCGGCGCGCTGCTGATCGCGGTGGCGGCGTGGGTGGCCTGGCCGGTCATCGGCCCCGCGATCAGCCCGGCGAAGGAAGGCACGCCGTTCGTTCGCGTCGATTCCTCCGCCGAACTGGATGCGAAGCTGCGCGCGCCCGGCCGCCCGGTGATGCTGGACTTCTATGCCGACTGGTGCGTCTCCTGCAAGGAGATGGAGGCGTTTACCTTCAGCGACCCGCGCGTCAGGGCGAAGCTGGAGCGCATGCTGCTGCTGCAGGCCGACGTCACCGCCAACAGCGACGCGCACAAGGAGCTGCTGCGGCGCTTCCGCCTGTTCGGCCCCCCCGGGATCATCTTCTTCGACGAGAACGGCAGGGAGATCCGCGGCCTGCGGGTGGTCGGCTACCAGGACGCCGAGCGCTTCCTGAAGACCCTGGAGCTTCTGCTGCCGGGCTAGCCGCGCCGGGCGGCGCGGTTGTGGAGCGCGCGCGAACCGCCTACCATCCTTCGCTTCCCGCCCAGAAAGGATGGCCATGCCGCTCCGCGCCGCCGCTTTGCTCCTCGCCCTGGTCTCGCTGCCCGCGCTGGCGCAGCCCAGGCTCATCGCCATCGCCAACTTCGGCGAGCACCCCGCCTTGCGCGCCGCCGTGAACGGCTTCAAGGCGGAGGTGGTCCGGCAGGGCCTGGCCGAAGGCAAGGACATCGCCTTCGACGACCAGCACATCAACTTCGACCGCACCCTGATCCCGCAGCTGCTCACCAACGCGCAGGCGAAGAAGCCGGCGCTGATCGTGGCGGTGACCACGCCGGTGGCGCAGTCCTCGATCCGGGTGGTGACCGACAAGTCGATCCCGATCGTGTTCATGTCGGTGGTGGATCCGGTGGTCGCCAAGATCGTGCCGTCCTGGGACAAGGGCTCGGATACCCACACCGGCGCGACGCTGTACCCGGACTTCAACGCCTCGCTCGCCTTCGTGCGCCAGCTGCTGCCGAAGGCGAAGCGCCTTGGCATTCCGTACAACCCGGGCGAGGACAACGACATCTCCAACATGAAGGAGATGCGGGCCGCGGCGCCGAAGCACGGCTTCGAGATCGCCGAGGTCGGCATCGACGCCGCCGCCGACATCCCGCAGCGGCTGCAGTCGCTGCAGGGCAAGGTGGACGCGGTGTTCGTCATCCAGTCGAACATCCTGCAGACCAGCCTGCCGGTGATCGCCGCCACCACGCAGCGCATCGGCGTGCCGGCGATCAACACCCTGGACACGCCGGTGCGCCAGCACCAGTTCCTCGCCGCCCACGCGCTGTCCTACGAGCGCATGGGCGCCAACGCCGGCCGCATCGCGGCGCGGATCCTCAAGGGCGAGAAGCCCGCGGCGATCGCGCCGCACCGGCCCGGCGCCGACGACTATTCCATCGTCATCAGCCGCAAGCAGGCCGCGCAGTGGAAGATCGAGGTGCCGCCGGCGCTCGCCAAGGGCCTGATCGACTGATGGTCCGCCTGTCGCGGGCGGAGAAGCGCTTCCACCGCGGCACTGCCGACGAGCGCGCGGCGCTGGACGGCGTCACGCTGGAGCTGGCGCCGGGCGCCTTCGCCGTGGTGATCGGCTCCAACGGCGCCGGCAAGTCGACGCTGCTCAACGCGATCGCCGGCGCGACCGGGCTCGACTCGGGTTCGGTCGAGATCGACGGCCGCGACGTCACCCGCTGGCCGCAGCACCGCCGCGCGCGCCTGGTGGCGCGCGTGGTGCAGGACCCGATGCTGGGCACGCTGCCGGCGCTGACGGTGGAGGAGAACCTCGCGCTGGCGGAGCTGCGCGGCAGCGGGCCCGGCTTCGGCCGGGCTCTGGGCGCGGCGCGGCGCGCGCGCTTCGCGGCGGCGCTGGAACCCTATGGCCTGGGACTGGAAGCGCGCCTGGGCGCCCGCGCCGGCGTGCTCTCCGGCGGCCAGCGCCAGGTGCTGGCGCTCGCGATGGCGGTCATCGCGGCGCCCAGCGTGCTGCTGCTCGACGAGCACTGCGCGGCGCTCGACCCGAAGACCGCGGAACTGGTGATGGCGGCGACGCTGCGCGCCGTGGCCGCGGCCCGGCTGACGACGCTGATGATCACCCACAACATGCAGCACGCGATCCGTTTCGGCGACCGGCTGCTGATGATGGACGCCGGGCGCGTGCTGCTCGACGAAGCGGGCGAGGCCAAGCGGCGCCTCACGGTCGAGTCCCTGGTGGCGCGCTTCCATCTCGCCGACGACAAGCTGCTGCTCGCGTGATGGAGGTCCTCGCCTCGTTCTGGAACCTGGTGCCGGTCACCCTGGCGCAGGGCCTGCTCTACGCCTTCGTCGCCCTGGGCGTGATGATTCCGTTCCGCCTGCTCGCGTTCCCCGACCTGACCAGCGAAGGCAGCTTCCCGCTGGGCGGCTGCCTGTGCGCGGCGCTGATGGTCGCCGGCCTGAATCCGCTCGCGGCGACCGTGCTCGCGGTCTGCGGCGGGATGCTGGCCGGGCTCACCACCGCGTTCGTGCACCTGCGCTTTCGCATCAACACGCTGCTGGCCGGGATCCTCATCATGACCATCCTGTACAGCGTCAACCTGCGCGTGCTGGGCAAGTCGAACGTCGCGCTCATCGGCATGGATTCGGTGCTGCACTGGATTTCGCCCGCCGTGGTGACCGACGTCAAGCTGCAGATCGCGGTCCTCGGAGTGCTGATGGCGCTCGCGCTGGCCGGACTGCTGTGGTTCCTGTCCACCGAGGTCGGCCTGTCGATGCGGGCCGTCGGCGCCAACGCGGTCCTCGCGCCCGGGCTCGGGATCAATCCCTGGACCTACATCCTCGCCGGACTCGCCCTCGCCAACGGCCTGTCGGCGTTCGCCGGCGCGGTGGCCGTCCAGCTGCAGGGATTCGCCGACGTGCACATGGGGTTCGGCGTGCTCATCAACGGCCTGGCGGCGGTGATCATCGGCGAGACCCTGATCGGCCGCGAAACGGTGGCGCGCCAGCTGGCAGCCCCGGTGCTGGGCGCGATCGTCTACTACCAGCTGGTGTCGCTCGGCCTCGCGCTCGGGCTGAAGCCGGCGGACCTGAAGCTGGCGACCGGGCTGTTCGTGCTCGTCACGCTGGCGCTGCCGGCGCTGCGCCGCGGCAGCGAACCCGAGCGCATGCGCGAGTAGCCGGGCGCGTGCGCGAGTAGGATAGGGCGATGCGCAGACACCTCGACGGGCTGGACCACGTGGTCATCCTGGTGCGCGACCTCGATGGCGCGCAGGACACCTACGCGCGCCTCGGCTTCACGCTGACGCCGAGGGGCTATCACACGCTCGGCTCGCAGAACCACTGCATCATGTTCGAGCGCGACTACGTCGAGCTGCTCGCGGTGCCCAGGCCGCACCCGGCGATGCAGTACTTCACCGACTTCCTGTCGAAGGCCGAAGGCCTGGCAGCGGTGGCGCTGGCGACCTCGGACGCCGCGGGGGCGCACGCCGAGCTTTCCGCTGCCGGCATCGCGGCCGATCCGCCGCTCGATTTCTCGCGCCCGGTGGAGCGGCTGGGCGACGCCCAGTTCCGCATCGTGCAGCTGCCGCCGGAGGCGACGCCGGGCTGCCGCGCGTTCCTCTGCCAGCACTTCACCCGGAACCTGGTTTGGCGCCGCGAGTTCCAGGGCCATGCGGTGGGCGCGCTCGGCATCGCCGCGCTGGCGGTGGTGGCCGAGGATCCGGCAATCGCGGCGGCGAGCTATGCGCGCCTGTTCGACGTCCCGGCAACGCGAATCGAGGAAGGGCACCTGGTCGCCACGGGCAGCGCGCCCGTTGCGCTGGCATCGCGCAGCCGCCTCGGGCAACGGCTCGACGGCGTGCAGCTGCCCGTGCGCGCGCGGCCGTTCGTGGCCTCGCTGTTCATCCGAGTCGCGGACCGTGCACGCGCCGCGGCCGCCGTTCGCCGCGGCGGATTCGAGCCCGTGGCGCTGAAGGACGGGTCGTTCGCGGTCGGCGCGGACCAGGCGAACGGGGTGGCGCTGGTGTTCGGCTGAGTCGGGCCTAGGCGCCCTTCGCGAGTGCCTTCGCCGCGTCGAGCGCGAAGTAGGTAAGGATGCCGTCAGCGCCGGCGCGCTTGAACGCGAGCAGGGATTCCATGATGCAGGATTCAGGCAACCAGCCGTTGGCGATCGCCGCGCGCAGCATCGCGTACTCGCCCGACACCTGGTAGGCGAAGGTCGGCGCGCGGAACTCGTCCTTCACGCGTCGCACGATGTCGAGGTACGGCATGCCGGGCTTCACCATCACCATGTCGGCGCCCTCGGCAAGGTCGAGGCCCACTTCCCACAGCGCCTCGTCGGAGTTGGCCGGGTCCATCTGGTAGGTCTTCTTGTCGGACTTGCCCAGGTTCTTTGCCGAGCGCACCGCGTCGCGGAACGGGCCATAGAAGCCGGAGGCGTACTTCGCGGAGTAGGCCATGATCTTCGTGTGGACGTGGCCCTTTTTCTCCAGCGCCTGGCGGATGCGGCCGATGCGCCCGTCCATCATGTCCGAGGGCGCGACGATGTCCACGCCGGCGGCGGCCTGCGCCAGCGCCTGCTTCGCCAGTACGTCGAGGGTCACGTCGTTGAGAATGTAGCCCCCGGCATCGATGACGCCGTCCTGCCCGTGCGAGGTGTAGGGATCGAGCGCGACGTCGGTCATGACGCCCAGTTCCGGAAAGCGCTTCTTCAGCGCAGCCACGGCGCGCGGAATCAGCCCTTTCGGATTGAAGGCTTCCCGTCCGTCCAGCGTCTTCAGATTCTGGTCGATGGACGGAAACAGCGCCAGCGCCGGGATCCGGTGCTTCGCGCATTGCTCGGCGTGCGCGAGCAACCGGTCCACCGTCATCCGCTCCACGCCGGGCATGGAAGCCACGTTCTCGACGCGGTTTTTGCCCTCGATGATGAACACCGGGTAGATCAGGTCATTCGCGGTCAGGACGTTCTCGCGCATCAGGCGGCGGGAGAACTCGTCGCGCCGCATGCGGCGCATGCGGACGGCTGGGAAGGCACCGAGTATTTTCATGGCGCTGATTATTCAGGAGATTTCCAGGAGGTTTTCGGGTCGTCGGCGCTTGCCGGAACTTTTTGCCGCGCGGGGCATCTTACCTGCAGACGGTGCGAGCCGTCTCCCGCTTCTCCTCCCTGAGCGGGTTGCCTTGATCCAATCAAGGCTCTTCGCCCCCGGTTGCTTTCCCCATTGCCGGGGGCCTTTTATTCTCCACCGCCTGCTCCAGCCAGTGCTGGAGCAGGCTTCTCGCCTCATCCACGCCCAGCTTCCTGGGTGCCGAGAACAGCATCACCTCGGCGTGGATCGCCCTGGCGCGCAGCGCGGCCTGGACCTTTGCCTGCGTCGCCGCGGCTGCGGTGCGCGAGAGCTTGTCCGCCTTCGTCAGCAGCACCAGCAGCTTGGTACCCAACGGCCGGAGCCACTCGAAAAGATGCAGGTCGTGGTCCTTCAGCGGATGCCGGATGTCCATGAGCACCACCACGGCGGCGAGGCAGCCGCGGTTGCCGAGGTAGCCGCCGACCAGCGCATCCCATTGCGCCCGCATCGCCTCGGGCACCGCCGCGTAGCCGTAGCCGGGCAGGTCCACCAGCCGACCCGCGGAACCGAGCTCGAAGAAATTGATGGTCTGGGTGCGCCCCGGGGTCTTGCTCGCGAAGGCCAGGCGCTTGTGGTTGGCCAGGGCGTTGATGGCGCTCGACTTGCCCACGTTGGAGCGCCCGGCGAAGGCAATTTCCGGGCGATCCTCGGGCGGAAAGCCGGCCGGGCCCACTGCGGAGGTGAGGAATCGGGTCTGGGAGAAGGCGGTCATCTGGGGCGGATCGTGCCGGATCGCGGAAATCCTATTAAAATCGCGGCTTTCGTGCGCTTTGGGCGGGGAGCTTCGGCATGGTTCGCAGCATCGTGGGTACGTTGGCAGTGTCCCTGGTCCTGGTCGCCGGGAGCGCTTCGGCCCAAGTGGCCGCGAAGCCCGACCTCGCCAAGGGCCAGCAGATCGCGAGCCAGGTCTGCGCCGCCTGCCATGCCGCCGATGGCAACAGCCCGGCGGCCGCGAATCCGAAGCTTGCGGGCCAGATTCCCGAGTACCTCCATCGCCAGCTGGTGAACTTCAAGCCGCAAGGCGGCAAGAAGGCCGAGCGCGAGAACGCGGTGATGGCGGGCATGGTCGCGGCCCTTTCTGCTGACGACATGAGGAATGTCGCAGCCTACTACGCCTCGCAGAAGCTGAAGCCGGCGGCGGCGAAGGACAAGGAGCTTGCGGCGCTGGGCCAGAAGCTCTACCGCGGCGGCAATCCGGCGTCGGGCCTGCCGGCCTGCGCCGGTTGCCACGGTCCCGCCGGCGCCGGCATGCCCGTGCAGTATCCGCGCATCGCCGGCCAGTTCGCCGAGTACATCGACGCGCAGCTGAAGGCGTTCCGCAGCGGCGCGCGCGCCAACGATCCCAACGGCATGATGCGGGGCGTGGCCGCGAGGATGAGCGACCGGGAAATCCAGGCGGTCGCGGAGTACGCCGCCGGACTGCGCTGAGCCCCCGGGCCGGCGGAATAAATCCGGCCGGGTCGGTGTTAGTCGGCGGTAATCCCGAAAAATCAAGGAGGAAGGCAATGAACAGGATCATGACTGTAGCGGTCGCTGGCGCGGCCCTCGCACTGGGCGTGGCAACCGAGGCGCTGGCGCAGGCCAAGCCGGATGTCCTGGTCAAGCAGCGCCAGGCGGCGATGACGCTGATCGCCAAGTACTGGGGCCCCGTTGCCGGCATGGCCTCGGGCAAGGTGCCGTACAACGCGGATGCCGTGGCGCGCAATGCGACCTACCTCGAGAACCTGTCGCAGATGCCGTGGGACGGATTCCACGACAGCACCAAGGGCGAGAAGAGCCGCACGCTGCCGGAGGCCTATTCGCAGAAGGCGAAGTTCGACGAGATCGCCGAGCGCATGCAGACGGAGATCGCGAGGCTCGGGCAGGCTGCGCGCGCGCGCGATGAAGCCGGCGTGAAGCAGGCTTTCGGCGCGGTCGGCAAGACCTGCGGCGCCTGCCACGACGGGTTCCGCGCCAAGTAGTGGACGTTCGCCGTTGGTGATGGCGGCGTCGCGAAGCCCCGCCCTGGCGGGGCTTCTGCTTTTGGTCGGCGTGCTGGCGGGCGACGGGTTCGCGCAGGTGCCGCCTCCGCCTCCGCCCCCACCGCCCCCCGCGTCGACGACGTCGGCTCCGGCGCCGCAGGCGCAGCCTGCCGCCGCGGCGCCGCAGGCGCCACGGCCAGGCATGCAGCTCTCGGACCCGGCGGCGCGGCGCGGCGAATATGTTGCCAGCGCCGCCGGCTGCCTTGGCTGCCATACCGAAGCCAGGGATAACGCGGTCGCCTACGCGGGCGGCCGCGCCCTGAAGACGCCGTTCGGCACCTTTTTCGGTCCCAATATCACGCCGCACCCGGTCGCCGGGATCGGCAAGTGGTCGGAGGCGGACTTCGCGCGTGCGATTCGAGAGGGACTGAGGCCGGACGGGGCCCACTACTTCCCGGCGTTTCCGTATCCGTCGTTCGCGCGCATCACGGATGCCGACCTGAAGGATCTGTGGGCCTATCTTCGCGCGCTGCCGCCGAGCCCCCGGCAGAACCAGACCCACGACGTGGGCTTTCCGTTCAACCTGCGCTTCCTGGTGCGATTCTGGAAGTGGCTTTATTTCACGCCGGGCGGGTTTGCGCCGGATCCGAAGCGCAGCGTCGCGGTCAACCGCGGCGATTACCTGGTCAACGTGCTCGGCCATTGCGGCGAGTGCCACACGCCGAGGAACTTCCTCGGCGGCCCGAAGCGGGCCCGCCATCTTGCGGGCACTCCCAAGAGCGCGAACGACGGCGGAACCTCGAACCTGACCCCTTCCAACCTGAAGAAGTGGAACGACGCCGACCTCGCCGGCTTCCTGCAATCGGGCATGACGCCGGATGGCGATGTCACCGGCGAGCGGATGGGCGAGGTGGTCCGCAATACCACCAGCCGGCTCACCGCGCAGGACCTCGCCTCGATGATCGCCTACCTGCGGGCGTTGCCGTCCATCGCCGACGAGCCCTAGCGGGCGGATTCCGACCTCCGGGCCTCGGCCGGGCGGGGGAAGGGGCGGCGGAATAGCGGCGCGGGTAAACTGTTATCCGGCATGAGCGACGCCGATAGCATCGTCGGGCTGATCCCCAGGTTGCGCCGCTACGCGCGCGCGCTGACCGGGAATCGGGCGGCTGCCGACGATCTGGTGCAGGACTGCCTGGAGCGGGCGTGGGCGAAGCTGCACCTCTACCGGCGCGGGACGGATTTGCGCGCCTGGATGTTCACGGTGATGCACAACGTGTACGTCAACCAGCTGAGGGCCGCGCGGCTCGGCGTCCAGCTCGAGGACGACATGCCGGAGCTGTCCCGGCCGGCGCGGGAGACGGAGTCGCTGGAACTGCGCGACCTCGACCGGGCGATCCGCCGCCTGCCGGCCGAGCAGCGCGAAGTGCTGCTGCTGGTGGTGCTGGAGGACATGAGCTATGACGAGACGGCGCGCACGCTCGGCATTCCGATCGGCACGGTGATGTCGAGGCTGGCGCGGGCGCGCGAGAAGCTGCGGACGATGCTCTCCGGGCTGCCGCCCGGCGGCAAGCTGCATGTGATCAAGTAGGCGTGCATCCAGGACAACTGACGGAGCGATGGGAACCGAAGCCAAGGACGATCCGGAGCTGAAGGCGCTGTCCGAGGCGCTGCACCAGCTCTACGACCCGGTGCTCGACGAACCGGTGCCGCAGAGCCTGCGCGCGGGGGGCTTGACGGGTGCCGCGCCGTGGCGCGCGTACGCACGCGCGGCGAGCCTGGTCGCTGTCGGCGTGGCGGCGGGCGCGCTGGGCGGCTGGTGGCTGCATTCGGCGCAGCGCCCGGCCGTGGCGCAGGCCGACACGCCCCCGTTCGTCAAGCGCGCGGCGGTCGCGCACGCCACCTACTCTCCCGAAGTGCGCCACCCGGTGGAGGTCGGCGCCGACCAGGAAGCGCACCTGGTGGCCTGGCTCTCCAAGCGCCTCGGCGCCCCGGTGAAAGCGCCCAAGCTGGAAGGGGTCGGCTACAGCCTGATGGGCGGCCGGCTGCTCCCCGGAGAGAACGGCCCGGTTGCCCATTTCATGTACCAGTGCAAGCAAGGCACCCGCGTCACACTATACGTGCGCACGGACGTCGCCAACAACCGCGAGACCGCTTTCCGCTACCAGACCGAAGGCAACGTCAAGGTGTTTTACTGGATCGACCGCAAGTTCGGCTACGCGCTGTCCTCGGCGGACATTCCCAAGGAAAACCTGCTGAAGGTGGCCGACTCGGTCTACCGCCAGCTCAATCCCGAGTAGGCTGCTCAGGCCCGCCGCAGCACGTAGCCGCCCGACTTCTCGTCGGGCTCGAGCTTGATGAAGCCGCGCTTCTCGGCCTCCTCCAGCAGGTCGGAAAAGGCGCGGAAGCCGTAGTAGGACTCGTTGAAGCCCGGCTTCCTGCGCTTCAGGGCCTGCTTTACCATCGAACCCCAGATCTTCTCGCCCTCGCTACGCTCGGCGACCAGCGCGTCCAGCGTCTCCAGCACCAGGTCGAACACCTCCTGCGCCTTGTCCTCGCCCGCGGCGCCGTCCCTGGCCGTCGAGGGCTTCTGGCCCTCGCGGCGCTTCTTCTGCGCCCGGCGCTTGGCCTCGTCCTCGCGCACCAGGTCGTCGTAGAAGATGAACTCGTCGCAGTTGGCGATCAGCAGGTCGCTGGTGGAATTCTTGACGCCGACCCCGATCACCACCTTGGCGTTCTCGCGCAGCTTGGAGACCAGCGGCGAGAAGTCCGAATCGCCGCTGATGATGACGAAGGTGTCGACGTGGCCCTTGGTGTAGCACAGGTCGAGCGCGTCCACCACCATGCGGATGTCGGCCGAGTTCTTGCCGGACTGGCGCACATGCGGGATCTCGATCAGCTCGAACGAGGCGCCGTGCATCGCGGCCTTGAAGTCCTTGTAGCGCTGCCAGTCGCAGTAGGCCTTCTTGACCACGATCGAGCCCTTCAGCAGCAGGCGCTCGAGCACCCGGTTGATGTCGAACTTCTCGTACTTCGCGTCCTGCACGCCGAGCGCGACGTTCTCGAAGTCGCAGAAAAGCGCCATGTTCCTGGTTTCGTGGGGGTTCGCCATGTTTCAGATCTCCGCCCGGATTGCCGGGGCGCCGATGCTAGCATCCAATCCATGAACGGAGCCGAAAGCCTCGCGCGCACGCTGCTTGCCTCCGGCGTGGACACCTGCTTCGCCAATCCGGGCACCTCCGAGATGCACTTTGTCGCCGCGCTGGACCGCGTCGCCGGCCTGCGTTGCGTGCTGGGGCTTGCCGAGGGCGCGGTAGCCGGCATGGCGGACGGCTACGCGCGCATCGCCGGCAAGCCGGCGGCGACGTTGTTCCACTGCATGCCCGGGCTGGGCAACGCCATCGCCAACCTGCACAACGCGCGCCGCGCGCACACGCCGATCGTCAACATCGTCGGCGACCATGCCACCTACCACCGCCAGTACGACGCGCCACTGACCGGCGATGCCGAAGGGGTGGCGCGGGCCGTTTCGGTCTGGGTGCGCACCTGCGCCTCCTCGCGCAGCGTGAGCGCGGACGCCGCGGCTGCCATCCAGGCCGCGCGCACGCCTCCCGGCGGCATCGCGACCCTGATTCTCCCGGCGGACTGCGCCTGGGACGAAGGCGCGGAACCGGGCCTCCCCGCGACGACCCCGGCGCGCGCACGCGTGCCGGCGGACAAGGTGCGGCAGGTGGCGCGCGCGCTCAGTTCGCGCGAACCCGCGGTGATCATGCTCTCGGGTTCCGCCCTCGGCGAGGCGGGGCTGCGGGCCGCGAACCGCATCGCGCATGCGACCGGTGCGGCGCTGCGGACCCCGACGCAGGTGCCAGCGATGGCGCGCGGGCGCGGCCGCGTTCCGGTGGATCGCGTGCCTTACGCGGTGGACGCGGCGCTCAAGGCGCTGCAGGGAACGCGTCATCTGGTGCTCGCCGGCGCGAAGGCGCCGGTCGGCTTTTTCGCCTATCCTGGCAAGCCTTCCACGCTGTGGCCGCCGGACTGCACGCTGCACGCGCTTGCTGCTCCCGGGGAGGACATCGTCGGGGCGCTGGAATCCCTCGCGGACGAGCTGGGCGCGCCGCTACAGGCGCCGATCCGGGATGACGTTGCCAAACCGGAGCTGCATGGCGGCCCGTTCAGGCCCGAGCCATTCGGCCTGACGCTCGCCGCACTGCTGCCGGAGAACGCCATCGTCGCGGAGGATGCGGTGACCTCGGGGCGGGCGCTGTTCCCGCTCACCTGGGGCGCGGCGCCGCACGACTGGATCCAGATCACCGGCGGCGCGATTGGACACGCGTTTCCCGCCGCAACCGGCGCGGCCGTGGCCGCCCCCGGGCGCAAGGTGGTGTGCCTGCAGGCCGACGGCGCCGGCATGTACTCGCTGCAGGCGCTCTGGACCCAGGCGCGCGAGCGGCTCGACGTGGTCAACGTGGTGTTCGCCAACCGGCGCTACGCCATCCTGCAGGGCGAGCTGGCGGCCGTCGGCGCGCAGCCCGGGCCGGCCTCCCAGGAACTGTTCGACCTCGCGCGGCCGGAGATCCGCTGGACCAAGCTCGCCGAGGGCATGGGCGTGGAAGCCGTGCGCGTGGAAACGCTGGAGGCGTTCGCCGACGTCTTCGGCTCGGCCTGCGCCCGGCGCGGGCCGTTCCTGATCGAGTTCTCGATCTAGTCGCCGTCGCGGCGCGGCGCGCTCGGGGCGGCGCTCGCGCCGCCGCCCGCCGCCGGGACCATGGCGCGATGCACGCGCCAGTTCTCCACCAGCGAGTAGGCCGCCGGCACCACCACCAGGGTCAGCAACGTGGCGGTGATCATGCCGCCGATCACCGCGACCGCGAGCGGCGCGTTGGTCTCGGCGCCGGCGCCCAGGCCGAGCGCGGCCGGCGCCAGCGCGAGCACGATGGTGAGCGAGGTCATCAGCACCGGCCGCATGCGGATCGGGCACGCGTCCAGCAGCGCGCCGTCCACGTCCATGCCCTGCGCGCGGCGCTGGTTGGTGAGGTCCACCAGCAGGATCGAGTTCTTCGCCACGAGGCCGATCAGCAGGATCAGGCCGATCATGGAGTAGATGTTGAGCGTGTGCCTGGGGATGCGCAGGCCGAACGCGGCGCCGGCTTCCGACAGGGGCACGAACAGCCACAGCGCGAACACGCCGCCGATGATCGCCAGCGGCACCGCCAGCATGATGAAGAAGGGCTGCAGGAACGAATTGAACTGGCTTGCCAGCACCATGAACAGGAGCACCAGCGCGAGCCCGAAGGCGAAGGCCATGGAATCCCGCGTCTTCTCCAGCTGCTCCGCCTCGCCGATGAACACCACCTGGTAGCCCGGCGGCAGCTGGCGCCCCGCTTCCTTCACCTTCTCCATCGCGTCGGCGAGCGGGATGCTGGGCGAGGAGTAGAAGGTCGCCGAGTACTGCAGGTCGAAACGCGCCACCACCGCCGGCCCGACGCGCTCCTTGAACGCGGCCACCGTGTCCAGCCGCACCAGCTGGCCCTGGCGGTTGCGCAGGTAGATCCTGGCGAGGTCGGCCTCGCCGCGGAACTCGCCGTCCTTGGCCTTGACCCGGATGTCGTAGCGCTCGCCGTCGCCGGGCTGGTCGTTGTACTTGGCGATGTCCACGCCCCCGGTGAGCATGCCAATGGCGAGCGCCAGGTCCTGCGAGCTGAGGCCGACGGCGGAGGCGCGCGTGCGATCGGGCTCCAGCACCAGTTGCGGCAGGTCCAGCTGCAGGTCGGTGTCCATCCGCCCGATCTGCGGATCGGCCTGCAGCGTGCGCTGCAACTCCCCCGCCACGCGGCCCATCTCCTGCAGGTTGGGGCCCTTGACCACGAACTGCAGCGGCTCCGAGCGCTGCCCCTGCACGATGCCGAACGCGCGCGGGAACGCGCGCGCGCCGGTGATCTGTGCCAGGTCGCGGCGCAGGAACTGGATCACCTCCTGCTGCGACAAGCCCCCGTCCTTGCGCCGCTCGGACTTGGGGCGCATCCGCCCGACCAGCGTGGCCTGGTTGACCTGCCCGGCAGAGCCCAGGCCGATGACGCCGAACTCGGTGACCACGTCCGGGTAGCGGTCCACGATCGCCTCCACCTCGCGCAGCTTGCTTTCGGTGTAGGTGATCGACGAGCCGAGCGGGGCGCGGATCGCGATCAGGAAGCGGCCCTCGTCCGCCTGCGGCGCGAGCTCCGTTGGCAGCGCGCGGAACAGCGGCACCGCGGCGGCGCTCACCAGCGCCGCGCCCACGAGCACCGTCCAGCGGTTCGCCAGGGACCAGGCGAGCAGGCGCCGGTAGCCCTCCTCCATGCGCCCGAAGGCGTGCTCCAGCGCCCAGTAGACGCGGCCATGCTGCTGCTTCACGTCCATGTAGCGCGAGCACAGCATGGGCGTCAGCGTCAGGGACACGAACAGCGACACCATGACGCCGAAGGTGACCACGACGGCGAACGAGCGCAGGAACTGCCCGGTGATGCCGGAGAGGAAGATCACCGGCGCAAAGATGGCCACCAGCGCGAACGAGGCCGCGATGACGGCGAAGGTGACTTCGCGACTGCCCTCGACCGCCGCCTGTGTGGTGTCCTGCACCAGGTGCTCGCGGTGGCGATAGATGTTCTCCAGCACCACGATGGCATCGTCCACCACCACGCCCACCAGCAGCAGCAGCGCCAGCAGCGTCACCGAGTTGAAGGTGTAGCCGAAGAAGTACATCACCGCGATGGCGCCGAACAGCGACACCGGGATGGCGGTGGCGACGATCACCGTGGCGCGGAAGCTCTTCAGGAAAAGCCAGACGACGAGCGCGGCAAGCAGCGTGCCCTCGATCAGGTGGTTCTGCAGCGAGGCCACCATCTCGCCGATGAAGATGGCGTCGTTCTGCACGTAGTGCAGCTCCATCCCGGGCGGCAATTGCGGGCGGATCTCGCCCTCGATCCGCTCCCGGATCGCGCGGATGATCTCCACCGTGTTGGTGTTGGGCACCTTCACCACGCCGATGCCCACGGTCGGCTTGCCGTTGAAGCGCGCCAGCTGGCGGAAATCGGACAGGCCGTCCTCGATCTCGGCGACGTCGCGCAGCCGCACCGGCGCCCCGTCCCGGTAGGCGATGACCATCCTCTCCAGGTCGTCCAGGCGGTGGAACTCCAGGTCCAGCTTGAGCAGGTGCTCGGTCGCCGTCCCGGTGAGGAAGCCGCCCGCGACCTGCAGGTGCTCGTTGGCGAAGGCGGCGTTGATGTCCTGCGCGGCGATGCCGTAGGCGGCCATCCGGGCCGGCAGCAGGTTGACGCGGATGGTGCGGTCCCGCCGGCCGCCGATGCGGATCTCGCCCACCCCGTCGATCGTTTCCAGACGCTTCTTGATGATGTTGATGGCGTACTGGTTGAGCTGCTGCTGGGTGCGGTCGCCCTGCAGCGCGGTCCAGAAGATCGGCTGGGTATTGGTCTCGACCTTGGCCACCACCGGCGGGTCGGCGTCGCGCGGCAGGCGGCGCACCACCTGGTTCACCTTCGCCTGCACTTCGTTGAAGGCGACGTCGATGCGCTTGTCCAGGTTGAACGTGATGGCGACCACGGACACGCCCGGGGACGACGTGGACTGGATGTGCTCGATCCCTGGGACGCTGTTCACCGCGGTCTCGATGAGGTTGGTGATGGAGGCATCGACGACCTCCGGGTTGGCGCCGCGCTGGTTGGTGGTCACCGACACCACCGGGTACTCGACGTAAGGCAGCTTGTCGACGCCCATGCGCGAGTAGGCGATCAGCCCGAACAGGATCAGCACCGCGTTCACCATGAACGCGAACACGTGGCGCCTGATCGAGAGCTCGGGCAGCGTCATCTCAGGCCTTCTTGCCGGCGTCCCTGGCGCCGCCGTCGCCTTTCTTCCCGCCCTTGCCGGAGTCAGGCCTCGGCTTGGGCAGCGCCACCACCGCGTTGTGGGTGAGGAAGCCGGCGCCGTCCACCGCGATGCGGTCGCCGGGGGCGAGGCCCTTCACGATCTCGTAGTAGCCGTCCTGGCGCACGCCGGTTTCCACCATCCGCTGCCGCGCCACCAGCTTGCCGTCCTGCTCGGCGAGCACATAGACCACCTTGCCGGCCGGGCGCAGCACGACGCTCTGCTCGGGCACCGTGAGCGCCTTCTCGCGCACCGCCAGCACGATGCGCGCGTTGACGCTGCCGCCGCCGCGGAACGAGCCGTCGTTGTCGAACTTCGCGATCGCGTCCAGCGCGCGGTTCTGGGCGCCGACGGTGGGGCGGATCTCGTCGATGCTGGCCTCGATGAACTTCTCGGGAGACGAGGGCGCCGACAGGCGCACCTTCAGACCGGGACGGATGCGCGGCCCGGCGGACTCGGGCAGCGGCAGGTGCGCGTGCAGGCGGTTGGTCCCGACCAGCTTGAACAGCGGATCGCCCACCTTGACGTAGTCCCCCGCGGCGACGATCTGCACCTCGACCTCGCCGTCGATCGGCGCCACCACGCGCGTCTTGCCTAGGTTGCGGCGCGTCTGCTCGGCGCGCGCGCGGGCCGCGGCGATGCTCTCGCGCAGGGCGTTCCTCTGCGCCATCGCGTCGTCCACCGCGTTCTGCGAGATGAAGCCCTGCGCCACCAGCTTCTGCTGGCGCTCCACAAGGCGCTCGGCCTGCACCAGCAGCGACTGCAGGCGCGCGATCTCCGCGGCGTCGCCGCGCGACTGGATCTCGAAGTCCTGCGGGTCGATCTCCGCCAGCAGCTCGCCGCGCTTCACCTTCTTGCCGGTGAAGGCGAGCACGCGCAGCACGCGGCCGGCGACCTCGGCGCCCAGGCTGGGGTCCACCACGTTCTCCAGCGCACCGACGACGTTCTCCACCACTTCGAGGTCGCGCGCCTGAACCACCACCGCGCTCACGAGCGTCGCCGGCGGCCCGGCGGGGCGCTTTGCCGACTCGGCGTCGCCGCCGCAGCCGGCCGCAAGACCCGCCGCAGCCACGGCGAGCGCAAGCCGCCCGCACGCGCGCTTCAGTTCCATTCCGGCACCTGTTCCCCCTCGAAAAGTTCCGCCACCGTCTCGCGCCTGCGCACCAGCCGCGCCTCGGCGCCGGAAACCATGACCTCGGCCGCCCTCGGCCGGGTGTTGTAGTTCGAGCTCATCGCCATTGCATAGGCTCCGGCGGACAGGACCGCAAGGTACTCGCCCTGGCGGACCGCCAGCCTGCGATCCTTCGCCAGCCAGTCGGCGCTCTCGCACACCGGGCCGACCACGTCATATACACCTGCGGCGGCCGCGGATTCCGCCTCGCGCAGCGGTTTCACGTCATGCCAGGCGTCGTACAGCGCCGGGCGGATGAGGTCGTTCATGGCCGCGTCCACCACCAGGAAGTTCTTCGCTTCGCCCGGCTTCACGTACTCCACCCTGGTCAGCAGCACCCCGGCGTTACCGACGATGGCGCGGCCAGGATCGAGCAGCAGCGTTTCCCTGCGCGACCCCAGCGCGTCCAGCGCGCCGTGGACGAAGGCGGCCACCGGCGCCGGCGCCTCGTCGCGGTAGCGGATGCCCATGCCGCCGCCTAGGTCGATATGGCCGAGCGCAATGCCCGCCCGCTGCAGCCGCTCGACCAGCTCGAGCACGCGCTGCGTGGCGGCGACGAAGGGCGCGCTGTCCATCATGAGCGAGCCGATGTGGAACCCGACGCCGGTGACGCGCACGTTGGGCAGTGCCGCCGCCTTGCGGAACAGCGCCTCCGCGTTCGACCATGCGACGCCGAACTTGTTCTGCTTTAGGCCGGTGGAGATGTACGGATGGGTCCTGGCGTCCACGTCCGGGTTGACCCGGAAAGCGACCGGCGCGCGCTTGCCCAGGGAACCGGCCACCGCGTCCACCCGTTCCAGTTCCGCCTCGGATTCCAGGTTGAGGCAGAGCACGCCGGCCTGCAGGGCGCGGCGGATTTCGTCCTCGGTCTTGCCGACGCCGGAGAACACCACTTTCGCCGGGTCGCCGCCGGCTGCGATCACGCGCGCCAGCTCGCCCCCGGAAACGATGTCGAAGCCGGCGCCCAGCCTGGCCATCAGCGACAGCACGGCAAGGTTGGAATTGGCCTTGACCGAGTAGCAGACGAGCGACGGCCGGCCGGCGAGCTCGTCGGTGAACGCGCGGTAGGCGGCCTCGATCGCGGCGCGCGAATAGACATAGCAGGGCGTGCCGAAGCGGCGCGCGATATCCTCGAGCGGGACCTGCTCGGCGCAGAGCGCGCCGCCACGGTAGGCGAAGGCCATGGGGAAGGCGCTACTTGCGGGACTCGCCCGCGCCCTTGTCCTCCTCCGGCGCCTTGGGATAGGGCGTCGGCTTGTAGGCCGCGGGCTTCTCCGGCTTAAGCCCGGGCGGGGGCTTGTCGCGCAGGTAGAGGTCGCCGCGCTGGCCGCAGCCGGCGAGCAGCGCGAGCAGCAGGACGGCGGAGGCGCAACGCAGGGGATGCAGGCGGCGGATCACGGATGGTTGTCGGGCGACGGCTAGAATGTCCATGTTATCAGCCTATTCCCGGGCCCAAGTGACCGACAGCGAATTCGAAACCCTGGCCGATGCGGCGCTGCATGCGCTGGAGCGCGCCTTCGAGGCCAGCCTCCCGGATGCCGACCTGCAGGCAAAGGGGCCGGGCCTGCTCGAGGTCGAGTTCGACAATGGCACGAAGATGGTGATCAACCGGCACGGCCCGGCCCGGGAAATCTGGGTCGCGGCGCGGGCGGGCGGGTTCCATTTCCGCCATGACGGCCAGCATTGGCGCGACACCCGGGACGGTGGCGAGCTGTTCGCGGTCGTGTCGCGGCTGGCCTCGGCCCAGGGCGGCGAGGCGGTGGTGCTCGCGCCGCGCTAGCTGGTCGGCGCGGGAACCGGCATCGGTTCCCCCGGCGCCGGCAACAGGCCAGGTCCGAGCGGCTCCCGTGGCAGGAACTCGCGGTAGAAGTACTCGGAGCCTCCGGATTTCGCTCCCGGCGCCTCGCCCGGATCCGGGCCGGTCGGGGCACTGACCACCCCCTCCGGGGCGCTGCGCGGCGTCTCGGGCATGCCCTTGAGCGCCTTGCCCATGTAATCGATCCAGATCGGCAGCGAGATGCGCCCCCCGGTCTGGTTCTTCCCCAGGGACCGGGGCTGGTCGTAGCCGACCCAGGAGACCCCGACGAGGCCGGGCTGGTATCCGCAGAACCACGCATCGACGAAGTCGTTGGTGGTCCCGGTCTTGCCGGCGAGGTCTCGCCGCCCGAGCTTGGCCGCGCTGGCCGCGGTGCCGTAGCGCATCACGTCCTGCATCATCGAATCCATGATGAACGCGTTGCGCGCGTCGATCACGCGCAGCGCTTCATCGCCGGCCCGCGCCGGCTGCGCCGCGCCGAGGGGGTTGCCGCGGTCGTCCACGATCTTCTGGATGAAGTAGGGCTGCACCAGGTAGCCGCCGTTGGCGAACACGGCATAGGCGCGCGCCATCTGCAGCGGGGTCACCGCGCCGGCGCCCAGCGCCAGCGTCAGGTAGGGCGGGTGCTTGTCGGCCTCGAAGCCGAAGCGCTGCACGTAGTCCTGCGCGTACTTGGGCGAGATGTCCTGGAGGATGCGGATGGACACCATGTTCTTCGACTTGGCGAGCGCGGTGCGCAGGCGCATCGGGCCCTCGAACTTGCCGTCGTAGTTCTTCGGCTCCCAGCGCTGACTGCCGGTGACCTCGGCCTCGACCACCACCGGCTCGTCGGGGATCACGGTGGCGGGGGTATAGCCCTTCTCCAGCGAGGCGGAGTAGATGAACGGCTTGAACGACGAGCCCGGCTGGCGCCAGGCTTGGGTGACGTGGTTGAACTTGTTGCGCTGGAAATCGAAGCCGCCGACCAGCGCGCGGATGGCGCCATCGGCCGGATCGAGCGCCACGAAGGCCGCTTCGGCCTCCGGCAGTTGCGCCACCTGCCATTGCTTTTTCTCGTCGCGCTGCAGTCGGATGACGGCGCCGCGGCGGATGCGCTTCTGCGGCGCGGCCTTGTCTTCGAGCGCCCGGGCGGCGAAGCGCAGCCCGTCCCCGGTCACCGAGACGGTCTCGCCGCTGCGCAGGACTGCGCGCACCTCCTTCGCGCTCGCCGCCAGGACCAGCGCGACCCGCAGGTCGTCGATGTCGCCGTGCTCGAGCAGCGCATCCTCGTAGTCGTCCTCGGTAGCCCCGTCCTTCAGCGCCACGAAGGCCTCCGGGCCGCGGTAGCCCTGGCGGCGGTCGTAGTCGAGCAGGCCGCGGCGCAGCGCTTCATAGGCCGCCTCCTGGTCGGCCTTCCGGATCGTGGTGTAGACGCGGAAACCCTTGGTGTAGGCCTCGTTCGGGTACTGCTCGAAGATCGCTTGGCGCACCATCTCGGCGAGGAACTCGGCATGCATGCCGCTGAAGTCGTCCACCGCCCTCCGGACCTGCAGCGGCGCCTTGAGGGCCTCGGCATACTGGTTCTCCCCGATGTGGCCCAATTCCTTCATGCGCCGCAGCACGTACTGCTGCCGCTGCCGGGACCGTTGCGGATTCGCAACAGGGTTGTAGGCGGATGGCGCCTTGGGCAGTCCGGCCAGCACCGCCGCTTCCGCAAGGGTGATCCGGTCCAGGGACTTGCCGAAGTAGATCTGGGCGGCGGCGGCGAAGCCGTAGGCGCGCTGGCCCAGGTAGATCTGGTTGATGTACAGCTCCAGGATCTGGTCCTTGTCGAGGCTGTTCTCGATCTTGAAGGCGAGCAGCGCCTCGTAGAGCTTGCGCGTCAGCGTCTTTTCGGAGGACAGGAAGAAATTGCGCGCCACCTGCATGGTGATGGTGCTCGCGCCCTGCCGCCGGCCGCCCTGCGTAAGGTTGGCGTAGGCGGCGCGCGCCACGCCCAGGTAGTCGATCCCGGTGTGCTGGTAGAAGCGCTCGTCCTCCGCGGCGAGGATCGCCTTCTTCACCTGCTCGGGGACCTCGCGGATCGAGACCAGCGAGCGGCGTTCCTCGCCGAACTCGCCGATCAGGGCGCCGTCCGCGGTGTAGACCCGCAGCGGGATCTTGGGCTGATAGTCGGTCAGGACCTCGAGCGAGGGCAGCTGCGGCCAGGCCAGCACCAGCACCAGCCCCGCGAGGATCGCGCCCAGGACCGCCAAGCCCCCTCCGAGGGCCAGCGGAAACAGCAAAAAACGCAACCATTTCAAGGCGGTTAGGGCAACGCTAGGGGGTGGTTGCAACGGGGCGGGAACACGGCGCATTATAAGACTTCCGTGCCGAGGGAAGATTCACTAGACACCCGCAGGAGTTGTTGTTAGCATTTCACGCAAATTCTACGTATCTGACCTAAGCGGCAGATACGAAAAGGAAAAACCGATGAATCTCGACATCTTCAAGGCGAAGGCGCCGCCCTTGTTCGGGCTGGACATCAGTTCGTCCTCCGTCAAGATGTTGGAGATCGTGGACGGCGGCAAGGGCGCCTACCGGGTCGAACGCTATGTCATCGAGCCCCTGCCCAAGGATGCGGTGGTGGATGGCAACATCAACATCCTCGAGGCGGTCGCCGATGCAGTGGGCCGCGGCTACAAGCGTCTCGCCACCCGGACCAAGCACGTCGCCATGGCGGTCCCCACCGGCGCGGTGATCACCAAGAAGATCATCGTCCAGGCGGGGCTGCGCGAGGAGGAGCTGGAAGTCCAGGTCGAGAGCGAGGCCAACCAGTACATCCCGTTCGCGCTGGAGGAGGTCAACCTGGACTTCCAGGTGCTCGGGCCCTCGCCCACCAGCCCGGAGGAGCAGGAAGTCCTGATCGCGGCCACGCGCAAGGAGAAGGTCGCCGACCGCATGGCCGTGGCCGAGCAGGCGGGCCTGAAGCCCCTGGTCATGGACGTCGAGTCCTTCGCCCAGATGTCGGCCCTCAACCTGGTGGTCCGGCAGCTGCCCGGCGCGGGCAAGGACCTCAACATCGCGGTGGTGGACATCGGCGCCAACGTGATGCAGGTCAGCGTGGTGCGCAACGAGCAATCGGTCTACTCGCGCGAGCAGGCCTTCGGCGGCAACCAGCTGACCGCGGACATCGTGTCGCGCTATGGCATGAGCCCGGAGGAGGCCGAGAACGCCAAGCGCTCCGGCGGCCTGCCGGACGACTTCGAGGCCGAGGTGATGCGGCCGTTCATGGAGAACCTGTCCCAGGAAGTGCAGCGGGCGCTGCAGTTCTTCTTCACCTCGACCTCGTACAACCAGGTCGACCACATCCTGCTTGCCGGCGGCTCGGCCGTGATCCCGGGCCTGGACGAGGTGGTCAACACGCGCACCCAGGTGCCGACGATGATCGCCAACCCGTTCAGCGCGATGCAGGCCTCGCCGCGGATCCAGCTGAAGCGCCTGATGCAGGATGCGCCCTCGCTGATCGTGTCCTGCGGCCTCGCCATCCGGAGGTTCGACCCGACATGAGCGTCAGAGTCAACCTGCTGCCGCACCGCGAGGAGCGGCGCAAGCGCGCGCGGACCCACTTCGCCATGCTGGCCAGCATGACGGCGGTGCTCGGCCTGGCGATCGTCGGCGCCGTTTACCTGGTGAACGAGGGCAGCATCAACGAGCAGAAGGAACGCAACGCGTTCATGAAGTCGGAGATCGCCAAGCTCGACAAGGAGATCGACGAGATCAAGAAGCTGAAGGACGAGATCGCCGCGCTGCTGGCGCGCAAGCAGGTGATCGAGACCCTGCAGTCGGACCGCGCGCAGACGGTGTACCTCCTCGACGAGCTGGTGCGGCAGATGCCCGAGGGCGTGTTCCTGCGCACGGTCAGGCAGAAGGGCCTCGGCATCGACGTGGTGGGTTACGCGCAGTCGAACGCGCGCGTCTCGGCGCTGATGCGCAACATCGAGTCCTCGCCCTGGCTGGCGAACCCGAACCTGGTCGAGATCAAGGCCACCAACATCGGCAAGATGCGGGTGTCGGAGTTCAGCCTGAAGTTCGCCCTCAAGCGCGCGGTCGCCAAGGACGAATCCAAGGACGCGAAAGGCGCCGCGAAGCCCGCGGCGAAGAAGGGCTAGGCCATGGCGGTCGATTTCAACGAGATCGTCGAGGACTTCAAGCGCACCAACTGGAAGGACCCGGGCACCTGGTCCCTGGCGCCGACCTTCGTGGTCCTGATCGCGATCCTGGTCGCGATCCCGGTCGCCGGCCTGCTGCTGGTGTGGCAGGAGCAGTGGGACACGCTGGAGCGCGACAAGAACACCGAGAAGACGCTCAAGGAGGACTACCTCAACAAGAAGCGGCAGGCGGTCAACCTGGACCTGCACAAGCAGCAGTTGCGCGAGATCGACACCCAGTTCGGCGCCCTGCTGAAGCAACTGCCCAACAAGGCGCAGATGGACGCGCTGCTGGTGGACATCAACCAATCCGGCCTGTCGCGCGGTCTGCAGTTCGAGCTGTTCAAGCCCGCCGCCGCGGAATCGGCGAGGGAGTTCTACGCCGAGCTGCCGATCCAGATCAAGGTGATCGGCACCTACCACGACATGGGAGGCTTCGCTGCCGACCTCGGCCAGTTGTCGCGCATCGTGACGCTGAATGACGTCACCATCGAGGCGGCCAAGGACGGCAACCTTTCCATGGACGCCACCGCGCGCACGTTCCGCTACCTCGACGACGAGGAAGTCGCGGCGCAGCGCAAGTCGGCGGCCGCCAGCAAGAAGGGGCCGGCCAAGAAATGAACGCGCCAGCAGCCAGGACAGCAGTCGCAGCCGCCGTCGCCGCGCTCGCGCTCGGCGCCTGCTCGGGGGAGAAGTTCGGCGACCTGAAGCAGGAGCTGGCGACCCTCACCAAGGACCTGCGCGGCAAGGTGGATCCGCTGCCGCAGGTGAAGAACTACGAGCCGGTGCCCTACAAGGGCGAGAACATGCTCGACCCGTTCGTGCCCGGGCGCATCGTCGTGGCGCAGGTGAGCGGCGGCGCCGGCGGCGCCGGGGGCGCGCTGCAGCCGGACATGAACCGGCCCAAGGAGCCGCTCGAGGCCTTCCCGCTCGATGGCATCCAGATGGTCGGGACGCTGACGCAGAACAAGGAGATGTACGCGCTGGTGAAGGCCGGCGCCAACCTGTTCCGGGTCAAGAAGGGCAACTACATGGGGCAGAACTTCGGCCTCATCACCACGATCGACGAGGGCCAGATCAACCTCAAGGAAGTGGTCCAGGACAGCGGCGGCGAATGGGTGGAACGCAGCACCACGCTGCAGATAATGGAAGGACCCAGGAGATGAACATGAACCGAACCGCACGGATCCTCCTTCTCACGCTGCTCGCCTGGCTCGGGGGCACCGGGCTCGCCTTCGCCCAGGCGAACAGCATCGAGGGCTTCGAGGTCGCGCAGCAGGGCGGGAACATCGTCGTGCGCATCACCACCAAGGAGCCGCTGAAGAGCGTGCCGCCGAACTTCTCGGTCGCCAGCCCCTCCCGCATCGCCTTCGACTTCGCCAACACCGGCAACGCGCTGGGCCGCAACGCGCAGGAGATCGGCCAGGGCGAGTTGCGCAGCATGAACCTGGTGCAGGGCGCCGAGCGCACGCGCCTCGTGCTCAACCTGCGCCGGCCGGTGGCCCACGAGACCGCGCTGGACGGCCGCACGCTGGTGGTCACGCTTGCCGCCGCCGCGGTGGCGCAGGCGCCGAGCGCCGCCGCCTCGCACTTCGCCGAGGGCAAGTCCGACACCAAGCATGTGCTGCGCGACGTCGACTTCCGCCGCGGCAAGGCGGGCGAGGGCCGCATCGTGGTCGACCTCTCGGACACCTCCACCGGGATCGACATCCGCCAGCAGGGCCAGAACATCGTGGTCGAGTTCATCAAGTCGAGCCTGCCGGACAACCTGCGCCGGCGCCTGGACGTGGTCGATTTCGCGACGCCGGTCCAGACCATCAACACGTTCCAGCAGGGCGAGAACGTGCGCATGGTGATCGAGGCCAAGGGCCAGTGGGAGCACAACGCCTACCAGTCCGACACCCAGTTCGTGGTCGAGGTCAAGCCCGCCACGGTGGATCCGTCGCGGGCGCAGCAGCGCGGCCGCTACACCGGCGAGAAGCTGTCGCTCAACTTCCAGAACGTCGAGGTGCGCGCGGTGCTCAACGTCATCGCGGACTTCACCGACCTCAACATCATCACCAGCGACACCGTCGGCGGCAGCATCACGCTGCGCCTGAAGGAAGTGCCCTGGGACCAGGCGCTGGACATCATCCTGCAGACGCGCGGCCTGGACATGCGCAAGTCGGGCAACGTGATCTGGATCGCGCCGCGCGACGAGCTGGCGACGCGCGAGAAGCTGCAGCTTGAGGCGCAGAACCAGATCAACGAGCTCGAGCCGGTGCGCACCGAGTCGTTCCAGCTCAACTACACCAAGGTGGACGCCTTCACCAAGCTGCTGACCGACGACAAGCAGCGCATCCTGTCGAAACGAGGCAGTGCCGTCTGGGATCCGCGCACCAACCAGCTGTTCATCCAGGACATCCCCTCCAAGCTGGAGGAGGTCCGCCGCCTGGTGGCTAAGGTGGACATCCCGGTGCGGCAGGTGATGATCGAGGCGCGCATCGTCGAGGCCGAGGACAAGTTCAGCAAGAACCTGGGCGCGCGGCTGGGGGTGCATGACTTCTCCGCCGCCGGCCACCGCGTCCTCGGCGGCAACAGCCCGCGCTTCCAGTTCGGCGGCGGGCTGAACGACGTCGGCGGCCACGCCGCGGGCGGCGCGCAGGGCGGCACCCCGGTATTCATCCCGGACAGCCTGTCGGTCAACATGCCGGCGGCGGGCCTGAACAACTTCAACGCCGGACAGTTCTCCTTCATCCTGTTCAACTCGAAGCTGACGCAGTTCCTCAACCTCGAGGTCTCGGCGCTGGAGGCCGACGGCAAGGCGAAGGTGATCGCCAGCCCGCGCGTGCTGACCGCCGACCAGGTCGAGGCGGTGATCGAGCAGGGCACGGAGATCCCGTACCAGTCGGCGACCTCCTCGGGCGCCACCGCGGTTTCGTTCCGCAAGGCCAACCTGTCGCTCAAGGTGAAGCCGCAGATCACGCCCGACGGCAACATCATCATGACGCTGGACGTCAACAAGGACCAGCCCGGCACCATCACGCCGGCCGGGGTGCAGATCACCACCAAGCACGTCAAGACCGAGGTGCTGGTGGAGAACGGCGGCACCGTGGTGATCGGCGGCATCTACGAGCAGGAGGACCGCAGCGACACCACGCGGGTGCCGTTCTTCGGCGAGCTGCCCTACATCGGCTTCCTGTTCCGCAACCAGCAGTCGCGCACCTTCAAGACCGAGCTGCTGGTGTTCATCACGCCGCGGGTGGTGAACGAGCGCATGACGGTTCGCTAGCGGCTTCTTCTCGGACCTGCCGACGGCCGGGGCTTCCCGGCCGTTTTCTTTTGGGCCGCTGGTTACAATGACGCCGTGAAGCCCAAGGGCAACAACGTGGTCCTGGTCGGCATGATGGGCGCGGGCAAGACCACCGTCGGCCGCATCCTGGCGCGCCGGCTGAAGCGCACGTTCCACGATTCCGACCACGAGATCGAGGCGCGCTGCGGCGTGAGCGTGCCGGTGATTTTCGAGATCGAGGGCGAGGCCGGGTTCCGCGCCCGCGAGGCGCAGCTTCTGGAGGAGCTGTGCGCGCTGCAGGGGATCGTGCTCGCGACCGGGGGCGGCGCCGTGCTCGCCGCCGGGAACCGGCGCCGCCTGGCCGCGACCGGGACCGTGGTCTACCTGCACGGCAGGCCCGCCGACCTCTGGCAGCGCGTGCGGCACGACCGCAACCGCCCGCTGCTGGCGACCCCGGACCCGCAGGCGCGGCTGGAGGAGCTGTACGCGGTCCGCGACCCGCTCTACCGGGAGATCGCGGACATCGTGCTGGATACCGGGCGCCAGAGCGTGCAGTCGCTCGCGCGCGACCTGCTGGCGCGGCTGGAGGATTCGTGCCGGCTCTCCGCGTAGAGCTCGGTGCGCGCGCCTACCCGATCCACATCGGGTCCGGGCTGCTCGACGAGGCCGCGCTGTATGCGCCGCATGTCGGCGCCGGCGCCGTCGCGGTGGTCACCAACGCGGTCGTCGCGCCGCTCTACCTGGAACGGCTGGCGCGCGCGCTGCGCGCCGCCGGCGCGCGGGCAATCACCGAGATCGTGGTCGCCGACGGCGAGCAGGCCAAGGGCTGGCAGACGCTGGAGCAGGTGTTCGACGCCTTGCTCGCGGCCCGCTGCGGCCGCGACACGCTGGTGGTCGCGCTGGGCGGCGGGGTGGTGGGCGACCTCGCGGGATTCGCCGCCGCGGTCTACCAGCGCGGCGTCCCGTTCCTGCAGGTGCCGACGACGCTGCTGGCGCAGGTCGATTCCTCGGTGGGCGGCAAGACCGCGATCAACCACCCGCGCGGCAAGAACATGGTCGGCGCCTTCCACCAGCCCCTCGCGGTGGTCGCGGACGTGGCGACGCTGGATACGCTGCCGGAGCGGGAACTGCGCGCCGGCATCGCCGAGGTGGTCAAGCACGGCTTCATCCTGGACGAGGCGTTCGTCGCGTGGCTGGAGGCGAACGTCGAGAAGCTGCTTGCGCGCGACCGCGAGGCGCTTGCGCATGCGGTGCGCCGATCCTGCGAGCTGAAGGCCCAGGTGGTCGCGGCCGACGAGCGCGAGACCGGCCTGCGCGCGCTGCTCAACTTCGGCCATACCTTCGGCCACGCCATCGAGGCCGGGCTGGGCTACGGCGAGTGGCTGCACGGCGAGGCGGTCGCCGCCGGCATGGTGATGGCGGCCGAGCTGTCAGTGAGGACCGGCAGCCTCCCTGCAACCGCCGCGGCGCGCGTCCGCGCCCTGCTTGAGCGCGCCCACCTGCCGGTGCGCGGACCGGCGCTCGGCGCCGAGCGCTACCTGGAGCTCATGCAGGTGGACAAGAAGGCCGCGCGCGGACGCGTCCGTTTCGTGCTCCTGGATGCCGTCGGCCGCGCCCGCCTCCGCGACGGCGTCGACGAGCAGCTGGTGCGCGAGGCGCTGACTGCTGCGACGCAGTAGGCGCCCGCGCCCGGCCCATTCCCGCCAAGCCCTTGAAACGACAAGGGTGCGCAGGTATATTTCGCAGTTCGCCCTGCGTTTTTGTGCAGAGCGGCGAAACCGGGGTTGTAGACCGTAAATATTATCTAATTCAAGGCCTTAGACTTGAACCATCCGTCCTTGCCGGGCCCCCAGGGGTTGTATGACCCGCGCTACGAGCACGACGCCTGCGGCGTCGGCTTCGTTGCGCACATCAAGGGCCGCAGGACGCATGCCATCGTCGAGCAGGGCCTGACGGTGCTGCGCAACCTCACGCACCGCGGCGCGGTGGGCTGGGATCCCAAGCTCTCGGACGGCGCCGGCATCCTGATCCAGCTGCCCGACCGCTTCTTGCGCGAGGAAATGGCCAGGCAGGGCGTGGCGCTGCCGCCGGCGGGCCAGTACGGCGTCGGCATGGTGTTCCTGCCGCGCGAGCCCGCCAGCCGCCTCGCCTGCGAGTACGAGATCGAGCGCGCGATCAAGGACGAAGGCCAGGTGCTGCTCGGCTGGCGCGACGTGCCGGTGGACAACAGCGACCTCGCGGAGCCGGCGAAGAACCTGGAGCCGGTGATCCGGCAGGTGTTCATCGGCCGCGGCAAGGGCGTCACGGTCACCGATGCGCTCGAGCGCAAGCTCTACATCATCAGGAAGAGCGCCGGCCATGCCATCCAGGCGCTCAAGCTGGCGCACGGCAAGGAGTTCTACGTGCCCTCGATGTCGGCGCGCACGCTCGCCTACAAGGGCATGCTGCTCGCGCACCAGGTGGGCGAGTACTACCTCGACCTCAAGGACGCGCGCGTCGAGTCGGCGCTGGCGCTGATCCACCAGCGTTTCTCGACCAACACCTTCCCGTCGTGGGACCTGGCGCATCCGTTCCGCCTCATCGCGCACAACGGCGAGATCAACACCGTGCGCGGCAACGTCAACTGGATCCGCGCCCGCCAGGGCGCGATCTCCAGCCCGGTGCTGGGCGAGGACCTGGCCAAGATCTGGCCGCTGATCTACGACGGCCAGTCGGACTCGGCCTCGTTCGACAACGCGGTGGAACTGCTGGTGATGGGCGGCTACTCGGTCGCCCACGCCATGATGATGATGATCCCGGAGGCCTGGGAGAACCATGCCCTGATGGACCCGGCGCGGCGCGCGTTCTACGAGTACCACGCCGCGATGATGGAGCCCTGGGACGGCCCGGCCTCGATCGCCTTCACCGACGGCCGCCAGATCGGCGCCACGCTGGACCGCAACGGCCTGCGGCCCTCGCGCTACATCGTCACCGACGACGACCTGGTGATCATGGGCTCGGAGTGCGGCTGCCTGCCGGTGCCCGAGGAGCGGATCGTCAAGAAATGGCGCCTGCAGCCGGGCAAGATGTTCCTGGTCGACCTGGAGAAGGGCCGCATCGTCGACGACAAGGAACTGAAGGACACGCTCGCCCATCACCGGCCCTACGCGGAGTGGATCGACCGCATCCGCGTCAAGCTGGACGAGGTGGAAAGCGACCGCCAGCAGCCCGAGCGCTCGCCGGTGCCGCTGCTCGATCGCCAGCAGGCCTTCGCCTACACCCAGGAGGACCTCAAGTTCCTGATGGCGCCGATGGCGCAGGCGGGGGAGGAGCCCACCGGCTCCATGGGCAACGACTCGCCGCTCGCGGTGCTCTCGGGCAAGGACAAGACGCTCTACCACTACTTCAAGCAGCTGTTCGCCCAGGTGACCAACCCGCCGATCGACCCGATCCGCGAGGAACTGGTGACCTCGCTGGTGTCGTTCATCGGCCCCAAGCCCAACCTGCTCGGCATCGACGAGATGAACCCGCCGCTGCGCCTGGAGGTCGGCCAGCCGGTGCTCGACTTCTTCGAGATGGAGAAGGTGCGCCACATCGAGCGCTACACCCAAGGAAAGTTCCAGGCCTGCGAGCTGGACGTCACCTACCCGGTGGCCTGGGGCCGCGAGGCGATCGAGGCGCGCCTCGCCTCGCTGTGCGCGCAGGCCGAGGACGCGGTGCGCGCCGGAACCTCCATCATCATCATCTCCGACCGGCGCGTGGACCGCGACCGCGTCGCGATCCCGGCGCTGCTCGCGCTCTCGGCCGTCCACCAGCACCTGGTCGGCAAGGGCCTGCGCACCTCGACCGGACTGGTGGTGGAGACCGGCTCGGCGCGCGAGGTGCACCACTTCGCGCTGCTGGGCGGCTACGGCGCCGAGGCGGTGCACCCGTACCTCGCGCTGGAGACGCTGCTCGAGCTCGCGGCGCAGGGCCGCCTGGAGGGCGGCGTGGACGGCCGCAAGGCGATTAAGAACTTCGTCAAGGCGATCGGCAAGGGACTGAAGAAGGTGATGTCCAAGATGGGCATCTCCACCTACATGTCCTACACCGGGGCGCAGATCTTCGAGGCGGTGGGCCTGTCGCGCACGGTGGTGGACAAGTACTTCACCGGGACCGCGTCCAAGGTGAGCGGCATCGGCCTGTTCGAGATCGCCGAGGAGGCGCTGCGCCTGCACCACGCGGCCTTCGGCGAGCGCGACCCGGTGCTCGCCGCGGCGCTCGACGCCGGCGGCGAGTACGCCTGGCGCGTGCGGGGCGAGGAGCACATGTGGACGCCCGACGTCATCGCCAAGCTGCAGCACTCGACGCGGCAGAAGTCGTACTCCACGTACAAGGAATACGCGCAGCTGGTGAACGACCAGTCGGCGCGCCACATGACCTTCCGCGGCCTGTTCGAGTTCCGCCGCGACGCGGTGACGCCGGTGCCGTTGGAGGAGGTCGAGCCGGCGGCGGAGATCGTCAAGCGCTTCGCCACCGGCGCCATGTCGCTGGGCTCGATCTCCACCGAGGCGCATGCGTCGCTCGCCATCGCCATGAACCGGATCGGCGGCAAGTCGAACACCGGCGAGGGCGGCGAGGACCGCAAGCGCTACGCCCCGGTCCGGGCCGGCGAGACGCTGCGCAGCCGCCTGGGCGCGGCGCGCGTCGAGACCGATATCGAGCTGCGCGAAGGCGACATGCTCAAGTCCAGGATCAAGCAGGTGGCCTCGGGCCGCTTCGGCGTCACCGCCGAGTACCTGGCGAGCGCGGAGCAGATCCAGATCAAGATGGCGCAGGGCGCCAAGCCCGGCGAGGGCGGCCAGCTGCCCGGGAAGAAGGTCTCGGAGTACATCGCCGAGCTGCGCTACTCCACGCCGGGCGTGGAGCTCATCAGCCCGCCGCCGCACCACGACATCTACTCCATCGAGGACCTGGCGCAGCTGATCCACGACCTCAAGAACGCCAACCCGAAGGCCTCGATCTCGGTGAAGCTGGTGTCCGAGGTCGGCGTCGGCACGGTCGCCGCGGGCGTGTCCAAGGCGAAGGCGGACCACGTCACCATCTCCGGGCACGACGGCGGCACCGGCGCCTCGCCCTGGAGCTCGATCAAGCACGCGGGCACCCCGTGGGAGCTGGGCCTCGCCGAGACGCAGCAGACGCTGGTGCTCAACCGCCTGCGCGGCCGCATCGCGGTGCAGGTGGACGGGCAGCTGAAGACCGGCCGCGACGTGGTCATCGGCGCGATCCTGGGGGCCGACGAGTTCGGCTTCGCCACCGCGCCGCTGGTGGTGCAGGGCTGCATCATGATGCGCAAGTGCCACCTCAACACCTGCCCGGTGGGCGTGGCGACGCAGGACCCGGTGCTGCGGCGCAAGTTCACCGGCAAGCCGGAGTACGTCGTCAACTACTTCTTCTTCGTCGCCGAGGAAGTGCGCGAGCTGATGGCGAGCCTGGGCGTGCGCAGGCTCGACGAGCTCATCGGCCGCACCGACCTGCTGGACATGAAGAAGGGCATCGAGCACTGGAAGGCGAAGGGGCTCGACTTCTCGCGCGTCTTCTACATGCCGAAGATGCCCGCCGAGGTCTCGCTGCGCCACGCCGAGGAGCAGGACCACGGCCTGGAGAAGGCGCTCGACCGCCGCCTGGTGGAACTGGCGCAGCCGGCCCTGCTGCGCGGCGAGAAGGTCGCCATCGACATGCCGATCCGCAACGTCAACCGTACCGTCGGCACCATGCTGTCGCACGAGGTCGCCAGCCGCTACGGCCACGAGGGCCTGCCGGAGGACACCATCCGGGTGAGGTTCGCCGGCTCCGCCGGCCAGAGCTTCGGCGCCTTCCTCGCGCGCGGCATCACGCTCGAGCTGGTGGGCGACACCAACGACTACGCCGGCAAGGGGCTCTCGGGCGGCCGCATCTCGGTGCAGCCCTCGCCCAAGTTCCGCGGCGAGCCGACCGAGAACATCATCTGCGGCAACGTGGTCCTCTATGGGGCGATCGCGGGCGAGGCCTATTTCCGCGGCGTCGCCGGCGAGCGCTTCGCGGTGCGCAATTCCGGCGCCGCCGCCGTGGTCGAGGGCGTGGGCGACCACGGCTGCGAATACATGACCGGCGGCACCGTGGCGGTGCTCGGCCTCACCGGGCGCAACTTCGCCGCGGGGATGTCGGGCGGCATCGCCTACGTGCTGGACGTGGACGGCGAGTTCGCCAGGCGCTGCAACCCGGCGATGGTGGACCTGGAGCCGGTGCTGACCGAGTCCGAGCAGCAGGGCAGGCTCGCGCGCGAGCTGTGGCACCGCGGCCAGTCCGACGAGGCCATCCTGCGCCAGCTCATCGAGGCGCACGTGAAGCACACCGGCAGCCGGCGCGGCCAGCAGATCCTGGAGAAATGGGGCGAGTACCGCGGCCGCTTCGTCAAGGTGTTCCCGAAGGAATACCGGCGCGCGCTCGGCGAGCTCGCCGCATCGCAGAAGAAAGCGGCAGCCTAGATGGGCAAGGTCACCGGATTCCTCGAGTTCCAGCGGCTGGAGGAGGCGCACCAGGCGCCCCAGGAACGCAAGCAGCACTACCGCGAGTTCGTCGTGCACCTGTCGGACGACGAGGCGAAGGTGCAGGGCGCGCGCTGCATGGACTGCGGCACGCCGTTCTGCATGTCCGGCTGCCCGGTGAACAACATCATTCCGGACTGGAACGACCTCGTTTACCGCCAGGACTGGCAGGCCGCGATCCAGACCCTGCATTCCACCAACAACTTCCCGGAGTTCACCGGCCGCGTCTGTCCGGCGCCCTGCGAGGAAGCCTGCGTGCTGCGCATCAACGCCGACCCGGTGGGCATCAAGTCCATCGAGCACGCCATCGTGGACAAGGCCTGGGAATCGGGCTGGATCGCGCCGCAACCGGCGGCGCACAAGACCGGGAAGAAGGTCGCCGTCATCGGCTCGGGTCCGGCCGGGCTCGCCTGCGCGCAGCAGCTGGCGCGCGCCGGGCACGCGGTCACCGTGTTCGAGAAGAACGATCGCGTCGGCGGGCTGCTGCGCTACGGCATCCCCGACTTCAAGATGGAGAAGAGCCACATCGACCGCCGCATCGAGCAGATGAGGGCCGAGGGCGTCGAGTTCCGCACCAACCAGGTCGTCGCCTCCGCCCCCCTGGGCGCCGGCAACCCGAAGGCGCAGGCGGTGGATCCGAACAAGCTGCTGGCCGAGTTCGACGCCGTGGTGCTGGCCGGCGGCGCGGAAGTGCCGCGCGACCTGCCGGTGCCCGGGCGCGAGCTGGACGGGGTGCATTTCGCGATGGATTTCCTGCCGCTGCAGAACCGGCGCGTGGCGGGCGACAAGGGCGTCCCGGAGCTGTGGGCCAAGGGCAAGCATGTCGTCGTCATCGGCGGCGGCGACACCGGCTCGGACTGCGTCGGCACCTCGAACCGGCACGGCGCGGCCTCGGTGACGCAGTTCGAGCTGCTGCCGATGCCGCCGGACCCCGAGCTGAACCCGGTGTGGCCCTACTGGCCGACGCGCCTGCGCACCTCGTCGTCCCACGAGGAAGGCGCCGAGCGTGACTGGTCCATCGCGACCAAGCAACTCATCGGCGGGGAAGGTGAACTGCGCGGCAAGGTCAAGGCGCTGAAGGCGGTGCGGCTGGAATGGAAGGACGGCAAGCCGGTGGAGATCGCCGGGTCCGAGTTCACGATCCCGGCCGACCTGGTGCTGCTGGCGATGGGCTTTGTCTCGCCGGTGCAGTCGGTGCTGGAGGGCTTCGGCGTGGAGAAGGACGCGCGGGGCAACGCGCGCGCGGCTACCGACGGCGTCGGCTGCTACGCCACGTCGGTGCCGAAGGTCTTCGCCGCAGGCGACATGCGCCGCGGCCAGTCCCTGGTGGTCTGGGCCATCCGCGAGGGGCGCCAGTGCGCGCGCGCCGTGGACGAGTTCCTGATGGGATCCTCGGAACTGCCGCGCTAGAATCCCGCGCTGTGACCGCCCGCAGCGGCCAGCGCGCCTTCCGCCTCACCGATGCCGACCTGGCGGCCATCAGCGCCCGCGGCGTCGCGCACGCCTTCCCGAGGCAGTCGGTCATCGTCCGCGAGGGCGAAGCCACCGATTCGCTGTACATCATCCTGGAGGGGCGGGTGAAGGCCTTCGTCAGCGACGGCGAGGGCCGCGAGGTGGTGCTGTCCATCCAGGGTCCCGGGGAGTACTTCGGCGAGATGGTCCTGGACGAGGGGCCGCGCTCGGCCTCGGTGATGGCCCTGGAGGCGGTGCGCTGCCTGGTGGTGCCCAAGGCCGAGTTCCGGGTGTTCCTCTCGCAGAACCCGGCGTTCTCGCTCAGCCTGACCGAGAAGCTCATCCACCGAGTGCGCGACCTGACCGCGAACGTGAAGAGCCTGGCGCTGATGGACGTCTACGGACGCGTCGCCCGGCTGCTGCTCGATCTCGCCGTGGAGAAGGACGGCGTCCTGGTGATCGAGGAGCGGCTGACGCAGCAGGACATCGCCAGCCGGGTGGGCGCCTCCCGCGAGATGGTCAGCCGGATCCTGAAGGACCTGTCGGTCGGGGGCTACGTCGTCCAGACGCGCGAGCGCATCATCCTCAGCAGGAAGCCCCCGGCGCACTGGTGAGAGCCCGGGCCGGCGCGCAATCAACGCTACAATCCCCGCCCCATGGCGCTTGAAGTCGTCATCCTCGCGGCCGGGCAGGGCAAGCGCATGCGCTCCGACCTGCCCAAGGTGCTGCACCGCCTCGCGGGCCGGCCGCTGCTCGCGCACGTCATCGCCGCCGCGCGCGCGCTGAAGCCGGCGAGGATCCACGTCGTGCACGGCCACGGCGGCGAGGCGGTCAAGGCCGCGTTCGCGGGCGAGCGCATCGAGTGGGTGGAGCAGGCGCGGCAGCTCGGCACCGGCCACGCGCTGCAGCAGGCGCTGCCCAGGGTATCGCGCGCCGCCACCGTGCTGGTGCTCAACGGCGACGTGCCGCTGGTGAGCGCCGATACACTGCGCAAGCTGGTCAAGGCCTCCGGCAAGGGCCTCGCCATCGCCACCAGCGACCTGTCCGATCCCGCCGGCTACGGCCGCGTCGTGCGCGATGCGCAGGGACGCGTGCAGCGCATCGTCGAGCACCGCGACGCGAAGCCGAAGGAACTCGCCATCCGCGAGTGGTACGCCGGATTCCTGGCCGGCCATGCCTCGCGCCTCGCCGGCTGGCTGGCGAAGGTCGCCAACCGCAACGCGCAGAAGGAGTACTACCTCACCGACGTCATCGGCATCGCCGCCGCCGCCGGGGCGCCGGTGAGCGCGGTCAAGGCCACCGAGACCTGGGAGGTCGCGGGCGTCAACTCGCGGCACGAACTGGCGATCCTCGAGCGCGCGTTCCAGAACGCGCAGGCGCGGCGCCTGCTGGACGCGGGGGTCGCGCTCGCCGACCTCTGGCGCGTGGACGTGCGCGGCGAACTCGAGTGCGGCACCGATGTCTTCATCGACGTGAACTGCGTGTTCGAGGGCCGGGTGACGCTGGGCGACGGCGTCCGGATCGGGCCGAACTGCGTGCTGCGCAACGTCAGCGTCGCGGCCGGAACCGAGGTCCACGCCTTCTCGCTGCTGGAGGACGCCGAGGTCGGCGCCCGCTGCCGCATCGGGCCCTACGCCCGGCTGCGCCCGGGCGCGAAGCTGGCCGAGGAGGTCCACATCGGGAACTTCGTCGAAGTGAAGGCAAGCCGGATCGGCAAGGCTTCCAAGGCGAACCACCTCGCCTACATCGGCGACGCCGAGGTCGGCGCGCGCGTCAACGTCGGCGCGGGCACCATCACCTGCAACTACGACGGCGCCGCCAAGCACCGCACCGTGATCGAGGACGACTGCTTCATCGGCTCGGACGCCACCCTGGTGGCGCCGGTGCGGATCGCGAAGGGCTCCTACATCGGCGCCGGCTCGACCATCAGCAAGGACACTCCCGCGGGACAGCTCACCGTGGCGCGCGCGAAGCAGGTTTCGCTGCCGGGGTGGAAACCGAAGAGGAAGGCCTAGCCATGTGCGGGATCGTCGGCGCGGCGGCGCGGCGCGACATCGTGCCCATCCTGGTCGAGGGCCTGCGGCGGCTGGAATACCGGGGCTATGATTCCGCGGGCGTCGCGGTCAGCGACAACGGCCTGAAGCGGGTGCGCGCGCTGGGCCGCGTCGCGGCGCTGAGCGAAGGCATCGCGCGCGAGAAGCTGGCGGGGAACACCGGCATCGCGCACACGCGCTGGGCGACGCACGGCGCGCCCTCCGAAGGCAATGCGCACCCGCATATCTCCGGCGGCCTGGCGGTGGTGCACAACGGCATCATCGAGAACCACGAGTCCATCCGCGCGCGGCTGAAGGCCGCGGGCTACAAGTTCACCTCGGAGACGGACACCGAGGTCATCGCCCACCTGGTGGAGCACTATCGCAAGGAGGATGCGGACCTGTTCGCGGCCGCGGTGCGCGCGGTGCGCGAGCTGGAGGGGGCGTTCGCGATCGCGGTGGCCTCGGCCGACGCGCCGCACAACGTGATCCTCGCCAAGAAGGGCGCGCCGATCCTGCTCGGTCTGGGCGAGGGCGAGAATTTCGCGGCCTCCGACGTCTCCGCGCTGCTGCAGGTGACGCGCAAGGTGATCTACCTCGAGGACGGCGACTGCGCGGAAATCACGCCCGACGGCTACCGCATCGTGGACGCCGACGGCGCCGCCGCCGAGCGCAAGGTGCATGTTTCGGAGCAGTCCGCCGAGGCCGCGGAACTGGGCAACTACCGGCATTTCATGCAGAAGGAGATCTTCGAGCAGCCGGTGGCGATCGCCAACACCCTGGAAACGGTGCTCGGCGCGAGCTCGCTCCAGGCGGGCCTGTTCGGCGCCGACGCAGGCGGCCTGCTGAAGGACGTCGCGTCGATCCACATCGTCGCCTGCGGCACCAGCTACAACGCCGCGCTGATCGCGCGTTACTGGCTGGAGGCCATCGCCGGGGTTCCGACGCGCGCCGAGATCGCGAGCGAGTACCGCTATCGTCGCTCGGTGCCGGACGCGAAGGGCCTGTTCATCACCATTTCGCAGTCCGGCGAGACCGCCGACACGCTCGCCGCGCTGGAGCACGCCAAGTCCCTCGGCTACAAGTCCACGCTGTCCATCTGCAACGTGCCGGAGAGCTCGCTGGTGCGGGCCTCCAGCCTGCGCTTCCTGACCCGCGCCGGCCCGGAGATCGGGGTTGCCTCCACCAAGGCCTTCACCACGCAGCTGGCGGCGCTGTTCCTGCTCGCGCTGGTGATCGCCAAGGTGCGCGGCAAGCTCGACCTGGACACCGAGCGCGCCTACCTGAAGGCGTTGCGCCACCTGCCCGCTGCGATGACGCGGGTGCTGGCCGTCGAAGAGGAGGTCAAGGTCTGGGCCAGGCGCTTCAGCACCAAGGAGCATGCCTTGTTCCTCGGCCGCGGCATCCACTGGCCGATCGCCATGGAAGGCGCGCTGAAGCTGAAGGAGATCTCCTACATCCACGCCGAGGCCTACGCCGCGGGCGAGCTGAAGCACGGGCCCCTCGCGCTGGTGGACAAGAACATGCCGGTGGTCGCGGTCGCGCCCAGCGACGCGCTGATCGAGAAAGTGAAGTCCAACCTGCAGGAAGTGCGCGCGCGCGGCGGCGAGCTGTTCATCTTCGCCGACGTCGGCAGCCGCATCGAGCAGAGCGAGGGCGTGCACATCATCAAGCTCGCCGAGCACGCCGGGCCGCTGTCGCCGATCCTGCACGTGGTACCGCTGCAGCTGCTCGCCTACCACACGGCGCTTGCGCGCGGCACCGACGTGGACAAGCCCAGGAACCTCGCCAAGTCCGTGACCGTCGAGTGAGCCTCGACGCCATCGTCGTCGGCGCCGGCCACAACGGCCTCACCTGCGCCTGCTACCTGGCGCGCGCGGGGCTCAAGGTCAAGGTGCTGGAACGGCGCGGGGTGGTGGGCGGCGCCGCGGTGACCGAGGAGTTCCATCCGGGCTTCCGCAATTCCACCGCGTCGTACACGGTGAGCCTCTTGCAGGCGAAGGTGATCCGCGAACTGGGCCTGGCCGCGCACGGCCTGCGCATCGTCGAGCGGCCGCTCGCCAACTTCCTGCCGCTGGAATCCGGCTACCTCAAGGCGGGTGGCGGCGCCGAGGCGACGCAACGCGAGTTCGCGAAGTTCTCCGCGCGCGATGCGCAGCGGCTGCCCGCCTACTGGGAGAGCCTCGAGCGCGTCGCCGACGTGCTGCGCGCCATGGTGCTCGAGACGCCGCCGAACGTGGGCGGCGGGTTGCGCGATCTCATTGCCGCCGCGGGCGCCGGCTGGCGCATGAAGGACCTGGACATGCCGGCGCGCCGCGACCTGCTGGGCCTGTTCACGCGCAGCGCCGCAGACTGGCTGGGGGACTGGTTTGAATCCGAGCCTGCGAAGGCGGTGTTCGGATTCGACGCCGTGGTCGGCGCCTATGCCAGTCCGTTCCATCCGGGTACGGCCTACGTCCTGCTGCACCATTGCTTTGGGGAGGTGAACGGCAAGCGCGGCCAGTGGGGCCACGCCATCGGCGGCATGGGCGCCATCAGCGAGGCGCTGGCGGCGGAGGCGAGGCGGCTGGGCGTCGAGATCGAGTGCAACGCGCCGGTGGCGAAGGTCGGGCCGGGCAGCGTGGTGCTGGAGGACGGGCGCGAGCTCGCGGGCCGCGCCGTCGTCGCCAACGTCAACCCGAAGCTGCTGTTCCTGAAGCTGGTGGACGGCGCGCTGCTGGAGCGCGATTTCCGCGAGCGCATCGAGCGCTACAAGTGCGGCTCGGCGACCTTCCGCATGAACGTGGCGCTGTCAGAGCTGCCGCGCTTTTCCGTGCTGCCGGAGGAGGGCCCGCACCACGGCGCCGGGATCATCCTCGCGCCGTCGCTCGGGTACATGGACCGGGCCTACCTGGAGGCGCGCGCCGAGGGCATCGCCCGCGCGCCGATCGTGGAGATGGTGATCCCGAGCACGCTGGACGACAGCCTCGCGCCCAGGGGCGCGCATGTGGCGAGCCTGTTCTGCCAGCACTTCGATCCGGAGGCGGACTGGGCGACGCGAAAGCAGGAGGCGGTGGACCGGATCCTCGACGTCGTGGACAGCCATGCGCCGGGATTCCGGCAAAGCGTGGTGGGGCATTCCGCGCTCTCGCCCGCGGACCTGGAGCGCGAGTTCGGCCTCGTGGGCGGGGACATCTTCCACGGCCAGCTGTCGCTCGACCAGCTGTGGTCGGCGCGGCCGGTGCTCGGCCACGCCGACTACCGCACCCCGGTGAAGGGCCTGTACCTGTGCGGCTCCGGCGCCCATCCCGGCGGCGGGGTCACCGGCGCGCCGGGGCACAACTGCGCGCGCGAGGTGCTGCGCGACTTCGGGCGGCGGATGTAACCGATCGGTTACATTTCAGGCCGCCTCCGGGGTGTAGCCCGCCTCGCTGATGGCGTGCTGCAGCTGCTCGCGCGAAGCCTTGCTCTCCACCCGCACGAGGTGCTCGGCGAGGGAAATATCCAGCTTCGCGCCGGCATCCAGATCCTTCACCGCCTTGGTGATGGTGCTGGCGCAGTGGCCGCAGGTCATGTCGGGGACTTTGATCTCGATCATGCGGTTCTCCTTTGAAAGCCGCAGCATCAGGGTTGCCACGGTGGCAGGGTCAAGCGCCTGACCGTCCGCTTGACCCTCCAATGGTGGCAGACTTGAGACTGGCGCCATGAACCTCCAGACCAGCATACAGATCCGCCTGCCCATCGAGGGCATGACCTGCTCCTCCTGCGTGGCGCGGGTGGAGAAGGCCCTGAAGAAGGTGCCCGGCGTGAGCGGCGCCGAAGTCAACCTCGCCACCGAGACCGCAAATGTCGCCTTCGCCGAGGGCGCCGACCCGCAAGCCCTCGTCGCGGCGGTGCGCAAGGCCGGGTACGAGACGCATCTCGTCGCCCCCGACGAGAAGGCGGCCGAGCCCGCGGTGGACCGCTCCTGGTGGCCGGTCGCCCTGTCCGCGCTGCTGACCGTGCCCCTGGTGGTGCCGATGGCGGTGGAGCCCTTCGGCTTGCACTGGGGGCTGCCGGGCTGGGTGCAGTTGCTGCTGGCCACGCCCGTCCAGTTCGTGTTCGGCGCGCGCTTCTACCGCGCCGGCTGGAAGGCGCTGCTCGCGCGCACCGGCAACATGGACCTGCTGGTCGCGCTGGGCACCAGCGCCGCCTACGGGCTGTCGGTTTACATGCTGGTGGAGCACTGGGAGCACGACATGCTCCACCTGTACTTCGAGGCAGGCGCCGCGGTGATCACGCTGGTGCTGCTGGGCAAGTGGCTGGAAGGCCGCGCCAAGCGCCAGACCACGGAGGCCATTCGCGCGCTGCAGGCGCTGCGCCCGGACCGGGCGCGCGTGCGCCGCGACGGCACCGAGGTGGAGCTGCCGCTGGAGGCGCTCGCGGTCGGCGACCAGGTCATCGTGCGCCCGGCCGAGCGCATCGCCGCCGACGGCGAAATCCTCGAGGGCGCGACGCACGTGGACGAATCCCTCATCACCGGCGAGTCCCTGCCGGTGGCCAAGGGCCCGGGCGAGCGCGTCACCGGCGGCTCGGTGAACGGCGAGGGCCTGATCGTCGTGCGCGCCACCGCGGTCGGGACGCAATCGGTGCTGGCGCGGATCATCGAGCTGGTCGAATCCGCGCAGGCGAAGAAGGCGCCGATCCAGCGCCTGGTGGACCGGGTGAGCGCGGTGTTCGTGCCGGTGGTGCTGGTGCTCGCGGCGCTGACCCTCCTTGGCTGGGGCCTCTTCGCCGGCCAGTGGGAGCAGGCGGTGCTGAACGCAGTGGCGGTGCTGGTGATCGCCTGCCCCTGCGCGCTGGGCCTCGCCACGCCGGCGGCGGTGATGGCCGGCACCGGCGTGGCGGCGAAGCACGGCGTGCTGATCAAGGACGCCGAGGCGCTCGAGATCGCGCACGGCGTGCGCGTGGTCGCGTTCGACAAGACCGGCACGCTCACCATGGGCAAGCCGACGCTGGTCACGCTGGAGGCGGTCGACGGCGATCGCGCCGCGGCGCTGGCGCTCGCCGCGGCGGTCCAGTCCGGCAGCGAGCACCCGCTCGCCAAGGCGGTGCTCGCGGCCGCAGCCAGGGAAGGCGTCGCGGCGCCGGCGGCCGAGGGACTCACGGTCGCGGCGGGACGGGGAATCGAAGCCAGGGTCGGCGGGCGCAGGCTCGCCATCGGCTCCAGCCGCTGGATGCGCGAACTGGGCGTGGACACGACTGTGCTGGAGGCGCGGCGCGACCACACCGAGCGGCAGGGCCAGACCGTATCCTGGCTCGCCGATCTGTCTGGAGCTCCGCGCGTCCTTGCGCTGCTGGGCATCGGCGACGAGTTGAAACCCGAGGCGGTCGAGGCGGTCGCGGAACTGGCGCGCGAGGGCATCGAAACCGTGATGCTCACCGGCGACAGCCGCGCGGTCGCGGAATCGATTGCCGCGCGAGTGGGGATCCGCGAGGTGCGCGCGGAGATCCTGCCCGGGGACAAGGCGGGCGTGATGCAGGAGCTGCGCCGGGCGCATGGCACGGTGGCCATGGTGGGCGACGGCATCAACGACGCGCCGGCACTTGCCGCCGCCGACATCGGCTTCGCCATGGGCTCGGGCACGGACGCGGCGATGCACGCCGCGGGCGTGACCCTCATGCGCGGCGACCCGCGCCTGGTGGCCGCCGCGATCGGTATCTCGCGGCGCACCTACGCCAAGATCCGGCAGAACCTGTTCTGGGCGTTCTTCTACAACGTGGTCGGCATCCCGCTCGCGGCGCTGGGGCTGCTCAGCCCGGTGGTGGCGGGCGCCGCGATGGCCTTCAGCAGCGTGAGCGTGGTGACCAACGCGCTGCTGCTCAAGCGCTGGAAGCCGGGAAACTGAACTGGGGGACTGACATGGGAAAGAGCGAAACCATCCTCGAGCACGCCGATGCACTCCAGCGCGGACTGCGCGACATCGGGCAGGCCTCCAAGGCGAGCGGCGTCTCGGTGAAGATGATCCGGCACTACGAGGCCATCGGCCTGCTGAAGAACGTGGCGCGTACGTTCGCCAACTACCGTGTCTACAGCGACGCCGACGTGCACACCCTGCGCTTCATCAAGCGGGCGCGCACGCTGGGCTTCTCCATCGAGGACATCGGCGCGCTGCTGTCGCTGTGGCAGAACAAGTCGCGCTCCAGCGCCGCGGTGAAGAAGATCGCCGGCGGCCACATGGAGGTGCTCAAGACCCGGATCGCGGAAATGCAGGCCATGGTGGCCACGCTGTCGCACCTGACCCACAACTGCCATGGCGACCAGCGCCCGGACTGCCCGATCCTGGAGGACCTGGCAGGGGTCCGGAAGCCGCCGGCTTGACCTTCCCACCATGGCAGGCCTGAGACTGCGCCCATGAATTGCGAACAATGTCTTGGAACGGGGCCCTTCCTCTGCGGTCCGGCGCACGCCTTGAGGGGCATCCTGGCGGGCCTGTCCCGCGCGTGGCGCGGGTTGCTGGCTTCGCTCGCGCAGCTGGGCTGAGCCAGGGAACCTCGCCGACGAACCCGTGTCATAATCGCCGCATGCTACGCAGCTTCAAGATCGTCCTGGTGCTCCTGCTGGTCGCGTTGGTTCCCGCGCGCGCCATCGGGTCGGTGACGATCAGCATCTGCGCCGCCGGGCAGGAGCTGGCCGGCGCGATGCACCATTCTGGCGCGGCTGATCACGGGATGGATGCGCACGAATCCGGGCACGGCGATCACGCCAAACAGGCATCGGACGAATTTGGCAGCCACACATGCGGCTACTGCGCCGCCCATTGCGCGGGCGTCGCATTCGCGGTGCCGACTGAACTTTCCCGCGCCGCCCCTGCATCGGGCAGCGACCGCATTTCGTCTGGATATTGGTCCGATCCGGGATTCTTCCCGGACCACCCCGACCGCCCTCCTCTCGTTTCCTGACGTTCTGACAGCCTAGCGGGGCCGCTGAAAGGCCGCCGCGTGCGCATGCGCATCGCGCTTGCGCCTGGACGAACCGAGGGAGACATGCTGAAGATAACCGCTATTTCGCTGGCGGCGCTTGCCGCCTCCAGCGCTGCCGCGCAGGCACCTGCCCGGCCCGATCCCGCCGACGCGAAGGCGGCCGCCCCCGCGGCGGCCTACGAATCCGCATTCAGGGACTACAAGCCGTACGAGGATCCCGAGATTGCCCGCTGGCGAGACGTCAACAACGAGGTCGGCCGACTGAACGGCCATATCGGCCACGTACGTACGCAAACTACGCCGGTCGCCAAACCCCCCTCCAAGCCGGATGCGCATGGTGGCCACAGGGGGCACAAGTGAGGCGGACGGTCATGGCAGTGACCGGCTCGGCATTGCTCGCCGGGTGCGTTTCCTTCACCGAGGATGGCGGATTCGGACCCGTGAAGGAAGCCGTCAAGGCGCGCACCGGACAGGAGGCGGTATGGGCGCGCACGCAGGACGAGACGCAAACGGTACGCAGCCGCGTGTCGGAACTGCTCGCCAAGCCCTTGACCGCGGAGTCAGCGGTCCAGGTTGCCTTGCTCAACAGCCCCGCGCTGCAGGCATCGTACGCGGAGCTCGGCATCGCGGAGGCCGACCTCGTGCATGCCAGCCGCTGGAGCGGCCCGGTGTTCTCGTTCGGCCGTCTGCGGCGGGGGGACGAAACCGAGTATGAGCGAAGCGTGTTCTTTAACGTCCTTGGCCTGATCACGATACCGCTGGCGACGAAGGCCGAGGAGAAGCGGTTCGAGACTGCGAAAGCGCGGGCCGCGGGCGAGGCGCTCAGGCTTGCACTGGACACGCGCAAGGCGTTCTTCATGGCCGTGGCCGCCGAGGAGGGCGAACGCTATATGCAGCAGGTCAAGCTCGCGGCGGAGGCGAGCGCCGATCTTGCGCGGCGGATGGCCGCGGCCGGAAACTGGCCCAAGCTCAATCAGGCGCGGGAGCAGGTGTTCTATGCGGAGGCGACCGCGCAACTGGCCCGCGTGCGGCAGGCGCGCGTGTCCGCGCGCGAGCGCCTGGCCCGGCTGATGGGGTTGTGGGGAGACCAGTTGGCGTTCCAGCTTCCGGAACGGATGCCGGAACTGCCGAAGACGACGCGCGACGGCGGGGATCTCGAGGCGCAAGCGCTGGCGCAGCGGCTCGATGTGCAAGGCGCGCGCCGCGAATCCGAGATGCTCGCGGCTTCGCTCGGCCTGACCAAGGTGTCGCGCTTCGTCAACCTTCTGGAACTGGGTTTCATCCACAACACCGAAGCGCCGAACCCCGCCCAGAAGGGCTGGGAAGTAGAGCTGAGGGTCCCGATCTTCGACCTGGGTGGCGCTCGCATCGCAAGGGGCGAGAGCGCCTACCTTCAGTCGGTGAACCGAATGACGGACACCGCGATCCGGGCTCGCTCGGAGGTACGGGAATCCTATGCGGCCTACCGGACGGCGCATGATCTCGCCAGGCACTATCGAGACGAGATCGTCCCGCTGCGCAAGCGCATCTCGGAAGAAATGCTGTTGCGCTACAACGGGATGCTGTCCAGCGTGTTCGAGCTGCTGGCGGATTCGCGCGACGCGGTGATGAGCGTGAATGCGTACATCGAAGCCCTGCGCGATTTCTGGATCGCGGAATCCGACCTCCAGGCCACTCTGACCTCCGGCTCGCCGGGCGCGCTGGGCGGCGGCGGCGGACGAGCCGTCAGCCTGCCTGCCGGCGGCGCCGCCGCGCATTGATTGGGGAGAATCATGAACAATCGTCGAAACTTTCTCAGGACCGCCGGCGCCGCGCTGCTTGGCGCGGCAACAGTCAGCCGCGCTGCCCAGGCCGCTGTGCCCGAGGCGCCCAGCATGGGCAGCGCCGCCACCCAGCCGCCACTGGTTCCCAGCGGCGGGCGGCCGTACAACCCGGTCGTCACGCTCAACGGCTGGACCTTGCCCTGGCGCATGAAGGACGGCGTCAAGGAGTTTCACCTGGTCGCGGAACCCGTAGTGCGGGAGATCGCACCCGGGATGAAGGCCAACCTCTGGGGATACAACGGGCAGTCCCCTGGGCCGACCATCGAGGTCGTGGAGGGGGACAAGGTGCGCCTTTTCGTCACCAACAGGCTTCCCGAGCACACCACCATCCACTGGCACGGGCAGCGGCTGCCCAACGGCATGGACGGCGTGGGCGGACTCAACCAGCCGCAGATTCCGGTTGGCAAGACCTACGTCTACGAGTTCACGGCCAAGCGGCCCGGCACCTTCATGTACCACCCGCACGCGGACGAGATGACGCAGATGGCGATGGGGATGATGGGATTCTGGGTGACGCATCCGAAGGATCCCAGGGCCGCGCGCGTGGACCGGGACTTCGTGTTTCTGCTGAACGCCTACGACATCGATCCAGGCAGCTTCACGCCCAAGATCAACACCATGCTCGACTTCAACCTCTGGACCTGGAACTCGCGCGCCTTCCCCGGCATCGATCCGCTCGTCTGCCGCCTGGGCGATAAGGTCCGGATCCGCATCGGCAACCTCACGATGACCAATCACCCGATCCACTTGCACGGTCACGAGTTTGTCGTTACCGGAACCGACGGCGGCCCGACGCCTCCGGGTTCGCGCTGGCCGGAAGTCACGGCCGACATTGCGGTGGGGCAGATGCGCGACCTCGAGTTCGACGCCACGGATCCTGGAGACTGGGCGTTCCATTGCCACAAGTCGCACCACACCATGAACCCGATGGGACACGACGTGCCGACCATGATCGGAATCGACCACCGGGGTGTGGCCGAGAAGATCCTGAGGCTGGTGCCCGACTACATGGTGATGGGCGAACGCGGCATGGCCGACATGGGCGAGATGGAAATGCCCCTGCCGGACAACACCCTGCCCATGATGACCGGAACCGGCCCATTCGGCGCGATCGAGATGGGCGGGATGTTCACGACCGTGAAGATCCGCAAAGGCCTGGCGCGGAACGACTACAAGGATCCGGGCTGGTACCAGCACCCGGAAGGCACCGTGGCGTTCGAATGGAAAGGCGATCTTCCCGTTGCCGAGCGCAAGCAGCCGGCGGCCGGCGGGGCGGGCGCGATGAAGGTGCGAAAGCCCGGCACGCATGGAAAGCATTGATCAACTCATGAACCAGGAAAGGGGAAGTGTGATGCGTCGAGTAGCGCTGGCAGCAATGGTGGTCGCGGCGATGGCGGTGGGGTCCGCGCATGCCCATTCGGACAAACCCAAGCCGGATGAATCGAAGGACGCCAAGGGCGGGCACAAGAAGGGCGATCACAAGGATAAGGGGCATGGCCATGACAAGAAGCACTGAGCAGGCGCGGCGCGGCCTGCTGGCCGCGGCGGCGCTCATCGTCGCGGCACTGTCGTCGCCGGCCTACGCGCATGGAGACGCGAAGCACCAGAAGAAGGAGGCTAGGGCCATCTCGACCGAGGAGAAGGACTTCGGGCGGGAGGGCGACCCGAAGAAGGCTTCGCGCACCGTTCGCATCGACATGAGCGACAAGATGCGCTTCACGCCCGCGAGCCTTGCGATCAAGCAGGGCGATACGGTGAAGTTCGTGGTGAAGAACAGCGGCAAGGTGATGCACGAGATGGTCATCGGCACGATGAAGGAGCTGAAGGAGCACGCGGAGATGATGAAGAAGCATCCGGGGATGGAGCACGACGAGCCTTACATGGCGCATGTCGGGCCCGGCAAGTCGGAGACCATCACCTGGCAGTTCACGAAGGCGGGCGAGTTCCACTTCGGCTGCCTGATCCCGGGGCATTTCGAGGCCGGGATGGTCGGCAAGATCACCGTCAAATGAAGGAGACAACGATGAATCGATGGACAGCGGCGATAGCGGTGCTGGCGGCAGGGGCGGCGTTCGCGCAGGCGCCCAAGATGACCGATGGCGAGATCCGGAAGGTCGACAAGGACGCGAAGAAAATCACCATCAAGCACGGGCCGATGCCCCAGTTCGACATGCCCGGCATGACGATGGTGTTCCAGGTCAAGGATCCCGCTCTTCTGGACAAGGTGAAGCCGGGCGACAAGGTGAATTTCGAGGCCGAGAAGCTTGGCGGCGCGTTCACCGTCACCAAGATCGAAGCGGCGAAATAGAAGCCGGACGTCGTGGGCAAGAGGATCCTTGCGGCAGCCGGCCTAGCCGCCGCGTTCGCGAGCGGCGGAGCCTTCGGCCATGGCGGTCATCTCGGGGCACATGCCTTCGGGGCCACCGGGGACCCGCGCGCGGTGTCCTTCGGCCAGCCAGGCGATCCGGCGAAGGTGTCGCAGGCGATCGCGGTCGAGATGGATGACCGCGAATGCCGGCTGCAGAAGGAGGTCCGGATCAGGCAGGGCGCCACCGTGCGCTTCGACGTTCACAACCGGGGAACGCGCGTGCATGAGCTCGTGCTCGGCACATCGCACGAGTTGAAGGCCCACGCGGACGCTGCGGCTGTGAGCCCGGAGGCGGAGCACGAAGAGCCTTACATCCTGCATGTCGAGCCGGGCAATCGGCGGTCGCTCGTGTGGCGGTTCACGCGTGTCGACCTGCTTGGTTATGGGTGCCTGATCCACGGCTCCGGGCGGACGGTGATGACCGGCCGGATCCTGGTGGGGCGCTGAAACTGCATGCGCAGTCCGATGATCCCGTTGCTGGAGAACCTACGCCGCTCGCCGGACCGGCCGGCTGCGCTAGCGAGCTACGCCAGGCTGGCCGCGCGCTACGACCGGAACTGCCGATGGCTGGGCGCGGTCCGGTTCGAGGCGCTGGAGCTTCTCGCCGCAAGGGAGGGCGAAACAGTCATCGACGTGGCGTGCGGCAGCGGCGCGATGCTTCCGGCCCTGGGGCGCGCGGTCGGCTCGAAGGGACGCGTGATCGGGATCGAGCAATGCCCGGAGATGGCGGCGATCGCGCGGGAGCGCGTTGCGCTCGCGGGGTTGAAGAATGTCGAGATCATCAACGCACCTGTGGAGGACGTGCGCCTGGAGGCCAAGGCGGACGCCATCCTGCTTTGCTACGCGCATGACGTGCTGCAGTCGGACGACGCGGTGGAGAGGCTATTGCGCGCGGCGCTCCCTGGCGCCCGCATTGTCGCAGCGGGGGCTAGACTCATCGGCTGGTGGGCGGCGCCGGTGAACCTGTGGAAACTGTGGCGGTCGCGGCACTACGTAACGACATTCAGGGGATTGCGCGATCCCGCGGAGCGCCTTGCGCGAAGGTGCTCCGACTGGCAGGTGGTCGACACCCACGTCCTGGGCACCAGCTACCTCGCCGTAGGCCACCTTGACCCGGAGGGCTGGCGCTGAGCGCCGCGCCATGGGCGCGAAACTCCCGCCCCTGACTCCGGTCGCGAGCGCCTTGCTCGCGACGGCGCTGGCTGCGCTGGTCGCCGGTTGCGGCGAATCTCCGGAAGACTGGGACGATGCCCGAGCAGACCCGTCGAACGCGCAGGTGGTCGATCTGGGCCGGAAGGTGTATGCCGCGCATTGCGCGGTCTGTCACGGCGCGAACCTGGAGGGCCAGGCGAACTGGCGGGAACGATTGCCGAACGGAAGAATGCCCGCGCCACCCCACGACGAGACCGGCCACACTTGGCATCACCCTGACCGCGTCCTGTTCGCGATCACGCGGGACGGACTTTCGCCACCCTACGCGCCCAGGGGCTACGAAAGCGACATGCAGGCGTTCCGGGGCCGGCTGAGCGACGAAGAGATCTGGGCCGCGCTCGCTTTCATCAAGAGCCGCTGGCGGCCCGAGATCTGGACGGCGCGCGCCGAGAGGGAGCGCAACGCCTCCCGGCGCTGAGGCATCCGGATTCAATTTTTGACACAGGGGAGCAGTCGGAATGATCCGCACGATGGCAGGAATCGCATGCTTGGCGTTCGTCTCGCTGCCGGCGCTGGCGCAGCACCACGGTTATGCAGGAATGAAGGATCGGGAGATCAAGGCGCTGTCCGCGGAGCAGGTGCAGCAATACCAGGCCGGCGCCGGCATGGGCTACGCGCTGCCGGCGGAGCTAAACCGCTTTCCGGGCCCGATGCACGTGCTGGAACTGTCGGACAAGCTCGGGCTCGCGCCGGAGCAGCGCGCGAAGACGCAAGCGCTGATGGATGCGCACAAGGCCGAGGCGCGCGCGCTTGGCGCGAAGCGCGTGGAATCCGAACGCGCGCTCGAGATTTTGTTCCGTTCGGGCAAAGTTGAAGAGGCGGCGCTGGCGAAGAGCGTGCGCGATGCGGCGGCGCTCGAGGGCGAGTACCGCCTCGCGCATCTGGAGACGCACCGGCGCATGCGGGCGCTGCTGTCGGACCAGCAGGTGGATGCATATGTCCGGTTGCGCGGCTACGACGGCGCCGGCCAGCGACGCAAGGGGCACCACTGAGCCGCGTGCTGCCGACACTGGAAGCGCGCCGGGGCGCCGCCGACCCGCCCGCCTTCCCCGCGCTGGCAAGGCGGATGGCGAGGCAGTACTACGCCATCATGCTCAGCGGCGCCGTTGTCGCCGGCGTGATCGGAGTCGCCGCCGCCGCGATCAGCGGCAGTGCGTTGCTTCTCCCCGGGCTGCTGGGCTGGCTCGCCGCAGCGCTGGTCGGCGCGAACCTGGCCGGCGCAGCGCTGCTGTACCGTCCGGTGCTCCGGCGGCTTGCCGGATCCCCGGCCGCGGAGGGCGGCATGGAGCGCCGGCTCGGGCGCCTGCCCGTCCTCTCCGGTCTCTGGGTGTTTGCGTTGGCGGCGGTCGCGACCTTCGGCAACACGGTCGCGGCGCACACGTCCGGCGAAACCGGCGCCGCGGCGCTGGTCGGCGCGGCAGTCCACTGCCTGGTCTTCGCCGCCTACATCGGCTTGTTCAACTATCTGCTGGTGTTCGACCACGTGGTGACGGTGCGCAAGGCGCTGTGGAAGCGCGGCGCCGAACTCACGTTGCCGGAGCAGCGGTTCGTCACGCGCGTTGTCTGGTCGCTCGGCGCGGTCGCCCTCGGCCCGGTCCTGGTGGCGCTGTCCGACGGCTGGCTGCATGCCGAGGGCGACGGCGAGTCGCGGCTGGCCGCGAATCCGGCGCTGGATTTCGCCCACCAGACGCTGCAGCTGGATGTCCTCGGCGCCCTGTTCCTCGCGACCATGGTCGGGCTCTTGATCGCCCGCGGCCTTTCCCGGCCGATGACCATCCTGCTGGACGCGATGGCGCGGGTGGACCAGGGCGATCTCTCGACGCGGGCGCCGGTGATCTCGGACGACGAGTTCGGCTCGCTGACGCGGCGGTTCAACCACATGGTGGCCGGGCTGGAGGATCGCGATCGGCTGCGACGGGCGTTCAGGTACTTCGTTCCCGAATCCGTGGCCGTGGCGCTGATCGCGGACAAGGGCGCGATCACGCCGCAGGAGCGCGAGGCGACCGTTCTGTTCACCGACATCGAGCGCTTCACCGAGATCGCATCCCGGCTGGCGCCGCGCGAGGTGCTGGCGATGCTGAACGATTATTTCGCCGAGGTCGCGAACATCATCAACGCGCATGGCGGCGTCATTACCCAGTTCCAGGGCGACGCCGTGCTCGCCTGCTTCAATCTTCCGGTCGCGGACCCCGCGCATGCGCGCCGGGCGGTCGAGGCGGCGATGGAGATCCGCCGGCGCACGGACGAACGCGAGTTCCACGGCGGCGTGCGCCTGCGCTCCCGCGTCGGCGTCAGCACCGGCACCGTGGTCGGGGGCATGGTGGGCGGGGGCGAGCGGCTCGGCTACACCGTGCACGGCGACACGGTGAACCTGGCGGCGCGTCTCGAGGCATTGAACAAGGAAATCGGGACCCGGGTGCTTGTATCCGGGCGAACGGCTGAACTCGTCCGCGGGACAACGGCATTGCGTGATCTGGGCGAGCGGCAGATCCGCGGCCTTGGCGGAGCCGTGCATGTCTTCACGCCGGCCGAATGAGCCGCGCGATCGCACAAGTTCGGTGCTCCGGTGCGGCCCCATGCACCAGGTTGGGTCGTCGCCGCAAGGTTTCCCCCGTGCAAGCCTTGATGCTCGTCAACTCGTCGACCGTACAGCCCGCAAGAATGGCTGCGCGTCAGATACATTTTCGAAAGCAATCCGACCCAGGCAGTCAGGCAACCAAGCAAAAAAGGAGAGTGCGACATGAAACTGAAGAAACTGGTGGGAATCGCCGCGGCGTCCGTGGCGATCATGGCGATGGGAATGCCTGCGCAGGCGCAAACCCGGCACGACGAGAAGCCGCACGGCCCGCCCAAGAAGGCGGTGAAGAAGAGCGACGTGAAGCAACCGCGCGGCGGAACGCGACACGACGAGAAGCCGCACGGGAATCCGGGGAAGGTGGAGGCGGAGAAGAAGTAGCCGGAGCCGGGGGCGCGACGCGATCGCGCTCCCGGGCATTCGAGCGGATCGAGCGGGCATGAACCAGGCCGGCCACCATCATCGGCATCCCGGTTTGGCCACGGCGCATGCCGGCCACCAGCCGCGGGCGGCAGGGCGGTGGACCTGCCCGATGCACCCGGAGGTTCTCCGCGACGCGCCCGGGGACTGCCCCAAGTGCGGCATGGCGCTGGTTCCGGTCGGCGCGAGCGCCGAGACGGACGACACCGAACTCCGCGACCTCACGCGCCGCCTCTGGATCGGCGTGGCGTTGTCGATTCCGCTGGTCATTCTTGCCATGTCGCCGATGGTGGGATTGCACGACCTCTTCGGCCTGCAGCCGCGCGCCCGCGGCTGGGTCGAGTTCGCCCTTGGCACTCCAGTTGTGTTCTGGGTCGGCTGGCCGATCCTGCGCAAGTTCTGGGGCTCGCTCGCGCGCTGGTCATTGAACATGTACTCGCTGATCGGGCTTGGCGTGGGACTGGCCTACCTCTTCAGCCTGGCGGCGATCTTCCTGCCGGGCCTGTTCCCGCAGGCGTTCCGCGAGCACGACGGCGCGGTGGGCACCTACTTCGAGGCGGCCGCCGTGATCGTGACCCTCGTGATCCTGGGCGACGTGCTGCAGCTGCGCGCCATGGGGCAGACCAGCCTGGCGATCCAGCAGCTGCTGAAGCTCGCGCCCAACACCGCGTGGCGCCTGCGCGAGGACGGCGCCGAGGAACAGGTGCCGCTCGACAGCGTCGCCGTGGGCGACCGCCTGCGGGTGAAGCCCGGCGAGAAGGTGCCGGTGGACGGCACCGTGATCGACGGCGCGAGCCGCGTCGACGAATCCATGATGACCGGGGAGCCGGTGCCGGTGGCGAAGGCGGCGGGCGACAAGGTGGCGGGCGCGACCGTGAACGGCAACGGCTCGCTGACCATCCGCGCCGAGCGCGTGGGCGCCGACACGCTGCTCGCGCGCATCGTGCACATGGTGGGCGAGGCGCAGCGCACGCGCGCGCCGATCCAGAGGCTGGCCGACGTCATCGCCGCGTACTTCGTCCAGGTCGTGGTGGGCATCGCCGTGGTCACGGCGCTGGCGTGGTGGATCCTCGGCCCGGAACCGAAGCTCGCCTACGCGCTGCTCAACGCAGTCGCGGTGCTCATCATCGCCTGTCCCTGCGCGGTCGGCCTGGCGACGCCGATCTCGATGACCGTCGCGATGGGGCGTGGCGCGCAGGCGGGAATCCTGTTCCGCAACGCCGAGGCGATCGAGCGCATGCGCGACATCGACACCGTGGTCGTGGACAAGACCGGGACGCTCACGCTGGGCCGGCCGGCGCTCACCGATTTCGTCGCCGAGGGCGTACCCGAGGACGAAGCGCTGGCGCTGGTCGCCGGCGTCGAGCAGCTCTCGGAGCATCCGATCGGCCTGGCGATCGTGGACGGCGCGAAAGCGCGCGGCTTGGTGCCGGCGTCGGCAACCGCGTTCGAGGCGGTCAACGGCTTGGGCGTGCGCGCCCACCTCGGCGGCCGCAGCGTGCTCGTCGGCAGCCGCGGCTTCCTCAACCAGTCGGGAATCGATACCCGGAACTGGGAGGCCCGTGCCGAACACTGGCGAGCCGAGGCGAAGACGGTCGTGTTCTTCGCCATCGACGGCATCGCAGCCGGGATCGCCGCCGTCGCGGATCCGATCAAGGACGGCACGCGCGAGGCGATCGCGACGCTGAAGGCCGCGGGCGTGCGGATCGTCATGCTCACGGGCGACTCGCGCGGCACGGCGGACGCGGTTGCCCGCCAGCTCGGCATCGACGAAGCCCTGGCGGAGGTGCTGCCGGAGGACAAGGCCGGCCACGTGAAGCGGTTGCAGGCGGAAGGGCGCAGGGTGGCGATGGCGGGCGACGGCATCAACGACGCGCCGGCGCTCGCGCAGGCCGATGTCGGCATCGCCATGGGAACGGGGACCGACGTGGCGATGGAGAGCGCGGGCGTGACGCTGGTCAAGGGTGACCTGCGTGGCATCGCGCGCGCGGCGGCGCTGTCGCGCGCGACCATGCGCAACATCCGCCAGAACCTGGTCTTCGCCTTCGGCTACAACGCGCTCGGCATCCCGGTCGCGGCGGGCGTGCTGTATCCGGCCTTCGGCGTGCTGCTGTCGCCGATCGTCGCCGGCGCCGCGATGGCG
>CAZMDA010000019.1:41083-56503 GCA_964564865.1 uncultured Bordetella sp. | reverse complement strand
GTGCTGGTGCTGCTGTTCCGGCCGCAGGGCATCCTCGGGCGCAAGGCCGCATGATCGCCCGGCTGCTGGAGGGCGTGCCGCGCCGCGGCCTCGTGCTGCTCGGGCTGCTGCTCGCCGCGTTGCTCGTGTTCCCGTTCTTCGCCAGCGGCTACCTGCTCACGGTGGGCTTCCTGGTGCTGTACTTCGCCTACGTCGGGCAGTCCTGGAACATCATGATGGGATTCGCCGGGCAGCTGTCGCTGGGCCACTCGCTGTACGTGGGCCTGGGCGCCTACGCCGCGGCGGCGCTGTACGTGCATTTCGGCGTCAGCCCCTGGATCGGCCTGTCGGCCTCGATCGCCTTCTCCGGCCTGGCCGGCGCCGTGATCGGGTTCCTCGCCTTCCGCTTCGGCGTCGCCGGGGTCTACTTCGCCATCCTCACCATCGCCTTCGCCGAGTTCGCGCGCATCGGCTTCGACCACTTCGCCTGGGTGCAGGGCTCCTCCGGCTTCTTCCTGCCGGTGGCCAACTACACGACCAACGACCTGTGGAACCTGCGCGGCAGCCCGACCATGTTCTATTACCTGATGCTGGCGATGACGGCGGCGGCGTTCATCCTGTGCCACGCCCTCCTGCGCAGCCGCATGGGCTACTACTGGCAGGCCATCCGCGAGAGCCCGGAGGCGGCCGAAGCGCTCGGCATCAACGTGTTCCGCTACAAGATGGCCGCGGTGGTGATCTCGGCGGCCATGACCTCGCTCGCGGGCGTGGTGTTCGCCTTCTACTACAACAACCTGTTCCCGGAGCAGATCTTCCACATCTCGCGCTCCATCGAGCTGATCCTGGGGCCGATCATCGGCGGCATCGGCACGCTGGTGGGCCCCCTGGTGGGCGCGCTGCTGCTCACCGGCCTGGCCGAGGGCATGCGCGAGGTCATGCTGCAGCTCAAGGTGGACGTCCCCGGCGTGAAGCAGGTGTTCTACGGCCTGTGCCTGCTGCTGGTGGTGATGTTCCTGCCGCACGGCGTGTGGCCGCCGCTGGCCAGGCGCCTCGGCCTGGAGCGGGGCAGCGCCGGCGGCGCCGGGCCCGCGGACGAGGGCAAGTCCTGACATGGCGGCGCTGCTCGAGGTCACCGGGCTGTCCAAGAGCTTCCGCGGCCTGCGCGCGGTGCAGGACGTCGCCTTCGAGGTGCCCGAGGGCTCGATCACCGGCCTGATCGGCCCCAACGGCGCGGGCAAGACCACCTGCTTCAACCTGGTCGCCGGCGTAATGCGGCCCGACGCGGGCGAAGTCCGCCTGGGCGGCAGGCGCATCGACGGCTGGCGGCCGGACCAGGTGTGCGCCGCCGGCGTCGGGCGGACGTTCCAGATCGTGAAGCCGTTCGCGGGCTTGACGGTGCTGGAGAACGTCACGGTGGGCGCGCTGAGGAAGTCGAACGACGTCCCGTCGGCGCAAAGGCGCGCCGACGAGATCGTGGAGAAGCTCGGCCTGGGCCCGAAGCGGGGCATGCTCGCCTCCGCGCTCACCCTGCCCGACCGCAAGCGGCTCGAGGTGGCGCGCGCGCTCGCCACCGGGCCGCGGCTGCTCCTGCTGGACGAGGTGATGGCCGGGCTGCGGCCCACCGAGACCGACCAGATGGTCGCCTTCTTCCGCGACATCAACCGCGCCGAGGGCATCACCATCCTGCTCATCGAGCATGTGATGCGCGCGGTGATGGCGCTGGCGCAGCAGGTGGTGGTGCTGCACCACGGCGAGGTCATCGCGCGCGGCGAGCCCGCCGCGGTGGTGCGCGATCCGGCGGTGCTGGAGTGCTACCTCGGCGAGGAGACCGAGGTATGAGCGCCCTGCTCTCGGTGGAGGGCCTGGACCTGTACTACGGCGACGCGCAAGCCCTGTCCGGCGTCAGCCTCGAGGTGCCCCAGGGCGAGATCGTCGCCATCGTGGGCGCCAACGGCGCCGGGAAGTCCTCGCTCATCCGCACCATCGCCGGCATCGAGAAGCCGCGCGCCGGGCGCATCGCCTTCAAGGGCGCCCGGGTCGACGGCCTGCCGCCGCACCGCATCTGCGACCTCGGCGTGGGCCAGGTCGCCGAAGGGCGGCAGGTGTTCCCCACCCTGAGCGTGGAGGAAAACCTGCAGATGGGCGGCCTGCTGCCGCGCGCGCGCGCCGGCGCCAGGGCGAAGCTCGGCGAGGTGTACGCCATGTTCCCGCGGCTGAAGGAGCGCCGCGCCCAGCTCGCCGGCACGCTCTCGGGCGGCGAGCAGCAGATGCTCGCCATCGGCCGCTGCCTGATGGGCAACCCGGAATTCATCATGTTCGACGAGCCCTCGCTCGGGCTGGCGCCCAAGGTGGTGCAGGAGGTGCTGCACACCATCCGGGCCCTGAATGCCGGCGGCCTGACCGTGCTGCTGGTGGAGCAGAACGTCGCGGTGTCGCTCAAGATCTCGAGCCACGCCTACGTGCTGGAGAACGGCGCCATCGCCATGAGCGGCCGCGGCGCGGAGCTGCTGCACGACGACCGGGTGCGGCAGGCCTACCTGGGGCTCTGACCGGCGACCACCACGCGGTTGCGGCCGGCGCGCTTGGCCTCGTACAGCGCGTTGTCCGCCGCCGACAGCAGCGCGTCCCAGTCCGCGCCGTCCACGCCGTAGCTCGCCACGCCGGCGCTCGCGGTGACCTCGATGCGCTTCGCGCCCACGGTCACGCCGCGCGCCTCCAGTTCATGCCGCACCCGCTCGGCGACCCGCGCCGCGGTCTCCTTGCCGGTCTGCGGCATCAGCAGGGCGAACTCCTCGCCGCCATAGCGGCCGACGATGTCGTAGGGCCTCACGGTGGCCCGCAGCACCTCGGCGAAGGACTTGAGCACCTGGTCCCCGACCGGGTGCCCGTAGCGGTCGTTGACCTGCTTGAAGCGGTCGAGGTCGAAGATGGCGAGGCTGAACGCGGGCCCGCCGCGCGCCGCGCGCGCCTCCTCGCGCGCGAACTCCTCGAGGAAGATGCCGCGGTTGTTCAGGCCGGTGAGCGCGTCGAAGCGCGCGGCGCGCAGCAGCGCCGCCTGGAGCGACTCGATCTCGATCGAGATCACCGCCAGGGTGGCGACGATGATGAAGCCCGCGTAGAACAGGAACACCCCCGCGTTCAGGGGGCGCGGCGCGAGCAGGTCCTCCGGCGGATGGAACGCGGCGACCACGACCCGCAGCGCGCTGACCGCCGCCATGGCCCAGAACACGGTCTCCGCGAAGCGGCACGACAGGCGCGCGTCCGCCGGCGCCCTGCGGTGCAGGAGCGAGGCCGCGATCACGGACATGATCGCGATGGCGGTGTTGATGGCAATGATGCGCGCATCGGTGTTCGGGCGGATCTCCGAGAACACGTACATGAAGGCGCACAGCGCGACCACCATGCTCCAGCCCAGGCGGTCGCGCGGGGCGCTGCCCAGGAACAGGCGCAGGCTGCGCAACGCGATCACCCATCCCGAGAGGATGACCGTGTTGCCGCCGATGATCGAGACCCAGTCGGGGATGTAGCCGCGCAGGGCGATGAGCAGCAGGCCCAGAGACAGCACCAGGATCGCGGCGCCCCAGGCGCCGACGATGCGCGTCGGTCCGCGCAGCGCGGCGAAGGCGACCGACACCGCGCCCATCAGGCCTGCGCTGAGCATGGAGGCGACGATCAGGGAGCGGGTATCCAGTTCCATCCGGGACCGAACTTAGCGGACCCCGCCCGGCGCGGCCTTGACGCCGCGCAAACCTTGCGAATTCTTGCGTCCCGTCGGGGCCCTTATTGCGCCTTGATGCCGCCCTTGCGGATCACCTCGCCCCAGATCGGCATGTCGCGGCGGATCACCTCGGTCAGCTCCTCCGGCGTGGTGCCGGTGGCGAGCAGCCCGAACTTGAGCATCTGCTCGCGGCCCTCCGGGGACTGGATGATCTTGTTGATCTCCGCGTTCATGCGCTCCAGGATCGGCCGCGGCGTGCCCGCCGGGGCGTGGATGCCGTTCCAGCCGGCGATGCCGAGCGGGTAGCCCTGCTCGACGAAGGTGGGCAGGTCCGGCAGCGCCGGCCAGCGCCGCGGCCCGGTCACCGCCATCGGCACCAGGCGCCCGGAGGCGATGTGCGGCCCGACCGCGGCGAGGTCCTGGATGGTCATCTGCACCTGGCCGCCGAGCGTGTCCTGCACCGCCGGGCCGGCGCCCTTGTAGGGCACGTGGACCATGTCCAGGCCCGCGGCGCCCTTGAGCATCTCGCCGTAGACGTGCGAGGTGGAGCCGTTGCCGAACGAGGCGAAACTGACCTTGCCCGGGTTGGCCTTGGCCCAGGCGATGAAGTCCTTGAGGTTCTTCGGCCCGAGCGAGGATGGCACCACCATCGCCAGCACCGTGAGGCCCAGCTGCGTCACCGGCGCGAAATCCTTCAGCGAGTCGTAGGGCAGCGGCACGCCGAGGTTGGGGGCGATGGTCAGGTTGGAGACGTTGGTGTAGACGAAGGTGTAGCCGTCCGGCGCCGCGTTCTTCACCGCCTGCAGGCCGACCGCGCCCTGCGCGCCGGCGCGGTTCTCCACCACCACCGGCTGGCCCAGCACCGGGGTCAGCTTCTCGCCCAGCCAGCGCGAGACGATGTCGGTCTGGCCTCCGGGGGGATAGGGCGCGACCAGCTTGATCGGCTTCGAGGGCCAGGCCTGGGCGAAGGCCTGCGCCGAGACCAGCATCAGCAGCGAGAGCAGGAACCTCATGGCGACTCCGTTCATGGTGTCTCCTTGTAGTAGGGCTTGTCGCCCGCGATGGTGACCCGGTCCATGACGCGGCGGTAACCGGGATAGTCGTTGACCGCGATGTGCTGGGTGGAGCGGTTGTCCCACAGCGCGAGCGATCCCTGCCGCCAGCGGAAGCGGATCTGGAACTCCGGGCGCTGGCTGTGGCGGTTGAGGAAATCGAGCAGCGGCGCCGACTCCTCCTCGGTCATGTCCTGGAAGCGGATGGCGTAGACCCAGTTGACGTAGAGGATCTTGCGGCCGGTCTCGGGATGGGTGCGGACGCAGGGATGCGGCTGCTCCTGGAGCGCGGCTTCGCTGGCCTGGATGCGCATGCTCTTCAGGTCGTCGTCGGCGTAGGTCCCCTGCGGGCCGTAGGAGCGCTTCGCGCTGTGCATCACCGTCAGCTTCTCCAGCATGCGCTGCAGCGCGGGCGACAGCGCCTCGAAAGCGAGCATCTGGTTGCTCCAGATGGTGTCCCCGCCCACCGCCGGCGACTCGCGCGCGTACAGGCAGGTGCCCAGCACCGGCTCGGGCGAGAAGGTCATGTCGGTGTGCCAGCGGCCGCCGAAATTGAGCTTCTTCGATTCCTGCGGCTCGCGCACGATGCGCATCATCTCCGGATGCCCGTCGAGCGGCTTGATGAACGGCGTCTGCGCCAGCGGCCCGAAGTGGCGCGCGAAGGCCTTCTGCTGCTCCGGCGTCAGCACCTGGTCGCGCAGGAAGATGACGCAGTGCTCGGCCAGCGCGCGGCGCAGCTCGGCCACCACCTCGGGCGCGAGCGGGCGCGAGGCGTCGATCCCGCCCACCTCGGCGCCGCCGGCGCCGCAGAGCAGGTTGACTTCGAATCCCCGGTAACGGTCCATCGATTCCTCCTGGCCGGGATGCTAACCTAACGCATCGCAAAGGGAGAACCTTCCGTGACCCGTTTCATCACTGCGCTCGCCGCCCTCGCTTTTTGCTGCACCGCCCAAGCGCAGGCGGACTATCCGAACAGGCCGGTGCGGCTCATCACGCCCTTCAATCCGGGCGGCGCGATCGACATCTACTCGCGGCTGCTCGCCGAACCCCTGGGCAAGCGCCTGGGCCAGAACGTCATCGTGGAAGCCGTGGCCGGCGCCAACACCATCGTCGGCACCCAGCAGCTGATCCGCTCGGCGCCCGACGGCTACACCTTCATGGTCACCACCATGTCCACCACGGTGAACAACCGCATCCTGTTCGCCAAGTCCCTGCCCTACAACCCGGACAAGGACCTGGCGCCGATCACGCAGCTGTCCTACGGCACCGTCCTGCTGGTCGGCCCGGCCAATGCGCCCTACCCGGATCTCAAGGGCCTGATTGCCTGGGCGAAGCAGCAGCCTCGGGTCACCTACGGTTCCTGGGGCATCGCCTCCTGGGGCCACCTCGCCGGGCAGATCCTGAAGCGCGACCTCGGCCTGCCGCTGGAGCACGTGCCCTACAAGGGCGACGTGCCGGCGATCACGGACGTGCAGAACGGCAACCTGCACCTGTCCTTCGCCAGCCCGACCAGCGCCATCCCCCGCATCGCCGGCGGCGCCATCCGGCCCCTCGCCATGACCGGCCCGCAGCGCTCGGCCTCGATGCCGGATCTCGCGACCTTCACCGAGCAGGGCGTGCCCAACGTGGACCTCGCCATCTGGGTCGGCGCCTACGCGCCCGCGGGCACGCCGCGACCGATCATCGACCGCCTGCAGCGCGAACTGAAGGCGGTGCTGGGCCAGCCCGAAGTGCGAGAGCGCATGGTCGCGCAGGGACAGACCCCGGTGGGCAACACGCCGGAGGAGTTCATGGCCAACGTGCGCGCGGACTTCCCGAAGTGGGAAGCCCTCATCAAGGCCTCGGGCGCAAAGATCGAATAGCGCCGGCCCGCGTTGCAGGCACCCCGTGCAGACCGACTACGTCCAGCGCTTCCTGTTCGAGAACCTCGACATCCGGGGGCGCCTGGTGTGCCTCACCGGCGCCTGGACGAAGATGGTCGAGGGCCGCGGCTACCCGGCGCGGATCGCCGAGCTGCTCGGGCATGCCACGGCGCTCGCGGTGCTCTTGGGCGCCAACCAGAAGCAGGAAGGGGCGTCCGGAAACCGGGTGACGCTGCAGGTGCAGGGCTCCGGCCCGGTGAAGCTGCTGGTGGCCGACTGCACCTCGGACCTGCGGATCCGCGGCATGGCGCAGCATGCGTGCAAGGACGCGGGCGCCGACCCGTCCTTCGGCGAAGGCAAGCTCGCCCTCACCTTCGAGGACCTCGCCAGCGGCCAGACCTACCAGAGCCTGGTGCCGCTGGAGGGCGACGGCATGGCCGAGATCTTCCGCAACTACCTGGAGCGCTCCGAGCAGCGGACCTCGTTCCTTGCCCTGCACGCCGATGGCGCCGCGCTGTGCGGCCTGCTGCTGGAGAAGCTGCCCGGCGCCGACGCGCGGGACGCCGACGGCTGGAACCGCATCGTCCACCTCGCCTCCACGCTGACGCTCGCCGAAACCGTGGACGCGCAGCCCTATGGCCTGCTGGTGAAGCTGTTCCACGAGGAGCTGCTGCGCGTGTTCCCGCTGCACGCCGTCGAGTACCACTGCCCCTGGGACCCGGGCAAGGTCGAGGGCGTGCTGCGCGGCCTGGGCCGGCCGGAGGTCGAGTCCATCCTCGCCGAACAGGGCGAGGTCGTGATCCGCAACGAGATGTGCAACCACGAGTACCGCTTCGACCGCGCCGCGATCGAGGCGGTGTTCGCCTAGGGGACGGGCGCGCCATGGACACCGGAACCGCCTACGGCCTGCCGCGACCCAGCTACCGCCGGGACCTGACCGAGGTCGGCGCCGGCACGCCGATGGGCGAACTGCTGCGCCGCTACTGGCACCCGGTCGGCCTGGCGCAGGACGCGAACGCCACGCCCCGGAAAGTCCGCGTCCTCGGCGAGGACCTGATCCTGTTCCGCGACGGCCGCGGCCGCGCCGGGCTGGTGTACCCGCGCTGCGCCCACCGCGGCGCCTCGCTCTACTACGGCAAGGTCGAGGACGAAGGCATCCGCTGCTGCTACCACGGCTGGCTGTGGGACGCCGAGGGCCATTGCCTGGAGCAGCCCTGCGAGCCCGGCGGCGGCCCGCGCCGCGACCGGTTCCGCCAGCCCTGGTACCCGGTCGAGGAACGCTACGGGCTCGTGTTCGCCTACCTCGGCCCGCCCTCGCGCAAGCCGCTGCTGCCGCGCTACGACTGCCTGGAGGAGCTCGCGCCCGGCGAATTCATCGAGACCGACGACAGTTCCATCGGAGGCGGGGGTCCCTCATTGATTCCATGCAATTGGCTGCAGCACTGGGAGAACGTGGTGGATCCGTTCCACGTCCCGGTGCTGCACGGCTCGTTCTCCGGCGCGCAGTTCGTGAAGGAGATGGGCGTGATGCCGGAGGTGGAGTTCTCCACCACCCCGCGCGGCGTCAAGGTCGTCTCCAAGCGCGCGCGCGAGGACGGCAAGCTGCACCGGCGGGTCACCGAAGTGGTGATGCCCACGCTGCGCGTGGTGCCCAACCCGCGCGTGGCGAAATACGGCCGCGTCGAGTCCATCGGCTGGGTGCTGCCCATCGACGATACAAGTTTCCGCATCTACGTCGCCGGGCGGGTCACGGAGAAGGGCGAGCTGTCGCGCTTCCGCTCCAAGATGGCGGGCAAGTTCTGGTGGGACCTCACCGAGGAGGAGCACCAGAAGTACCCCGGCGACTACGAGGCGCAGGTGAGCCAGGGAAACATCACGTTGCACTCCGAGGAGCACTTCGCCACCAGCGACAAGGGCATCGCCCTGCTGCGCCGGTTCCTGGAGCAGCAGCTGAAGCTGATCGCCGAGGGTGGCGACCCGGCCTGCGTGGCCTTCAACGAGCCGGATGCCTACGTGAAGCTGGAGGCCGGGCAGGAGATCGTGGACGCGGCGCGCGCCGCGTAGCCTGCCAAATGTGCACGATCGTGCACATTTGGGCCGCCCGCGCCCCTCAGCGCCCCGCCTGCTGCGCCTTCGACTCCGCGCCGCCGAAGGCGCTGCCGCCGCTGTCGGGCCGCTTCAGGCTGAAGACGCGCTCGACCACGGCGTAGTCGTGGTAGCCGCAGCGCGCGATGGGCCGCATCGCCACCGCGTCCACCTTGCCGTCCTTGACGATGCGCTCGTCGAGGTGGATGCCGACCACCTGCCCGAACACCACCACCCCGCCGGTGGCCTTGCCCTGGACGTCCTTCAGCTCGAGCACCTGCGTCACCTTGCACTCCAGGGCCGCGGGCGAGGCCGCGACGCGCGGCGGCTTGACCATCCGCGAGGGCGCGGTGGCGAGGCCGGCATGGGCGAACTCGCTCTGCCCGCGCGGCAGGCCGGCCGAGGTGAGGTTCATCTGCTCGCGCAGGTCCCAGGTGGCCACGCTCCAGGTGAACTCGCCGGTCTCGATGGCGAAGCTGCAGGAGTCCTTCGGCGACTCGCTGGCGAAGGCGACGATCTGCGGCCAGCTCGACATGCCGTTGAAGTAGCTGTAGGGCGCGAGGTTGAGCTCGCCCGCGCGGCTCATGGTCGAGACCCAGCCGATGGGGCGCGGGATGACCAGGCCCTTGAAGACGTCGTGCGGGAACTGCGCCTTGTCGCGCAGGTGCGGCTCGAAGAAGATCATGCCGCCACGCCCGCATTCTCGTCCATCGGCCGCGCCAGCTTCGCGCCCGGCCAGACCGCCGGATGGCTGCGCGCATACTGCGGCGGGTAGTCGAGCTTCACGCCGAAGCGCTCGGCCGCGTGCCAGACCCAGCGCGGGTCGTCCAGCAGGCCGCGCGCCATCGCGATCCAGTCGGCCTGCCCCGAGGCGAGGATGTCCTCGGCCTGCTGCGCGTCCGCGATCATGCCCACGGCGCGCACCGGAATGCCGGGCACCGCCTTCTTCACCGCGGCGGCGAACGGTACCTGGTAGCCCGGCACCACCTTGATGCGCTGCTGCGCCGCCACGCCGCCGGAGGTGATGCACAGGAAGTCCAGCCCGACGGCCTTCAGTTCCTTCGCGTAGGCGATGGTCTCGGCGATCTCGAAGCCGCCCTCCGCCCAGTCGCTGCCGGTGATGCGGGCGCCCAGCGCCAGCTCGCGCGGCCAGGCCTCGCGCAGCGCGCGCGCCACCTCCAGCGGGAAGCGCATGCGGTTCTCCAGGCTGCCGCCGTAGGCGTCGCTGCGCCGGTTGGCGAGCGGCGACAGGAACTGGTGCAGCAGGTAGCCGTGCGCCGAGTGCAGCTCGATGACGTCGAACCCGGCGCGCCGGGCGCGCGCCGCGGCCGCGACGAAGGCGTCCACCAGCCCGCGCAACTCCGCGACCGACAGCTCGCGCGGCGTATGCCAGTCCTTGTCGAACGCCAGGGCGGATGCCGAAACGGTCGGCCAGGGCGATTCGGCGGCGCCCAGGGCGCGGCCGCCGAGCCAGGGCGCCTGCGCCGAGCCCTTGCGCCCGGCGTGCGCCAGCTGCACGCCGATGGGCGATTTCGAGATGCGGCGGCAGAAATCGACCACGCGCTTCATCGCCGCCTCGTTGCTGTCGCTGTACAGGCCGGTGCAGCCGTGCGAGATGCGCCCTTCGCGGGTCACGCCGGTCGCCTCCACCATCTGCAGCCCGGCGCCGGAGGCGGCGAGGCTGCCCAGGTGCATCAGGTGCCAGTCGGTCATGCTGCCGTCGTCGGCGGAGTACTGGCACATCGGCGCCACCGCGACGCGGTTGGGCAGCGTCACGCCGCCGATGTCGAGAGGTGAGAAAAGGATCGGTTTCATCGGGCGATTTTATGCGATTTGACGCAGGTCAAGCCCGCGCGCGACCCGGTCCGTATAAGTGGTTGCAGCCTGGCCATGCTCAATCCCGCGCCGCCGCAGGGCTTCACCGAGTTCGCCGCAACGGCCTGGGGGCTGTTCCTGCGGGAGGAGCTGCCGTGGCTGCTCGCCGGCGCGCTGCTGGCCGCGCTGGTGCTGTGGCGCTTCCTGCGCCACGGCCGCCGCGCCCTGCGCAACACGCTGCTGTTCCTCGCCGCCTGCCTGCTCGCCGAGCTGGTCGGCGCCGCGCTGGAGACCGCCGGCGCCGCGCGCTCGGGCACGCTGGTGCGCGGCGCGGCCATCGTCGCCACCGGCCTCGCGCTGATCCGGCTGGGCGGCCTGCTGGTGTTCCGCACCGCGCTGCCGGCGGCGGGCTTCACCGCCCCGCGCATCGTCGAGGAGGTCGCGCTGCTGCTCGCCTATGTCGCCTGGGGCATGCTGCGCCTGCGCCTGGCAGGCATGGACCTGGCGAGCCTGGTCACCACCTCGGCGGTCATCACCGCGGTGGCCGCCTTCGCCATGCAGGACACGCTGGGCAACGTGCTGGGCGGGCTGTTCCTGGAACTGGACCGTTCGCTGGCGGTGGGCGACTGGATCCGGATCGACGACCTGAGCGGCCGGGTGCTGGACATCCGCTGGCGCCACACCACCATCCGCACGCGCAACGGCGAGCTGGTGATCGTGCCCAACAGCGCGCTGATGAAGTCCCGCTTCACCGTCATCGGCAATCCCGACCGGGGCGAGGTGCGCTGGCGGCGCTGGATCTGGTTCGACGTCGAGCTGGAGGCGCCCGCCGCCGAGGTGATCCGCGCCGCGGAGCAGGGGCTGGCCGCCGCCGAGGTGCCGAACGTCGCGCGCGCCCCCGCCCCCGAATGCGTGCTGATGGACTTCGAGCACGGCTACGGCCGCTACGCGCTGCGCTACTGGCTGTCCGACCCCCAGCACGACGACGGCACCGACAGCGCGGTGCGGGTGCACGTCCTCGCCGCGCTGCGGCGCGCCGGCATCACCATCTGCCTGCCGACCCGCGTCATCCACGACGTGCGCGAGACGCCCAAGCGGGAGGCCGCGCGCCTGGCGCGCGAGACCGCGGCGCGCGTCGCCGCGCTGCGCGCGGTGGACCTGTTCGCCAACCTGTCGGAGGACGAGCTGCACGCCCTGGCGCAGCACCTGGTGCCGGCGCCCTTCGCCGCCGGCGACGTCATCACCCGGCAGGGCGCGGTGGCGCACTGGCTGTACATCCTCACCCGCGGCGAGGCCGAAGTCTGGGTGGAGGCCGCCGACGCCCCGCGCCGCCGGGTCGCGGTGCTGGAGCCCCCGAACGTGTTCGGCGAGATGGGCATGATGACCGGCGAGCCGCGCCACGCCACGGTCGGCGCCCGGACCGACGTCCACTGCTACCGGCTGGACAAGACCGGCTTCGAGAGCATCCTGCGCGCGCGTCCGGAGATCGCGGGCGCGCTGGCGCTGGTGCTGTCGGCGCGCGCCACCGGCCTCGCGCAGGCGGTGGTGCAGGCGCAGGCGGACGCGGCGGCGGAAGCGCGCGCGCACGCCGACACGCTGCTCGCGCGGATCCAGTCCTTCTTCGGCCTTGCGTCAGGTCAAACCGGCGCGCGCGCGGCGCGCTAAGATCAAACAATGGGCTCCGATACCGACATCACCACTCCCGCCGTCCCGCCGACCCCGGCCCCCCTGCCGCAACAGGTCCAGCTGGGGATCCTGTTCGCGGATGTCTGCGGCAGCACCAAGATCTACGAGACCCTGGGCGACACCAAGGCGCGCCAGCTGATCTCGCGCTGCATCGAGCTGATGACGAAGACCGCGGAGAAGCACGGCGGGGCGCTCATCAAGACCATCGGCGACGAGGTGATGTGCCGCTTTCCCGGCGCGGACCAGGCCGCGGCGGCGGCGCTGGAGATGCAGGAAGCGGTGGCGCGGGCGGCGATTTCCGAGGGCGGCTTCAACATCGCGATCCATGTCGGCTTCCACTACGGGCCGGTGGTCATCGAGGGCAACGACATCTTCGGCGACGCGGTCAACCTCGCCGCGCGCATGGTCAACCTGTCCAAGCGCGACCAGGTGGTCACCACCGGCGCCACGGTCGAGGCGCTGTCGCCGAGGTGGCAGAAGGCGGCGCGCCAGATCGACCGCGCCGCGGTGCGCGGCAAGAAGGAGGAGATCGACGTCTTCGAACTGGTGTGGCAGGAGGCCGAGTCCACGCGCATCGCGGGCAAGGCTTGGACGCTGCCGGCCGCCGGCGCCCCGGGGCGCATGATGCTGCGCATGGGCACCCACGAGGTCGCGCTCGACGAGACCCACCCCTCGGTCACCATCGGACGCGCCGACCAGAGCGATTTCGTCCTGAAGGGCGACCTGATCTCGCGCCTGCACGCGCGCATCGACTACCGCAACCACCGCTTTTCCTTCACCGACCAGAGCACCAACGGCTCCTGGGTGACCGACCAGGACGGCAAGACGTCGCTGGTGCGGCACGACAACCACGTCCTCACCGGCAGCGGCACCATCTCCTTCGGCCACCTGCCGGTGGAGGGCCAGCCGGACCTGCTGCACTACCGGGTGGACTAGGGGAGGGGTGAACTACGGGGCCGCGACCCCGATCCCGCGCGCCGCGAACTCGCGCCGCAGGGCCTTCGCGAAGGCAACCGCGCCGGGCTGGTCGCCATGCAGGCACAGCGTGCCCACCTCCACCGCGACGCGCTTGCCCGACAGGCTGGTGACCGCGCCCTGCTCCACCATCGCGAGCGCCTGCGCCACCGATTTCGCCTCCTCCTCGATCATCGCACCCGGCTGGCCGCGCGGGGCGAGCGTGCCGTCGTCCATGTAGCCGCGGTCGGCGAAGCCCTCGCCCACCGCCGGGACGCCGTGCTTCCGGGCGCAGGCCATCATGATGCTGCTGGCAAGTCCGTACAGGATAACGCCGCCGCCCAAGTCCTTCACCGCGCGCGCCATCGCCTCCGAAAGGTCCTCGTCGTTGGCCGCCATGTTGTACAGCGCGCCATGGCATTTCACGTGGTGCAGCTTCGCGCCCGCGGCGCGCGCGAAGCCCTCCACCGCCCCCGCCTGGTAGATGACGAGGTCGTAGAGCTCCTGCGGCGAAATCTTCATCGCGCGCCGGCCGAAGCCCATGATGTCCGGCAGCGAGGGATGCGCACCCACCGCGACGCCGTGGTCCACGGCGAGGCGCACCGTCTTGCGGATGGTCGCCGGGTCGCCGGCGTGGAACCCGGCGGCGATGTTCGCCGAACTGATGTGCGGCATCACCTCGGCGTCGGCGCCCATCTTCCAGGCGCCGTAGCTCTCGCCCATGTCGCAGTTGAGGTCGATCGTCTTCGTCATCGGAAGGTCCAGTTGAGCGCACGCAACGCCGAATCCACCCGCCGCCGCAGCACGCGGCGCAGTTCCCCCGCCTGCTCCAGCGTGCAGCGCGCGAAGCGCACGCTGCCGCCCGGGGCGAGCTGCGCCAGGCGCGGCACGTCGGCCGCCGCGATCTCCGCGATCTTGGGGTAGCCGCCGGTGGTCTGGTGGTCCGCCATCAGCGCGATCGGCTGGCCGCCGGAGGGCACCTGCACCGTGCCCAGGCAGGCCGGCTCCGAGTGTATCTCGCCGGCCCGCTCCCGCGCGAGCGCCGGGCCGGCGAGGCGAAAGCCCATGCGGTTGGAATCCGGCGACACCCGCCAGGTAGCCTCGAAGAACGCGCGCTGCGAGGCGGCGTCGAACAGGTCGTGGTGCCGGCCTTCCATGGCGTGGACCACGATGGGCTCGCGCTCGGGCCGCGTCAGCGCCGGCACCGACCACGCCACGCTGCGCACGCCGCCGTCGAACACCTTCTTCGACTGCAGCCGGGCGTAGCGCTGCGCCGCGAGGCGCGCCGCGTCCTTGGCCAGCGGCAGGCGGTCGCCCATGCGCAAGGCGCGTCCTTCCAGGCCGCCGAAGCGCGCCGGCAGGTAGGTGCTGCGGCTGCCCAGCACCGGCTCGGTGGCGATGCCGCCGGCGACCGCGAGGTAGGCGCGGCTGCCGGTCACCGCGCGCACCACCTGCAGCCGGTCGCCCTTGCCGACCAGCACCGGCCGGTCGAGCGGCAGCGTGGCGCCGTTCAGCCGTGCGTCGAACGCCGCGCCGCACAGCGCCACCAGCGCCTCGTCCTCGAACTGCAGTTCCGGCCCCAGCACCGTGACTTCGAGCGCCGCCTCGGCGGGCGCATTGCCCACCAGCGCGTTGGCAAACTCGAGCGCGATGCCGTCCATCGCGCCGCAGGGCACCACGCCGATGTGCTGCAGGCCGTGGCGGCCGCCGTCCTGGACGGTGGACAGCAGCCCCGGCTTGTGGACGAGGAGGCTCATGCCATGCGTTCGAACTCGGACTGCGAGATCGGCACGAAGCGCACCTTGTCGCCCGGGGCGAACAGGCTGGGCGGATCGCGCGCCGGGTCGAACACCTTCAGCGGCGTGCGGCCGATGATGCTCCAGCCGCCGGGCGTCTCGTAGGGATAGACCGCGGTCTGGGTGTTGGCGATGGCCACCGACCCCGCCGGCATGCGCGTGCGCGGCGTGGCGCGGCGCGGCACCGACAGCTTCGGGTCCAGGCCGCCGATGTACGGCTGCCCGGGCGAGAAGCCCACCATCAGCACGCGATGCTCGGTCCTGGCGTGGCGCTGCGCGATCTCGGCCTGCGACAGCGAGAGCTTCTGCGCCAGCTCCGGCAGGTCGAGGCCGAACTCGGCCGCGTAGCACACCGGCACCTCGACGCGGCGGCCGGAATCCTCGAACTTCCCGGCCGACTTGAAGCACTCCGCGAGCAGCGCCTCGCAGGCCGGCAGGATCGGGTCGGGCAGCCCCGGGTGGTAGGGATCGAC
>CAZMDA010000019.1:0-40983 GCA_964564865.1 uncultured Bordetella sp. | reverse complement strand
GCGCCTCGCAGGCCGGCAGGATCGGGTCGGGCAGCCCCGGGTGGTAGGGATCGACGTGCAGCGCGATGCCGCACAGCGCCGGGACGATGTCGCGGATCCACGGCAGCTTGCGCGCGCGCAGGGCGGCGGCCAGCGCCTGCAGGGACCGGTTCGTCTCCAAGTCAATGGCGTCGCCGAACTCGGCGTACACCGCCGCGTCGCCCAGGGGCGCGAGGCGCAGGGACTTGAGGAGCTTTTTCAGGGTTGCCGCGGGCGCGCCGCGCCCAGCTGCAGCTCGCGATGGTGGTGCGCGTCCTCGGCGATCGCCGCGGCGAGCGCGGCCAGTCCCTGCTCGTCGGCGAGCCCGCGCCCGATCATCAGGCGCTCGAGCGCCCGCACCCAGTGCAGGTAATAGGTGTCGCCAAGGTCGGGGTCGCCCTCAGCCTGCGCGTCGCGGATCACCTGCGCCAGGGTATCGGCCCATTCCTTCCACGTGAACAGCCCCTTCTGGTGCAGCTGCAGCGCGAGCGCGAAGGCCAGCGCCTCCCAGGGCGCGTTGAACACCGGCGGCTCGACGGGCGGGTTCAAGCCCGCTCCAGGTAGTCGTCCCACAGGTCGAGGTGCACCGCATCGCGGCGCGGCTCGCCCCACAGCTCCTCGGCGCTGAAGCGCACGCTGTAGCAGTGCTGCGGCTTGGGCCCGAGCCCCTGCGCGTGCGTGTCCGGGAACACGTAGACCCCGTGGTCGAGGTGCACCACCCCCTGCTTGCCGCGGCAATAGCGCGGCATCCGGGTGTGGGTGGGCGGGTTCAGGTTCTTCACCCGCACCCGCGCGCCGACCGCGAAGCGGGGCGCGACCGGATCGTCCAGCTTGGCGCCCCGGCTGTTGGCGAGCAGCTTCATCGCCGTCGCGGCATCCGGCGCGGCGAGGGCCGGGTCGCGCGGCCCGAGCGCCCGCCCGGCGCGCAGTTCCTCGGCCGTCACCAGGCCCTTCTCGACCACCAGCCGCTCCAGGCCCTTGTGCCACAGCTCGTAGTAGCTCGAGGTGAGGTAGTCCGCCGGGTCGCGGTTCTCGCGCGCGAAGCGCGACATGTCGATGTTCCAGCGGCCCAGCATGCCCAGCGCGAGCGTGACCGCGAAGGCGCGCCGCTCCCACTCGTGATGGAACACCGGCTCCTCCGGCTCCGGGATCACCGGGCCGAAGCCCTGCATGCCGCCCAGGTCCTGGCCGCCGTTCATCGCGCGGTGCCGATCATGTGGTCGCGGGTGACCAGCGCGGCCAGCTCCGCCTCGGTGAGCTTCTCGGTGCCCGCCGGCCGCTCGGGAATCACGACGTAGCGGATCTCCGCAGTCGAGTCCCAGACCCGCACTTCGACCTCCGGCGGCAGCTCGACGCCGAACTCGCGCAGCACGCCGCGCGGATCGGATACCGCGCGCGAGCGGTACGGCGCGGACTTGTACCAGACCGGCGGCAGGCCCAGCACCGCCCATGGGTAGCAGGAGCACAGGGTGCACACCACCATGTTGTGCACCGTGGGCGTGTTCTCCAGCGCCACCAGGTGCTCGCTCTGGCGACCGACGTAGCCCATGCTCGCGATCGCCGTCGTCGCGTCGCGCAGCAGCAGTTCGCGGTACGCGGGGTCGGTCCAGGCCTTGGCCACCACGCGCGCCCCGTTGCGCGGCCCGACGCGGTGCTCGTAGATCTCGATCAGCGCGTCCAGCGCCTGCGGGTCCACCAGCCCCTTCTCGGTCGCAATGCGCTCCAGCGCGCGCACGCGGAAGGTGATGGCATCGTCGTCGTGATGATGGTCATGGTCATGGTCGTGATCGTGACCGTGGTCGTGGTGGCCGTGGCCGCTCATGCCACCCACTCCGACACCGGCGCCTTCGCCTCGTGCAGCGGCTGGCAGACGATGTCCACCAGCGTAGGCCCGCCATGCGCGAACGCCGCCTTCAGCGCGCCGGCCAGCTGCGCCGGATCGGTCACGCGCCAGGCCTTGACGCCGAAGGCCTCGGCGACCCTGGCATGGTCGGTGACGCCAAAGTCCACCGAGAAATAGCGCCCGGCATAGCCGGTCTTCTGCCCGGCCTTGATCCAGCCGTAGACCGCGTTCGAGATCACGACGAAAGTCACCGGCAGCTTCAGGCGCGCCGCGGTTTCCAGTTCCCCGGCGCACATGCCGAAGCTGCCGTCGCCCATCACCGCCACCGTCTTCGCCGAGGGCCTGCCGAAGTGCGCGCCGATGGCCGCGGCCAGCGAGTAGCCCAGCGCGCCATGGGCGCGGTTGGAGAACACCCGCTTGCCGGTGCCGCGGATGGGATAGAAGGCCGAGAAATACGGGCAAGGCGTGCCCGGGTCCAGCACCACGATGGCGTCCGGGTCCAGGGCCCGTGCCATCTCCGCGACCACGCGCTCGGGCTTGATGGGCGCGTCGCCGGCTTTCGCCAGCTGGTCGAACTTCGCGAACTTCGCCTCGCGGGCCTTCTTCACCGCGCCGGCCTCGAGCGGGCGCTGCACGCCATCGAGCGCCTCGTTGAGCGCCGCCAGCGCCAGCTTCGCGTCCGCCACCAGCGGCACGTCCACCGGGTAGTTGGCGCCGATCGCCTTCGGGTCCACGTCCAGGTGCAGCACCCGCGTCTTCCCCGGCGCCGGGTGCCGCCAGCGCTCCGTGGTGACCGACCCGGCGCGGCAGCTGATGAAGAACACCAGGTCCGCCGCGTCCACGATCGATCGGGTCTCCGGCGTGCCGCCATTGGAGCCCACCACGCCCACCGCGAGCGGATGATCGTCCGCGATCGCGCCCTGCCCGCTGACCGTGGTCGCGACCGGCGCGGACAGCTTCATGGCCAGCTCCGCCAGCTCGGCCTCGGCCCCGGACATCACCACGCCGCCGCCGCAGATGAACACCGGGTTCTTCGCCGCGCGCAGCAGCTTCGCCGCCAGCTCGACGTGGAAGGGATCGGGCGCGCTCCGGCGCGCGGGAACCTGCCCCAGGCTCGGGTCGGCCCAGACCTCGCTGCGCTCCACCGGGCCGTTCTGCACGTCGAAGGGCAGCGCGATGTGCGCCGAACCCGGGCGCCCCGTGGTCATCTCGTTGAAGGCCGCGCGGAAGGTGCGCGGGATGTCCTGCGAGCGGTCGAGCACCGCGTTCCATTTCGTGAGCGGCTTCATGAGCGCGCCCTGGTCCAGCTCGGTCAGCGTGAAGCGGCCGCGCGAGGACACCGAGACGTCGGTGTTGATCGCGAGCACCGGCACCGAGGATTCGTTCGCCTCCACCAGCCCGGGCAGGATGTAGGTCGCGCCGCCGCCCGAGGGACCCTCGCAGACGCCGACCTTGCCCGAGACGCGGGCGTAGCCGTCGGCCATGTAGGCGGCGTGGCGTTCGTCGCGGGTAAGTACGTGCCTCATGCCATGCGGAAGTCTCGCCAGCGCGTCGTAGAACGGCAGGCTGGTGTCGCCGCACAGGCCGAAGATCACCTCGACCCCGTGCGCCTTGAGCATCTCGACCGTCGCCTCGGCGCCCGTCAGGGTGGTCGCGCTGGTTTCTACCGGCTTGTTCATGCGGCTATTATAGGACGTGGAAAAACGCGTTCCCGCTCCAGGCGAACTCGTGCTCGACCATGTCGCGCACTTCGTCCCCGACCTCGCCGCCGCCCGCGGCGCGCTGCAGGCGATGGGCTTCGCGGTGACGCCGGAATCGGCGCAGGCGACCCCGCAGGGCCCCGCCGGGACCTCCAACGTGACGGTGATGCTGCCGCAGGGCTACCTGGAGTTCCTTGCGCCCACCATGGACACGCCCAACGCGGCGAAGCTGCGCGCGGCGATGGCACGGTATTCCGGCGTGCACCTTGCCTGCTTCGGCACACCGGCCGCCGATGAAGAGCATGCCCGCCTGGCCGCCCATGGCTTTTCGCCGCTGCCGCTGGTCGAACTGAGCCGCGAGACCGAGACCGGGCGGGCGCAGTTCAAGGTGCTCCGGCCCGCGCCGGATGCGATGCCCGAGGGCCGGGTGCAGTTCGTCGAGCACCTGAGCCCCGAAGTGATCTGGCACCCGCGCTGGATGGGGCACGCGAACGGCGTGCGCAAACTCGCCTGCGTGTTCGTGGTCGCGGACGATCCGGTCGCCGTCGCCGCCCGCTGGGCGCATTTCGCCGCGCTGCTGCCCCGCCCCGCCGGCCGTTTCGTGCATCTCCGGACCGATCGCGGCGACGTGCTGGTCGGGCGGCGCGCGGAGTGGGAGCGGCTCTTCGGCGACGAGGTGCCCGCGGCGCCCGCGCTCGCGGGCTACGCGCTGGAATGCGAGGACCCGGAAGGATTCGCCGGCCGCGTGCTGCTCGCCGGCGCCGCGGTGCGCAAGCTCCGGCCGCGGCTGTTCACCGCCGTGCTGCCGGGGGCGCTGGGCGGAAACTGGGTGTTCGGCACCGCGGCGGCGCTGGCGCTGGGGGCCTAGCCCAGGCGCACTTCGCGCGGCAGCGTCACCTCCAGCGCGGCTGCGATCGCGTAGAGCAACGCCACCCGGGCCTCATTCATGGAGGCCACGGCACCCGCGATCGAACGCACCAGCCGCGTCCGGTCAAGCGCGTGCAGGTCCCGCAGGCGGCGCAGCGCTTCGAGCGCACCGCGCAGGTCCGGCGTCGGCGGTTCGGAGGCAAAGGTCAGTCCGAAGGCCGAGCGGCCGGATGCCATGGCCTTCGCCACGTCGCCTTCGCCCGCGCGCGCCACCAGCGCGAGCAGCGTGTCGAACTCCGCGGCCCGCTGGGCGATGGTCGCCGGCTCCGCGGGGAAGGTGCCGCCCGCGAGCCGGGTGCGCGCCAGCACGACCAGGGCGAACTCCAGCGGCGTCAGGCGCGCATCGGCGCGAATCGCCGCCTCCAGGCGCCGCAGCGCCTCCGCCTTGGCCGACTGCGATGCCGAACGCAGCGCCGAGAGCGCCGCGTCGGCGGCGATCAGCTTGCGCGACAGCGTCAGCCCGGCGATGGCCGGGTCCGCGCCCTCGCCCGCGAGCGCGAGCAGCAGTGCCTGCGCGCCATCGGGCGATTCCATTGCCGCGGCGATCAGGTCGCCGGCACGCGATCGCTCCGCCCGCGCCTGGTGGGCAGCCTGCGCCGCTTCCGCCGCCTTCGCGTCGCGCTCCCGGTGCTCGCGCTCCACGCCGGCGACCAGGGCCTGCACCGGCACCTCGGGTTCCGGCGGCTCGCGCAGGCAGGGCAGCCGGAATCCGCTGTTGATCGCGGTCAGGATGAAATAGAGGCCGATCGGCCCCAGCAGCATGATGACGTCGATCAGGCTGTGCTGCGCGCCGCCGGCGGCGCGCAGCAAGGCGCGCGCTTCCGGCGCCAGCCAGTCGCTGACCTTCCAGGCCGCGTTCGTCGTGAGCGCCGCGGCGATGAAGATGACGTACTGCACCATCCAGCGGTTCTTCACCAGCCCCACCAGTTCGGCCGTGCCGAAGAAGTCGCTGGCGTGCTGGTAGCGGGTCAGGTCGGGCTCGTCGGCGAGGCCGGCGATCCTGGCGTGCACCTGCAGGCCCACCGCGAGGCTGAACCAGGCGCCGCCGAAGGCGTAGCAGATGACGCAGGCCAAGGCGCCCGCGCCGACGCCCAGCCAGCGCGTCAGCCGGTGCCGCCCGTGCAGGTTGCCGCCGGCCACCGACAGCGGCACCAGCATCACCGCCTCCATCATCATCACCACGAACGCGGTGTCGACGAACCAGAGGATGGTGTAGGGATCGGGCCGGAACAGCGCGTGCAGCATGGCGAAGCCCAGCGCCAGCTCGGTGAAGACCTGCCACAGGTCGCGGAAGCGGCAGTGCGGTCTGGCATTCATCCTGCGGCCGGGGCCGGCTTGCGCAGGCACGGCATGCGCACCGCGCTATGCACCGCGGTCAGAATGAAGTACACGGCGATCCAGCCCAGCATCGCAATGACCTCTCGCAGGCTGTGCTCCGCGCCACCCGCGACGCGCAACAGCGCGCGCGCCTCCGGAGACAGCGCGTCACGGAACTGCCAGGCCAATGTTCCTGCAAACCCCGCGGCGAAGAAGACCAGGTACTGCATCCACCAGCGGTTCTTCATCATCCATTTCAGATCGGAGTCCTGGTACCGGGACAGGTCCGGCTCGTCGGCCAGGCCGGAAATCCTGGCGTGCACCTGCAATCCCACCACGAGGCTGAACCAGGCGCCGCCGAAGGCGTAGCAGACCAGGGCCACCAGCGCGCCCGCGGCAAGCCCGAGCCATTGGGCGGACCGGTGACGACCCTGCAGCAGCCAGCCGCCGGCGCCGAGCGGCATCAGCATCGTCGCCTCCATCACCACCACGACGGCGGCGGTGTCGATGAACCACATGATGGTGTAAGGCTTGGGCCAGAGCAGCGCGTGCAGCAGGGCGAAGCCCAGCGCCAGCTCGGTGAAGACCTGCCACAGGTCGCGAAAGCGGCAGTGCGGTCTCGTACTCATCGTCGCTACAATAGTCGCATGACGTCCGGTCACCGTTGAGCGACACCCCGGCCCTCCTCCTCTTCCCGCACCAGCTCTTCGAGGCCAACCGTCGCCTCGCGAAGGGCAAGGCGGTGTTCGTCGTCGAGGACGCGCTCTTCTTCCGCCAGTACCCGTTCCACAAGCACAAGCTGGTGCTGCACCGGGCCGGGATGAAGGCCCACGCGGAGGCTTTGCGGGAAGTCGCCGCATCGGTCACCTACCTCGATGCCGCGCAGGCCCCGGACATGAGCGCAGTGATCGCCGCCGTCGCCGCCGCGACACCCGCAGCACTGCACTACATCGACCCGGTGGACGACTGGGTCGAACGGCGACTGGCGCGCGAAGCAAACCGTTCCGGCCTCAAGCTCGTGCCGAACGCGACGCCGATGTTCCTCAGCTCCCCCGGCCTGCTGGACGAGCAGTTCCGCGGCCGCCGGCGCGCGCGCATGGCCGATTTCTACGCCGTGCAGCGGCGCGAGCTCGGCGTGCTGGTGGAGGACGGCAAGCCGGTTGGCGGCCGCTGGAGCTTCGATGCCGAGAACCGCAGGCGCCTGCCCGCCGGCCTTCGCGTGCCGGAACCGGAGCGCCCGAAGCGAAGCGCGCTCGTCGCCGAGGCCTGCGCCTATGTCGATGCGCAGTTCCCGGGGAACCCCGGCGACACGACGGACTTCGGCCTGCCGGTGACGCCCGCGGAAGCGCGCACCTGGCTGCGCGCGTTCGTGCGCGAGCGGCTGCGCCGCTTCGGCGACTACGAGGACGCGATCGCCGCGGACCAGGCTGTCCTCTACCACTCGATGCTGTCGGTGCCGCTCAACGCCGGCCTGCTGGAGCCAGGAGAGGTCCTCGACGCCGCGCTGGGCGCGAGCGGCGTGCCGCTCAACAGCCTGGAGGGCTTCGTGCGCCAGCTGATCGGCTGGCGCGAGTTCGTCCGCGGGGCCTACGTGCATCTGGGCCGCGCCCAGCGCACGCGCAACTTCTGGGGACACGAGCGGCCGATGCCGGCGTCGCTCTGGCGCGGCGACTCCGGCATCGCGCCGCTGGACACGGTGGTGAAGCGCGTGCTGCGCCTGGGCTACTGCCACCACATCGAGCGCCTCATGGTGCTGGCCAACTTCATGAACCTCGCCGGCATCCACCCGGACGAGGTCTATCGCTGGTTCATGGCCCTGTTCGTAGACGCCTACGACTGGGTGATGGTGCCCAATGTCTACGGCATGGCGCTGCACGCCGACGGCGGGCGCATGACCACCAAGCCCTACCTGTCGGGCTCCAACTACCTGCTCAAGATGAGCGACTTCCCGCGCGGCGACTGGTGCGGGACCTGGGATGCGCTCTACTGGAGCTTCATCGAGCGGCACCGCGCGTTCTTCGAGGGCAATCCGCGGCTTTCACTCGCGCCCAGGCAGCTGGACCGCATGGGCGCGGAGAAGCTCGAGGCGCAGCGCCGGCGAGCGGCTGTGTTCCTTGGACGCCTCGCCCAGCCCCTGTAGCGCACGCGCACCAGCGCCTCGCGGGGCGAGATCTTGAGCCCGCTCTCCCGATCACCTGCCCCGGTAGGCGTGGCGCCGGGTATCGAGCAGGCGCTCTCGATACTCGACCGGCGTCCCCGCCGCGTCGAATGCCGTCCTTCGGATCATCAGCAGCGGCCAGCCAGCCGCGACATCGAGCACCTCCCGCGTGCGCCGATCGGGTTTGACGGCGACGACCAGCTCGCGCGCGCGAACGACGGTAAGGCCGAACCGGCGCTGATAGTAAGCGAAGCTGGTCGGCTTGCGATCGCGGAACTCTACTTCGGTCATGCCCGTGAAGCGGGCCGCCGGGATCCAGATGCGGTCCAGCATCACCGGCTCGCCCCGCATCCTGACCAGGCTCTCGGCCTCGAACACGCGGTCGCCGCGCCGCAGCCGCAGCGCCCGGCGCACGACCTCGGACGCGGTGCGTTCGCGGAACGCCAGCAGGGCGTGCGCCGGCAGGGGCCGACGGCCTTCGCGCGTGACGACGTGGAAGTAGCGGTCCATCATCAGGGCTTGATCGTGCGCGCAGACATAGGTGCCGGCGCCCTGCCTGCGCACCAGGAGGCGTTCCTCCACCAATCCGTCCACCGCATGCCGTATTGTCGAGATGCTGGCGTCGTACTCGGCGGCAAGCCGGTGCTCGGTCGGCAAGCGCTCCCCGGGCCGCCACTCCAGGCCCGCGACACGCTCGCGCAATGCCCGCCGGATGCGCAGGAACTTGTCGCCGCTGCCGCGGCCGCGCGGCCGGCCGAATCGCTTCTCCCCAGATGCAGTCATTCGATTGAATTCCTCCTTTCGCGATGCTAGCGTCGCCGGCGTTCACGTCAAGCAGGAGGGAGCATGAGGCTTCGTACCGCGTGGCTGCGGCTGGCAACGATGCTGGTCGTCTTCTCGGCGCCTGTCGCCTGGTCTGCCGATCCCTATCCGGCCAGGCCCGTCCGGCTGATCGTTCCGTTCGCGCCGGGAGGCGCCACCGACATTCTTGCGCGCGCGCTATCGGTCAAGCTGGGCGAGCAACTCGGCCAGCCGTTCCTCGTCGAGAACCGCCCCGGTGCCGCTGGCAACATCGGCACCGAAGCGGTTGCACGCGCGGCGCCCGACGGGCACACGCTCCTGATGGGATTCGACGGCACGTTCGGCATCAACCCGCATGTGTACGCCAGGCTCCCCTTCGACGTCCTGAAGGACTTCTCGCCGATCACCAAGGTTGCCGATGTCCCGGTTCTGGTCGTGGCGCACGCCGCCTTGCCGCTCGCCGGCCTCGGCGACCTGAAGGCGCTCGCCGCCCGTCGCGGCACGCCCTTGACCTTCTCCTCCGCGGGCCAGGGCAGCACCGGCCACCTCGCCGGCCTGCTTCTGCACGAACGTCTCGGCGTACCCATGACCCACGTCCCCTACAAGGGCGGTGGACAGGCGCTGGCCGACGTCATCAGCGGCCAGGTGGACCTGCTCCTCGCCGCCATTCCCGCGGCGCAGCCTCACGTCAAGTCCGGGAAGCTCAAGGCGCTCGCGGTCACAAGCGCGCGACGCTCGAGCGCGATGCCCGCGGTTCCGGCGGCGGCGGAAGCGGGACTCGACGGGGTCGACGTGTCCTCGTGGTACGGGTTGCTTGCGCCTGCCGGAACGCCGCGTCCGGTCATCGAACGCGTTCATGGCGAGACCGTGAAGGCGCTGCGCCAGGCGGATCTCCGGGAGCGTCTTGCGGCGATTGGCGCGGAAGCCGTCGGGAACACGCCGCAGGAGTTCGCGTCCGCGATACGGAGCGACCTCGCGCGCTGGGCACCGGTGGTGCGACAGGCCGGCGTGCGCGTGGAGTGAGCCTTGCGGCTCGTGCTCTACGACCGCGCGCGGTCGGGGAACTGCTACCGTGCACGCCTGATGCTGTCGCTGCTCGCACTGCCATACGACCGGGTGCCGGTGGAAACGGGCGGCGAAGTGTCGGTTTTCCTGGGCACCGACAGCCGATCTCCGGGCGAGAACCGCACGGCGTGGTTCCTGCGCAAGAATCCCCGTGGGCAGCTACCTGTCCTCGAGGCCGACGGCGAAGCGGTCTGGGATTCGGTCGCGATCCTGGTCTTCCTCGCCAAGCGGTTCGGTGGAACGGCGTGGCTTCCGGATGACGCGCTTGGCGCCGCCCGCGTCGTGCAATGGCTGATCCTGAGCCAGAACGAACTCCTGTACGGTCTCGGGCAGGCGCGTGGCATGGTCCAGCTCGGACGGCCCGGCGATCTGGCACGCGCGCACTCGCTCGCGCACGCCGGGTTGCGCGTGCTCGATGAGCGCCTTGACCGGGCGGACTGGCTGGAGCAGGACCGGCCGACGATCGCCGATGTCGCCTGCTTTCCCTACGTTTCGGTTGCGGGAGAGTGCGGAGTCGACACGTCCGCCTATGCCGGTGTGCGCGCCTGGATCGAGCGCGTGGGCGCCCTCCCCGGCTTCGTGCCTATCATGGCTTAACCGCCGGAGCGCCCGCGCGCAAGCAACCGGACCTCGGTTCCCTTGACATTGGCCAGGCCCCAGTCGGCGATCTGCTGCAGCAGCGGCAACAGCGACTCGCCCTTCTTCGTCAGCCGGTAGGCGTCGCGCCCGACCGGCGAGGCCACCCTCTCCACCAGCCTGTTGCTCACGAGCTTGGCCAGCCGGTCCGCGAGGACATTGGTGGCGATGCCCTCGGGCGGGGCGAGGCTTACGCGCGCGAGCGATTGCCGGCGCTGCGCCTGCACCTCTCGCGCCTCGCCACCTGACATCGCGGCGAACGGCGGCCGGGGCATCTGCCCGCCCCCGGCTATACTCGAACCATGATCCGCATCCTCGGCCGCGCCAATTCCTTCAACGTGCGCAAGGTGCTGTGGGCCTGCGACGAGCTGGGCCTCCCGTTCACGCGCGAGGACTGGGGCCGGGGCTTCCGCCCCACCACCGACCCGGCGTTCCTGCGCGTCAATCCCATCGGCCTGGTGCCGGCCGTGATCGACGGCGAGACGGTGCTGCGCGAATCGAACGCGATCGTGCGCTACCTGTGCAACCGGTACCGGCCCGACTCGCCCCTGTATCCGCAGGAGCCGGTGGCCCGCGCGCGCGCCGAGCAATGGATGGACTGGGCGAACTACGAGACCTCCATCTCGCTGCGCGGCGCGTTCCTCGGCGGCATGCTGAACGAGCCGCCCTGGAACCACCCCTGGTTCATCGAACGCGGGCGCGAGCAGATCACCAAGGAGGTCGGCCAGCTCGAGGCGCACTTCCAGGAAGGCACGCCCTACGTCGCGGGGACCGACTTCACCGTCGGCGACATCCCGGTTGGCCTGGTGGTGAACCGCTGGTTTCACCTCAATTTCGACCGCCCGGCCATGCCCGCGGTCGCGCGCTACTACGAACGGCTGACCGAGCGGCCGGCCTACCGCGCGCACGTGCGCAACGGTTTTCCCTGATCAGGCCCCGACCGCCCAGACCGGCACCGCGGCCGCGCGCCCGCGCAGCTTCACCTCCCCGACGGCCTCGGCGCCGAAGCGCGCCGCGCCGCCGGCGCGTTCCAGCGTCGCGCCCGACACCAGCAGCGTGCGGCCGAGGCTGCGCGTAAGGCCCTGGATGCGACTGGCGGTGTTCACGGTGTCGCCGATGTAGCTGTACTGCAGCAGCTCCGGCGAGCCGATGGGCCCGGCCACCACCGGCCCGGAGTGGATGCCGACGCCCGCCGCGAGCGGCGGCTCGCCCCGCGCGCGGCGCCGCGCGTTGAGGACCTCCAGCCGCCGCAGCAGGCCGCGGCCCGCCTTGATCGCCCGGCGCGCGTGGTCGGCGTCGCCGCCTTCCGGGAACACCGCGTACAGGTTGTCGCCGACGTACTGCACCATGATGCCGCCGCGGCTGCTCACCTCCTCGGCCATCTCGGTGAAGAACTCGTTCAGCAGGCGCACCACCGCCTCGGGGGCGATGGATTCGGCGAGGGTGGTGAAGCCGCGCAGGTCCATGAACAGCGCCGTCACTTCCTGGCGCTCGCCTCCCAGGCGCACCGCGCCCGGATCGCGCGCGATGCGCTCGACCACCGGCGCGGGCAGGAAGCGCACCAGCGCGTCGCGCTGCACCACCTGCCGCACGACGCCGTCCAGCCGGCGCGCCGAGAGCGCGAGCACCCAGCCCAGCAGCGCCATCGACAGCAGCTCGACGTAGGTCAGCACGTCCACCGCGCCGTTGCGCCAGAGCACCACGGCGTAGGCCGCGGCGCCGTAGGCCACCGACCACACCGACAGGCGCCACGAGAAGCGCAGCACGTCGGCGGCGAGCAGCGCCATGAGGACGACGCCCGAGGCGGCCAGCTGGTGCGACGCCAGCGCCGGGTCGTTGGCGAGCAGGTAGCGGTGGCCGGCGTCCATGCACACCGCGAGCACCGTGATGTCCAGCGTCGAGAGCGCCGCCGAAACCCAGTTGCGCCAGTAGCGCCGCAGCAGGACGGCGACGGGCAGCGCCGCGAGGATGCCCCAGCCCAGCGCCAGCAGCGCCCCCGGCGAAACCGTGCCGTTTGCGTAGAGTTCCGCGCCGCCGGTGGCGGCGCCGATCAGCGTCCAGAACGCGGCGCGAAAGGCGTTCAGCGCCCGTTCGTTGCGCCAGGCCTCGGCGCCGAGGACCTGCGCCAGCGCCGGGGATTCCGCCGCCATCAGCCCCCGCGCTCGAGCACCAGCTGCACGTCCCCGAGCGCCCGCTCGGCGAAGCCGCCCTCGCAGTACGCCAGGTAGAACTCCCACATCCGGATGAAGGTCTCGGGATAGCCCAGCGCGCGCGCCCGGAGGGCGTTGGCGAGGAAGTTGTCGCGCCAGTGCGCGAGCGTGGTGGCGTAGTGCGGGCCGATGTCCTCCAGCGCGGTGATGCGCAGCCGGCTTGCACCGGTCATGGCGTTGGCCAGCGCGGTCACCGACGGGATGCAGCAGCCCGGGAAGATGTAGCGCTTGATGAAGTCCACCTCGCGCCGCGCCTGCTCGTAGCGCTGGTCGGCGATGGTGATGGCCTGCAGCAGCATGCGGCCGCCCGGACGCAGGCGCCGGTCGCAGACGCGGAAGAACTCGCCGTAGTACTGGTGGCCCACCGCCTCGATCATCTCGATGGACACCAGCTTGTCGTAGCTGCCCTCCAGGTCGCGGTAGTCCTGCAGCAGGATGGTGACGCGGTCGGCGAGGCCCGCGGCGCGCACGCGCTCGGTGGCGAGCGCATGCTGGCTGGGCGAGATCGTGGTGGTGGTGACGCGGCAGCCGTACCGGCCCGCCGCATGCAGCGCGAAGCCGCCCCAGCCGGTGCCGATCTCCAGCACGTGGTCCTGCGGCCCGAGCTCCAGCTTGCGGCAGATGGCCTCCAGCTTCGCCGCCTGGGCCTCGGCGAGCGTCATCCCCGGGCGCTCGAAGATGGCGCTGGAGTACATCATGGTCTCGTCGAGGAACAGGCGGTACAGGTCGTTCCCGAGGTCGTAGTGCGCCGAGATGTTGCGCCGGCTGCCCTCGCGCGTGTTGCGGTGCAGCCAGTGCGCCGCGGTACGCAGGGGCGCAGACAGGCGCGCGAGCCCCTTCTCCATGCCGTCCAGCGCCTCGCGGTTGCGCAGCAGCAGCCGCACGAGCGCGGTGAGGTCGTCGGCGACCCAGTGCCCCAGCATGTAGGCCTCGCCCGCGCCCACCGAGCCGCCGAAGGCGAGCTCCGGGTAGAACGCCGGGTGGCGCACGGTGACGTTCACCGCCGCGCCGCCGCCGGCGCCGAAGCGGCGGGATTCCCCCTGCTCGTGCAGCACCAGGCTGCCGTGGCGGATCCCGGCCAGCCGCGCATGGACCAGCCGCCGGGCGAGGCCGGCGAGGAAGCCCGCGCGCGGCCGCGGGCGGGACAGTTCAACCAGGGTCGGATCGTTCAGGTTCATGGGTGGGCGTAGAAGGGGGTGCGTCGGGTCCAGAGGCGCAATGCCTGCCAGTAGATCGCCGCCACGACCTGCAGCGGCATGAGCGGGAAGCGCGCAAGCACCCCGGCCAGCGAGGCGGTGCCGATCTCGCGCCGCTCCAGGTCCAGTGTCGCGTCGAACACCTTGGCGCCGCCCTCGAGGTTGCGCATGTGCACGGCGAGGCGTTGGCCCGGCTCGCTGAAGCGCCAGTCGTACTGCAGCGCCATGGGGAGGAACGGCGAGACGTGGAAGGCCTTGCCGAAGCGAAAGCGCAGCTCGCCGCCCGTGGCCGGCAGCACGTAGGCGTGGCGCTCGTTCCAGGGCGTGTTGGTGATCTCGGCCACGATCGCCTTGACCTGCTCGCCGGCGGCGTCGTAGCAGTAGTAGAAGCTCACCGGGTTGAAGCAGTGGCCGAACATGCGCAGGTGCGTGAGCAGGCGGATCGGTCCCGCCGGGCGGACGCCCGCCTCGCGTTCCACGCGGTCGCGCACCGCCTGGTCCAGGGGCACGGCCGGATCGCCCAGGTAGTCCGCGCGGCGGAACCACGCCGGCGCCGGACGGCGCGCCGACCAGAACCAGCGGCCGCGGAACACCTCGTCCAGCTCGGCCAGGTCCAGCCACGCCATGAACAGGCGGTAGCGGAACTCGCGCGGGCGCGGCGCGAAGCGGCGGTGCCTAAGCGACCCGGTGTAGAGGGCGCTGTGCATGGCCCGCCTCCGTGCCGATGTCCGCCTCGAAATGCGCCAGCGCCGCCAGCGCGCTCGCCACGCCGTCCTCGTGGAAGCCGTTGCGCCAGTAGGCGCCGCAGTAGTAGGTGCGCCGCCCGCGGTTGAGCTCCGCCTGCCGCGCCTGCGCCGCGACGCCCGCCGGGGTGAACAGCGGATGGTGGTAGGTGATGCGCTGGATCACCTTCGCCGGGTCCACGGCGTCGCCCCGGTTCAGCGTCACCAGGAACGGCTCGGGCGCCTCCAGCCCCTGCAGGATGTTCATGTTGTACGTGAGCGCCACGCGCTGGCGCGCGTCCGGCAGCACATGGTAGTTCCACGCCGCCCACGCCAGGCGCCGCCGCGGCAGCAGGCGCGTGTCGGTGTGCAGCACCGCCTCGTTCTTCTGGTAGGGAATCGCCCCCAGCACGGCGCGCTCGGCGGGGCTCGGGTCCGCGAGCAGGCGCAGGGCCTGGTCGCTGTGGCAGGCGACGAAGGCGGCGTCGAAGCGCTCGGCCGCGCCGTCGCGCGGCTTCACGATCACCTGCCCCGGCAGGCGGCGGATCCACTGCACCGGGGTGTCGAGGCGGATGCGGTCGCGGAACGGCGCCACCAGCTTCTCGACGTAGCGCGCCGAGCCGCCGCGGATGACGCGCCACACCGGCCGCTCGTCCACCGACAGCATGCCGTGGTTGTGCAGGAACCGGATGAAGAAGCGAGCCGGGAACCCGAGCATGGCCTCCGGGTCGGTGGACCAGATCGCCGCGCCCATCGGCACGATGTAATGCTCGATGAAGGCGCGGCCGTAGCCGCCGCGCGCCAGCACCTCGGCGAGCGGCAGTTCCCCGCCCGGCGCCGCGAGCAGCCGCGGCGCCTCCCGGTTGAAGCGCAGGATGTCCCGCACCATGCCGAGGAACGAGGGCCGCAGCAGGTTGCGGCGCTGCGCGAACAGGGTATTGAGGGTCGTGCCGTTGTACTCCAGCCCGCTCGCCTCGCAGCGCACCGAGAAGCTCATGCGGCTCGGCTGAGAGGCGACGCCCAGCTCCTCCAGCAGCGCGATGAAGTTCGGGTAGGTCCAGTCGTTGAACACGATGAAGCCGGTGTCCACCGCGTAGGTCCGCCCGCCCCGCGCCACCTGGTGCGTGTGGGTGTGGCCGCCGGCATGCCCGCCGGCCTCGAACACGGTGATGTCGTGCCCGCGGTGCAGGCGGTGCGCGGCGACGTTGCCGGCGATGCCGCTGCCGATGATGGCGATCTTCATGGCTGCCGCGCCTCGCGCACCGCGGCCGGAACCGGACGCAGGTCGCGCACCAGGCCCAGCGCCGCGAGCAGCTTCAGGCCGTACCAGCTCAGGTCCACCTCCCACCAGTAGAAGCCCTGCCGCGCCGCGCCCGGGTAGTGGTGGTGGTTGTTGTGCCAGCCCTCGCCGAAGGTGAGCAGCGCGAGCCACAGGTTGTTGCGCGAGTCGTCGCGCGTCGCGTAGCGCCGGCTGCCGAAGCGGTGCGCGAGCGAGTTGATGGTGAAGGTCGCGTGCCACAGCGCGACGGTGGAGACGCAGAAACCCCAGACCACGTACGCCAGGCCGCCGGCGGCGTACAGGCCGGCGGCCAGCAGCGCCGGCACCAGCGCGTCGTAGCGGTCCAGGAACCGCAGCTCCGGGAAGCGCGCGAGGTCCGCCACCCGCTCGTGGCGGGTGGCGAAGTGCTCGCGCGACAGGAACCAGCCGGCATGGCTCCAGGCGAAGCCGTGCTGGCGCGCGGAATGCGCGTCCTCCGGCCGGTCGGCGTGCGCATGGTGGTGGCGGTGGTGCGAGGCCCACCACAGGGGCCCGCGCTGCGCGGCGGAGGCGCCCAGCACCGCGAACACGAACTGCATCGCGCGTGAGGTGCGGAAGGCGCGGTGCGAGAAGTAGCGGTGGTAGAACGCGGTCACCGCGAACATGCGCAGCGCGAACAGGCTCGCGGCCAGCAGCACCAGTTCCGCGCTCGCGCCGACCCAGAGCAACCCCAGGCAGCCCAGGTGCACGGCGACGAACGGCAGCACGCGCAGCAGGTCGGAGCCCGCGGGCGCGGCGGCGCTGTCGAACCAGCAACGCAGCGTGTCCAGCGTCCGCTTCATGGCCACCTCTGCGGCACCCGGCGCAGCCTGGCCGGGTCGTAGCCCTGCTCGCGCAGGAAGCCGAGCAGGCGCTGGTAGTCCGCCTCCGGGATCTGCGGCTGGCGCGCCATGATCCAGACGTAGTCGCGCTTCTCGCGTCCGATCACCACCTGGCCGTAGTCCGGCGCGAGCCAGGCGATCCGGAAATCGGCCTCAATATGGAAAATGCGGGGCCATCCGAAGCGCATGCCCCACACCGCGTTGCCGGTGCCCGGCACCACGAAGCCGCGCGGGGTGTAGCGCTTCGGTTCGCCGTCGAACCCGCCCTCGCGGAAGGTGAAGGTGGTGGCGATGCTGCCGTCGGCATCCAGCCGGTAGGACTCGATCGCGTTGTGGGCGCCGGTCTCGATGAAGGTCGGGATGCTGGCGATGACGTACCAGTCGCCCATGAAGCGCGCGAGATCCACCGCCGGCGCCAGCGCGAGCGGCGGCCGCGCCGGGCTGGCGCAGCCGGCCAGCAGGGCGAGCGAAAGCAGCGAGGCGAGGACGGCGCGCATCACATCAGCCGGTAGCGCAGCACGCGCCCGCCTTCGGTCACGGACTGCAGCGCCACCCACTCGTCCTCCGCGTACCACAGGTCGATCGCCAGATTCGGGCCGGTCAGGCGATGGCGCTGCGCGAGCACCTCGCGGCCGCGCACCTGCACCTTCTCCTCGCCCTGCGCGGCCACGGTCACCGGCACCACCTCGCCGGTCTGGGCGTTGAGGAACCGGCCGCCCCTGAGGATGCGCGGGTTCCAGTAGGCGAAGCTCATGGCGCAGCCGCCGCTGCTGCGCCAGTTCACCTCCGCGCGCTCGCCGTTGTCGTTGGTCTGCGAGCGCAGCGACTCCAGGCACTCGCCCCGCCAGCGCTCGAGCGCCTCGTGCTCGTAGCGGTAGGCCGGGATCTTCAGCACCCGGACCTCGAAGCGCGCCTCGCTGCGCAATTCGCGCCCGCCGCCGGTCTCGCGCAGCTCGAAGCGGTGGCGGCCGATTTCCCGCTCCCCGAGGAAGACGCGGAAATCCCAGGAGCGGGACTCGGCGAAGGCCGGCGCGGAGGCGAGCAACAGGATGGCGAACAGCACCCGCCTCACGCACGCCTCCGCGGCCCGGGGAAGAACGCATTGGTGCGCAGGACGTAGTTCGCGTACTCCGGCCGGCGCTGGCCGATGTCCTTCTCCAGCAGCGCGACCCCGGAGACGCGCAGCAGCAGCACGCTCATCAGCACGGGCGCGAACACCGTCCACCAGGCGCCCGCGGCGGCGGCCAGCAGCCAGAAGCCCCACCAGACGCAGCACTCGCCGAAGTAGTTCGGATGCCGGGTGTAGCGCCACAGGCCGCGGTCCAGGACGCGCCCCGCATTGCGCGGGTCGGACTTGAAGCGCGCCAGCTGCGCGTCGGCCACGGCCTCGAACGCGATGCCGAACACCACCAGCGCCGCGCCCGCGGCATCGGCGGGGCCCGCGGGCGCGCCCGGGAAGATGGCGGCGGCCAGCGGCGCGGAGATGATCCAGGCCAGCACCGCCTGCAGACCGAACACCAGGTACAGGCTCTTCCAGGCGAAGCCCGGCTCGTTGCGGGCGCGGATGGCGCGGTAGCGATGGTCCTCGGGCGCGCCCCAGTTGCGCGCGGCAAGGTAGCCCGACAGGCGCAGCGCCCACAGCGCCGCCAGCGCGAGCACCAGCCAGGCGCGCCCCTCGAGCGGCTCCGCGGCCGCCGCGTAGGCCGCGGCCGCGGCCAGGAAGAACAACGACCAGAAGATGTCCACCAGCCCCGCGTTGCGGCGGACGGTGGCGACCGCCCAGGCGACGAGCGCCAGCGCGAGCGTGGCCGCGAGGCCGGGCAGCCAGTCCTGGAGGAAGCTCATCGCGCCTCCAGCCGCCGCGCCAGCGCGACCAGCAGCGGGGTGGCAAGCGCCCAGCCGACGGCCACTGCAGCGAGGCCCGGCAGCGGGTCGGCGAACCGCAGCGCGCCCAGCCGCTCGCCGGCGTAGTAGGCCACCGGCCCGCCGAGGGCGCCGAACAGCACGCCGAGCGCCGGCCAGTCGCGCAGCCAGCGCAGGGAGACGTTGAGCGTGGTGGCGAACAGCGCCCACAGCGCCACCATCCACACCGGCGCGAGCAGCGGCGCCGGCACCGCGCCCGCGAAGTCCACCCAGCCGGACAGGGCGAGCGCGGAATCGAAGGCGAAGCCCGCCGCCACCGCGGCGGCGACCAGCGCCAGCTCGGCGCGCGGATGCGCCGAGCGCAGGACGATGAAGGCGGCGATCAGCAGCGCGACCAGCGCGCCCTGCCAGGGGAAGCCGCGCGCCGCCCCCAGCACGCAGGCGAACCAGCCGGCCTGGAAGAGTAGGAAGTTGGCGGCCACCGCCATCCGGGTCTCCACGGCGATCCGGTGCTCAGTTCGACGGGCGCTCGAACAGGTAGTGGCTGACCCACCATTCCTGGCCGCCGGCGTGGCCGAACAGGCCCGCGCAGGCCATGAAGAACAGGCGCCAGCGCTGCAGCCAGAGCCTCGCCTCCGCGGCGCCGTAGGTGCCGGCGAGCACCGGCAGCGCCTCGTCGCGGCGCCGGTCCAGGTTCTCCAGCCAGGCGTCGGCGGTGCGCGCGTAGTGCGTCCCGTCCCAGCGCCAGCGGCGCACGAGGCGCAGCCGGTCCTGGAAGCGCAGCGCGAGCTCGTCCGCGGGCATGATGCCGCCGGAGAAGAAATGCCGGCTCATCCAGTCCGACGGGCCCTCGTCGTTGAAGGCGTAGCTCTGGGCGCGGTGGCAGAACACGTGCAGGAAGAAGCGGCCGCCGGGGCGCAGCCAGCCGTGCACACGATTGAACATTGCGCGCCAGTTGCGCATGTGCTCGAACATCTCCACCGAGACGACGCGGTCGAAGCGCTGCGGCGTGTCGAACACGTTCATGTCCGCGGTGCGCACCGCGACGTTGGCCAGGCCGCGGGCGCGCGCCTCGCCCTCGATGTAGGCGCGCTGCGAGGCGGAGTTGGACACCGCGGTGATGCGGCTGCCGGGGTAGCGCGCCGCCATCCAGAGCGTGAGCGAGCCCCAGCCGCAGCCCAGTTCCAGGATGTCCTGCCCGTCGGCGAGGCCGGCGCGCAGGCAGGTTTCGGCGAGCGCGGCCTCCTCGGCGCCGGCGAGCGTGGTCACGCCCTCGGGCCACCAGCAGCTGCTGTACTTGCGGTGCGGCCCCAGCGCCAGGCCGAAGAACGCCGCCGGCACTTCGTAGTGCTGGGCGTTGGCCAGTTGCGGCACCAGCGCGACATCCGACGTATCCATGTCGCGCAGGAAGGCCTCGGCGCGCAGCGCGGCGCCCTCGCTGCCGCCCTGCGCGAGCTGCGCCAGCCGCTCCTGCACCAGCCGGCGGATGCCCTTGCGGACCACGGCATCGGGCACCAGGCCCTGCTCGACCCAGCCGAGCGCGAGTCGCGTCGCGCTCATTTCGCGCCCGCCTTCGCCTGCAGCAGCGCCGCGAGACGCCGCACGCCGGCCTCGATGTCGGCGCCCAGCGGCACGGCGCCGGCGGCGACGATGGCCTCGCGATGCTTCACCGAGGTCTGCCCGCCCACCAGCACCGGGACGCCGGCCTGCCCTGCCTGCTCCACCAGCGCCGGCAGCGCCTTGCGCAGCATCGCCGGCTCCGGGTCCACGGAACTGGAGATGACGATCGCGCGGCAGTCGGCGCGCCGCGCCGGCAGCGCCAGGTCCTCCAGCGGCATGTTGGCGCCCAGCGGCACGCAGCGCAGCCCCGCCTCGCTGGCGGCGATGGCGAACAGGAGCAGCCCGATCTCGTGGAATTCGCCGGGGGCGCAGGCGAGCAGCAGCTTCGGGCCCGAGGGCAGGCGCCGGTGGTGCAGGCGCGCGCCCAGCTTGTTGCGGAGGTAAACGGCGAAGAAGTGCTCCTCGGCGACGCCGCCGGCCGCGCGGTCCCAGCGCTGGCCCAGGGCGGCGAGCAAGGGCATGAGCAGGCTGGAGGTGACCCGCTCGATCGGGTGCAGCGACAGCGCCTCGTCGTACACCGCGTCCAGCGCCGCCTCGTCGAAGCGCGCGATGGCGGCCGACATGCGCTCCAGGTACCGGGTCCAGGGCCCCTTCGCGGCCCGCGACGGCCCCGCCTGCGCGCTGCCGCTGAGCGCGCGCCGCACCTGGCCGATGGGCACGCCCCTCGCCACCAGGGCCAGCACCTCGTGGATCTGGTCCACCTGCGCCTGGGTGTACAGGCGGTGCCCGGTGCGGGTGCGCAGGGGGCGGATCAGGCCGTAGCGCCGCTCCCACGCGCGCAGGGTGACCGGCAGCACGCCGGTCAGGGCGGCGACGGTGCGGATCGGGTAGCGCTCGGTGCGCGCGGCGCGCTCGGACGGGTTCATGCTTTAACTATACAGAACTTATACATACTGCCAATCGTGAATATTACCAGTCGGCAATTACTCATACACATCTTATACATCGAGAGCGGCGCGCAGGCCCGGCTACAATCCCGCCATGAGCTCCGACCTGTGCGCCCTCACTGCCACCCAACTCCTTGACGGCTATCGGAAAAAGGCCTTCTCCCCGGTCGAGGTCACGCGCGCCGTGCTGGAACGCATCGAGCGCCTGAACCCGGTGCTCAACGCCTTCGTGCTGGTGGCGCGCAAGGAAGCGCTGGCCGCGGCCAGGGCCTCCGAGGCCCGCTGGCGCGTCGGCCACCCCATGGGGCAGCTGGACGGGGTGCCGGTGTCCATCAAGGACCTCTTGCTCACGCGCGGCTGGCCGACGCTGCGCGGCTCGAAGACGATCGACCCGCGCGGGCCGTGGAACGACGACGCGCCCTGCACGGCGCGCCTGCGCGAGCACGGCGCGGTGCTGCTGGGCAAGACCGCGACGCCGGAGTTCGGCTGGAAGGGCGTCACCGACAGCCCGCTGTCCGGGATCACGCGCAATCCCTGGAACCCGAAGATGACCCCGGGCGGTTCCTCGGGCGGCGGCGCGGCCGCGGTGTCCTCCGGCATGGGCCCGCTCACGGTGGGCACCGACGGCGGCGGCTCGATCCGCATTCCCTGCGCCTTCACCGGCCTGTTCGGGATCAAGCCCTCGTTCGGCCGGGTGCCCGCGTGGCCGCTCTCGCCCATGGGCACGGTGGCGCACGTGGGGCCGATGACGCGCACGGTGGCGGACGCGGCGCTGATGATGAATGTGCTCTCCCTGCCCGATTCACGCGACTGGCATGCGCTGCCCTGGGACCCGCGCGACTACCGCGTCGGGCTGGAGGACGGCGTCAAGGGCCTGCGCATCGCGTATTCGGCGGACCTGGGCTACGCGCAGGTGGATCCGGAGGTGGCGAAGATCGTGAAGAAGGCGGTGCGCGCCTTCGCCGACCTGGGCGCCGTCGTCGAGGAGGAGGACCCGGGCTTCGGCGACGCGCTGCAGCTCTTCGCCGACCACTGGTTCCCGGGCGCGGCCTCGGTGGTGCGCGGCATTCCCGCGGCGAAGCGCAAGCTGATGGACAAGGGCCTGCTCGAGGTCGCGCGCGAGGGCGAGAAGGTCACCACGGCGCGGTACTTCGATGCCATGAAGCAGCGCGGCGGGCTGGGCGAGCTGATGAACCGCTTCCACACGCGCTTCGACCTGCTGGTGACGCCCACCCTGCCCCTGCCCGCGTTCAAGGCCGGGCGCGAAGTCTCGGGCCTCATGAAGGAAAAGCGCTGGACCGACTGGACCCCGTTCAGCTATCCCTTCAACCTCACCCAGCAGCCCGCCGCCACCGTGCCCTGCGGCCTCACGAAGTCCGGCCTGCCGGTGGGCCTGCACATCGTCGGGCCCCGCTACGCCGACGCCCTCGTCCTGCGCGCCGCCCGCGCCTTCGAGTCCACCCACCCCTACCGGGCCCCCGACATCCGCAAGCTCTGATGGAGGCGCCGCACTTCAGGCACTGGCCGGCGCACCTGCCGCGCAGCCTGCGCGCCCCGGAGATCACGCTGGGGGCGATGCTGGAGCGCGCCGCGCAGGCGTTCCCGGACAAGCCCGCCTCGGTGTTCCGGGACGAGGTCCTGAGCTGGGGCGAGGTGCGGCGCCGCGCCGAGGCGCTGGCCGGGCACCTGCAGCAGGCCTGCGGCGTGAAGCGCGGCGACCGCGTCCTGCTCGACCTGCAGAACGGCAGCGACTTCGTGGTCGCCTTCTTCGGCATCCTGCGCGCCGACGCGGTGGTGGTGCCGGTGAGCCCGGCCAACCTGGCCGGGGAACTGGCGCACTACCTCGCCGACAGCGACGCGCGCGTCGCGATCACCGAACCGGAAACCGCGCCGCGCTTCGCCGGCCTGGACCTGGAGCACCTGGTCGTCATGGGCGAGACGGCGCTGCGAGGCGCCGCGCCCGCGCCCTCGCGCGCCGCCCACCACGACCTGTGCCTCATGCCCTACACCTCGGGCAGCACCGGCAAGCCAAAGGGCTGCATGCACACCCACGCCACGGTGCTGCACAACATCGTCGGCGCCGCGGCCTGGAAGAACATCACCGGGTCCACGGTGGCGCTGGCCACCGCGCCCTTCTTCCACGTCACCGGCCTGGTGCACAGCTTCCTCGCCACCGTGTGGGCCGCCGGCACCATGGTGATCCAGCGCCGCTGGGATCCCTTGGAAGCCGCGCGCCTGGTGGAGCGCCACCGCTGCAGCCACTGGGACAACGTGCCCACCATGGTGGTGGACCTGCTCTCGCACCCGGAGGCGCTGCGGCACGACGTGAGCTCGCTGAAGTGGATCTTCGGCGGCGGCGCCGCGATGCCCGAGGCGATCGCGCAGAAGCTGTTCGAGGTGTGCGGCGTGCGCTACATCGAGGGCTACGGCCTCACCGAGACCATCTCGCAGACCCACATCAACCCGCCGCAGAACCCGAAGAAGCAGTGCCTGGGCATCCCCACCTTCGACACCGAGGCCCTGGTGGTGGACCCGGCGAGCTTCCGGGTCCTCGGCGCGGGCGAGCCGGGCGAGATCGTGGTGCGCGGCCCGCAGCTGCTCACCGGCTACTGGAAGAACGAGGCGGCGTACCGGGAATCCCTGTGCACCATTGACGGCAAACGGTTTTTCCGCACCGGCGACCTCGGCCGCACCGACGGGGACGGCTACTTCTTCATCGCCGACCGCTTGAAGCGCATGATCAACGCCGCCGGCTTCAAGGTCTGGCCGGCGGAGGTGGAGGCCGCCATGTACCAGCACCCCGCGATCAAGGAATGCTGCATCATCGCCTCGCCCGACGCGCGCCGCGGCGAGACGGTCAAGCTGGTCGCGGTGCTCAAACCGGGCGAGAATGCGACCGGCGAGCAGATCCTGGACTGGGCGCGCTCGCGGATGGCGGCCTACAAGGTGCCGCGCAAGGTGGAGTTCATCGACGCCCTGCCCCGCACCGGCTCGGGCAAGCTGATGTGGCGGGCGCTGCAGGAAAAGGAGTTCGGGCAATGACGCTTCAGATCGAGGCCGTGGGCATCACGCACCGCGGCGCCGTGCGGGAGAACAACGAGGACTGCATCGCCATCGGCTTCTGGGTGTCCCAGGAATCCATGGAGGCGGCGCGGCGCTTCGAGCACCCGCTCGACCTGCCCTTCGCCTGCCTGGTGGCCGACGGCATGGGCGGGCACAACGACGGCGAGAAGGCGAGCCAGCTGGTGGCGCGCAGCCTCGCGCGGCGCCTGTCGGCGCAGGGGCCGGGCCACATCGGCCCGGCGGCGCGCGCGGTGAACGCCGAGCTCTACGCGCAGTTCAAGGACCAGCCGGAACTGGCCGGGATGGGCTCCACCGTGGTGGGGCTGGTGGCCTACCAGAAGCGCCTGGCCATCTTCAACGTCGGCGACAGCCGCGCCTACCGCGTCAACGAGGGCCGGCTGGTGCAGCTGAGCATCGACGACACCGCGACCGGGAGCTGGAAGCCCGGCGGCGACGGCGAGCGCAGCACGCAGCTCCTGCAGTGCTTCGGCGGCCGCACCACCTTCACCGACATCGAGCCCAACGTGCACCGCGAGTCCATCTCCGCCGGGAGCACCTTCCTGATGTGCAGCGACGGGCTCTACGAGACCATTCCCGAGCCGCAGATGGCGGCGCTGGTCGGCGCCGACCTGGTCGCCTCGGCCGAGGCGCTGCTCAAGGCCGCGCTGGCGGCGAAGTGCCGCGACAACGTCACCATCGCGCTGGTGCGCGTCAACGAGGCGCCGGCGGCGTGATCGTCGTCCACCACCTGAACGACTCGCGCTCGCAGCGCGTGCTGTGGCTGCTGGAGGAGCTGGCGCTGCCGTATGAAATCAAGCACTACCAGCGCCTGGACACGCGCCTCGCGCCGCCGGAACTGAAGGCCGTCCATCCGCTGGGCAAGTCGCCGGTGATCACCGACGCCGGCCGCGTGGTGTTCGAGTCCGGCGCCATCGTGGACTACCTCATCCGCCGCCACGGCGGCGGCCGGCTGCAGCCGGACCCGGCCTCGCCCGCCTACGACGACTACCAGATGTGGCTGCACTACGCCGAGGGCTCGGCGATGCTGCCGCTGATGCTGAACCTGTACGTCTCGCGCCTGGGCGACGACGGCGAGCCGCTCAAGCCGCGCATCGAGAGCGAGATCGCCAACCACCTCGGGTACCTGGACGGCCACCTGAAGGGGCGCGAGTACCTGCTGGGCGGCGAATTCTCCGGCGCGGACATCCAGATGAGCTTCATCGGCGAGATCGCCGGGGCCTACCGGAAGCGCGCGGCCTATCCCGCGCTGGATGCCTGGGTGAAGCGGCTGCACGCGCGGCCGGCGTGGCAGGCGGCGCTCGCCAAGGGCGGGCCGTACCGCTTCGCCAGCTAGGGGGCGAAGCCGCGCCCGATGTAACCGATCGGTTACATCGGGTCCCGCGTCAGTCCCCTGCGGCCGCCCGGGTGCATTCCAGCACCCCCTTGCGCCCCTCCTCCTCGCCCTTCTCGACCAGGTGCGAGCCCGCCGTCCACATCCCCATCTTCACTTCCTGCCAGACGAAGTGGTTGCGGTTCGGCCGCGCCTCGATCGTGATCCGGGAGACGTTCTCGGTGTGCGACACGATCTCGTACTTGCCCGGCGGCACTTCCCAGAGGAAGTAGGTGTTGGCGCCGGTGCGGCCCATCACCTTGCCGTTCAGGCTCACCGTCATCGCGATCGCCGCGCCGAAGGTCTCGTTCCGGTAGAGGTAGATGTTGGACATGCCCGGCCTGGGCTGGAACTGCTTGGCCTCCTTGTCGGCGTCCATCGACGCCATCGGCACGGCGGCGCAGCCGCCCAGCAGCGCCGAGAGCAGCGTGAGCGCGGCGATCAACAATCTCATGGCGTTCTCCCCTTTCCTGGTTGAAGGCGTCTGGCGCGCCTTTCGAGGCGATATTCTAGGACGGAAGGCCCGTTTCGTACCGCCTCACGAGCAGGACCAGTACCTGACGCCAAGCGACCAGGCGACCTCGCCCCACCACAGGCTCTCGGCCAGATCACGTGGAACGCCGGGGATGCCCTTGTTATAGATGTCCGCCAGGCGGAATGCCGCATGGCCGTTCTTCAGGCTCTTGACGGACTCCTTGTACATTGCGATCGCCCGTCGTGGATCGGTTCTTTCCAGCTCCCAAGCCTGGACCAGAATGGCGTACTGCGCTGGCGTCGGCGCCGGTTGCGGTCCCAGGTACTCTATGCAGCGCGATGCCGATGCAGGTGGCGTGAGCACGTTCAGGGCCGCGGCGACCAGCAATGCTCTTGCGGTCTTCCTCCCATGGAACGGATGCGGCATCGACAACCTCTGGCTAACGTAGAGGTAAGCGGCGCGCGGAGGCGAGGCGCCATCGCCGCGCGGCGCAGGATGGACAACGAGCGCATCGCGGCCAGGGTGCCTTGCCGTAGCGCGTCCGGTTGACCCACATGTCAGGCGGCATTCTGGAGCGGGCGCATGGCGTCCAGGACCTCTTGCACCCCGAGGCCCGTAACGTCCAGTTGAACCTCGTCTGAGCCGGGCCATTCGAAGCGGGCGACGTGGTCCGCGAAGCGTTCTTGAGACAAGACCGGACGCGCGCCCGTGGACTTGACGGCGTGACGCCGGGCCTCGAGGTCATCGGTCCCTACCCTGAGCACGAGCAAGACGGGAAGCAGGCCGGCCGCGACACATGTGGAACGAAGCCTGTCTCGGAGCCAGCGGTAGCAGCAGGTGTCGTCGACAATTACAGACTGGCCTCGACGACCGGCCTTGTCGATCGCCTCAAGCTCGAGCCGAAGCGTTTCGGCCCAAACAGACTCTGGGAGTCCCTCGCCGCCGAACGGCAGCCTGCGTCCGGCGTTGATCTCGTCTGCGCTGACAATGGATGCGGCGAGAGGCCCGGCGAGCTGGCGCGCGAGGGTGGATTTGCCTGCCAAGGACGGGCCGCAGAGCAGGAGTGCGAGGGGGGTGGTCATGCCGCCTAGCGTTCTGGATCGGCCGCGCCGACTTGCGTCGACTGCAACCGGCTGTTAGGTGGGCCGCTACGCGCGCTGAGAGTTGTCGCAAGCACGGCTACTACGAGCGCCACCACAACACAGATGAGGATCGTTGCCAACGGTGAAAAAATCCAGAGCGTAGCTATTAGGAATCCGAAGGGCGGTACCAAGACCGACATTCCCGCAACTACAGGCAGGGCAACCAGTAGCGTGAGAAACCATCGCCAGAAGATAGGCCAACGCCAAGGCCAGGATGACTCTGCTGGCAAGGCAGAGGCAAACCACCGATTGGATATGTAGAAGCACGTTGCCGAGTACAACAGCACCGAGCCGAGGTTTACTGGGTGCCAGAGGAACACCGTAAACGGGGCGACAGCCAAGGGGACCACGAATGCGCCTATGGCCGAGGTAAGGACAACGACAGGGGAGAAGATCGCCGTGCAAGAAACGCAGAACAGCCACCGCTTCACGTCAGGCCGCAGAGGCATTCGAAAAAAGCAGAACCGCGCAATCGCCATCCCGACTGCACCATACAAAATCGCAATGGGAAGAAACAGGACGGTTTTGACAACTAACGTAGACATGGTGTTCCGGGCCGCCTAACGTTACCTTCAGCGGCGGGCTTTAGAGCGTCCGCTGCTGGGCAGAGCTATATTGCACATTCGCGATCTTCTCGCAATCGATGAAGTACCGTACAAGGCATTCGACCCCTTTTGCTTGATCAGAGAAGTCGAAGAACCTGACGTTGTGCTTCTTGCACTCGCTTTGATACCACTCACTGCCCTTGATCTGAGACAAAAGAAATGCTCTTGCTTCATCGGAGGGCTTTTTTGCCAACCAATGCTCGCCTTTCGCGACTATCGATGCTAAGAGACTTTCTACGTCTGCTGTGAGGTGTCCGCAATACGCAGTTTGAAGCTTTTCCCCGTATTCTTTCTTCAACGCGGCAATAGCATCAGGATTGATCCAACCGCCTTCCACGATGCAGCGAGTGTCGGCGCGAAGGAAATCTTCAACCAGTGTTCGCGACAGATCTCGCATTCCTTGTTCGGCAACTATTTCGCCGCAGCCAATGCGAGTAAGAATGTTGAAGTATTTGTCCAGTTCCACGACCGGCGCACCACATTGCGCAGATAGTTGCTTGGCGGCCGACGATTTGCCTGCAGCACTCGCGCCCCCGATGTAGATCATGGAATAGCACTCGGATGCTGTGATTTCCACCCTAAAAGAGACCTGTACTCCTGCGGTGACTTAAAAGGGGCAAGTGCAACATAATGTCCCGGTTGTGCCGCGCGACGCGCACGGCGGAGCTGCAAGCACAACGCGTCGGACAATGATCTGCTGTTAGACATCACGGCCGCCCAGCTTCTTTGTTAGCTTTCGCACGGCGCCGTACTCAGCTAAGTCAGTAAACCAGTCGTGCTGCGATCCTTCGTGGCACTTCGCCAACACGATCTCTTCGTAGGGTTCCTTTCCAAGCCTACGGTTGAAGTCGCAGTAGACGTGAGGGCTGCGATAGTACTCATCGCCAGACCAATCAACCTCACGGACTACATCGTAGGGTATGCGACCGATTAGGTAGACCTTCTCGGCGCCAACCTCGTCATACCTGCAGAAGGCCCAACCTTTGACGCTCTCGACATACTTGGCAGATTCAATTCGAAGGAAGACCTCGAATCCCCTGTGATACAGGCCCTTAAATTCCGACTTGAACCAAGCCGAGATCCCTTTCTCTTTCGCACTGAGATTTGGGTATGAATCCATTCGCTTTAGGTCACGAACTATTACGTCCCGATTCCTGAGAAGGCCGATATTGCTTTCGAACTCTCCTTTCCATCTCGTCCTGTGTCGCAGGACCTCCGCTTTGTCCCGAGGCTTGAATCTCGCGTATATCCACCCCGCCGCATCCTTCACGATGTTGTACAGAGGGGATAGAAATCCGAGTTCCCAAGCCATTTGCCTAAGGTCTAACGTCCCGGCTTTGGCGCACACACGTAGACACGTAGCGCCGCGCTAGTGTCGCGCAACAACCGGCGGTTAGTTGCCCTTTTTCTCTGCATCAACGATGCCCCGCTTCACCTGAGAGGGTAGTACGAACAGAAGCTGAGCAAGCGCTGTCGCGAAATCAATAACTCTTCGAGCATCATCTTGGTTCGGCAACTCCACTGCCTCATCAGGATGCCGCTGATCGTTCGCTTCAAGGCGTACATCATGTGCCCACTTTGCCATGTCTTCGGTGATAAGGTGCTTCTTCACCGCTTCGTTTATGCGGTTGTACAGCGATCCTTCCTTGTACCCGTGAAGCCTTAGCATCGCATCGACGGCGCTCGCCGCAAGCATCACCGCTCCAGCTGGCGAGTGTTGGGACTCGAGCGCTTGCTCCAAGTACGTTCTGGGGCGCTCTGGTATGTCCGCATGCGCCTTAGGACTGTCGGGAAATACCTGAACAATCTCTTGATCCCAGTTCGGCGACCACGCCGTGACGATGCCTCCGCATGTACGGCATTGATAGAAGCGCCAGCGCCTCACCGGTGTGCCCGTGTGATTCGTGGTTTCGGCTCTATTTATTTCGTAAAGATTGGGCGAACGTACGGCGCAATGTGGACACCGCGGAAGATCCAAGTGCGGAGTTAGCTTAGGCATGACCTGGAGCAATTAATGTTCCCGATCAGCGGCCGCGGAACAGCTGGCGGAAGCCCGCTGAGAAGCGGTCCGCTGCATCGAGGGGTTGGGCCACATTAGATCGTGCTGAGTCTTACCTCTGCGGTGTTGCGGGATCGGTGTCGTTTGTCGTAACCAGAGTCCACCGGCCAGGGAGAAGGCGGTTCGCTTGGTCGATGAAAGTCTTGCGGTAGGCCGCGGAGGTAAAGCGAAGTACGAATCTACCGCCGCGTGCCTTCCAGTCGGCTTCACCGGTGCCGCCCCAGCCAATCTGGGGTTTCTTTCCTTTTTCCGCGAACTGACAAAGTGCGCGCAGGCAATGGAGTACGGCGGCGTCATCCGTTTGGCACGTCACGCTGAAATGAAAGCGTTTGTGATCGGTAGACATGTGTGATTTCGAGGGCTACAGGTCGCTCAGCCTTCGTCGACACGTCGTGTTAGCCCGGAGTTGCCCGTCTCTTGGGTTAGGCCTTGTAGGGCAAGGTCAAAGGCGGCGCGCTCGCCACCCTGGAACGCCACGTAATGCTGCCGGGAAAAGGGGGCATTTAGTGATAGCGGGACAATCGACGCAATCCCGCTGTCGACGGCTTGCCAAGGCGACGATACGACAAAGTAGCTGTGGAAAGGGATAGGCATGCCATACGCGTCAGTCTGGGGGCCCGCAAACTTTACGACAGCCTTGATCACCGTTACCTCCTCTCTCTATGAGGTCCAACGTGAAACCATCAGCATTATTGCGGCATATCCTACCGAAGCCCATCTACCCATTCCATCATTTCCTCTTTCAAATGAACGTGTTGAACCCCTCCTCTCCGCCCCCCGCCCCACGATAGGCCGCAGGATTCACGCACCACCCTGATTCCTCACGTCTATCTGAATCCAAGATCAACGCCGCAGGCAACATCCGCGCAGCCCACTGCTTCACAGCCACCCTCCCCATCGCCCGCCACGAATGAGCAGGGCCCCGTAGCCGGGACAATGTGCACGATCGGTAACATTTCGGTTTGCCCCTGCCGTCGCAGCTACCGCGGCCGAGCGCCGCCATGGCGCTCAGCCAGTTCCTTCACGAGCTCGGCAGCGGCGAGTTCAGCCGCCCGCGTCAGCGCGGTCCGGAGGACAGCAGGGTCGCCGAAGTACTTGGCCAGCTCGTGCACCGGCGTGCCCTCGGTGCGGTTGTTGATGAACGCGCCTTCGTCGAACTCGGCGCGATCGGCCTTGTCCAGGACCTCGAGCCGCACGCGCAGCCAGGGGATGTACTCGTCCGCGAACGGCCGGCGCGAGGAGATGCCGTAGTTGGGTATCGCGAGCCGCAGCCGGTGCGGCGCGCCGTCCTTCGGCAGCGCCAGCTCCGGCGCCGCCGCGGCGGCCTTGCGGAACTCCGCCAGGACGATCTGGCGGATGTCGATGCGGTGCTGCTCCATGTAGAGCTTGATCCGGTCCCTAGAGTCCTCGACGCCCGGGGCGGCCGCGAGGCCGCCGAGGAGGCCGAAGACGCCGGCGAGGCCCTGGTGAGAGCCGAAGAAGTGCGGCTTGTCCGGGATGGCGATCTCGCCGTGGACCGGCAGGCTCGCCAGGGATTGCGCCCAGCCGCCCGCCGGCAGGAGGAGCAGGCCGGCGAGCAGGAGTCGGCGCGCTCCCCGCCCCACGCCCTACTCCACCTTGATCCCGTTGTCCCGGATCAGCTTGCCCAGCTTGTCCGATTCGTTCTTCGCGAACGCAAGGAACTCCTCGGGCGAACTTGCGACCACGTCGAACCCGCCATCCACCAGCCGCTGCCGGATCTCCGGCACCTCCATCGCCCGCGCCAGGTCGCGCCGCACCCGCGCGGTGATGTCCCTGGGCACGCCCACGGGCGCGAGCAGCCCGAACCAGGACACCATCTCCAGCCCCGGGAAGGTCTCGCCCAGGGTGGGCAGCTCGGGCAGTTGCGCCAGACGCTTCTTCCCGCCGGAGGCGATGGCCTTCACCTTGCCGGACTTGATGTGCGGCAGGATCAGCGGCGTGGAGACGAAGGAGATGTCCACCTGCTGGCCGAGCAGGGCCTGGATGAGCGGACCGCCGCCCTTGTAGGGAATGTGGGTCATCCGGATGCCGGCCGCCTGCTCCAGCAGCAGCGCGCCCAGGTGGTTGGAGCTCGCCGAGCCGACCGAAGCGTAGGTCACCTTCTCCGGGTTCGCCTTGGCGTGCGCGACCAGGTCCTTCAGGGTCGAGGGCGCGAACTTCGGCACCGCGACCAGCGTCGAGGGCGAGGTCACCATCAGCATCAGGTGCTCCAGGTGCTTGAACGGGTCGAGGGCTTCCTTGTAGATGTGGTGGTTGGTGGCGTGGGTGTCGAACACCATCAGGAAGGTGTAGCCGTCGGGCGCGGCGCGCGCCGCCTCGTTGGCGCCGATGGAGCCGCCCGCGCCGCCCTTGTTCTCGATGATGATCTGCACGCCGAGGAATTCCTGGAACTTGGGCTGCACCATGCGCGCCACCAGGTCGGTGGTGCCGCCGGCCGGGAACGGCACGATGAGGCGGACCGGCTTGGCGGGGTAGGATTGCGCAAGCGCGAGCACGGGCGCGCACAGGAACGCGGCAAGCAGTCGTTTCATTCCATTCCTCCCTGAGTTGGAAGGCCTATTAGACACGAAAGTGCACGCCGAAGTCTCGGCCTCGGGCCTGGTCGTCGGTTGCGCGATGACGATGAACGTTGGAGATCAACGGCATCGCCCTGGCAACACGTCGCATCGCGATGCGCTCGTGGCGGTATCCGTTGCGTCGACAGGTTGTTCCGCGAGATGCGCCGCGCTCCAACCGTTGACAGGCGCTCGCTGCCTGAACCCGGGTTCAACACGCCACTCACTGCCGCACCGCCAGCTTCCCGATCGCGCGCCAGGAATCACACTCACTCGCCCCGCGGGCGCGGTTGTCCTTCACGATCTTTTCGACCTGTTCCGTCAGCGCCCGAGCATCGCGCTTGTCCCGCTCCGTGGTCACCGGCGCCGTCTTCACCGTTCGGACCATGGCGTCCACCAGTTGGCGGCATTGGTCCTCGGTAGGCGCCTGGTGCTGTGCGGTGGCCTGCATCGGACGCAGAACCCGTGCCCCGTTCGAATCAATTCGCGCCGCATGAACGGTCCTTGCCGTAGCAGCGCCAGGTCGCCTCGAGCGGGAACGGCAGGTGGTAGGACACGCTCCAGCGATGCTTGCCGATGCTCATCGTTCGAACCGCGACCTCTGGCGGGATCAGGGCCATCAAGCGCTTGAACTCCGCTGCCGGAAGCGAGATGCGGCGCAAACCGTTCCGGTTCCCGGGCGCGCGCTCGGGCAGGGGCCATCCCGCCGGCCACGCCATGACCGGCTCCTGAAATCGCTCCCGCGGCCAGAGCAGGAGCTCGAGCGACTGCGGCATCCAGGGGATTGCCGGCGTCGTGAACCGGGCGATCGCATCGTAGGCGCGCAGGAATTCGGCCGGCGCCTTGGCGCGGCCATCCATGCCGCGCGGCATGGGCGAGAGGTGGCCCGATACCGAAACCGTCTTGCGGCGGCCTTTGATCCATACGTGGATCACGTTGACCACGGGATCGGTGCCCGTGACCGCATCATAGTGATCGCCAAGGCTGTCCAGGGACTCAGGCGCGATGGCGTCGATCAGTTCCCGGTAGCGGGACTCAGGCAAGCGCGCCGACAGGTGGCCGGAAGGCACTTTCGACTCAAAAGGCGCAGGGAAGATGACGCGCCCATCGGCGTAGAGCGCGAAAAGCGGCCCGCCGTACCCTCCCCGCCCGCCCATGAGCTCGAAGACCACGCGCGGCTCGGCAACCGGTGCAGCCGCCTTCGCGGGCACCGGGGCGGGCGAAGGAAGTGCGATGAACTCCGGCTCGCCCGAGCGCGTGAACCACGCGTCCTCGTGGGGAAACGGCAAGCGATACGAAACTGCCCAGTCCCGCTCTGCCACCCGCACGGCCTGGCCCGGTTCAAGGCGGGACACGAGCCGGTGCACGGCCGCAAACTGCGCAGATGGCAGGCCGTACTCGTTGATGCGATCGTTCATCCTGTCGTTCGGGTGATTGGCCGGCGGCAGGTCCGGTGGCCACGGCATCCCGGCTTTCCGGGCGTGGTCCATCGGCCACAAGTGAAGAATGAACCTCGAGGGCACCCAGTGGCCGCCGGGTATCGAATGCTCAGTCATCGTCCTCAGCGCGCGCAGCAGTTCCGGCGGGAAAGCCGCCTGCGTGGCCGGATGCGAAAGATCGCCGAACGCCGAAATGGACTTCACGCGCCCGTTCACCCAGAGGTGCAGCACGTAGCCCGGTGGCTCGGCGCTGGTGGCCGCAACGTAGGATTCGCCAAGCTTGGCAAGCGCCTCGGGCGCGATCCCGGCCATCAAGGCCTGGTGCTGGGTGTCGGTGAGCCGGGTCGACAGGAAGCCGGAGGGCACGCGAACGGGAGGGCGGGCGCGGAAAATGACGGTGCGGTCGCCGTAGAGCGCAAAACTGGGCGCCGTGGTGCCCAACGGGCTGGCCTTGCCGTCCTGCTGGATCAGGACGATACGCGGCCCATCAGGCCTGGACGCATAGGGATCGGCCGCCTGCGCCATCGGGATGGCAGCAGCCAACGCACCGCAGAGCGCGATTCGAATGAGCACGATGACACCGACCATTGCTGACGGCCCATCTTATCCACCATTCCGCGCCCCGCGGTAGCCCGCGCGGTTCCGGGAAGCTCCGGACTCTGCGGAATGCTCCAGAACCGAGATACGATCCACCAACCCGGAGAATGCGCCCGCCATGAGAATCGTCACCGAAGTCGCCGGCAAAGTCTGGAAAATCGAAGCCCAGCCCGGCGCGCAACTGTCGGCGGACGACGTCATCCTGATCCTGGAATCCATGAAGATGGAGATCCCCGTCGTCGCGCCGAAGGCCGGCACGCTGGTGAGCATCCGGGTCCGGGAAGGCGACGCCGTGGCCGAAGGCGAGTGGATCGCCGATCTGGACTGACGATGACGCGGCGCAGCATTGCCGCGCACCGAAGCTGGGTGTAACGTCAGCGCCCTCTCAGGAGAGGAAACCAGACCATGAAAACCAGAGCCTTCGCACTGACGTCGGCCGCCGTGCTCGCGTTCACCGTGCAGTCCGCCTTCTCGCAGGACAAGCCCAAGCCCCCGCCCGCCTGGCACCAGGGCAAGCCCGCCGCGATGGCGGAATCCAAGCTCGCCCCGGTCCCGGGCAAGATGACCGAGACCCCGGCGAGCGAGATCCCGCTCGACAAGCTGAAGCTCCCGAAGGGCTTCAAGGCCGAGGTCTGGGCGAGCGGCCTGGTCGGCGGTCGCGCCATGACGATGAACGACGACCAGACGAAGATGTGGGTCGGCACGCGCGCCATGGGCCGCATCTACGAGGTGAGCATCGAGGGCGGCAAGACCTCGCACAAGGTGCTGGTGGACAAGCTCGCGCAGCCGACCGCGGTGTACGCCAACGGCGCGCTGTACGTGTTCGCGATCGACAAGGTGCTGCGCTACGACAACGCCGCCAACGGCGCCTCGGGCACCCCGGTGGACATGACCGCGGCCTTCAAGCTGCCCCCCGAGCAGCACCACAACTGGAAGTACGTCCGCGTCGGGCCGGACAAGAAGCTCTACGTGCCCTTCGGCGCGCCGTGCAACATCTGCGAGCCGCCGTCCAACGAGTATGCCCAGATCCGCCGCTACAACCTGGACGGCTCGGGCATGGAGGTGATCGCCACCGGGGTGCGCAACTCCGTGGGCTTCGACTTCCACCCGAAGACAGGCGAGCTGTGGTTCACCGACCACGGCCGCGACTGGCTGGGCGACAACGGGCCCGAGGACGAGTTGAATCGCCTCGCCAAGCCGGGCCAGAACTTCGGCTTCCCCTACTGCCACGCCAAGGGCGTGGTGGACCCGGACGTCGCCAAGGGCCGCAAGGACGCCTGCAAGGGCGTGACGCTGCCGGTGACCACCATGGGGCCGCACGCCGCGGTGATGGGCCTGCACTTCTACACCGGCGACATGTTCCCGAAGGAATACCAGGGCGTGGCCTTCGTCGCGCGCAAGGGCTCCTGGAACCGCACCAACAAGTTCGGCTACGACGTGGTGACGGTCAAGGCGGGCGCCGACGGCAAGGGCGCCAAGGTCACGCCCTTCGCCACCGGCTTCATGAACCCGAAGGACAACAGCTTCTGGGGCCGGCCCGCGTACCTGGCGCAGCTGAAGGACGGGTCGCTGCTGGTGTCCGATGAGCAGCTGGGCGCCATCTACCGCATCAGCTACAGCGCGCCCGCGAAGAAGAAATAGTGTTCCTGCACGCCGGGGGGCGGTGGGCTCTGCTCGCCGCCCTTTTCTTTTCCGCCGCGGGCCTGGCGCAGGCGCCGCCCTCCGCCGCGCGCCTGAAGGCCTGCGCCGCCTGCCACGGCGCGGACGGCAACTCCACCCTGCCCGGGACGCCCTCCATCGCCGGCCAGCCGCGGATCTTCCTCGAGAACTACCTGGTGATGACGCGCGAGGGCCTGCGCGGCTCGGAGGCCATGCAGGCGCTGCTGAAGGGCGTGCCCGACCGCGAGATCGTCGCCCTGTCGCGGCACTATTCCGAGCTCAAGGCCCGCGCCACGGACGAGCCCGCGGACCGCGTGCTGTTCGAGCGCGGGCGGGGCATCGCGGCGCGCAACCGCTGCGGCAGCTGCCACCTACCCAACTACAGCGGCCGCGAGCAGATGCCGCGCCTCGCCGGCCAGCGCGAGGAGTTCCTGCTCGAGGTGATGCTGCAGTACCGCCAGAACCGGCGCCGCGGCGGCGACACCATGATGTCGGCGGCGCTCTACGGCATCCCGGAGGAGGATTTCAAGGCGCTGGCGCACTACTTCTCGAGGCTGAAGTGACCGGCCGCGCGCGCGCCGCCGCCCTCGCGCTCGCGCTGCTCCCGGTGCCGGCGCTGGCCGAGGACGCGATCTCCGTCACCGCCACCCGCGTCGGGCGGCCCACGCTCGAGATCCCCGCCGCCGTGGACCGCGTGCGCGAGGAGGACATCCGCTGGGGCAAGCCGCAGGTCAACCTGTCCGAGTCCCTCGGCCGCGTGCCGGGCATCTCGGTGCACAACCGCAACAACTACGCGCAGGACCTGCAGGTCACCTCGCGCGGCTTCGGCAGCCGCTCCACCTTCGGCATCCGCGGCCTGCGCCTCATCGCCGACGGCATCCCGGCCAGCTTCCCGGACGGCCAGGGCCAGGTGTCGCACTTCGACCTCGGCTCCGCCGGCGGCATCGAGGTGCTGCGCGGGCCGTTCTCGGTGATGCATGGCAACGCCTCGGGCGGGGTCATCAGCATCGCCACCGAGCGCGGCACGCCCGGACTGGAAGGCTCGTTCTCCGCCGGCAGCCTGGGCACGCGGCGCGCGGCGCTCAAGCTGGGCGGCGAGGGCTGGCTGGTCAGCTCCGCGCGCTTCAGCACCGACGGCTACCGCGAGCACAGCAAGGCGGTGCGCGAGCAGCTGAACGCGAAGGCGGAGTTCGCCCCCGGCGGCGGCACGCGCGTGACGCTGGTGGCCAATGCCTTCGCCAGCCCGGAGACGCAGGACCCCTCGGGCCTGACGCGCGCGCAGATGGAGGCCAACCCGAAGCAGGTGGCGGCGCCGGTGCTGCAGTTCGACACCCGCAAGAGCCAGGCGCAGAACCAGTTCGGCGCCAGCTTCTCGCATCGCCTGTCGGAGGACACGACGCTGCACGGGTCGCTGCATGCCGGCGAGCGCGTGGTGCGGCAGTACCTGGGGTTCCTGGGCGCCGCCCCGGCCACCACCTCCGGCGGCGTGCTGAACCTGGACCGCGGCTACGGCGGCGCGTCGCTGCGGCTGGAGACGCGCGGCGCGCTGCTCGGGCGCCCGCTGACGGTGAGCTTCGGCGGCGAGTACGAGCGCATGGTGGACCGGCGCACCGGCTACGTGAACAACAACGGCCAGATCGGCGCCCTGCGGCGCGACGAGGACAACCTCGTCAGCGCCACCGGCGCCTACGTGCAGGGCGAGTGGCGCCTGGCCGAGCAATGGATTGCGCTCGCCGGCCTGCGCGCCAACCGCGTCGCCTTCGAGCTGGAGGACTTCTTCATCGCCGCCGGTAACCCGGACGACAGCGGCAGCCGCAGCTACAGCGCGCTGACCCCGGCGCTGGGCCTGCTCTATCGCGCCACCCCCACCGTCAGCCTGTACGCCAACCACGGCCGCGGCTTCGAGACGCCCACCTTCGTCGAGCTCGCCTACCGCCCCGGCGGCAGCGGCATGAACTTCGCGCTGGAAGCCTCCCGCAGCCGGCACCTGGAGGCGGGCGTCAAGGCGGTGCTGGGCGCGGGCACGCGGCTCAACCTGGCGCTCTTCCAGGTCGCCACCGAGCGCGAGATCGTGGTGGACACCAACGTCGGCGGCCGCAGCACCTTCAAGAACGCCGGGCGCACGCGCAGGAGCGGGCTGGAGCTGGGGCTGGAGTCAAGCCTGCCTTTCGGCATAGAGGCGGCGCTCGCCTGGACGCTGCTGGACGCGACCTTCCGCGACGCGTTCACCGCCGGCGCGGTCACCGTGGCCTCGGGCAACCGCCTGCCCGGCGTGGCCCGTCATTCCCTGTACGGCGAACTGCGCTGGAAGCATGCGCCCAGCGGCTTCACGCTCGCGCTGGAGGCGCAGCACAAGTCGCGCGTGGCGGTGGACGACGTGAACTCGGACTTCGCCGCGGGCTATACCACCGCGAACCTGGCCGCCGGGTTCACGCAATCGGGCGGCAAGTGGAAAGTGACGGAGTTCATCCGCATCGACAACCTCGCCGACCGCCGCTACGCCGGCTCGGTGATCGTCAACGAGGGCAACGGCCGCTTCTTCGAGCCCTCGCCGGGGCGCACGGCCATGGTCGGGGTGCAGGCGAAGCTGGGGTTCTAAGCCTCAGTTCACGCGGAATTTCGCGACCTGCTGCGGATCCAGGGTCACGCCCCAGCCCGGCGCATCCGGGACGCGGTAGGTCCCGTTCCGGAACGGCTCGGCCCCCTGCACCACGCGATGGAACAGCGGGTCGCGCTGCGGATGGTGCGTCTCGAGGTAGGTGCCATGCGCCACCGCGGCGATGAGTTGTCCGCCCAGCACCGGTTCTCCGTGGTGCGCCACTTCGCAGCCGTAGGCACGCGCCACGCCGGCCATGCGCAGCCAGACGCTGGCGCCGCCGCCCCAGCTCGCATCCAGGTTGCAGACGTCCACCGCGCCGTCCGCGATCAGGTCGCGGCAGCCTTCCAGGGTCATCTCCGACTGGCCCGCGCCGATCGGCAGACCGGTCGCGGCCCGCACCCTCTTCATGCCGACGCGGTCGTTGTGCCAGTGGCAGGGTTCCTCGAACCAGCGCACGCCGTGGCGTTCGGCCAGCCGCGCGAACTCGATCGCCTCCGGCGCCGTCCAGCCCCGGTTCGCGTCCGGGATCAGGATGAAGTCCTCGCCGGCCGCCGCGCGCGCCGCCGCGAAACGCGCCGCGTCTTCCGCCGGGGCGAGTCCCCCGACCTTGAACTTGCAGCCCGCCATGCCGAGGGACCGGAACTCTTCCATCTCGCGACCGTAGTCGGCCGGCCTGGCACCCTCCAGGTAGTACCCGCCCATGGCGATGACCTGCAGCTCGTCCCTCGCGCCGCCCCAGAGCTTGCGCAGCGGGACGCCGAGGCGCTTGCCCTGCGCGTCCCACAGCGCGCAGTCCACGCACGCCACCGCGCGCACGGACGCCCGCCGGTCTCTCCCGCCGAGGAACGTGGATTTCCACATCGCCGTCCAGCAAGCCTCGATCGCCGTCGCATCCATGCCGGCGATGCGCGGCGCCAGTTCGCGCTCGATGATGCCGACGATCGGCGCCTGCAGCGGGATCTCGCCTTCGCCGTTCACCGCCTCGCCGATCACGCCGTCGGAGCAATGCACGCGCGTGACGATCGCCATCTTCTTCTCGACGCGGTAGGAGCTGCCGCTGAACACCCGCTCCAGGGGAATCTGGAGGGCGACGACCTCCACGCGCTCGATCGCGGCCGCCATGGCTACTGCCGCTCGATCTTCGCCTGGCGCGCCAGCTCGGCGAAGCGCTGGATGTCCTCCTGCATGTGCTTGAGCAGGACTTCACCGCTGTCCATGGTGACGGTCGAGCCCATCGGGGTCAGCTTCTCCCGCACGTCGCTCGCGCTCAGGGCCTCCTTCATGCCGGCCACGATCCGCGCCACCAGTTCCTTCGACATCCCGGCCGGGCCGAAGACGCCGTTCCAGGTGGTGAACTCGACCTGCGGGAACCCCGCCTCGCCCACCGTCGGCACCTCGGGGAGGACCGGTGAACGCTGGGGCAGCATGACGGCGATCGGCCGCACCTTGCCGGCCTTGATGTTCGGCGTCTGCGTGCCCAGTGAGTCGAACATGACTTGCACGATCCCGGCCGAGAGGTCCGATGCCGCCGGCGCACCGCCCTTGTAGGGGACATGCAGCAGGTTGGCGCCGGTGCGCGCCGCGAACAGTTCGCCGCCGAAATGGGAAATGGTGCCCACTCCCGCCGAGCCGAAGGCGATCTTGCCCGGCTGCGCCTTCGCCTGCTGCACCAGGTCCGCCAGCGTCCGGATCGGCAGCGCCGGGTTGACCACGACGACCACCGTCCCGCGGACCGGCAGCGCGATGGGGGTGAAGTCCTTCACCGGGTCGTAGGGCATGGTCTTGCGGATCGCGGGCGCGATCGCGTGCGTGGAAGACGTGGTGATCAGGAGCGTATGGCCGTCCGGCGCCGACTGCGCCACGTACTGCGCGCCGATGGTGCCGCCGGCGCCGCTGCGGTTCTCGACGATGACGGGCTGGCGCCAGATCTGCTGCAACTGGGTCGCCATCAGCCTCGCGGTCACGTCGACCACCGATCCCGGCGCGAACGGATTGACGATCTTCACCGGCCGGCTGGGAAACTCCTGCGCCGAGGCCATGGCCGTGGCCAGCGCAAGCGCAAGGCCGAACGCCAGCTTCGATGCTGCAGATCCCGGATTGATTCGAACCCTGCCCATGGACAGACTCCCCTTCGTGGCGACCGGCGCAAGCTAGCATCGGCCACGGTGGGGGACAACACCGGTTTCGCCAGGCCGGCGAGACTGCCGCCGGCCCCAGGCGTCAGCCGCGCTGGTTGTGCAGCCCGACCACCGCCTCGATCTCGACCTTCATCCCCGG
>CAZMDA010000018.1:0-59228 GCA_964564865.1 uncultured Bordetella sp. | reverse complement strand
GCGGAGACGGGAGCCGCCGGGGCCGGCGCGGAGGCTGCAGGTGCCGGCGCGGGCGACCCCGGCAGGCCGGGGATCGGTGCCTGCGCGGCCGCGGACGGCGAATCCGCCGCCGGCGCGCTCGCGGCGGGCTTCACCTCTGTCGTGGCCACGGGGGCTTCGCCGGCAGGGCGGGGCGGATTCGCGTTGACCAGCGCGGGCGGCGGCCGCAACTGGTACCAGAAATAGCCCACGGTGCCGACGGCGAAGACGCCGAGCACGCCGACGGTGATGTAGAACGGCAGCTTCGGGTTGGGCTCCTTGAACTTCGCCTCGAACACCTTCTGTGCCGCGACGCGGTCGGCGTTCTGCGACTCGGCCTGCGCGCTCGCGCGCGCCGCTTCCCGCTTCTGCGCCGTCGTTGCGGCCGGGCGCTGCTCCGGCGCCGGCGGCGGAGCCGGGGGCGGCGCCGCGACTTCCTCGATCGCCAGTTCCAGCGGGCGTGCCTTCTGGCGCGAGCCCTGCAGGTCCTCGCTCAGGATCTCCAGCGGCGCGGAGATGTCCGGCAGCTCGTCGCGCGTGGTGACGTGCCTGCCCGGGTCCGCCACGGTGGCCTCGGGGTCGAACGAGGAGGCGGCGGGATCGGGCTCGCCGCCGGCGCGGCGCTGGGCCTCCTCCTTGGCCTTCTCGGCCTTCTTCAGCGCCTCGAGGAGCAGGCTCATGCTACTGCGGCGCGATGCCGGCGGGTCCCACCGGCGGCGCGCCGATGCCCGGATTCGGCCGGCTGAAGAAATCCTCCCGCGGCAGCTGGTCGCGGAAGCGGCTGAAGTCGCCATCGAGGTTGGGGTCGCGGATCACGGTCGCGCGCAGGAAGATCACGAGCTCCGTCTTGCGCGTGAGGTCCGAGCGCTGCGAGGTCAGGTCCCCGAGCAGCGGGATGCTGCGCAGGCCGGGAATCCCCGAGACGGTGTTCTCGACGCTGTCCTGCATCAGGCCCGCCAGCACCGCGACCTCGCTGCTGCGCAGGCGCAGGATGGAGTCGAACTCCCGGGTCTCGAACAGCGGGATCTCGTTCTGCGTCGCGAGGCCCTGCAGCGCGGGATTGGGGTCGCGCGCCACGCCCACCTGCCGCCGGATGGTGGGCCGCACGTTGAGCACGATGGCGTCGGTCTCGTTGACCTGCGGCAGCACCGTCATCAGGAAGCCCTCGGCGGCGACGTTGGGCGTGGTGGTGAACGTCGCCGGCACGATCGGGGCGCCGCCGCCGGTGACGGTGACCGGATTGGCCGACGGCGTCATCGTGAAGTAGATGATGTCCCGCGTGACGCGCAGGATCGCCGACTGGTTGTTGAGCACGCTCAGCTTCGGGCTGGACAGCACGCGGACGTCGCCGAACTGCTCCAGCAGCCGAAGCGTGGCGGTGAAGTTGTTGCCGGCCGAGGCGTAGCCGATCACGAACGGGTTGGCATTGAAGCCCGGGGTGGAGGAGGTCACCGGCGGGATCGCGGGCTGCACGAACTGCAGCCCGGACAGCCCCGAGCGCAGCCGCTGCCACTCGATGCCGCGCTGGTACTCGTTGCGCAGCTGCACCTCGGCCACGGTGGCTTCGATGAGCACCTGGCGCCGCGCGCCGGCCATCACCTGGTCGAGGAATTCCTGCACCTTCTCGTGCTGCTTGGAATCGGCCCGGACGTAGAGCACACCGCTTTCCCGGTTCGCGATCACCGAGCCGGCCTCGAGGATGGTCGTCGCCCCTGTCTCGGCGGTGGGTCGCGGCGCCGCTGGTGCCGCCTGCGCAGCCGGGGCCGCCTGTCCGGGCGCTGGCGCCGCCTGTGCCGGCGCGGGCGCCGCGGGCTTGGGCGCCGCCGGCACGATCTTGTCGGTCTCGCGCAGGATGTCGCGCACGTTCTGCACGACCGAGTCCCAGAGCCTGTTCTCGGCGTTGACGTCGATCGAGGCCGTGCCGCCCGTGGTGCCGGTGCCCGCGCCCCCGCCGCCGCCGCTCGCGGCGCCGGCGCTGCCGAACTGCGTCGACGCGGTGGACTGCATCTTCACGTTTCGCGTGGCGCTCAGGTAGTCGATCTTGTACGAGCGCAGGAAGGGCGCGTCGCGCATGATGACCAGGTTCTCGCCGACGATCTCGTAGCGCATGTCCACCTGCCGCGCGATCCGCGTCAGCAGTTGCGGCAGCGTCTGGTCGATGGCGTTGAGCGTCACGGTCCCGGTCACCCCGGGGTGGATGTCGACGTTCAGGCGCGCGTCCCGCGCCAGCGCGAACAGGAGGTCCTGCACGCGGACTTCGTTGACAACCACGCTGTAGGTCTCGGGGCGCGCCGCCGGCTTCGGCGCCGGCAGCACCGGGGCCAGCTGCACCGGTGCCGGGATCACGCCTTCCCGGCGCGGCGCCTCGGCGCCGATATGCGTGGGCGCGGGCTTGGTCGGGGGTTGCGCGCAGCCGGCGAGCAGGAGTGGGGCGAGCGCCAGCGCAACGGCACGCGCGCGCAGCCCTCCCTGTCGACCGACTGTATTTCCCATCATGGCGAGAATAGCATGCTTCGTGCCTGAAGAAACTCTGCTAACCGACTGTTGCCACGCGCTTTTCCGAATTTAACCGACCGTCCGACTTGCCTTAGGAATGAATCCTAGTAGATTGTTTTATATGAACTTTATGATGCAATAGGGAAGGCAGACCATCACACCGCGTTGCGGAGCTCCTGGAAGCTGCGCGGCTCGATCTGGAACGCACGCTGGTATTTCGGCGGCAGTTGCTGCGCGGCTTCGAGCGCCCGCTCGCGGCTCTCGTAGGTTCCGTAGAGCACGCGCACCTGGTAGCGCCGGCCCGCCAGCACCGGAACGACGTGCAGGCCGTCCAGCTGCACCAGATCGCGCGCGCGCTGCAGGAACCGCTCCATGCGCGCAGGGTCGCTGTTCTCCGCGGTGAACAGCTCCAGGCTGTAGCTCGAGTCGGGTACCTGCGCCAGCGCCTCCCGCGTCGCCGCGATCCGCTCCTGGAGCAGGCGGTTGCCGCCGGTGGCGTAGGCCAGCAGGCGCCGTACCTGCGCCTCGGCCAGCAACGGCGGCGGCGGAACCGCCGGCGCCGGCTCGGGCTTGGGCTCGATCGCCGCCGGCTCCGGTTTCGGCTCGACCGCGGCCGGTTCCGGCTTGGGTGCCTCCGCCACCGGGGCGACGGGGGTGGCCGGCGCCGCCGTCGCGGCAGGCGCTCCAGGGGCTGCCGGCGCGACCGGAACGGGCTTGTCCTGCAGCAGCGCATAGAGTCCCGCACCCGCGAGCGCGCTGCAGGCGATCACCGCGGCGCCAAGGGCGAGGCGCCGGCCGCGCCCGGCCTCGCCGGGCTTGCGGATCGGCGCGAACTCGGAGTCGGCGATCGCGGTGCGCGCGTGCTGCAGGTTCACCGAGTTGTCGCCCGCGGCGAAGGCCGCGAGCAGCGACTTGTCGGCCAGCACGTTGACGCGGCGGGTGAGGCCGCTCGAGGCGCGCGAGATCGCCGCGGTCGCGTCGGCATCGAAGGCGTCCGGGCCGCGGTAGCCGGCGGCGCGCATCCGGAACGACAGGTACTTGGCGATCTCCGCGGCCGACAGCGGCCGCATGCGGAAGCTGTGCGTGATGCGGTCCTTCAACTGGCGCATCGAGGAGGCATCCAGCGCCGCGTCCAGTTCCGGCTGGCCGAACAGCACGATTTGCAGCAGCTTGTGGCGGCTGGACTCCAGGTTCGACAGCAGCCGCACCTGCTCGAGCGCGTCCGGCGGCATGGCGTGCGCCTCGTCGATCAGGATCACCACCCGGCGGCCGCTGGCGTACTGCTCGATCAGGTGCGCCTGGAGGTCGCGGATGGCGAGCGTCCCCTGTCCGGCGGGCGGCCGCGCCCCCAGTTCCTCGGCGATGGCGTTCAGGATCTCGCTGCGGGAATAGGACGGATTGGCGAGGAACACCGTCTGCACCTCGGCCGGCAGGCGCTCCATGAGCACCCGGCACAGCATGGTCTTGCCGCTGCCGATCTCGCCGCTCACCTTGACGATGCCCTCGTCGTGCAGGATGGCGTACATCAGCGCTTCCAGCGTGGCGCCGCGGTCGGCGCCGTCGAAGAAGAACTCCGGGTGCGGGGTGATCCGGAACGGCGGTTCGGCGAGGCCGAAATGGTCCAGGTACAGGGCCATGCGCTAGCGGGCCTTCCGTTCCGGGTCCGCGGGCCCGGCCTCCGGGCCCATCCTGGAGTACAGCGTGGTGCGGTTGACTCCGAGCAGCTTCGCGGCCTGGCTGACGTTGCCGCGGGTGAGCCGCAGCGCGGCCTCGATGTACGCGCGCTCGAGCCTGCCGAGGATCTCGTCCAGGTGCACGCCGCGGCTGCGCTCCAGATGGCGCAGCGCGCGCTCGATGTCGTCGCCCGCGGCCGCCGGCGCGCCGGCCTCGGTGGCCAGGTCCAGTTCCGGCTCCAGCTCCTCCACCCCGAGCCGCTGGCCGCCATAGCGCGTGGTGAGCCGGATCACGATGTTGCGCAGCTCGCGCACGTTGCCCGGGAACGGATACGCCAGCCATCGCGCCTCGGCCTGCGGGTTGAGCGAGAACGGCTGTCCCCCGGCCTGCTCGGCGTAGAAGCGGCGGTAATGCTCCAGCAGCAGCAGCTTGTCGCCCTCCAGCTCGCGCAGCGGCGGCACCGCGAGCGTGAACACCGACAGGCGGTGGTAGAGGTCGGCGCGGAAGGCGCCGCGGCGCACCTCCTGGCGCAGGTCGCGGTTGGTCGCGGCCACGACGCGGGCGCGCGACACCCGGGGCTGGGTCTCGCCGACGCGCTGGAACTCGCCGTTCTCCAGCACGCGCAGCAGCTTGGCCTGCATCTCCAGCGGCAGCTCGCCGATCTCGTCCAGGAACAGGATGCCGTCGTGCGCGTCCTCGAAGTACCCCGACTTGCTGCCGGTGGCGCCAGTGAAGGCGCCCTTGGCATAGCCGAACAGCGTCGGTTCCACCAGGGTGGGCGCGATCGCCGCGCAGTTGAGCGCAAGGTAGGGCTTGGCGGCGCGCGCCGAGAGCCGGTGCAGGCTGCGCGCCACCAGCTCCTTGCCGCTGCCGGATTCGCCCTCGATCAGGACCGGGAACGGGGAGTCGGCGAACTGCGAGATCTGGCTCTTCAGCTTGAGCAGCGGCGGGCTCTGGCCGATCAGGCCCTCGGCGTCGCGGCTGCGCTGCTGCTCGGCGCGCAGTTCCGCCTCCCGGAACGCGAGCGCGCGCGCCAGCAGCCGGCGCAGCGCTTCCGGGTCGCAGGGCTTGGCGATGAACTCCGCGGCCCCCAGCGCGCGCGCGTGCCGCGCGTGCTGGGCGTCATTCTGCCCGGAGAGCACCACGATCCGCATCCGCGGCGAATGCGCCAGCAGGTCGGCGATGAGCTGGAACCCCTGGTCCGGCGCGTGCGGCGTCGGCGGCAGGCCCAGGTCCACCAGCGCCAGCTGTGGCGCCTCGGGCAGCTGGCGCAGAAGCTCGATGGCGTGCGGCCGCGATTCGCAGGCATGCACCTCGAAGTCGGTGGCGAGGGCGAACGACAAGGTCTCGGTGATGAGCGCGTCGTCGTCGACGATCAGCAGCGTCGGGCGCCGTTGCGCAAGGGGCAGCTCGGCCTGCGCCACCTCAGGCTCCCGCGCCCGCGGCTTCGCCGCGGACGCATTTCAGGAACGCGCGCTCCAGGCTTGCCTCGCCGTGGCGCGCGCACAGCTCGCGCGGCGCGCCGTGGAAGCGGATCCGGCCGCCGTCGAGCACGGCGATCGCCGTGCACAGCTCATCGACGTCGGCCAGCACGTGCGAGGTGAAGAACAGCGTCCGGCCCTCGCGGTTCAGGCGCGCGAGGATCGCTTTCACCGCGATGCGGCTGGCGGGATCCAGCCCGCTCATCGGCTCATCGAGCAGGTAGAAGGCCTTCTCGGGCAGCAAGCAGGCGGCGAGCCCGAGCTTCTGCGTCATGCCCTTGGAGAGTTCCCGCACCGGGCGGTCAAGCGCGGCGGGGTCCAGCTCGAGTTCCGCGGCGACGCGCTCGGCGCGGGCGCGGGAGTAGTCCGCGCCGGCGAGGCCCGCGGCCATCTCCAGGAACTCGGCGCCGCGCAGGTAGTGCGGCGGGAAGAAGCGCTCCGGCAGGTAGGCGAGGCGCGCGCGCGCCGCCGGCTCGCGGCTGGGCGAGCCGAACAGCGCCACGCTGCCCGCGTCCGGCGCGCAATGGTCGAGTGCGCACTTGATGAACGTGGTCTTGCCCGCGCCGTTGGCGCCGACCAGGCCGAACGCGGCGCCGGCCGGGATGCTGAGGTCGACCCCGTCGAGCGCGCGCCGCGCGCCGTAGCGCTTCGCCAGGCCGCGCGCGAGCAGGGCGGGAGACGCCTGCGGGCCGGGCGGCGGGCGGTCGGGCGCGGCGGCATGCATGCCTGAACTATATTTGAATCGCGGCGCGGCGTACGGGCGGGGGGCGGACGGCGGGGGTCGAGTAGAATGCGCCTTCCGCTTTCCGGCGTTACCCCGTGGCTGCCAGTCCTTCCAGCATCGTCGAGATCGACCAGGTGTCATTCGGCTATGACGCCGGGCGCCGGGTGCTGCACGGCGTCGAGCTGAGGATCGAGCGCGGCAGCGTGGTCGGCATCATGGGCCAGTCGGGCTGCGGCAAGACCACGCTGCTGCGGATCATCGCCGGCTGGCTGAAGGCGAGCGCGGGCACCGCGCGCGTGCTGGGGGAGAACCTGAACGAGCTGGACGAGGCGCGCATCTTCGCGCTGCGCCGCAGGATGGGCATGCTGTTCCAGTTCGGCGCCCTGTTCACCGACATGAGCGCGCTCGACAACGTCGCCTTCCAGATGCGCGAGCACACCGACCTGCCCGAGGACCTGATCCAGGACCTGGCGCTGCTCAAGCTGGAGGCGGTCGGCCTGCGCGGCGCGGCCCACCTGATGCCCTCGGCGCTCTCGGGCGGCATGGCGCGGCGCGTCGCGCTGGCGCGCGCGATCGCGCTCGACCCGCAGCTGATGCTGTACGACGAACCCTTCACCGGCCTGGATCCGATCGCGCTGGGCGTGATCGCGCGCCTGATCCGGCGCCTGAACGATTCCCTCGGCCAGACCTCGATCGTGGTCAGCCACGACGTGGCCGAGTGCTTCGACATCGTCGACTACGTGTACTTCGTCTCCGCCGGCCGGATCGTCGCCCATGGCACGCCTGCGGAACTGCGCCGGTCCGGCCATCCGTTCGTGCACCAGTTCGTCCAGGGCGAGCCCGACGGCCCGATCCCGTTCCACTACCCGGCGCCGGACTACGGCGCCGACCTCGCGCTGCGGGAGGGCGTCCATGGCTGAGGGCGGGCCGGGCACCGGAGGCGGGCCGCTGCAGGCGCTGGAGCGCCTCGGCCAGACGGTGACCGCGAAGATCCTTCGCCTGGGCTTCGCGGCGAGGTTCCTGGTCTACCTGGTGCTGCATTCGGGCGTGGCGTTCCGCCGCTTCGGCCTCACCATCCGCGAGATCTACTTCGCCGGCGTGCTGTCGCTGATCATCATCCTGGTCTCCGGGCTGTTCGTCGGCATGGTGCTGGGCCTGCAGGGCTACGAGACGCTGCAGCGCTACGGTTCTTCCGAGGCGCTCGGCATCCTGGTGGCGCTGTCCCTGGTGCGCGAGCTGGGGCCGGTTGTGGCGGGCCTGCTGTTCGCCAGCCGCGCCGGCTCGGCGATCACCGCCGAGATCGGCCTGATGAAGGCGACCGAGCAGATCGCGGCCATGGAGATGATGGCGGTGGACCCGATCGCGCGGGTGGTGGCGCCCCGGTTCTGGGCCGGGGTGATCTCGATGCCCCTGCTGGCGGCCCTCTTTTCGGCCATGGGCATCTTCGGCGGCTACCTGGTCGCGGTGCAGCTGATCGGGGTGGACGAGGGCGCCTTCTGGTCGCAGATGCAGGCCTCGGTGGACGTCCGGGAGGACATCCTGAACGGGGTCATCAAGAGCATCGTGTTCGGGGTCGCGGTGAGCTGGATCGCGGTCTTCGAGGGTTACGACGCCCCCCCCACCGCCGAGGGGGTGTCCGGGGCCACCACGCGCACGGTGGTGACCTCGTCGCTGGCCATCCTGGCGCTCGATTTCGTGCTGACGGCGCTCATGTTTACCGGAGGAAATGCCTGATGAAACGCTCCACCATCGACGCTTGGGTCGGCGCCTTCGTCGCCCTGGGCCTGGCCGGGCTGTTGTTTCTGGCCCTCAAGGTCGGGAACATGGCTTCCTTTTCCACCGACCAGACGTATCAGGTACTGGCCAAGTTTGCTAACATCGGGGGCCTGAAGGTCCGGGCGCCGGTGAAGAGCGCGGGGGTGGTGGTCGGGCGGGTGGCGGACATCCGGTTCGACAACGAGAGCTACGAGGCCCTCGTCACGCTCAACGTCAGCGCCGGCTACCAGTTCCCCAGGGACACGGCGGCCAAGATCCTGACCTCGGGCCTGCTGGGCGAGCAGTACGTGGGGCTGGAGGCGGGCGGCGACGGGGTCATGCTGAAGAACGGCGACCGCCTGCGGCTGACGCAGTCGGCGGTGGTGCTGGAGAACCTGATCAGCCAGTTCCTGTTCAACAAGGCGGCTGAAGGCACGGACGAAAAGGACGCGAAGAAGTGATGGCTGCAACCGACGGGCGGGGCTGGATGGCAGGGCTGCGGCGACTGGCGCTGGCGGCCCTGGTCGCGCTGTCGGCGGGCTGCGCCACCAACGGCGGCGACCCGCGCGACCCGATCGAGGGCTTCAATCGCGCCATGTACGCGTTCAACGAGGGCTTCGACCAGGCGATCGGCAAGCCGGTGGCCACCGTCTATCGCGACGTGCTGCCCGACCCGGTGCGCGGCTACGTGCGCAACTTCTTCGCCAACATCGCCGACATCTTCATCGGCCTGAACAACCTGATCCAGGGCAAGCCGGCCGACGCCATCACCGACTGGGCGCGGTTCGCGTTCAACACCACCCTCGGCGTGTTCGGCATCAACGACGTCGCGAGCGACATCGGCCTGGAGAAGCACGACGAGGACTTCGGCCAGACCTTCGGCCGCTGGGGGCTGCCCGACGGCGCCTACATCGTCTGGCCGTTCATCGGCTCGAGCTCGGTGCGCGACACCGCCGGCCTGGTCTTCGACTACGCCGTGGACCCGGTGGTCGAGCACCGCCCGCGCGACGCACGCAATTTCATGGTGGTGACGCGGGCGCTGGGCAAGCGCGCCGACCTGCTCGACGCCAGCCGCATCCTCGAGGAGGCGGCGCTGGACAAGTACGTGTTCCAGCGCGACGCCTACCTGCAGCGCCGCCGCAACCAGGTCCACGACGGCTCGCCGCCGCGGGCGCAGCGCGAGGGCGCCCCTCGCGCCGAGGCCGCCGAACCGCGCGCGGAGAACGTACAGCGCCGCGGCGAGGCGCACTCCGCGCTGCGTCTGATCGAGGAACCGGCGTTCCAGGACGCGGCGGTCGCTGTTTCCCCGCACGGAGGCTAGGATGGGCCAGGTGATCGCGCGCATCGCGACCCTGGCCGCGACGGCGGCCTTCGCCGTCGCCGCCCCGGCGCAGGAAACGCCCCCGGACGTGCTGGTGAAGAACGTCACCCTCGAGGTGGTGGACATCGTCCGCAGCGACAAGGACATCCAGGCCGGCGACCGCAAGAAGGTCGTGGCCCTCATCGAGGCCAAGGTCCTGCCGCACTTCAATTTCAACGCCATGACCGCGAGCGCGGTGGCGCGGCACTGGGACAAGGCGAGCGCCGAACAGAAGGCGCGGCTCACCGACGAGTTCCGCACGCTGCTGGTGCGCACCTACGCCAGCTCGATCGCGGCCTACAAGGACCAGAAGTTCGACTTCCGGCCGCTGCGCGCCAAGCCTACCGACACCGACGTCACGGTGACGGTGCGGGTGGTGCAGTCCGGCGCGCAGCCGGTGCAGCTGGAGTACGACATGGAGAAGCGCCCCAACGGCTGGAAAGTCTGGGACGTGCGCGTCGCCGGCATCAGCCTGGTGGCCAATTACCGCAGCGAGTTCGACAACCAGGTGCGCGACGGCGGCATCGACGGCCTGATCAAGACCCTGCGCTCGAAGAACCAGTCCCTCGACCGGCCGACGGTGGCCGCGGGCGGGGAGCGGAAGAAATGATCGCGCGCGAGGGCGAGCGCATGCTCGTCTCCGGCGCGGTCACGCTGGCCGGCGTCGCGGCGCTGCTCGAGCAGGGGCGCGCGCAGATCCGGGCCGGCGCCGGCGTCGTCGACCTTGCCGGGGTCACCGAACTGGACTCCTCCGCGCTCGCGATGCTGCTGGCCTGGCAGCGCGAGGCCGGCTCCCGCAACCGGGTGCTCGCCTTCACCGGACTGCCCGAGGGACTGACCGCGATCGCGCGTCTGTACGGCGTCGACGGCCTGCTGGCCGTCGCGCAACCGGCCCCCTCCGCCCACCACTGAGGCCCGGGCGTTCGGCTGGGGGCTGCGCGGCACCGTGGCACGCTCCCGGGCCGGCGCCGCGCACATGACCTTCGCCATCGAAACCCACGACGTCGAGAAGCGCTACGGCAGCCTGCGCGCGCTCGGCGCGGTCAGCCTGCAGGTCCGGCAGGGGGAGTTCTTCGGCCTGCTCGGGCCCAACGGCGCGGGCAAGACCACGCTCATCAGCATCGTCGCCGGACTGGTGCGCGCGAGCGCCGGCACCGCGCGCGTCATGGGCGCGGACGTGGTGGCCGACTACCGGCGCGCGCGGCGCATGCTGGGCGTGGTGCCGCAGGAACTGGTGTTCGACCCGTTCTTCACCGTGCGCGAGACGCTGCGCCTGCAGTCGGGCTACTTCGGCCTGCGGCGCAACGACGCCTGGATCGACGAGGTGATCCACAACCTCGACCTCGACGCCAAGGCCGACGCCAACATGCGCACGCTCTCGGGCGGCATGAAGCGCCGCGTGCTGGTGGCGCAGGCGCTGGTGCACAAGCCGCCGGTGATCGTGCTGGACGAGCCCACCGCCGGCGTCGACGTCGAGCTGCGCCAGGGCCTGTGGCGCTTCATCCGGCGCCTGAACCGCGACGGCCACACCATCGTCCTCACCACGCACTACCTGGACGAGGCCGAGGAGCTGTGCGACCGCATCGCGCTGCTCAAGGCGGGGCGCGTGGTGGCGCTGGACTCCACCCGCAACCTGCTGCAGACCTTCTCCGGCTTCGTGCTGCGCCTGCGCCTGGATCGCGAGCAGCTGCCCGCGGGCCTTGACGCGCCGGTGCTGTCGCAGGACGGCAGCGTGTTCAACCTGCGCCTGCGCGACACCGCCGAGCTGGAATCGGTGCTGCACCGGCTGCGCGAGGCCGGCGTCGGCATCGCCGAGTTCGAGCTGCAGCCGCCGGACCTGGAAGAGGTGTTCCTCAAGGTGATGGAGAGGCATTGACGATGGGCGGCTTCCCGACCCTGTTCTACAAGGAGACGCTGCGCTTCTGGAAGGTGAGCTTCCAGACCGTCGCCGCGCCGGTCCTGACCTCGCTGCTGTACCTGGTGGTGTTCGCCCAGGCGCTGGAGGGCCGCGTCGCCGACTCCGGCGGGGTGAGCTACACCGCCTTCCTCGCCCCGGGGCTGGTGATGATGAGCATCCTGCAGAACGCGTTCGCCAACAGTTCCTCCAGCCTGATCCAGTCCAAGGTCACCGGCAACATGGTGTTCGTCCTGCTGCCGCCGATCTCGCACCTCGAGCTCTACGCCGCCTACGTGCTCGCCTCGATGGTGCGCGGCATCGCGGTCGGCGCCGGGGTGCTGGCGGTGACCGCGCTGTTCGTGGACCTGCGCCTCGCCTCGCCGCTGTGGATCGCCGGCTTCGCGCTGGTGGGTTCCGCGGTCCTGGGCGCGCTGGGCCTGCTGGCGGGGATCTGGGCCGACAAGTTCGACCAGATCGCCGCCTTCCAGAACTTCGTCATCCTGCCGCTCACCTTCCTCTCGGGCGTGTTCTACTCGATCCATTCGCTGCCGGAGTTCTGGCAGCACGCCTCGCACCTGAACCCGTTCTTCTACCTGATCGACGGCTTCCGCTACGGCTTCCTCGGCACCTCCGACTTCGCGCCGCTCGCGAGCCTGGCGGTGGGCGGGTTAAGCTTCGCGGTCCTGTCGGCGATCGCGCTGGCGCTTCTCAAATCCGGCTACAAACTCCGCGGCTGAGGCAAACGACCATGGTGACCAACGACAGCGTCAGGCAGGGCATCGCGGCGGGACTCGCCTGCGAGCACCTCGAGGTGATCGGCGACGGCCAGCATTTCCAGGCCGTGATCGTGTCGCGCGAATTCGAGGGCAGGAGCCGCGTCCAGCGCCACCAGCTGGTGTACCGGGCGCTGGGCGACCGCATGCGCGAGGAGATCCACGCCCTGTCCATGCAGACCCTGACCCCGGCGGAGTGGAAGCCCGGTGGATAAGCTCAGGATCGCCGGCGGGCGCCCGCTCGAGGGCGTGGTGCGCATCTCGGGGGCGAAGAACGCCGCGCTGCCGGTGATGGCGGCGACGCTGCTCGCCCCCGGCGTGCACCGCCTGCGCAACGTGCCGCGGCTGCGCGACACGCGGACCTTCGCGCGCGTCCTCGAGACGCTGGGCGCAAGGGTTGCGCACGAGGGCGACGCGATGACGATCGACACGGGGGGCGTCAACGCGGTCGAGGCGCCCTACGACCTGGTGAAGACCATGCGCGCCAGCATCTACGTGCTCGCGCCGCTGCTGGCGCGCTTCGGCCAGTCGCGGGTGTCGCTGCCCGGGGGCTGCGCCTGGGGGCCGCGGCCGGTGAACCTGCACCTCGCCGGGCTGCAGGCGATGGGCGCGAAGCTCGAGATCGAGCACGGCTACATCGTCGGCCGCGGCGTGAAGCTGAAGGGCGCGACCTTCGGCTTCGACGTGGTCTCGGTCGGCGCCACCGTGCAGCTGATGATGGCCGCGGTGCTGGCCGAGGGCACCACGGTGCTGGAGAACGTCGCCCTCGAACCCGATGTCACGGCGCTGGGCGAGGTGCTCACCGCCTGCGGCGCGCGCATCGAGGGGCTCGGTTCGCGCCGGCTGGTGATCCACGGCGTGTCGAGCCTGCGGCCGGTGGACGCCGCCATCATCCCGGACCGCATCGAGGCGGCCACCTTCGCCGCCGCCGCGGCGATGACGGGCGGCTCGATCCGGCTGGAGCGCGTGATCCCGGAGCACTTCGAGGCGGCGCTGCTCAAGCTGGAGGAGGCCGGCTGCACCATACGCCGCGCGGCCGACTCGGTCGCCGTGGCCGGGCCGGCGCGGCCGAAGGCGGTGGACGTGGTGACGCAGCCCTTCCCGGGCTTTCCCACCGACATGCAGGCGCAGATGATCGCGGTGTGCGCCGTGGCCTCCGGCACCAGCGTGATCGAGGACACCATCTATCTGGACCGCTTCACCCACGTGCCGGAGCTCGCGCGCCTGGGCGCGAGCATCGAGCTGAAGGGCAACGTGGCGGTGGTCAGGGGCGTGGCGCGCCTGTCGGGGGCCCAGGTGATGGCAACCGACCTGCGCGCCTCGGCCAGCCTGGTGATCGCCGCGCTCGCTGCCGAAGGCGAGACCGTGATCGACCGCATCTACCACCTGGACCGCGGCTACGAGGCGCTGGAGACGAAGCTGGCGGCCCTGGGCGCGACGGTGCAGCGGGTAAACTGACCGCCATGGGCACCATCAGCATCGCGTTGTCGAAGGGCCGCATCCTCGAGGAGACCGGGCCGCTGCTGGCGCGCGTCGGCGCCGCGCCGAAGGAGGACCCGGAGGCTTCGCGCAAGCTCATCCTGCCCACGGTGCGCCGCGACGTGCGCCTGATCGTGGTGCGCGCCTCGGACGTGCCCACCTACGTCCAGCACGGCGCCGCCGAGATCGGCATCGCCGGCAAGGACGTGCTGCACGAGCACGGCGGCGCCGGCCTGTACCAGCCGCTCGACCTCGGCATCGCGCGCTGCCGCATGATGGTGGCGGTGCGCCGCGGCTTCGACTACGCCGCCGCGGTGCGCCAGGGCGCGCGCCTGCGCGTGGCCACCAAGTACCTGCAGACCACGCGCGAGCATTTCGCCGCCAAGGGCGTGCACGTGGACCTGATCCGGCTCTACGGCTCGATGGAACTGGCGCCGCTGCTGAACCTGGCCGACGCCATCGTCGACCTGGTGTCCACCGGCGCGACGCTGAAGGCGAACAACCTGCAGGCGGTGGAGGAGATCATGCCGGTGTCGGCGCGGCTGATCGTCAACCAGGCGGCGCTGAAGACGCGCCGCGCCGAGCTGCAGCCGATGATCGAGGCATTCTCGGAGGCGAGCCGGTGAAGCTGCGCCGCCTGAGCACGCGCGATCCGAGGTTCGGCGCGAAGCTCGAGTCCCTGACGCGCTACGAGGCCTCCGCGGACGCCGCGGTGGCGCGCGTGGTGCGCGCCATCCTGGCCGACGTCCGCCGCCGCGGCGATGCCGCGTTGCTCTCGTACGCGCGCCGCTTCGACCGCGTCCAGGCGCGCTCGGTGGCGCAGCTGGAGCTGCCACAGGCGCGCCTGCGGGCCGCGCTTGCCGGACTGCCCAGGGCGCAGGCGGCGGCGCTGCGCCAGGCGGCGGCGCGCATCCGGCGCTTCCACGAGCGGCAGCTGTCCCGCTCCTGGACCGTCGTCGAGCGCGACGGCACGCGCCTGGGCCAGGTCCTGAGCCCGCTCGACCGCGTCGGCCTGTACGTGCCCGGCGGCAAGGCGGCCTACCCGTCCTCGGTGCTGATGAACGCCATTCCCGCCAAGGTGGCGGGGGTGCGCGAGGTGGTGATGGTGAGCCCGAACTTCGATCCCATGGTGCTCGCGGCGGCGGCGATCGCCGGGGTCGACCGCGTCATCGAGCTGGGCGGCGCGCAGGCGGTGGCGGCGCTCGCCTACGGCACGCGCAGCGTGCCCAAGGTGGACAAGATCGTCGGCCCGGGCAATGCCTACGTCGCCGAGGCCAAGCGCCAGGTATTCGGCGAGGTCGGCATCGACATGATCGCCGGGCCCTCCGAGATCCTGGTGATCGGCGACGGCGCCGCGCCGGCGGAGTGGGTGGCGATGGACCTGTTCTCGCAGGCCGAGCATGACGAGGTGGCGCAGGCCATCCTGCTCTCGCCCAGTGGCGCCTACCTCGACCGGGTCGAGGCCGCCGCCGGGCGGCTGATCGGCGGCATGGCGCGCCGCCGCGTGATCGCGGCGTCGCTCGCCGCGCGCGGCGCGCTCATCCAGACGCGCAGCCTCGCCGAGGCCTGCGAAGTCGCCAACCGCATCGCACCCGAGCACCTGGAGCTGGCGGTGGCGAAGCCGCGCTTGCTGCTGCCGAAATTGCGCCACGCCGGGGCCATCTTCCTCGGCCGCTGGAGTTCGGAGGCCATCGGCGACTACTGCGCCGGCCCGAACCACGTGCTGCCCACCTCCGGGACGGCGCGCTTTTCCTCGCCGCTGGGCGTGTACGACTTCCAGAAGCGCAGCAGCCTGATCGAGGTCTCGCGCAAGGGGGCGCGCACGCTCGGCCGCGTCGCGGCGACGCTCGCGCGCGGCGAAGGGCTGGAGGCGCACGCCCGATCCGCGGAGATGCGCAGATGAGCAGGGCATCCAAGGTGATCCGGCCTGAGGTCCAGGCCATGCACGCCTACCATGTGGCCGACGCCGCCGGGCTGGTGAAGCTGGACGTCATGGAGAGCCCCTACGGCCTGCCGAAGGACCTGGCCGACGAGGTCGGCCGCATCGTGGCGGGGCTGTCGCTCAATCGCTATCCGGTGCCGACCGCGCACAAGCTGCGCGGCCTGATCCGGGAGGTGATGCAGGTGCCCGCGGGCTGCGACGTGCTGCTGGGCAACGGCTCGGACGAGTGCATCCAGTACATCACCGCGGCGATCGCGGGCGAAGGCGCGGTGGTCATGGCCCCGGCGCCGTCGTTCGCCATGTTCTCGATCTACGCGACGCTGTTCCGGCTGCGCTTCGTCGGCGTGCCGCTGCGCGGGGATTTCACGCTCGACACAGAGGCGTTCCTTGCCGCCATGGCGAAGGAGAAGCCGGCCGTCGTCTGGCTGGCGTTCCCGAACAACCCCACCGGCAACGCGTTCCCGGTGGCGGACATCGAGCGCATCCTCCGCGCCGCGCCCGGGCTGGTGGTGATCGACGAGGCTTACCAGCCGTTCGCCGGCGCGACCTTCATGCCGCGCCTGGCCGAGTTCGAGAACATGGTGGTGATGCGCACCGTCTCCAAGATCGGCATGGCCGGCCTGCGCCTGGGCTACGTCTGCGGCCGGCCGGAATGGATCGAGGCCTTCAACAAGACGCGCTCGCCGTTCAACATCAACGTCGTCACCGAGGCGGTGGCGATCAAGCTGCTCGAGAACAAGAAGGTGCTCGATGCCCAGGCGGCGAAGGTGCTCGCCGAACGCGAGCGCGTGCGGCCGCTGCTCGAGGCGCTGCCGGGCCTCACCGTCTATCCGACCGCCGCCAATTTCTTCCTCGCGCGCGTGCACGGCGGCGCCGGCGCCGGGACCGGCGTGTTCGAGAGCCTGAAGGCGCAGGGCGTGCTGGTGAAGGACTTCTCCGGCGGCCATCCGCTGCTGGAGAACTGCCTGCGCCTCACCATCGGAACCCCGGATGAAAACCGTATACTCCTTGCTGCACTGCGAGAGGCATTGAAATGAGAGCGGCAGAGATCCAGCGCAACACCAAGGAAACGCAGATCCGCGTCCGCCTGAACCTGGACGGGACCGGCAAGGCGGCGCTCGCCACCGGCATCCCGTTCCTGGAGCACATGCTCGACCAGGTGGCGCGCCACGGCATGCTCGACCTGGACATCGAGGCGAAGGGCGACCTGCACATCGACGCCCACCACACCGTGGAGGACATCGGCATCACGCTCGGCCAGGCGTTCGCCAAGGCGATCGGCGACAAGGCGGGCGTGCGCCGCTACGGCCACGCCTACGTGCCGCTGGACGAGGCGCTGTCGCGGGTGGTGATCGACTTCTCCGGCCGCCCCGGCCTCATCTACAAGGTCGAGTTCACGCGCGCCCTGATCGGGGAGTTCGACGCCGACCTCGCGCGCGAGTTCTTCCAGGGCTTCGTCAACCATGCCCAGGTGACGCTGCACATCGACAACCTGCGCGGCGACAACGCCCACCACCAGTGCGAGACCATGTTCAAGGCCTTCGCGCGCGCGCTGCGCATGGCGGCGGAACCCGATCCGCGCGCCGCGGGCGCGATCCCTTCCACCAAAGGCGTGCTCTAGCCGGGAGCTGGCTGTGCGCATTGCGGTGGTCGACTACGGCATGGGCAACCTGCGCTCGGTTTCCAAGGCGCTCGAGCGCGTGGCGCCGCGCGACCACGTGCTGGTGACTTCCGACCCGGAGGCGATCCTCGCCGCCGAGCGCGTCGTCGTTCCCGGACAGGGCGCGATGCCCGACTGCATGCGCCAGCTGGCGGCCAGCGGCGCGCGCGAGGCGGTGATCGAAGCCACCCGGACCAAGCCCTTCCTCGGCATCTGCATCGGCCTGCAGATGCTGTTCGAGCGCGGCGAGGAAGGCGACACCGCGGGCCTGGGCCTGCTGCCCGGGCGCGTGCCGCGCTTCCACGTCAGCGGATTGAAGATCCCGCACATGGGATGGAACGAGGTGTTCCAGGAGCGGCCGCATGCCGTCTGGCAGGGCATCGAGGACCGCAGCCGCTTCTATTTCGTGCACAGCTACTACCCGCAGCCCGCGCACGGCGCGCTCACCGCGGCGACCTGCGACTATGGCGGGCGCTTTACCTGCGCGGTGGCGCGGGATAACATCTTCGCCGTGCAGTTCCACCCCGAGAAGAGCCAGAACTCCGGCTTGCGGCTGTTGTCGAATTTCGTCCAGTGGCGTCCCTGACTTTCCAGTGCTGATCATCCCCGCCATCGACCTGAAGAACGGCCACTGCGTGCGCCTGGTGCAGGGACGCATGGACTCGGCCACGGTGTTCTCCGAGGATCCGGTCGCGATGGCGCGCAACTGGTCCGGCCTGGGCGCGCGGCGCCTGCACATCGTGGACCTCGACGGCGCGGTCGCGGGCAAGCCGAAGAACGAGAAGGTGATCCGGGAGATGATCGCGGCGGTCGGCGAGAAGACGCCGATCCAGCTGGGCGGCGGCATCCGCGACCTGGACACGGTCGAGGGCTACATCGACGCCGGCGTCGCCTACGTGATCATCGGCACCGCGGCGGTGAAGAACCCCGGCTTCCTGCAGGACGCCTGCACCGCGTTCCCCGGGCACATCATCGTCGGCCTGGACGCCAAGGACGGCAAGGTCGCGGTCGAGGGTTGGTCGAAGATGACCGGGCACGAGGTGGCGGACCTGGCGAAGAAGTTCGAGGACTACGGCGCCGAGGCGCTGATCTACACCGACATCGGCCGCGACGGCATGATGAACGGCGTCAACATCGAGGCCACGCTGCGGCTTGCGCAGCAGACGCGCATCCCGGTCATCGCCAGCGGCGGCCTGAACAGCATCAAGGACGTGCAGGCCATCTGCGAGAAGCTGGCGCCGGAGGGCGTCATCGGCGCCATCACCGGGCGCGCGCTGTACGAGGGCACGCTCGACTTCAAGAAGGCGCAAGCGGCCGCCGACAAGGCTGTTGGGAAGGCCTGACATGGGTCTCGCCAAGCGCGTGATCCCCTGCCTCGACGTCACTGCGGGCCGGGTGGTGAAGGGCGTCAACTTCGTCCAGCTGCGCGACGCCGGGGACCCGGTGGAGATCGCCGCCCGCTACGACGGCGAGGGCGCCGACGAGCTCACCTTCCTCGACATCACCGCGAGTTCGGACGACCGCGACATCCTGCTGCATGTCATCGAGGCGGTGGCGGCGCAGGTGTTCATCCCGCTCACCGTCGGCGGCGGCGTGCGCAAGGTGGCCGACGTGCGGCGCCTGCTCAATGCCGGCGCCGACAAGGTCTCCATCAATACCGCCGCGGTGCAGAACCCGGAGCTGGTGCGGGAAGCCTCGTCCATCGTGGGCAACCAGTGCATCGTGGTCGCCATCGACGCCAAGAAGTCCGGCGGCGGCTGGGAAGTCTTCACCCACGGCGGGCGCAAGCCCACCGGGCTGGACGCGGTGGCCTGGGCGAGGCGCATGGTCGAGGCGGGCGCGGGCGAGATCCTGCTCACCAGCATGGACCGCGACGGCACGCGCGACGGCTTCGACCTCGCGCTCACGCGCGCGGTGGCCGACGCGGTGACGGTGCCCGTGATCGCCTCCGGCGGCGTGGGCTCGCGCGAGCACCTCGCCGACGGCGTGCTCGCGGGCGGCGCCGACGCCGTCCTGGCCGCCAGCGTGTTCCACTTCGGCGATTTCACCGTGCGCTCGGCCAAGGAGCACATGCGCGAGCGCGGCATCGAGGTGCGCCTGTGAGCGCGCCCGCGGACTGGCTGGACGAAGTGCCCTGGAACGACCAGGGCCTGGTCCCGGTGGTGACGCAGGACGCATCCAGCGGACGGGTGCTGACGCTCGCCTGGATGAACCGCGAGGCGCTGGCACGGACCGCGCAGACCGGGGAGGCGGTGTACTGGTCGCGCTCGCGCGGCAAGCTGTGGCACAAGGGCGAGGAATCGGGCTTCACGCAGAAGGTGCGCGAGATCCGGCTGGACTGCGACGCCGACACCGTACTGCTGCAGGTGGAGCAGGCGGGCGGCATCGCCTGCCACACCGGCCGCGCGAGCTGCTTCTACCGCAGGCTGGACAACGGCAAGTGGGTGGAGACCGATCCGGTGCTGAAGGATCCGGCGTCAATCTATGGGAAGAAAAGCGGCGAGAAAGGCGGTCAGGCATGAAACCGGGCATCTATGAAACGCTGGAGCGCATCGCCGCCACCATCGAGAGCCGCAAGGGCGGCGACCCGCAGGCCTCTTACGTGTCGCAGTTGCTGGCGAAGGGCGATGACGCCATCCTGAAGAAGATCGGCGAGGAGGCCACCGAGACCGTGCTCGCCGGCAAGGGCGGGGACCGGCTGCACCTGGTGCGCGAGATCGCGGACCTCTGGTTCCACAGCCTGGTGCTGCTCTCGCACAAGGGCCTGGGGCCGGGCGACGTGCTGGCCGAGCTGCACCGGCGCGAGGGCATCCCCGGGCTGGACGAGAAGGCGGCGCGCAAACCACGCTAGCGAGGCAGGCGCAATGAGCGATCCGAACTGCATCTTCTGCCGCATCGTGCGCGGCGAGATTCCCTCGAAGAAGGTCCACGAGGACGAGGACATCCTTGCTTTCCACGATGTCCGGCCGCAGGCGCCGGTGCATTTCCTGGTCATTCCCAAGGAACACGTGGCGACCCTGTACGAGGCCGGCATGGCGCAGCACCGGGCGCTCGGGAAGATGCTCGCGCTGGCGGGCGAGCTGGCCCGGAAAGAGGGCCTCGCGGACGGTTTCCGCACCATCATCAACACCGGCAGGGTGGGGCATCAGGAGGTGTATCATGTCCATATGCACGTCCTCGGCGGGCCCGAGCCGCTCGGCTCGATGCTGTCGAGGAGAAAATAGGAGATCCATATGGGCTCGTTCAGCATCTGGCACTGGCTCATCGTCCTCGTCATCGTGATGCTGGTGTTCGGCACCAAGAAACTGCGCAACATCGGCGCCGACCTGGGCGGCGCGGTGCGCGGCTTCAAGGACGGCATCCGCGAGGGCGGCGACAAGGCCGCGGAAGGCGCTGCGGGCGGGCAGGCGACCGGCGCGCAGCTCAGCGGCAAGACGGTCGAGGGCGAGGTCAAGGCGAAGTCCGAGACCCGGGCCTGAGCGCCGCCATCGCATCGCCACAGGCGCCCCAGCGGCGCCTTTTTGTTCTCTAGGGCTGCACCGTGTTCGACATCGGCTTCTCCGAACTGATGGTCATAGGGCTGGTCGCGCTGATCGTGATCGGGCCCGAGCGCCTGCCGCGCGTGGCGCGCACCCTGGGCCACCTCGCCGGGCGGCTGCAGCGCTACGTCAACGACGTCAAGGCCGACATCAACCGCGAGGTGGAGCTGGACGAGCTGCGCAAGATGCGCGACACGGTGCAGCAGGCGGCGAGCGGGTTCGAGTCGTCGGTGCAGAGCGAGCTCTCGAGAACCGAGTCCGAGTTGAACCAGGCCGCGGAAGCGGCGGGCGGGGTTTCGACTGCGCCGATGGAGCCGGCGCAGTCGAGCGGGGAAAAGCCGGATGCGTCTCAGCCGGCGCAGTCGATCGGCGAAAAGACCGGGGCTGCGTGAGCACGCAGGACACCTTCGTCTCGCACCTGATCGAGCTGCGCCAGCGGCTGGTGCGGGCGCTGGTGGCCTTCGCCGCCATCTTCATCGCGCTGTTCGCCTGGCCCGGCGGCGGCGCCATCTACGACCTGCTCGCGCTGCCGCTGATGAACGCGCTGCCCGACGGCACGCGCATGATCGCCACCGGGGTGATCACGCCGTTCATGGTGCCGATGAAGGTGACCGCGCTGGTGGCGTTCATGATCGCGCTGCCCTACGTGCTGTACCAGGCCTGGGCCTTCGTCGCGCCCGGGCTGTACGAGCACGAGAAGAAGCTGGCGGTGCCGCTGGTGTTCGCGAGCACGGTGCTGTTCTACCTCGGCGTCGCGTTCTGCTACTTCTTCGTCTTCGGCAGCGTGTTCGCCTTCATCCACGACTTCGCGCCCAAGTCCATCACGCCGGCGCCGGACATCGAGGCCTACTTCGGCTTCGTGATCACGATGTTCCTCGCCTTCGGCGTCACCTTCGAGATGCCGGTGGCGGTGATCATCCTGGTGCGCTCCGGAGTGGTCAGCCTGGAGAAGCTGCGCGAGTGGCGCCCCTACGTGATCGTCGGCGCGTTCGTCATCGCCGCGGTGGTGACCCCGCCCGACGTGCTGTCGCAGTTCATGCTGGCGGTGCCGATGTGCCTGCTCTACGAGGTCGGGCTGTTCCTCGCCCGCTTCGTCGGCCGGGGCGCGGAGGCGGCCGCGGACAAGGCGCCGGCGGGCTCCCAGGACGCCCGAATGTAACCGATCGGTTACATCGGTCCGTTCAGCGCCCGTTCAGGAAGCGCGCCACCAGGGCGAACTGGTCCGGCACGTTGAGCGCGGGCGCGTGGCCGCAGCCGGGAATGGTCACCACCACCGCCTTGGGGCCCCGCGAGCGCATCTCGTCGGCCACCTCCGGCAGCAGCAGGTCCGAGCTCTCGCCACGCAGGCACAGGGTCGGGACGTCGATCGCGTCCCAGGCTTCCCACTGGTCGTAGTCGCGCGGATGGTGGGTGAACTGCAGCACCATGGCGGGGTCGTAGTGCGGCGTCACCTTGCCCTCGGCGGTGCGCCGGACCGAGGTCTCGGTCAGGTGCCGCCATTGCTCCTCCGACAACCAGCCGTAGGGCTTGTAGATGGCGCGGAAGTACTGCTCCAGCTCGCCGACGCGGTCGAACTGCGCCGGGCTGCCGGCGTAGGTGCGGATGCGCTCGACGGCGGCCTCGCCGAGCCTGGGGCCGATGTCGTTCAGCACCAGGCGGCGGATGCGGCCCTTCAACGGCCCGGCGGCGAGGTGGATGCCGATGGCGCCGCCCATCGACGTGCCCAGCCAGTGCGCCTCGGCGATGCCCAGCTGGTCCATGAGCGACACGGCGAGCCGGCCATAGAAGGCGAGGCTGTACTCCTTGTCGGGCTGCGGGCTCCACTGCGACAGACCGCGGCCGATGGTGTCGGGGCAGATGACGCGGAAGCGCGCGGCGAGGTGCGCGGCGATCTCGTCCATGTCGCGCCCGGTGCGCGCCAGGCCGTGCCAGGCGATCACGGTCTCGGCGTGCCCCGCGCCCCACTCCATGTAGTGGATCTCGCGGCCTTCGCAGACGAGATAGCGCGACGCCGGGTTCATTTCCTCAGCGCCGCCCGGGCGCGCAGCTGGCCGACGATGCCGGCGGGGAAGTAGTACACCGACAGCACGAACAGGACGCCGAACCACAGGAGCCACCGGTCCGGGTGGAACAGGTCCGGCAGCACCGGCACGCCCTTCAGGGCCCCGGAGACCGCCTTCATCGCCTCCTGCAGGTAGTTCTGCGCCACCACGAAGATGGTGGCGCCGATGACCGCGCCGTACATGGTGCCCATGCCGCCGATCACCACCATCAGCAGGATGTCGATCATGATGGCGAAGTCGAGCGTGGTGTTCGGCCCGGTGTAGCGCAGCCACAGCGCGTAGAGCACGCCGGCCAGCGTCGCCACCAGCGCGCCCAGGCAGTTGGCCAGCGTCCGGTAGACCACGATGCGGTAGCCCAGCGCCTCGGCGCGGAACTCGTTTTCGCGGATCGCCTGCAGCACGCGGCCGAAGGGGGAGTTCACCACCCGCAGCAGGGCGAGGAACAGCGCGAGCGACGCCCCGAACACCAGGTAGTAGGTGACGAAGCGCCCGCCCACGGTGACCCCGAGGAACGGCTGCTCCAGCAGGCGCGTGGCCGGGCGCAGCAGCTCGGGCACGCGGAAGGTGATGCCGTCCTCGCCGCCGGTGACGTTGGAGAGCTGCGAGGCGAGGATGGCGAAGAACGAGGCCACCGCCAGCGTGATCATGGCGAAGAAGATCGCCTTCACGCGCAGCGAGAACAGGCCGATCAGGAACGAGAGCGCGAGGGACAGCAGCACCGCCGCCCCGGTGCCGACGGCGATCGCGCCCCAGCCCACCTCCATGCGCGACAGGGCGATGGCCACGCCGTAGCCGCCGATGCCGAAGAACATGGTGTGGGCGAAGGACACGATGCCGGTGTAGCCCAGCAGCAGGTCGTAGCTCGCCACCAGCAGGATGAAGACGCAGACCTTGGCGGCGACGTCCAGCGGCCGCGTGCCGGGGAACAGGAAGGGGGCCAGCGCAAGGCCGGCGAGGATCGCCGCGAGCGCCACCCCGAGGATGCGGCTGCGCGGGAAGTCCGCCGAAAGAAGGGACCGGATCATTGCTTCGACACCGGGTACAGGCCCTGCGGCCGCCACAGCAGGACCAGCACCATCAGCAGGATGTTGGAGCCCAGCGCCACCTTGGGCGCGAGGTAGCCCACGTAGTTGGCCACCAGCCCGACCAGCAGCGCGCCGGCGAAGCAGCCGCCGATGGAGCCGAGGCCGCCGATGATGATGACGATGAAGATCAGCACCATCATGCTGGCGCCGATGTGCACCGTGACGCTCTCCTGGTACATGCCCCAGAGCGCGCCGCCCAGTCCCGCCAGCGCCGAGCCGGCGACGAACACGCCGACGAACAGGCGCCGGATGCGGTAGCCCATCGCCTCCACCATCTCCTTGTTCTCGACCCCGGCGCGGATCAGCAGCCCCAGGCGGGTCCGATTCAGAACCAGCAGCATGGCGACGAACACGACCAGGCCTATGGCGACGGCTATGAGGCGGTACTTCTCGATCGCCATGTCGCCGATGATGAAGGCGCCGCGCAGGGACGCCGGCCGCTCGAGCGGCTGCAGGTCCGGGCCCCAGAAGACGTGGATCAGCTGCTCGGCGACGATCATGCCGCCGGTGGTGATCAGGATCTGCTTCAGGTGCTGGCCGTAAACCGGGCGGATGATGACGCGCTCGAAGAACCAGCCCAGCAGCCCCGCCACCAGCATCGCCGCCAGCATCGCCGGCAGCACCGCGGCGAGGTTGGCGAGGAACGAATCGGCGCCGGCGGCGGCGGAGAACAGCCGGATCGTGGTCACCGCCATGTAGGCGCCGATGGCGATGAACAGGCCGTGGGCGAAGTTCATCACGTCCATCAGGCCGAACACGAGTGTCAGGCCCGAGGCCATGATGAAGATGAGCAGCCCCATGGCGAGGCCCGCGATGGTCAGCGTCACCCAGGTGGAGGGGCTGCCGATCAGCGCCAGTGCGGCGAGCGCCACCGCCGCCAGCAGCGCGAGCGGGACCCAGTCGAGGCGCTGGCCTTCGATCGCCTTCATCGGCGGGCTTCCCGGCTCACTGGTGGGCCTCCAAAGACAATCCCAGCAGCTTCGTCTGCAGCGCGGCGTCCGCCGCCAGCTCGGCCATTCGGCCGGCGTGCACGATGCGCCCCGAATCCATGACCGCCACCGAATCGCCGAGCGACCGCGCGGCATGGAAGTTCTGCTCCACCATCAGGATGGTCGTCCCGGTCTTCTTGAGCTCGGTGAACGCGTTCACCAGGTTGTGGATGATGGCCGGCGCCAGGCCCTTGGTCGGCTCGTCGATCAGGATCAGCTTCCTCGGCTCGACGATGGCGCGCGAGATGGCGAGCATCTGCTTCTGCCCGCCCGAGAGCAGGCCCGCGGGCAGGTGCCAGAAGGTCTTCATCGGCGGGAAGAAGCGGAAGATCCGCTCCAGCCGCTCGCCCGCCGGCGGGCCGTTGCGCGCCGCCAGCACCAGGTTCTCCTGCACCGTGAGGCCGGCGAAGATGCCCATGGACTCGGGCACGTAGGCGATGCCGAGGTTGGCGATGTCCGGCGTCTCGCGTCGCGTGATGTCGGCGGACTCGAACCGGATCGAACCCGCCGAGGCGCGCCAGAGGCCGAGGATGGTGCGCAGCGTGGTGGTCTTGCCCGCGCCGTTGCGGCCCAGCAGCATGGTCAGCTCGCCGCGCGGCACCGCGAAGTCCACGCCCTGCAGGATGTGGTACTGGGCGATGTGGGTGTGAACCCCTGCCAGTTCGAGAAGGTTCTCAGCCACCGGGGCCTCCGGCCGGGCTGACGCCCAGGTAGGCTTCCTGCACCACGGGCGAGGCGATTACCGCGGCCGGCTCGCCGTCGGCCACCAGCTGGCCCTGGTGCAGCACGATGATGCGGTCGGCCAGGGACCGCACCACGTCCATCTTGTGCTCCACCAGCAGCACGGTCTTGTCCTTGCCCGCCTTGATCTCGTGGATCAGGTCCAGGATCACCGGCACCTCGTCCACGCTCATGCCCGCGGTGGGCTCGTCGAACATGAAGATCTCGGGCTCGAGCGCCAGCAGGATCGCCACCTCGAGCTTCCTCTGGTCGCCGTGCGACAGCGCCGAGGCGAGCATGTGGCGCCGTTCGGCGAGCGCGACCCGGGCAAGGCAGTTCTCGGCGCGCTCCACCAGCTCGACGTGGCTGCCCCACATCGACACCAGGTTGAGGCCCATGCCGGTGCGCGCCTGCACCGCGAGGCGCACGTTCTCCAGTACGGTCAGGTTGGGGAAGAGGTTGGTCAGCTGGAAGGCGCGCCCCATGCCCTTGCGGGTGCGCACCGGCGCCGCGTCGCGGGTCACGTCCTCGCCGTAGAGCAGCACCTGGCCGTCGCTCGCCGGCAGCTGCCCGGAGATGAGGTTGAAGTAGGTGGTCTTGCCGGCGCCGTTGGGGCCGACGATGGCGGTGAGCGTGCCCGGCTCGAAGCGGCAGCTCACCGCGTCCACGGCGACATGGCCGCCGAAGCGGATCGTCAGCCCGCGGGTCTCCAGGACAGGGTGCTGTCCGGCCATGGCGCTTCCCGGTTTGCGGTTGGGGAGGGGGCCATGGGGGAACCGTAGGGTTCCCCCATTCCGAGCTAGCGCTTGTTCCTGATCGGGACAGGGATTTCGCGCGCCGGGATCTCGCGCACCAGCTCCAGCAGGTCCCACTCGTTCGCTTGGGTCTTCTTGATGCGGAAGTGGTACATGTTCTGCATCGCCTGGTGGTCCTCCTTGCGGAAGGTCATGGTGCCCTTGGGCGACTCGAAGCTCATGCCGGCCATGGCCGCGATCAGCTTCTCGGTGTCGGTGCCGCCGGCCTTCTTGATGCCCTCGACCACCGCGATGCCCGCCGCCATGCCGCCGGCGGTGAAGAAGTCCGGCAGCGCGCCGCCGAAGCGCTTGCGGTGCTCGGCGACCAGCCAGTCGTTCACCTTGTTCTTCGGGAAGCCGTAGTAGTAGTAGATCGCGCCCTCGGCGCCGGCCAGGTCCTTCCAGCCCTTCATCACCGGCAGGATGTTGCCGCCCGGGGCGAGCTTGATGCCGAAGCGCTCCGGCTTCAGGTCGTGGATCTTGGTCGCCGGGTTGGCCCCCGCCCAGATGATGGCGAGGATGCGGGTGCCCTTCTTGTCCTTCAGCACGTCGAAGATGCGCTGCGCCGGCGCGGTGAAGTCCGTGGTGGCCTGCGGCACGTACTCCTCGTGCACGATCTGCGCCTTGCTGCCGACCGCGGCGAGGGTCTCCTTGAAGGCCTTCACGCCGTCGCGGCCGAAGGCGTAGTCCTGCGCCAGCATCGCGATCTGCGCGTCCGCCGGCAGCGACACCGCGCCCGCGACCGCGTCCTGGGTCGAGCTGCGCCCGGTGCGGAAGATGTAGCGGTTCCAATTGGCGCCGGTGATGGTGTCGGCCACCGCGGGCTCGACCAGCAGGATCTTCTTGTACTCCTCGGCCACCGGCAGCATCGCCAGCGCCACGCCCGAGCCGGTGGGCCCGATGGCGAGGTCGGCCTTGTCGTCGCCGAAGGCGGCGGCGAGCTGCGACTTGCCCGCGTCGGGCTTGAACTGGCTGTCCCTCTCGATCACCACGATCTTGCGGCCCAGCACCGTCATCGTGCCGCCGGTGGCGTACTCCAGGCCCAGCATCAGACCGGCGTGGGTCTGCTTGGCGTAGGCCTCCAGGGGCCCGGTCTTGTCGTAGACGTGCGCGAGCTTGATGTCCTGCGCGAAGGCGGCGCTGCCGGCGGCGAGCGTGGCCGCGGCGAGCAGGGTGGTCAGGCGTTTCATGTTCCCTCCTAGGAATGAGAAAGCTGGTGAGGCCTTATGCACCAGCCGTGCCAGAACGCCATCTGTCTGAATGGAATGGCATAAATGAAATGTGAGCCACCACTTCAAAAAAAGAATGACCGGAAAGAGGACATAAGTATGTCCAGAAATCGGACAGTATGTCCGGATTCAGGACAGTAGCTTGGCGGTCGCCAGTTTCTCGTACAACGTCGCGCGCGAGATCCCGAGCAGCTTGGCCGCGGAGACCTTGTTGCCGCCCGTCGCGGCGAGCGCCGACTGGATGGTGCTGCGCTCCAGTTCCGCGATCAGTTGCGGCAGCGGGCGCAGGTGCGGCGTCGCGCCGGGCTCGGCACGGGCGGGCGCGACCGGCAGCACGCTGGCGAAGTCCGCCGCGCCCAGGCGCGCGTTGTCGGTGAGCATCGCCGCCTGCTCGAGCACGTTGCGCAGCTCCCGGATGTTGCCCGGCCAGGCGTGCGCCGCGAGCACCGCCAGCGCCGAGGGCGCGAGCTCGCGCTGCGGCATGCCGGTGCGCTGGGCGATGGATTCCAGCAGGCTCTCGGCGAGCGCCTCCAGGTCGGCGAGGCGCTCGCGCAGCGGCGGCACGCGCACCGGCAGCACGTTGAGGCGGTAGTACAGGTCCTCGCGGAAGCGGCCCTCGGCGACCATGGCCTTCAGGTCGCGGCTGGTGGCCGCGAGCACGCGCACGTCCACCTTGATCACCTTGTTGGAACCCAGCGGCTCGACCTCCTGCTCCTGCAGCGCGCGCAGCAGCTTCGCCTGCAGCGCGGGCGGCATGTCGCCCACTTCGTCCAGGAACAGGGTGCCGCCGTCGGCGAGCTGGAACTTGCCCTCGCGGCCCTTGCGGTCGGCGCCGGTGTAGGCGCCGGGGGCGACGCCGAAGAACTCCGCCTCCAGCAGGGTCTCCGGCACCGCGGCCAGGTTGACGCTGACGAACGGATGCGCGGCGCGCGCGGAACTGGCGTGGATGGCGTGCGCGAGCAGCTCCTTGCCGGTGCCGGTCTCCCCCAGCAGCAGCACCGTGGAGCCGGTCTGCGCCGCGCGCCGCGCCTGGCGCTTCACCTCCAGCGCCGCGGGGCTGGAGCCGATGAAGCTGGCGAGGGTGTACTTGGTGCGCCGCTCGGCGGCGAGCTGCCGCCGGGCGTCGTCCAGGTCCTGCTGCAGGCGCGCGAACTTGCCGATCAGCGGCTGCAGCGTGGTCTCCGGGTGGTCGAACAGCACCATGCCGAGCACCCCGATCACCGCGCCCTGCTCGTCGCGCAGCGGGATGCGCGAGACGACGAAGGTGCCCGCCTTGTTGGTGAGCAGGTCGATCAGGATCGGCTTGCCGGTCTCCAGCACGTGGCGCATCAGCGTGTTGGGCACCACCTCCTCGACCGGGCGGCCGACGAAGTCCTCCTCGCGCGCGAAGCCCAGCGCCGGCAGGAAGCGCTTGTACTGGTCGTTGATCCAGACCACGCGCCCGGCGCGGTCCACCAGCATCATGCCCTCGCTCATGCTGGAGAACAGGTCGAACATCGAGCGCGCCGCCAGCTTGAGCACGCTCGCGGCGTCGCGCGGAAGCACTGTGTGCTTCTCGTTCACAGTTCCGACTCCCTCATTCCACCCGGCTCTGCGGCTTGGGCCGGCGGCCGACGGTGATCGCCAGCTCCACCAGCTCGCCGCGGCGGTTCACCCGCAGCGTCGCGCTGCGCCCGGGTTCCATCCCGGCGACGACGTCCAGCACGCCCTGCGGGTTGGCGACCGGCCGGCCGTCGATCGCGAGCAGCACGTCCCCGGGGCGGGCGCCGGCCTTGTCCGCCGGGCTGCCGCGCAGCACGCCGCCGATGATGGCGCCCTCGGGCGAGGCGAGCCTGAACGACTCGGCGAGCGCCGGGGTGAGCGGCTGCAGCTCGACCCCGATCCAGCCGCGGGTCACCGCGCCCGACTTGATGATCTGCTCCAGCACCATCTTCGCGGTGGACACCGGCATGGCGAAGCCGATGCCCATCGAGCCGCCCGACTGGGAGAAGATCGCGGTGTTGATGCCCACCAGGTTGCCGCGCGCGTCCACCAGCGCGCCGCCGGAGTTGCCGGGGTTGATCGCGGCGTCGGTCTGGATGAAGTTCTCGAAGGTGTTGATGCCCAGGCCCGAGCGCCCCAGCGCCGAGACGATGCCGGCGGTCACCGTCTGGCCGAAGCCGAACGGGTTGCCGATGGCGAGCACCACGTCGCCCACGCGCAGCGCCTCCGACGAGCCGAAGGAAATGGCGCGCAGGTTCTCCCCCTGCACCCGCAGCACCGCGAGGTCGGTGTCCGGGTCGTTGCCGACCACCTTGGCGAGCAGCTTCTTGCCGTCGGGCAGCGCGACCTCGATCTCGTCGGCGGTCTCCACGACGTGGTTGTTGGTGAGGATGTAGCCCGCCGGGCTGACGATCACGCCCGAGCCCAGGCTGGTCGCCCGCTGCGCCTCGTCGCCGAAGCGGTCGCCGAAGAAGCGCCGCAGGGCCGGGTCGCTCAGGAACGGGTTGCGCGGCGCGCGCACCTCCTTGGAGGTGACGATGCCCACCACCGAGGGCATCGCCCGCATCACCGCCTCGTGGTACGAGTCGGCGCGCGCCCCGGCGGGCGCCGGCGCGGCCGGGGCCGCGGGCTGCGGCGCCTGCAGCACGTGCACGATCTCGCCCACGCCCTTGGCGGGCAGCCATTCGGGCTTGAGCGTCGCGATGACGAACAGGGCCGCGAGGCACACGGTCGCGGTCTGCGCGAAGATCAGCCAAAGGCGGGTCATGATGGCGAGGCCGTCCAATTTAGCATGAATCGCCTTTTATTTGAGGCACTTAGGCGCGAAATCGTGGACTTTCCCGCAGGGCCTCGCTAAAATCCGGTTTCTCTTCTGAAAACAAGCCTCCCCGAGCCCCCGACATGAGCGAAGCCAAGATGGACAAGACGCGGCGCAACCTGATCGCGGCCACCGCCGCCGTGGGTGCCGCCGCCGGCGCCGGCGCCGCAGTGCCCTTCGTCTGGAGCTGGTGGCCTTCCGAGCGCGCCAAGGCCGCCGGGGCGCCGGTGGAAGTGGACGTCTCGCGCATGGAGCCCGGCGAGCTGAAGATCATCGAGTGGCGCGGCAAGCCGGTGTGGGTGGTCCGCCGCACCAAGGAGATGCTGGATTCCCTGAAGACGGTGGCGGCGCAGCTGACCGACCCGTCCTCGTCGGCCTCGGCGCAGCCGGAGTACGCGAAGAACGAGACGCGCGCGGTCAAGCCCGAGTACATGGTGATGGAGGGCGTGTGCACGCACCTGGGCTGCTCGCCGCAGCTGAAGGGGGCGGAGGCCAAGGCCGAGATGGGCGGGGACTGGGCGGGCGGCTTCTACTGCCCCTGCCACGGCTCCAAGTTCGACTACGCCGGCCGCGTCTTCAAGGGGGCGCCTGCGCCGCTCAACCTGCCGGTGCCGCCGCACACCTACCTGTCCGAGGGCACGATCCTCATCGGCGAAGACCGGAAGGGGGCCTAGACGCATGAACCGCCTGCTGACTGCCGCCTGGGACTGGTTCGACGCCAGGATGCCGACCGTCGGGGAGGAGTGGCGCAAGCACGCCTCCGAGTACTACGCGCCGAAGAACTTCAACTTCTGGTACTACTTCGGCGCCCTGTCGATCCTGGTGCTCGTGATCCAGATCGTCTCGGGCATCTTCCTCACCATGAACTACAAGCCCGACGCCGGCCTCGCCTTCGGCTCGGTCGAGTACATCATGCGCGACGTGCCCGGCGGCTGGCTGATCCGCTACATCCATTCCACCGGAGCCTCGGCCTTCTTCGTCGTGGTCTACCTGCACATGTTCCGCGGCATGCTCTATGGCTCCTACCAGCGGCCGCGCGAGCTGGTGTGGATCTTCGGCGTGCTGATCTACCTTACGCTGATGGGCGAGGCCTTCTTCGGCTACCTCCTGCCCTGGGGCCAGATGTCCTACTGGGGCGCGCAGGTGATCGTGAACCTGTTCGGCACCATCCCGTTCATCGGCCCGGACCTCGCGATCTGGATCCGCGGCGACTACGTGGTGGGCGACGCGACGCTCAACCGCTTCTTCGCCCTGCACGTGATCGCGCTGCCGCTCGCGCTGCTGGGGCTGGTCGCGGCGCACATCCTGGCGCTGCACGACGTCGGCTCCAACAACCCGGACGGCATCGACATCAAGAAGAAGAAGGACGCCAACGGCCACCCGCTGGACGGGGTGCCGTTCCACCCGTACTACACCGTGAAGGACATCGCCGGCGCCATCGTGTTCCTGGCGGTGTTCTGCGCCATCCTGTTCTTCGCCCCGGAGATGGGCGGCTACTTCCTCGAGTACAACAACTTCATCCCGGCCGATCCCCTGAAGACGCCCGAGCACATCGCGCCGGTGTGGTACTTCACCCCCTACTATTCCATCCTGCGCGCGGTCCCGCCCCTGTTCAACTCGCAGTTCCCGGGGGTGATGGCGATGGGCCTCGCCACCATGATCCTGTTCTTCCTGCCGTGGCTGGACCGCAGCCCGGTGCGCTCGATCCGCTACCGCGGCGTGTACTACAAGAGCGCGCTGGCGATCTTCGTGGTGGTGTTCCTGGTGCTGGGCTACCTCGGGGTGAAGCCGACCACGGTGTGGGGCCAGTTCGGCTTCGACGCCTTCTTCCTCGACACCAAGGACATCGCCACCTGGGTGGCGCGCCTGTGCACGATCCTGTACTTCGCCTTCTTCGTGCTGATGCCCTGGTACACCGCCATCGACAAGTGCAAGCCGGAACCTGAGAGGGTGACGTGATGAAAAAGCTGCTTCTCGCCGTGCTCTTCGCCCCGCTCCTGGCCTGGGGCGCCGGCGGCGGCTATCGCCTGGACCATGCCCCGATCGACCCCAACGACCTGGTGAGCCTGCAATCCGGGGCGCGCACCTTCGTCAACTACTGCATGAACTGCCACGGCGCGCAGTACATGCGCTACAACCGGCTCACCGACATCGGCCTGACCGAAGCGCAGATCCGCGACAACTTCATCTTCACCGGCGACAAGGTCGGCGACACCATGAAGGTGGCGATGACGGCCAAGGACGGCAAGGCCTGGTTCGGCGTGCCCCCGCCCGACCTGTCGGTGATCGGCCGCTCGCGCGGCGCCGACTGGCTCTACACCTACCTGCGCACCTTCTACCGGGACCCGAAGACGGTGACCGGCTGGAACAACGCCGTGTTCCCCAACGTGGCGATGCCGCACGCGCTGTGGGACCTGCAGGGCGAGCGCAGCTACGACCCGGCCAAGGGCGAGTGGAAGCAGGTGAGCGCCGGCGCCCTGACGCCGCTGCAGTACGACGTCATGACCCGCGACCTGGTGAACTTCCTCGCCTACGTCGGCGAGCCGGTGGCCCAGAAGAGGAAGAGCATCGGCATCGTCGTGCTGTTCGTCCTCGGCATCCTGTTCATCTTCGCCTACGCGCTGAAGAAGGAATACTGGAAAGACGTCAAGTAGAGGACCGCCAGGGCGCAACGAAAGCCGGGCGCTGCCCGGCTTTTTTCTCTGTTTCGAAGGACCCCGCATCATGATGCAACTGTATTCCGGCACCACCTGCCCCTTCAGCCACCGCTGCCGCTTCGTGCTGTACGAGAAGGGCATGGACTTCCAGGTCATCGACGTGGACATGTACAACAAGCCGGAGGACCTGGCGGTGATGAACCCGTACAACCGCCTGCCGGTGCTGGTGGAGCGGGACCTGGTCCTGTACGAATCGAACATCATCAACGAGTACATCGACGAGCGCTTCCCGCATCCGCAGCTGATGCCCGCCGACCCGGTGATGCGCGCGCGCGCGCGCCTGATGCTGTTCAACATGGAGGTGGAGCTGTTCTCCCAGATCGAGGCCCTGGAGTCGGGCAAGGAGAAGCAGGTCGAGCGCGCCAAGCAGCAGGTGCAGGACCGCCTGGTCGAGCTGGCGCCGGTGTTCACCAAGACCAAGTACATGCTGGGCGACGACTTCACCATGCTCGACGTGGCGATCGCGCCGCTGCTCTGGCGCCTGGACCACTTCGGCATCAAGCTGGGCAAGCCCGCCGCGGCGCTGATGAAGTACGCCGAGCGCATCTTCTCGCGCCCGGCCTTCATCGAGGCCCTGACCCCCTCCGAGAAGGTGATGCGCAAGTAGGAAATCCGGGGCAGACCCGCGTCCTTCCCAGATGCCCAGCGCCGAGATCCCCACCAAGCCCTACCTGCTGCGCGCCCTGTACGAGTGGTGCGTGGACAACGGCTACACGCCGCACCTGGCGCTGAAGGTGGACGCGCAGGCGCAGGTGCCGGCGGAGTACGTCAAGGACGGCGAGATCACCCTCAACATCGCGCCCTCGGCGGTGCACAAGCTGCAGATGGGCAACGAGCTGATCGAGTTCTCGGCGCGCTTCGGCGGCGTGGCGCGGCACATCGTCGCGCCGGTGGCGGGCGTGTTCGCGCTCTATGCGCGCGAGACCGGCCAGGGCATGACCTTCGAGGTCGAGGCGGCCAGGCCCGCGGCGCAGGCCGATGCCGAGGGCGAGCCGGCGGTGCCGGTGCTCACCTCGCCTGCGGTGCTGGTGCCCTCGAAGGACGCCAGTCCCACCCTGCCGAGACCGGCGCCGGAGCCGGAGCCGACGAAACCGACCGGCGGCAAGCCGCAGTTGCGGCGCATCAAGTAGGCGCATAATCCGCGCCATTCAGGCCGGCTTAGCTCAGTTGGTAGAGCAGCGGTTTTGTAAACCGCTGTCAACCGTTGGCGGGTCGGCGCCGGGTCGAGCCTTGCTGCCCCGGTGGAAGGGGCGGAAAATGCCTTACGAAACGCCCGTTTAGCTCAGTGGTAGAGCAACCGCCTTGTAAGCGGTAGGTCGTCTGTTCAATCCAGACAACGGGCACCAAACCCGCGCTAGGCAACAGGCTAGGTAACGGCTTCGGAGTAATCCCCGTTCGCGCATTGAGATTCATCAATGTCCGTTGGTTGGGGTGTATATGCGGACAGTATCCGGTCGGGCTCATCGGCTGGTCCTGACCGTTTGTCTATTTGTAACAAGGGGATGGGCAATCGGAAGTACAATCCCCGTCCAGCTCCCTTTATGGCTGGACCTTGAGCGAGGCACCAATGACACAAGACACGTTGATGGTCGTCCATTTGACGGTCAAGCAAGAGGGCGATAACTTTTTCGTGACGAGCCCCAACCTGGACGGCCTGAACGTCTACGGCGTTGGCGTCGAGGCGACCTATCAGTCCGTCGTCAAAATGGTCAAGGCTCTCTATTCTTATAACAGGGGCATTGAAGTCGAAGTACATCCGGCGACATCGAACGACAAAGAGATTCCGAACACCATGCATCTCTGCAACGAAGTGGTGGTGCGGCTCAAGGCCGCATGAGTGCGGACAGGGTCCGCTTCGTACACGGGATCGCAGCCAAACTTCACGCCCTAGGCTGCAGCAAGGTTGAACAGGTAGACGAATACAACTCCCTGTGGAGATGTGACGCCACCGGTAAGGTATTCGGGGTGCCAATGGATGGCGGCGACAAGTGCCCCGAAGTGATGTGGCCTGACGTAGCTGCGTCAGCCGCCAAAGCCGCAATTCCAGACTAGCCCCGCTTCGCCGCGTCCGGTTCCAAATCGGGTTGCGCGGGCTTCCCGCTCGACTTTCTTCGTCGCGCCTCCTTCGCTGCCAGCAGGCGGCTAACGGCAGAGCGGACCTCATCGTCAGACTGCAATGCCTCGTCTACCTTTGCCAAGAGATGGCCTAGAACTGACCGGATGGCTTGGGCACTTGCAAGGCAATCCGCGTCACTTTCCGCGTGCAGTCCGTTACTTACCGCATCGTACAGAAGGGTCAGCGGATTGTGCCCCTCGATGAAAAGGAAAGCAGGTAATGCGTGCTTGATCTCCTCAACCGCTTTGGTGAACTGGCGTTCGGACTTCGCTCGATACAATTCATTGATAACGTCCTCACTTCCTCCCAGCGCCTTAACAGCCTCAATCAGTCGTTCAAAAATTCGACCCCGTTGGTTGTCTAGTATTCGTCGGTAGTAAGTAAATGCGCCAATCCCGAGTCCTTCACCTTCGGCAACTAATGCCTTTTTCAGCAAGGCAGCGTCGTCACCTACAATCAATTTTTCCACGGCACTCGGAAGGCGCAACCCGAATCGTGGCGATTGGCCGAACTTAATCGCGGTCACCCATTTACAGTCAATCGCTGGGCCAAGTCGAAGGCTGAATGTGTGAACTTCTTGATCGCAGTTCTTACAGGTGAAGTAGTGATAGCCGTCGATTCTCGATACGTCGCTGACCTCCATTCCCTTTCGGCTGGACCGAAACAGTCTTTCGCCACCACACACGGAACACCATAGGCGAACATCGGGTATTGAGAACTCGAAATACTCGGTCGTTCCGGATCTCCGCGAATACTTCGACGGCGCTTGGACTCGACGAGTCGCGTAAGGTGCAGTATCTGCAAGAAACGCCTGCCACGTTGTGATACTTGGCAGCGCTGGTTTAGTTGGTTCGGCCATACGCAAGCAGTATATCTATCGGGGAACGGTTCGCGAGCGCCACTCCCAAGGCGCCACCGGCGCCGGATCCGCCCACAGCCCGCGCCGAGCGCCTCGAGCCTCGGCCTGCACCCCGGTACAGGGGCTAGTCGTTCGGGGCATACCGCTCGAACACCCAGGCCATGCCGCGGCGGGCCTGCTCGGCGTTCGCGTCCACGCCTGCGCACGTCACGCGCGCCAGGACGCGGCCGTATCGGTCTGTGCCCGTGCCGTCGAGGGTCGCGGGCTTGGACTGGCAGAGCTCACGCAGGGATGCCGCGGGCTGCTCGCCGAATGGCGGGGGCGTCAATGTCGAGCAGGCGCACCCTGAAGTTGCTGCGGAGTGCGAAAAGGTGAGGGTGTCGCCGTCCTGCACGCTCGATACCGTGCCTGCCACGTCCGCCGCGCTGGCGGACAGAGCGGCAAAGGCGAGCGCAACGGCGGCCAATCGCAAACCGAGATGGCTTGGCAAGCTGTCCTCGCGGATCGGTAGAATTCTTCGAAAGTCGCAGCGTACAACGGGCGACCAAAGGGGGCCGACATGATCGCCAACTCTAGATTGTTTGCCGCCGCGCTGTTGGTGGTGGCTTCCCACTCAGTAGCCCAAGGGCGAACCGGTCCTGCACCAAGCGGCGACGCGGCTAAGGTGGCGATACAGGTCATTCGCGAAAACGAGCACCCTTGCCCCCGCGTCACGCGAGCATCGCGCAACAGCGACGGTTCGATTTCGGCGGTCTGTTCCAATAGCGAGGACTACCGAATTTTCAGCGTTAACGGACAACCAATCGCGATGAAGTGCAGCGCCGCGCGCCGGTTGGGTGTGGCCGGCTGCTAGGTCGCGTGGCATAGGCAGATTGGACGGTCTAGCCTAGAAACGGATCCTTGCTGGCCGGAGCGGGTTGGGCGACCTGAGGCACTAGACGGCAGCCGCAGTGCTTACAGACACGCGCCTCCTTCAACACAAGCTCCGCGCAATCGGGGCACTTCACGTGAGTATCTGGCGTTGGCCCCGCTGGCCTCACTTGGATCACTGGCATAAGGAACAACAGGATCACCGCCAGAAGCGGGCTGATAATCATGGCGACAAAAAACCACGTCAGCCCACTTCGGCCACGCGACGAAGCGCCTACGGCTACAACTATTGAGAAGATGAGCCACAGAATGAATACATCCACGATGATCGCTCCACGAGTTTGTCCACCAAACTAGCGCAGGTACTCCCTTTCATCGCATCCGGCGCCGCGCTGCCAGTTCCCGCACGGTCCATTCGGCACTACCCGGGCGCGCTCGCACCACAAGTGCACCCCATCAATGCCGATAGAGTGCTGGCACGTCCAGCAGGAACGGCTATCCGCGAACGCGTGCCAGGGGTTGAAGTGGTGCGGGTGCGCGGCGAAGATAGATTTCACTTGGCGTCAGCGCATTGGAACGCAGTTAGCAACGCTCGACGCACCAGCGCTTCAGCGCGAAAGTGGAGTGTTGCTGGATTGGTTTCCAGATATTGGACAATTACCCGAACGAGTTGTCCCATCGTCACATTTTGAGGAAAGCAACCTATCGAGAGCTTTTGAAACTCCTCGAAAGATCCTGAACTTGCCGTGGCGCGCCCATTCCATCCAGAAATAACGCCTTCAACGTAGCCCATGCACCATCCCGCCTCGAACGGTATCCATCCCGGCGTCTGTGTGTCTAAGGCGCGCTTGCATTTGGTTAGCAACTCGGTTCCCGTTGTATGGCTGCTTTGGGTCTGGGCAGTTCCAGAGCATGGGACCACCACCACGGCCAGGAGGATCAACAAATAAAGACACCGAGCCATACCTACCTCCAGAAGGAGCCGCGCAGTCTGCTGTGTGGGCCAGTCTACCGCCGGCCCTAGCTCACTGGGTGAGCCTGCGCGCGATCTCGCCATGAATGCGCAGGGTGTCCACCAACCGAGCCTCGGCCGGCAGCGCCGCCGTGGAGCCGGCATTGCGTGCCCGTTCAGACCCGGTCTCGTACATCCGTTTCTTCACCATGTCGAGGTGTTCGTCCCACGCGGGACCGTTCACGATCGGCGATAGCACCTCATGCGCCAGACGCCCTGACACGTCGCGGAAAACGTCGCGCTGCTCGGGGGTTAGCTCCACCTCGCCCAGCTTGCGATCGCCGCCGGAGGGCAAATGGATCGACCGCACGGCATCGGCAACGCCGACGCCCAGGCGCACCGCCTCGGTCCGCACCTTGTCGCCTGACTGCTGCGACGCGGTGTTCGGCGACACCACGCCGACACGATCTCGATTCGCGATCGGTTCACCGAACGCATCGCGCTTCGGGAGCAGGCCCTCGCGCCAGCCCGGGATCCGGTTCCGTACCGCGTCCAAGGTCGAACTGACTTCGCGCAGCAGCGGATCGGAAAGCTGCGCCGTCTGCGCCATCGCACCGGGAATCACGCTGCCGGCCAAGCCCTGCACGAACCGCGGCCCGAACCTATCCGATTCCGACATGGCATGCACGATGTTCGAGATGCCCTGCAGGAAGGTTTGATTCGTCACCGCGTTCGCAAACGCCACCGACAGCATTCTGGGCAGCTTGTCGGATTCCTCCGGCGTCAGGTGCTCCCAAACCTGCGCCATGTCCGCCGCGAGCCCTATCAACGTTCCGACAGGCTGCAGGCGGGCGTAGCTATACCAGTTGTCACCGATCTTGATGCTGTAGGGCTGGATCCCCGCGGCAAGCTGCATGCGCAGCTTGTTGGGGTCCGGGTCGAGGGCGCCGGTAACTTTGCCGGCGAACGCCTCCGCGGCGACTACCGCCGCGACGCCGGCACCGATCAGCACTTCGGCCATGGCCTTGTCGTCCCGGGCGCCGCCTGCTGTCAGGTCCGCGCGCCATTCCTTGATGATCGGCGCGAGGGGTGTCATGCGCGCCAGCTCCCTCGCGATGTTCGTCGGGGTCCGAATGAACGGGACCGCCAATTGGGCAGTGAAAGAAATTCTCGGCATGACCGCTCCTAGTCTAGGTAACAGGTAGGTAACGGCAAGCGAGGCAAACGATGTTACGTCGTGCTGCGTCAGGTCACATCGAGCCTGCCGCATCCCTCTGGCGTGCAAGGGGAATTCGCAGAGAAAATGTTCACTCGCGTTACGCTACGGAGCGAGACTTTAGAAGTTTTGAAAGCCAAAGGTTGCGGGTTCGATTCCTGCAGCCGCACCAGGCCCCTCAGTTCGCGCGATCTCCCGGCGCCACCGGCGCCACGATAGTGCTCCGCTCCTGCGCCGCCTTCGCGCGCTCCTGGGGTCGCAATTCCTGCTGCGTATCCGTCGGCACGTCCCGCAGCTGCCGCTCGCTCACGTTCTCCAGCCGCTGCCGCTCCCCCAGCTGCCGCGTCTCGACCTCCATGCGCCGCACGGCATCCCCGGGCGGCACCTTCGAGGCCTCGATCGACTGCCGCAACTGCAGGTTGAACTGGTCCGACTGCTGCTGCCGCTGGATCAATTCGCGCTGGATCGCCTGGTCCTGCGCGAAGGCAGGGGACGCCAGCATCAGCAACGCGATCGCAGCTCTCATATCGATACGGCAGCCAGCGAAGCGCAGAGTTCCCGCAGCTGCTTCCTCTCCTCGGGCTTGATCCCTTCCGGATCGAATCGATACCGGCTGTGCAGCCGCAAAGCGGCACGCAGCGCGTCAGCCTTCTCCGGCGGCACCGAAGGCGCGATCCGCTCGATCCACCGCGCATGCGACTCGCTCGGATCGCGCGCCGGCAGCGCCTTCTCCACCGCGTAGAACTCCGAATCCTCCCCGGGATACCGCCGCCGCTCCGCGGCACCGGCCTCCTCGTCCCGCACCCGCTTGCGCCCCCGGAGCACGCTCCATCCCAGGTAGACCGCCAGCAGCACCAGCACCCCGTACCACGCGTCATCCAGCTTGAACTCGCCGCGCTGCGACCAGCGGAAGCCCGCCCAGCGCAGCAGGTCCGACAGGCCCTGCCACAGCGGCGCGTCCTTCGCTTCCTCCTCGAACCACACCGGGGGCGTGGTATCCAGGTCGACCCACTTTGCCCCGTCCCACACCCGCGTCCAGGCGTGCGCATGGCGCGCGCGCACGACGAAGGCTTCCTCGAGGGTGCTGTACTCCTGCACCGAGAAGCCGGTGGCGTAGCGCGCCGGAATGCCGGCGGCGCGCAGGAGCAGGGTGGCGGCGGCGGCGAAGTACTCGCAATGCCCGCTGCGCGAGCGGGTGAGGAAGTCCCCCAGCGCCGACTCGCCGGCGGGAACCGCGCGCTCGCGCCAGGTGGAGTAGGAAAAGCCGCCCAGGAACCGCTCGACGCGGCGCATGGCCTCGGCCGCCGGCAGGCCCTTCAGGCCCAGTTCCGCGGCGCTGCGCTCGAACAGCGCGCGCTCGGTGGTGGGGATCAGCGTGTCCTCTTCCTCCGGCGCGGCGTAGCCGGCGATGGCGCCGCCGCCCTGCGCCTCGTAGCCGACCCAGTCCACCGGCAGCTGGATGTGGATGCTGCCCAGCGCATTGCGGCGCATGGCGTTGGCGGGCAGGTTCGCCAGGCGCGTGGTGCCCGGCGGCAGCGCGAGCAGGGCGCGGCCGGCGTCCATGCGCGTGGCGATGCGCGCAGACCATTGCGCCGCGCCGGGCTCGAGGTTCCAGGTCAGGTTGTCGGCCTCGGACCGGACTTCCGCCATCGGCGCGCCGCGCGCGATCCAGACCGTCCCGGCCATGGCGTTGTAGCTGGAGCGGTGCAGGAGCCGCACCCGCGCGCCGTCGGACTCGGGCACGAACACGCGCAGCACGATGGCGTCGACCTGCTTGAGCCGCCCCACCGAGCCGATCTCGGTGCGCGTCCGGTAGGGATCGGAATCCATGATGCGCAGGTTGAGCTCGAGGATCCAGTCCTCGATGCCGGCCTGCAGTTGCGCGAGGCCGGCGTGGCCGAAATGCCCTGCCGCCGCGGCGACCAGCAGCATCGCGGCGGCGCCCGCGACGCTGCCGTGCCGCGGCCGCAGCGGGTAGAGCAGCGCCACAGTCCCCAGCACGATGCCCAGGTAGTACCACGGCCCGCGGTTGTTGGCGACGCCGGCGGCCAGCAACGCCAGCACCAGGTACACGGCGCTCACGTCCACCATCGGGTCCACGGTCTCGGGACGGACGCGCTTGAGCTTCCGCATGTGGCGGAACAGCGCCGAGAGCGGCACCCGGCCTTCGCGCGAGAGCAGCTGCGCGGCGAGGATGGGCGAGAGCGCCGCCGGCAGCCAGACGAAGGCCTGCAGGATGCCGTGCGCGATGCCGCGGTTGGCCGCGAGGATCGCCGCCAGCAGGATGAAGCCGATGGTGGAGAGGTCCGCGATGGTGGCGTGTTGCGCCGGCCCCAGGTCCAGGCGCAGCCGCGCCCGCGCCTGGAGCGCGAACAGGAGCGCCAGCACCGCGCCCACGGCGAGGTTGCCCGTCTGCCAGCCCCAGAACGCGAGGCCGGCGCCGAGCAGGAGCGGGGAGGCGCTCATGGCGTCCCCGCCTTCAGCCCCGCCAGTCCCTGCTCGATCTCCCCCGGGTGCAGCACCGCGACGCCCGCGGGCAGGCCGGCGGGCGCCCGTTCCCTGCGGGCCACCAGGAACGCGCGCACCTCATTGCCGGTCGCGCGCAGGCCGTCGATGAACGCGCGCCGGGCCTCGTCCCAGGCCACCAGGACCACGATCACGCTGGAGAGCGTCCCGTGGCGCGCGGCCACGGCCCTGGCGAGCGCGGGAAACTGCGCCGGGTCGCTCGGACCGACCCCGGCCAGCGCCTCCAGCATGTGCTCGGCCTGCATCTGCCCGCGGCCGGCGGTGTAGGCGCGAACCTCCCCTCCCATGAACAGGAGATCCAGCAGGCACTCGTGGGTGTCGATGGTATAGACGAAGGAGGCCGCAAGCGCGACCGCGTCCTCGAACGCGGCGTCCCATTCCCCGTCCGTGGTGTCCGCGCCGGTGTCCAGCACCAGCGCATGGCGCTCGAAGAACTCGTCCTGGTACTCCTTCACCACCGGCTTGCCGGTGCGGGCGAGGCTCTTCCAGTGCACGCGCTGCAGCGGGTCGCCGGGCCGGTAGTCGCGCAGCGCGAGGAACTCCTCGGAGTCGCCCACCGAGGCGGCCTGCGACACTCCGCCGGGCTGGTACTTGCGCCGGCCCGGCAGCACGAACTCGGGCAAGCGGTAGCGCCTGGGCAGCGCGATGACGCGCGCGGGCAGCGGCAGCCGCGCCAGGCTCTTCACCAGCCCCAGCGGATCGCCGCGCGTCACCGTGAGCCCGGCCAGTTCCAGGCGCCCGCGCCGCCGCGGCACGAAGGATTGCCGGAGGCTCACCCGTTCCCCCGGCGCGAGCACGCCCAGCGGCACCGGCGCCAGCTCGCGCGGCAGGCGGTTCTCGATCAGCCAGCGCCATCGGAAATAGCCGACGTTGCGGTCCCACCAGTTGCGCCGCGCCTCGCCCGGTTCGCGCGCGCGGCGGAACGCCTCTAACGCGGGCCGCGGGTCGCGGAAGCGCTCGCTCAGCTCCGCATCCGCGACCGGCCGCGAACCCCGGTTGACCACCGTCACGCGGTAGCTGAAGCGCTCGCCCGCGGTGGCGTAGCGCGGCAGCTCGCGGCGCGCCTCCAGGCCGCGCAGGCGCGCTCGCAGCGCGAGGCTCGCGCCCCAGGCGCAGAGCAGCAGCGCGGCGAGGAAGGTGAAGGCGCGGTAGGTGACGGTCTGGTTGGTGTCCAGGCCCGCGGCGGCGGCGGCGGCCGCGGCGCCGAGCGTGATCCAGCCGGCCAGCGTCAGGCGCTCGCGCAGCCAGTGATCCAGCGCGCTCATGGCGCGCAGGGCGAGGTAGCGAAGGCGCATGCGGCCCCGGTGCCTTCCTATGCCGGGACCGGCACCTCGCGCACGATGTCGGCCACCAGCCCCGCGCCCGATGCGCCGGCGAATTTCGCCTGCGGGTCGAGCACGATGCGGTGCGCGAGCACCGGCACCGCCAGTTCCTGCACATGCTCCGGGCGCACGTATTCCTCGCCGTCGAGCAGGGCGAGCGCCTTGGCGGCGTGGGCGAGCGCGAGCGAGGCGCGCGGGCCGCAGCCCAGCTGGACGATGGGGGAAACGCGCGTCCGCCGCACGAGCTCGACAACGTACCGGCGCAGCTCGTCGGCGACCCGCACCGCGCGCACGCGCGCCTTCAGCGCCAGCACCTCCTCGCGGGAGGCGACGGCCCTCAGCGCCGCGAGCGGATGGCCCAGGTCCTGCGCCGCCAGCACCTCGGCCTCGACCTCGGCCTCGACGTAGCCTAGCGCGAGGCACATGGCGAAGCGGTCCATCTGCGCCTCGGGCAGCGGGTAGGTGCCGCGGAACTCCACCGGGTTCTGCGTCGCGATGACGAAGTAGAGCTCGTCCATCGGGTGCGTGCGGCCTTCGACCGAGACCTGCGCCTCGGCCATCACCTCCAGCAGCGCGGACTGGGTGCGCGGCGAGGCGCGGTTGATCTCGTCGGCGAGCAGGATGGAGGTGAACACCGGCCCCTCGCGGAACTCGAAGGTCTGCTCCTTCTGGTTGAACACCGACACCCCCAGGATGTCCGAGGGCAGCAGGTCGGGGGTGAACTGCACGCGGGTGAACCGCGCGCCGATGGAGGCGGCGAGCGCCTTGGCGAGGGTGGTCTTGCCGGTGCCGGGATAGTCCTCGATCAGGACGTGGCCGCCGGAGGCGAAGGCCGCAAGGAGCTTGCGCACCGCGTCGCGGCTGCCGCGCATCACCTGCTCGATGTTGCCGCCGATGCGCCCGAACAGCGCCGCGGCCTCGCCGGCGGTCATGGGATCACGCGGCTACGCGGCCTGCGCTTCGTCACGCTTGCGCTCGCGGATCGCCCGGGCGAAATCGAGCACCGCCTGGGCGAGCGCGACGCGGTCCTCCGCGCTGCGCATGACGGTCTGCGCCACCAGCACCTCCATGCCGTTGGCGCGCACCGCGTCGGCCTGGGCGGCGTCCTCGCGGTCGAGCACGAAGCCGTCGGCGAGGCGCAGGTACTCCATGGAGGCGCGCAGCGCCGAGGCCTCGTGGCCCAGCTCGGCCATCATCTTGCCCGCGGTGCCGCGCAGCGCCCGGCCGCCGACGATGGGCGAGACCGCGATCACCGGCGCGCCGCGCTTGCGCAGCAGCTCGCGCATGCCCTGCACCTCGAGGATCGGGCGGATGGTGTGGTAGGGGTTGGCCGGCGCGATCACCACCGCCTCCAGTTCCGGCGAGTCGAGCGCGTCGGCGATCTCGGGGGTCAGTTGCGCCACGTCGGCGCCGGCGTACTGGAAGCCGCGCACCGCCGGCTCGCAGCCCAGGACCGTGAAGTACTCCTGGAACGCCACCGCGCCGTCGTCGGTCAGCACATGGGTGCGCACCCGGTCGTCGCTCATCGGCAGCACGCGCGCCCGGATGCCCAGGTGGCGGCAGAAATCCGCGGTGATCTCGGTCAGGCGGCGGTCCTCTGCCTGCCAGGCGCTGCGCAGGAGCGGCGCGGCGAGCGACTTGTCGCCCAGCGCGAGGCGGTCCGGGCCGCCCAGTTGCTTCAGCATGCCGTACAGGGCCTGCGTGTCGCCCGCCGGTTCCCAGGGCGTGGCGGGGTTGCCCACGCCCGACAGCGTGTAGAGCAGCGTGTCCAGGTCCGGGCAGAAGGAAAGCCCCAGGTGCTCGTAGTCGTCGCCGGTGTTGACGACGATGGCGCAATCGGCGCCGCGCAGCCGGGCGATGCCGTCGGCCAGCTTGGCGCCGCCCACCTGGCCTGCGAGCGCGACCACGATTCCCATGGCCGTAGTGTAACGTGCCGCCCGCATGCTCTACGCAAAGCTCGTCCTGATGGCGGTGTTCTGGAGCGGGGTCTACCCGGCCGTCAGCATCCTGTTGCGCAGCATGGACCTGTTCACCGCGGTGTTCCTGCGCTTCTGGTGGGCGGCGGTGATCCTGCTCATCCTGCTGCGCTGGCGCGAGCACCGCCTGCCGCGCCTGTCGCCGCGCGAGACCGTGCTGGTGGTCGGGCTGGGCTTGCTCGGGATCTCGCTCTACAACTCGATGTTCACCGCGGGACTCGCCCGCATCGAGGCGAGCCGGGCGGCGCTGATCGTCTCGGCCAGCCCGGCGGTGACCGCGCTCTTCGCCACCCTGCTGCTCAAGGAGCGGCTGGGCGGCGCGCGCGCGGCGGGCATCGGGCTGTCCATGGCGGGCGCGCTGTGGGTACTGTGCCGCGGCGACCTGGCGGTGCTGGCCAGCCTGCGCCTGGGCGCGGGCGAGCTGATCCTCCTTGCCTGCGTGTTCCTGTGGAGCGCCTACACGCTGCTCGGGCGGGTGGCGCTGTCCTCGCTCTCGCCGCTGGCGCTCACCGCCTACGTCATGCTGGCCGGCTCGCTGCCGCTGGCGGTGCCGGCCTGGCACGAGCACGACACCATCGGCTCGATCACGGCCGAGGGCTGGGCGGCGATGGCCTATCTGGTCGTGCTGGGCACCGTGGTGCCGTTCCTGTGGTTCTACGAGGGCGTCAAGGCGCTGGGCGCGGCGCGCGCCTCGCAGTTCATCAGCCTGGTGCCGCCGCTGGCGGTGGTGGAATCGGTGCTGATCCTGGGCGAGCCCTTCACCCCGGCGCTGGTGGCGGGCACCGCCCTGGTGGTGGCGGGGCTGTACCTCACCAACCGGCCGCGCTAGGCCACGCTACCGCCGCCGCTTGGGCAGCGCCTGGAAGTTGAACAGGCGGTTGCCGAGGCGCTTCCTCAGGCCGACGTCGAACCAGCGCGACAGGTAGTCGAGCAGCGCGAAGTCGCGGTTGCCGTGCAGTTCGCCCACGACGTACTTGGCGCCGGCGACGATGCCCTCGGGCAGGGCGGTGAGGATGTCGTACTCCGCGCCCTCGGTGTCGATCTTGATCAGGTCCACCTGCGTGATGCCCAGCTCGGCCATCGCCGCGGCGGCGTGGCGGATCCGGATGCGGACCCGGCGCGAGGCGTCGCTGCCGGCCGGGTGCAGGCTGAAGCCGCCGAAATTGACCGGGTTGGCGCTGGCGAACATCTCCAGCTCGGCGTCGGCCGCGCCCAGGCCGTAGTTGAAGGCGCGGATGCGCGGGCACTGGGCGACGTTCTCCCGCAGCACGGCGAAGTTGTCCGGCACCGGCTCGAAGGCGTAAATGTTACCGATCGGTAACATCCGGGCGAAGTACAGGGCCGTGGCGCCGATGTTGGCGCCGATGTCCAGCACCGTGCGCACCTCGCCCGGCGCGAAGCCGGCGTTCGCCGGCGGCGCGTACTCGTCGCGGTGCGCCGGCTTCATGAGGTGGTTGTAGATCATCCACGGGTCGCTGGAGCCGACGCGGTAGTGCAGCCGCAGGCCGTCGCGTTCGATGCTGGCGATGCGGCCGCCGTCGTAGGGCGCGAGGCAGTCGCGCAGGAAGGCCGGGCTGCGCGAGCGCAGCAGCACCTTCGCCTTCATCTTCAGCGACACGCCCATGCTCAGAACCTCTCCGCCCAGGGCCGCAGGTCCGCCTCGAAGGTCCAGGCGTTGCGCGGCTGGGCATGGAGCTGGAAGAAGGTTTCCGCGAGGGCGTCGGTGGCCATCATCCCGTCCTCGGGCAGTTCCTTCACCCGGTCGCCCATGCGCTCGCGGGTGCGCGGGTTGTCGATCAGGCCGTCCACCACCACATGCGCGACGTGGATGCCCTGGGGGCCCAGCTCGCGCGCCATGCTCTGCGCCACCTGCCGCAGGCCGCCCTTGGCGGCGGCGAAGGCGGCGAACTGCGCCGAGCCCCGCACCGAGGCGGTGGCGCCGGTGAAGAGGATCGTGCCCTCGCCGCGCGGGACCATGCGCCGCGCCGCCTCGCGCCCGAAGAGGAAACCGGCGTAGCAGGCGAGGCGCCAGACCTTCTCGAACAGGTCCGCAGGCGTCTCCAGGATGGAACCGCGCCAGTTGGCCCCGGCGTTGAACACCGCCACCCGCACCGGGCCTTGCCGCTCCAGGCGGTCGAACAGGGCGACGACCTCGGATTCCTCGCGCAGGTCGCAGGGTTCGGCCAGGCCGTTGAACGGACGCGCCAGCTGCTCCAGGCGGTCCAGGCTGCGCGCGGCGAGGCAGGTGCGGAAGCCCGCGGCGGCGAAACGCCGGCCGAGCGCGGCGCCCAGGCCTTCGCCCGCGCCGCCGATCAGCGCAATGGGGGTGACGCTCAAAGCCTCGCCGCCAGCTCGGCGCCCTCGAGCATGGCGCGCTTGGCGTCCAGCTCGCCGGCTTCCTTGGCGCCGCCGATCAGGTGCGTCGCCTTGAGATCGCGCCTGGACTCCTGCCCCGCGCACAGGATGATGGTGTCGGCCGCGATCACCTGCTCCTTGCCGTCGACCGCGATGTGCAGGCCGGCGTCGTCGATGCGGCGGTACGCGACCCCCTTCAGCATCTTCACGCCGTTCCTCGCCAGCTCGGCGCGGTGCACCCAGCCGGTGGTGCGCCCGAGCGTGCTGCCGAACGGCGTCGTGGAGCGCTTGAGCATCGTGATGCGGTGCGCGGGCTGCGCCGCCGGCAGGCCGGCGGGATCCAGGCCGCCCGCGTGGGCGAGCGACTCGTCGATGCCCCAATGGCGGGAGAAAGCCCTGGCCTCGAGCGTCGAGCGCGCATTGCGCTCCAGCAGCCAGACGGCGACGTCGAAGCCGATGCCGCCCGCGCCGATGATCGCCACGTTCGCGCCGACCGGCGCCTTTCCGGTGAGCGCGTCCACGTAGCCCACGACCTTCGGATGCTCGATGCCCGGGATCGCCGGCTTGCGCGGGTCGATGCCGGAGGCGAGCACCACTTCGTCGAAGCCGTCCAGCTCGGCCTGGTTCGCCGCGTGATTCAGGAGCACCTTCACGCCGGCGCGGCGCAGGCGCTCGGCGTAGTAGGCCACCGACTCGGCGAACTCCTGCTTGCCGGGAATCCGCTTCGCGAGGTTGAACTGGCCGCCCAGCTCGGAGGCCTTCTCGAAAAGCACCACCTCGTGGCCGCGCTCGGCGGCAACAGCGGCGCAGGACAGGCCGGCGGGGCCGCCGCCCACCACGGCGACGCGCTTGCGGGCGGGAGTCTTCGTGTAGACGAGCTTGCTCTCGCGCCCGGCGCGCGGGTTGACCACGCAGCTGGCGGGCTGGCCGATGAAGTAGTGGTCGAGGCACGCCTGGTTGCAGGCGATGCAGATGTTGATGCCGGCGCGGTCGCCAGCCTTCGCCTTGTTGGCGAACTCAGCGTCCGACAGCATGGCGCGGGCGAGCGACACCATGTCTGCGTCGCCGCGCGCGAGCAGTTCCTCGGCGACCTCGGGCGCGTTGATGCGGTTGGAGGCGACGGTCGGGATCTTCACCGCCTGCTTGATGCGGCGCGTGGCCCAGGAGAACCCGGCGCGCGGCACCGCCTGCGCGATGGTCGGGATGCGCGCCTCGTGCCAGCCGATGCCGGTGTTGAGGAGCGAGGCGCCCGCCTGCTCGATGGCCTTCGCGACCTGCACGATCTCCTCGCCCGTGAGACCGCCCTCGACCAGGTCGAGTGCCGAGATGCGGTAGACGATGATGAACGCCGGCCCGGTGGCGACGCGGACCTGGCGCACGATCTCGCAGGCGAAGCGCATGCGGTTCGCGAGCGACCCGCCCCAGTCGTCCGCGCGCTGGTTGGTGCGCAGGGCGAGGAACTGGGTGATGAGGTAGCCCTCGGAGCCCATGATCTCGACCCCGTCGTAGCCCGCGACCTGCGCCAGCACCGCGGCGCGCACGAAGTCGCCGATGGTCTGCTCGATCTCCGGCGCGGTCATCTCGCGGGGCGCGTGCTGGTTGATGCCGGACTTGACGGGCGAGGGCGCGACGATGCGCTCGTGGAAGCCGTAGCGCCCGGAGTGCAGCACCTGCAGCACGATGCGGCCGCCGGCCTCGTGCACCGCCTGCGGGATCACCTGGTGGCGCGCGGCGTCCTCCTTGGTGCTCATCTGCGCGCGGTGCGGGCTCAGTTCCCCGGCGTCGTTCGGGGAGAACCCGCCGGTGACGATCAGCGCCGCGCCGCCGCGCGCCCGCTCGGCGTAGAAGGCGGCCAGGCGCGCCATGCCGTCGGGCCGCGCCTCCAGCCCGGTATGCATCGAGCCCATCAGGATGCGGTTGGGCAGGCGCACGCCGCCCGGAAGGTCGAGCGGTCGGAAAAGATTCGGATAGGCAGCCATGGTGGCCGCATTCTAGCCGCAGGAAATCAGGGACAGACCGCGTTTTCCGCCCGACCGCGGCGGCGAAAACGCGGTCCGTCCCTACCTGGAGGTGACGAGGACGGTCCCGGCGAGGATCAGGGCGCCGCCGGCGAGCGCGCTCGCCGGCAGCGATTCGCCGAGGAACAGCCAGCCCCACAGCACGCCGAAGAGCGGGATCAGGTAGGTGACCGCGAGCGCCCTGGTTGCGCCCACGTCCGCCATCAGCCGGAAGTACAGCAGGAACGCGACCCCGCTGGCGAGCAGGCCGAGCGCCAGCATGTTGCCGACGACCAGCGCGGAGGGTGGCGCGGAAGGCAGGAGAACCAGCGCGAGCGGCAGCAGCCCCAGCGCTGCCGCGAGCTGGTTGCCAGCCGCCATGGCGCGCGGCGTGGCCCCGCTGGAGTAGCGCTTCATGAGCACGCCCACCACGCCGTATGCGCAGCAGGCGGCGAGCGCCGCGGCGCTGGCGAGGAGCAGCTGCGGGCTGGCGTCCAGGCTACCAGGGCTGGCGATGATCGCCACGCCCGCGAGCCCCAGCGCGAGTCCCGCGGCGCGGCGCAGCGTGATGCGCTCGTCGCCAAACGCGGAACTCCAGGCCAAGCCGAACATGGGCGCGGTGGCGTTCAGGATCGACAAGAGCGATGCCGGCGCGAGTGTCGCCGCATACGCGTACAGCGTGAACGGCAGTGCGATGCCGGCCAGGCCGATGAGCAGGTAGAAGCGCCAGTGCCGGCGGGCCTCGATCCCCTCGCCGGACAGGCGCAGCCACAGGAGCAGCGCCAGGCCGCCGATCAGCACCCGCAGCTCCGCGGTGACGACCGCACCCAGTTCAGGCGCCGCTACGCGCATGAACGGGAAGGCGCCGCCCCAGATCGCGGCAAGCAGGACCAGGCGGCCGTAGTCGGCGGGCGTCATGGAAGGCATCATCGCCGCAATCCCCGGCGCCCGCCAGCCGTTTTCGGACCCGGCGCCGCGAAGTCCGAAAACGGCTAGCAGGCCGCCTTGCCCGGGTCCATACTGCGCCCCATGACGCTCGACCCGCACACCTGCTACCGCGCCCTAAGGGCGCGGGATGCCCGCTTCGACGGCCGCTTCTTCGTCGCGGTGTCCTCGACGCGCATCTACTGCCGGCCGGTGTGCACGGTGAAGCCGCCGCGGCGCGAGAACTGCCGCTTCTATCCCAGCGCCGCCGCCGCGGAGTCCGGCGGCTACCGCCCCTGCCTGCGCTGCCGGCCGGAGCTCGCGCCGGGCAACGCCAGCGTGGACGCGACCACGCGCCTCGCGCAGGCCGCCGCCAGCCTGATCGAGGACCGCACGCTGGAGGAGGACGGCCTGGAGGCGATCGCGGGGCGCCTGGGCATCACCGACCGCCACCTGCGCCGCGCCTTCGGCGCCGAGTTCGGCGTTTCGCCGGTGGCGTTCGCGCAGACGCAGCGGCTGCTGCTCGCCAAGCGCCTGCTCACCGACACCGCGCTGCCGGTGACCGAGATCGCGTTCGCGAGCGGCTTTCGCAGCGTGCGGCGCTTCAACGCCCTGTTCAGGCAGCGCTACCGCCTGCAGCCGCGGCAGCTGCGGCGCGCGGCGCCGGCCGCGGATGCACCGGACACGCTCAACTTCGAGCTCAGCTTCCGGCCGCCCTACGACTGGGCCGCGGTCAGCGCCTTCCTCGGCGCGCGGGCCATCGCCGGGGTCGAGGCCGTCGAGGCGAATGCCTACCGCCGCACCGCGCGCATCGAGGTGGACGGCAAGGCCCACCTGGGTTGGCTCGAGGTGGGCCTGTCGAAGCGCAAGCCCGCGCTGCGCGTCGCGGTGTCGGCCTCGCTCGCCAGGGCGCTGCCGCCGGTGCTCTCGCGCGTGAAGGCCCTGATGGACCTTGCCTGCCAGCCGGCGGAAGTGGCGCAGGCGCTGGGCAGCCTCGCGGGCTTCCGGCCGGGGCTGCGCGTGCCGGGCGCCTTCGACGGCTTCGAGGTGGCGGTGCGCGCCATCCTCGGCCAGCAGGTCACGGTCGCGGCGGCGCGCACGGTGGCCGGGCGCTTCGCCGCCGCGTTCGGCGACCCGGTGGCGACGCCGTTCGACGGGCTGACGACGGTGTTCCCGGCCGCGGAGCGGATCGCGGCGCTTCCCTACGGACGCATCGCGAAGCTGGGCATGCCCGGCGCGCGGGCGAAGACGGTCCTGGCGCTCGCGGAGGCAGTCGCCGGCGGCGACCTCGTCCTGATGCCGAATGCCGACATCGAGGCGACGCTGGATCGCCTCCGCGCGCTGCCGGGGGTGGGCGAATGGACCGCGCAGTACATCGCCATGCGCGCGCTAGCGTGGCCGGACGCGTTCCCGCATACCGACCTGGGCGTGATGAAGGCGCTGGGCGAAAAGGATCCGAAGCGCGTGCTGGCCGCGGGCGAAGCCTGGCGACCCTGGCGCGCGTATGCGGTGATGCACCTTTGGCGAACCTTGCAGGACAAGACCTGACACTGGGAGTGCACATGCGCTACTACGACACCTACGACAGCCCCATCGGCGGCATGCTGCTTGCCGCCACCGACGACGGCCTGGCCGGCGTCTATTTCGACCGCCAGAAGCACCATCCGGGAGAAATGCGCGGCAAGGGACTCGACTGGAAGCGCGATCCCGCCAACCCGCACCTGAAGCGCGCCAAGGCGCAGCTGGCGGAGTACTTCGCCGGCAGGCGCAGGACGTTCGACCTCGCGCTCGACCCCGCGGGCACGGACTTTCAGAAAGCGGTATGGAAGGCGATCTCCGGCGTCCCGTTCGGCCAGACCATCACCTATGGTGAGCTTGCGCGCCGCGCCGGCGTCCCGGGCAGCGCGCGCGCCGCGGGTGCGGCCACCGGGCGCAACCCGATCGGCATCGTCGTGCCCTGCCACCGCATCATGGGCTCGGACGGCTCGCTCACTGGCTACGCCGGGGGCCTGGCGAAGAAGCGCGCGCTGCTCGCGCTGGAGGGCGTGCTGAGCGGGGAGCTACTGGCCGGCTAGCGCCGCGAGGTACGCCTCGCGGTCGATGTTGCCGCCGGAGGCGACGACCGCGAAGCGCGCGCCCTTCCTCGCCGGGTCCTTCAGCAGCGCGGCAAGCGGCGCGGCGCCCGCGCCTTCGACCAGGTTGTGCGTGTCGCTGTAGTAGTGGCATACCGCCGCCTTCACCTCGTCATCCGACACGCGCACGATCCGGTCGGCGCCGGCGCGGATCACTTCCAGCGCCGCGGGCACCGGCACCCGCACCGCCATGCCGTCGGCGAAGGTGTTCGCGGTCGCGGTTTCGACCGGCTTGCCGGCCGCGAACGAGCGCGCGTAGCAGTCGGCCTGGTCGGACACCACCCCGACGATCCGCGTCGCGAGGCCGAGCGCGTCGCGCCACGCGATCAGGCCCGAGATGCCGGAGCCGCAGCCGATGGGCACGAAGACCTCGTCGATGTCCCGCACCGCGGAGAACAGCTCCAGCGCGTAGCTCGCCACGCCGGCCACCAGTTCCGGGTGGTAGGGTCCGATGGAGGCGAGGCCCTGCTCGCGCGCGAGCCGCGCCGAGTGGTCCTTTGCCTCGTCGAAGTCGCGGCCGTGCTCGACCAGCTCCGCCCCCCAGGCCTTCATCGCCGCGTTCTTGTCCCGGCTGTTGCCGCGCGGCACCACGATCACCGTGCGCACGCCGTGGCGGCGCCCGGACCAGGCGAGGCTCTGGCCGTGGTTGCCGCGCGTGGCGCTCACCACGCCGGGCAGCGCCGGGTTCGCGCGCTTGAGCGCGTCCAGCATCACGATGCCGCCGCGGATCTTGAACGCGCCGGTGGCGGTGTGGTTCTCGTGCTTGACCCAGACCTCGCAGCCGGCGCGGGCGTTGAGCAGCGGCCAGGAGAACTGCGGCGTCGGCGGCATGGCGGCGTGCACCAGCGCCGCCGCCTGCTCCAGTGCCTTGCGATCCAGGCCGAGCACCATGGTCAGGGCAGGAGATGCCTGCGGAAGAACTCGACGATGGCGCGATCCACCGCGGGCAGCTGTCCCTTGCGGTCGAATCCCGGCGGGTCGTTGAGCAGCTCGCCCGCCGTTCCGCTCAGTCCCGGCGGCAGGGGCGAGAGCAGCGCGCCGTGGCCGCCGGTCGGCAGGTCGGCGACGCGCTCGCAGGGCGGGCAGGCGGCCAGCACCGCGTCGCTGTGGAAGCGCGGCGCGAGCCACCGGTCGCCGCCGGCGCGCACCAGGCCGAGCGGAACGCCGGGCCTGGCGAACGAGGCCATGTCGAAGTCGGCCGCGTAGGGCACCGCCGCGACCACCGCGCGCACCCGGGCATCGGCGTGCGTGTGCGGCCGCGCATCCGTGAAGCGCCAGCGCAGCAGCCAGAGCGCAGTCCATTTCTTGGAGGCATCCAGCCAGTCGCCGTTCAGCCGCGTGGCGAGGCCGACGCAGGCGGGAAAGTCCTCGGCGATGTGGGCCTCGCAGTGCCGCGCCATGCCGGCGGGCGACCAGCGGCCGCCGGCCATGGCGAGCGCGGTATGGCCGCCGGCCGACATGCCGTAGACGCCGGCCTTGTCGGTGGCCACGATCGCTGCGAAGCGCGCATCGCGGGCAACCGCGTCGATCGCGCGCGAGACCTCGGCCGGGCGCCGCGCCCAGCTCACCGGCCCTGCATCGCCGCGGCTCTTGTAGTTGTCGCCCCGATGCTCCGGCGCCGCGACCACGAAGCCCGCCGCCACCAGCGCAAAGGCGAGGTCGCTGTGCACCCACGGCGAGCCGCCGGAGCCGTGCGAAATCGCCACCAGCCGCCCGTTGCCGCGCACAGGCGCCCCATCCCGCACCGCCTGGATCGTGAACGGCCCGCTGCGCACCGCCTGCGGCTCGCCCTGCGCCGGATAGAACAGCGTCACCGGGCCGTCGCCCTCCAGCCCGGGGATGACGGCGAACCCGGTTGCCGCCTGCGCCGAATGGCACAGCAGCGCGAGGAGGAATGCGCCGCAGGCGCGACCGACCAATGTTCTCACTTGGGACGCTTGTCGATCACCCGCTTCGCCTTGCCGATGGAGCGCTCGATCGTGGAAAGCGGGACGAGCTTCACATCCACGCTGATCCCGATCATGGACTTGACGTTGTGCGCCAACGAGGCCGCTGACTGCTTGTCAGCGGCCCCCGGAGCGAGCTCGACCAGCACCGTCAGGTGGTCGAGCGGGCCTACCCGGCTCAATTCCATCACGTAGTGCGGCGACAGCTCCGGCTGCTTGAGAATCAGCTCCTCGATCTGCGAAGGAAACACGTTCACCCCCCGGATGATCATCATGTCGTCCGACCTTCCGGTGATCCTTTCCATCCGCCGCATCACGCGCGCCGTCCCGGGCAGCAGCCGGGTCAGGTCGCGGGTGCGGTAGCGGATCACCGGCAGCGCTTCCTTGGTGAGCGAGGTGAACACCAGCTCGCCCTTCTCGCCGTCGGGCAGCACTTCGCCGGTCTGCGGGTCCACCACCTCCGGGTAGAAGTGGTCCTCCCAGATGGTCAGCCCGTCCTTGGTCTCCAGGCACTCCTGCGCCACGCCCGGGCCCATGACTTCGGACAGGCCGTAGATGTCGATCGCCTGCAGCGAGGTGCGCGCCTCGATGTTCGCCCGCATGCGGTCGGTCCAGGGCTCGGCGCCGAAGATGCCGATGCGCAGGCTGGATTTCCTCGGGTCCAGGCCCTGGCGCTCCATCTCGTCGGCGATCGCCAGCATGTACGACGGGGTCACCGTGATGATCGCGGGCTTGAAATCCTGGATCAACTGCACCTGGCGCTCGGTCATGCCGCCGGAAACCGGCACGGTGGCAAGGCCCAGGCGCTCGGCGCCGTAGTGGATGCCCAGGCCGCCGGTGAACAGGCCGTAGCCGTACGCGTTGTGGAGGATGTCGCCCGGCCGGGCGCCGGCGGCGCGTATCGAGCGCGCCATCAGGTGGCTCCAGGTGTCGATGTCCTTCCTCGTATAGCCCACCACGGTGGGCTTGCCGGTGGTGCCGGAAGACGCGTGGATGCGCACCACCTCGCCCATCGGCACGGCGAACATGCCGAAGGGATAGGTCTGGCGCAGGTCGGCCTTGGCGGTGAAGGGGAACTTCGCCAGGTCCGCGAGCGTCTTCAGGTCCTTCGGCTTGACGCCGGCGGCGTCGAACTTCTTCCGGTAGTGGGGCACGCGCTCATAGGCGCGCCGCAGCGACCAGCGCAGGCGCTCCAGTTGCAGTTCGCGCAGCTTCTTCCGGGAAGCCTTCTCGATCGGTTCCAGCGGGAACCGCGCCTTCGCCTGGTGCGTCTTCATTCGATCCACTTTCCCTTCACCGTCGCCGACTTGCCGCGAAAGAGGGCGATCAGTTCGCCCGACTGGTTCACCACGCGCGCGTCGTAGATCCCGGCGCGTCCGGCCAGCGCCTGCTCCGTGCATTCCGCGGTGAGCGTATCGCCGATGCGCGCCGGGGCGAGGAACTCGATGCTGCACGAAGCCGCCAGGGCGCGCTGGTTGCGGCTGTTGCAGGCGAAGCCGAAGCTGGAATCCGCGAGCGAAAAGATCAACCCGCCGTGGCACAGGTCCTGGCCGTTGGCCATCTGCGCGGTCACCGGCATGGTCACGCGCGCGTAGCCGGGGCGCAGTTCCGCCAGCGTCATGCCGAGGAACTTCGAGGCGCGGTCTTCGCGCCACATCACCTCGCCTGCGGCGAGCGCCAGTTCCGCCGCGTCCATCAGTCGCCCTTGAACGCCGGCGGGCGCTTCTCGAGGAACGCGGCGATGCCCTCGCGGAAGTCGGTCCCCCTGCCGACCTCGCGCTGCAGTTCGCGTTCCAGGTCCAGTTGCGCCGCGAGCGTGTTGCCCGCCGACGCGTAGATGCCGCGCTTGATGAGGCCCAGGCTGCGCGTCGGGCCCGCGGCGAGCGATCGCGCCAGCCGCGTCGCCTCGTCGATCAGCCGGTCGTCGTCGACGACCTTCCACACCAGGCCCATGCGCTCGGCGTCCTCGGCCCCGAGCCGGTCCCCGGTCATCGCCAGCGCCATGGCGCGCTGGGTGCCCGCGAGGCGCGGCAGGAAGTAGGTGCCGCCGCAGTCCGGGACCAGGCCGATCTTCACGAACGCCTGGATGAACGAGGCCGACCGCGCCGCGAGCACGATGTCGCAGGCAAGGGCGAAGTTGGCGCCGGCGCCCGCGGCGACGCCGTTCACCGCGCAGACGATGGGCTTCTCCAGCGCCCGCATGCGCTTGATGAGCGGGTTGTACCAGGCCTCGAGCCCGGCCCCAAGGTCCACGGCCTGCGCCGAAGCCATGTCCCGCTCCGTCAGGTCCTGCCCGGCGCAGAACCCGCGCCCGGCCCCGGTGACCAGCAGGCAGCGTATCGAACTGTCCGATTCCGCCTGGGCCATGGCCGCGGCCAGGCCCCGGTGCAGGGACGGATTGAAGGCGTTGAGCCGGTCGGGGCGGTTCAGGGTGACGCGCAGCACGCCGGAATCGAGTGCCAGGAGGACGGTTTCCATGGGCAAAGCTTAGCTAAAATCAACCCCATGCCCAAGGTGTATTCCCTGGACGGGATCGTTCCCGTGGTGCACCCGAGCGCGTTCGTGCACGACAGCGCGGTGCTGGTCGGCGACGTCATCGTCGGTCCGCAGGCCTACATCGGGCCCTGCGCCTGCCTGCGCGGCGACTTCGGCCGCATCGTGGTCGAGGCGGGAGCGAATATCCAGGATACCTGCATGCTGCACGGCTTCCCGGGCAAGGACACCGTGGTCGGCCCGGGCGCCACCATCGGCCACGGCGCGGTGCTGCACGGCTGCGTGGTGAAGGCCGGGGCGCTCGTCGGCATGAACGCGGTGGTGAACGACAACGCCGAGGTGGGCGAGGACGCGATGGTCGCGGCGCTCGCCTTCGTTCGCGCCGAGGCGAGGATCCCGCCGAACGCGCTCGCCGCCGGCATTCCGGCGAAGGTGTTGCGCGCCCTTTCGCCGGACGAACTGCGCTGGAAGCGCGACAACACGGTTCTGTACCAGAAGCTGGCCGAGCGCAGCGCGCGGACCATGCGGCGCGTCGAGGCGCTCGAGGCGCCCGAGCCCGGGCGCCCGCGCATCGAGATTCCCGATTCCATCCCCCTGTCCGAAATGAAGGCGAAACGCGCATGAGCTACCAGTTCGTCAATGCCGAGGTAAAGGGCCGCGTCGGCCTGATCACGCTCAACCGTCCGAAGCAGATGAACGCGCTCAACGCGACGCTGATGCAGGAGCTGGCGGCGGCGATGTACGGGTACGACGCCGACGACGGTATCGGTTGCATCGTCATCACCGGCAGCGACAAGGCCTTCGCCGCCGGCGCCGACATCGTGGCGATGAAGGACTTCGACTTCATCCAAGCCTTCAAGTCCGACTACATCACGCGCGACTGGGAGCACATCCGGCGCATCCGCAAGCCCATCATCGCCGCGGTGGCCGGCTACGCCCTGGGCGGCGGCTGCGAGCTGGCGATGGCCTGCGACATCGTCATCGCCGCCGAGTCGGCGAAGTTCGGCCAGCCCGAGATCAACCTCGGCATCTTCCCCGGCGCCGGCGGCACCCAGCGCCTGCCGCGCGCGGTGGGAAAGGCGAAGGCGATGGACCTGGTGCTTACCGCGCGCATGATGGACGCCGCCGAGGCCGAGCGCGCCGGCCTGGTGTCGCGGGTGGTGCCCAACGACAGGCTGCTGGAGGAGGCGCTGGCGGCGGCGCAGAAGATCGCCGAGTACTCGCTGCCGGTGGCGATGATGGCCAAGGAGGCGGTCAACCGCGCCTACGAGGCCAATCTCACCGAGGGCATCCTGTTCGAGCGCCGGCTGTTCCATTCCGCGTTCGCCCTCGAGGACCAGAAGGAAGGCATGGCGGCCTTCGCCGAGAAACGCAAGCCGAAGTTCCGCCACCGCTAGCGGGAGCGCGAAGCGCGCATGCTCAGGGAAGTCCCGGTCGAGCAGCTGCGATTCGGGATGTACGTGTCCAAGCTCGACCGGCCCTGGGTCGGCACGCCGTTCCTGTTCCAGGGCTTCGTGCTGGACTCCGAGGACCAGCTGGCGACGCTGCGCAAGTTCTGCAAGACGGTGTTCGTCGAGCCGGAGCGCAGCGAAGCCGGAGCCTTCAGGGGCATCGGCGGCAGCGGCGCGGCGGCCGCCAGACCGGCCGGGGAGGAGGTGCGCGGCGCCACGGTCTACCCGGAGCTCGCCTCGCTCGAGGACGAATTGCCGCGCGCGCGCACCCTGTATGTGGAGACGCGCGCGATGATCGAGGACGTGGTGGGCTCGGTCGGCACCGGCAGGGTGCTGGAGGGCCCGCGGCTGCGCGAGGCGGTGGGCAGGGTCACCGACAGCGTGGTGCGCAACCCGGACGCCATGATGCTGCTCTCGAAGATGGTGCAGAAGGGCTCCACGCTCGCCGCCCGCGCGCTCGACGTCTCCATCTACATGATCGTGTTCGGCCGCTTCCTGCAGCTGCCGCGCGACCGCCTGGAGATCCTGGGGCTGCTGGGCCTGCTCCAGGACATCGGCAAACTCAAGCTCGACTCGGACCTGCTCGACAAGACCACCACCCTGACCCTGGCGGAGTTCGATCGCGTCAAGTCGCACGTAGGGCACTCGGTGCAGATGCTGCGCGAGGCCTCCGGCCTGCCGCCGGAGCTGCCGGACCTGGCGGCGCTGCACCACGAGCGCCAGGACGGCAGCGGCTATCCGAAGGGCCTCAAGGGCCCGCAGATCGGCATGATCGGCGCCATCGCCGGCATCGTGGACACATTCGACGCGCTGACGGTGCCGCGCCCCTACGCGCCGCGCGTGTCGCCCTCCAACGCGCTCAACGCGATCTACAAGGGCCGCGGCACGCTTTTCCACG
>CAZMDA010000017.1:34393-59571 GCA_964564865.1 uncultured Bordetella sp. | reverse complement strand
CACTTCGACGTCATGGACAACCACTACGTGCCCAACCTGACGGTGGGGCCGCTGGTGTGCGCCGGGATCCGGCCGCACACCACGCTGCCCATCGACGTCCACCTCATGGTGCGGCCGGTGGACCGCATCGTCCCGGATTTCGCCAAGGCGGGCGCCAATATCATCAGCTTCCATCCGGAGGCGAGCGAGCACGTGGACCGCACCATCGCGCTCATCCGGGAGAACGGCTGCAAGGCCGGGCTGGTGCTCAATCCGGCCACGCCGCTGTCGTTCCTGGACCATACGCTGGAGAAGCTGGACCTGGTTCTGCTGATGTCCGTGAACCCGGGCTTCGGCGGCCAGGCCTTCATCGAGTCCGTGCTGCCCAAGATCGCCGAGGTACGCAAGCGCATCGACGCCTGCGGCAAGGACATCTGGCTCGAAGTGGACGGCGGCATCAAGGCCGACAACATTGCCCGCGTCGCCGCCGCCGGCGCCGACACCTTCGTCGCCGGCTCCGCGATCTTCGGCGCCAAGGACTATGCCGCCACCATCCGCGACATGCGCGCGCGCCTGGCGGCGTGATATATTTCCAGCCGTCGTGACCAACTTCCGCACCAACACTTCCTCCCTCGGCTGGCGCAGCTGGCGCCCCTGGCGCCGCTAATTTTCCTCGCGTCCCCGCGCGGCCGGGCGGCACGAGAGTCCTAGGCCGCACGCAGTTCCGTACCAACCCAGCAGCACCAGCGGGAGTTTCGACATGATGGACCCTGATTTCCGGCAGCTTGCCGCGCGCGGCTATACGCGCGTCCCGGTCGTCGCCGAAGTGCGCGCCGACCTGTTCACCCCCCTTGCGGTCTACCTGAAACTGGCCGGCGGGCCGTACTCCTACCTGCTGGAATCCGTGGTCGGGGGCGAGCGCTCCGGGCGCTTCTCCTTCATCGGCCTTTCCTGTTCCGAGAGAATCGAGGCGCGCGGCACCACGGTGCGGCGCCTGCTGCGCGACGCGCGCGGCGCCGACGTCGTGATCGAGCGGGAGGAGGGCGTGGATCCGCTGGACTACGTGCGCCGGTACCTGAAGCGCCTGCACGTGGCGCCGGTGCCCCCGCAGCTGAAGTTCGGCGGCGGCCTGGTGGGCTACTTCGGCTACGAAATGGTGCGCCACATCGAACCCCGGGCGCTCGGCGCCGGGAAGCCCGATGCCCTCGGCACGCCGGACATGCTGTTGCTGTTGTCCGACGAGGTGGCGGTGGTGGACAACGTGCTGGGGAAGCTGTACCTCGTCGTCTACGCCGACCCGCGCGAGCCCGATGCCCTGCGCGTGGCGAAGGAGCGCCTCGCGCAACTGCGGGCGCGCCTGGCCTCGCCGCTTGCCGAGTCCCTGGTCACCAGCAGTCCGGACGCGGGCACGCCGGCCGCGGAGCCGCCCGCCGTTTCCCGCAGCTTCACCGAGGACGCGTTCGTTGCCGCGGTCGCGCGCACCAAGGAGTACATCCTTGCCGGCGATTGCATGCAGGTCCAGGTGTCGCAGCGGGGGTCGATGGAACTGGGCGCGAGCCCGATGGCGCTGTACCGCGCCCTGCGCGGCATCAATCCCTCGCCCTACATGTATTTCTTCGATTTCGGCGACCACCATGTCGTGGGCGCCTCGCCCGAGATCCTGGTGCGCCTGGCCGGGGACACGGTCACGCTGCGGCCGATCGCCGGGACGCGCCCGCGCGGCGCCACGCCGGAGGAGGACGCGCGCATCGCGGGAGAACTGCTCGCCGACCCGAAGGAGCGCGCCGAGCACGTGATGCTGATCGACCTGGGGCGCAACGACGTCGGCCGAGTCGCCGCCACCGGCACGGTTCGCGTCACCGAGCAGATGGTGATCGAGCGCTACTCGCACGTGATGCACATCGTCTCCAACGTCGAGGGTCGCATCGCCCCGGGTCTGGATGCGATCGACGTTTTCCGCGCCAGCTTCCCAGCAGGGACCGTCACCGGCGCGCCCAAGGTGCGGGCGATGGAGATCATCGACGAGCTGGAGCCGGTGAAACGCGGGGTCTACTCCGGCGCCGTGGGCTACCTCGGCTTCAACGGCGACATGGACGTGGCGATCGCCATCCGCACCGCGCTGGTGAAGGACGGCATCCTGCACGCCCAGGCCGCGGCCGGGGTGGTGGCCGACTCCGACCCCCGCGCCGAGTGGCAGGAGACGCTGCACAAGACGCGCGCGCTGCTGCGCGCGGCCGAAGTCGCATCCCAGCGCAATGACCCGGCGAAGTGAGGGGGACGCCATGCTGCTGATGATCGACAACTACGATTCCTTTACCTACAACCTGGTGCAGTACCTGGGCGAGCTCGGCTGCGAGGTGAAGGTGCTGCGCAACGACGAGTGCACCGTGGACGAGGCGGCGGCGCTGCGCCCGTCGCACTTGGTGATCTCCCCCGGGCCCTGCACGCCAAGCGAGGCCGGGATCTCCCTCGCGCTGATCGGGCGCCTGGCCGGCAAGGTGCCGCTGCTCGGGGTCTGCCTGGGCCACCAGTCCATCGGCCAGGCCTTCGGCGGCAAGGTGGTGCGCGCGCGCCAGGTGATGCACGGCAAGGTGTCGCAGGTGCGCCATGACGGCAGGGGCGTGTTCGCCGGGCTGCCCTCGCCCTTCACCGCCACCCGCTACCACTCCCTGGTGGTGGAGCGCGCTTCGCTGCCCGCGGAGCTGGAGATCACGGCAGAATCCGAGGATGGCGAGATCATGGGGTTGCGCCACCGCAGCCTGCCGGTCGAAGGGGTGCAGTTCCACCCCGAGGCGATGCTGACCGAGCACGGGCACGCCATGCTGAAGAATTTTCTCGAAGGCAAATGAGGGGACGGACATGAAAATCGGAATCGCAGAGGCGATCCAGCGCACGGTCGAGCACCGCGAGATCTTCCACGACGAGATGCTGCACGTGATGCGCCAGATCATGCGCGGCGAGCTGACGCCGGCGCAGATCGGCGGCTTCATCGTCGGCCTGCGGGTGAAGAAGGAGACCATCGGCGAGATCGCCGCCGCCGCGCAGGTGATGCGCGAGTTCGCCACCATGGTCGAGGTCAAGGACCACCGCCACCTGGTGGACACCTGCGGCACCGGCGGCGACGGCGCGCACACCTTCAACGTCTCGACCGCCTCGGCCTTCGTCGCCGCGGCCGCCGGGGCGCGGGTCGCCAAGCACATGGGGCGCGCGGTGTCCTCCTCCGCGGGCAGCGCCGAGGTGCTGGAGGCGCTGGGCGCCAGCATCGCGATGACGCCGGAACAGGTGGCGCAGGCCATCGACAAGACGGGGATCGGCTTCATGTTCGCCCCGACGCACCACACCGCGATGAAGTACGCCGCTCCGGTAAGGAAGGAACTGGGCGTTCGCACCATCTTCAACATCCTGGGCCCGCTCACCAATCCGGCCGGGGCGAAGAACCAGGTCATGGGCGTGTTCCACCCCGACCTGGTCGGCATCCAGGTGCGGGTGCTGCAGCGCCTGGGCTCGCGCCACGTCATGGTGGTCCACGGCCGCGAGGGGCTGGACGAGATCTCGGTGTCCGGCCCGACACTGGTGGGCGAGCTGAAGGATGGCGAGATCAACGAGTACGACCTCAACCCCTCCAAGTTCGGGCTCGAGCTCTACGACCGCCGCGCCATCCAGGTCAATACCGTGGAGGAATCGAAGCAGATGATCCTCGCGGTGCTGGAGAACCAGTCAGGTCCCGCGCTCAACATCGTGCTCCTCAACGCCGGCGCCGCGATCTACGTCGCCGGCGTCGCCAAGTCCTACGAGGACGGCCTCGAGCGCGCCCGCAAGGCCATCGCGAGCGGTGCGGCCAAGGCCAAGCTGGAGGCCTTTGTCGCCTTCAGCCATGGCTTGAAGAAGGGCGCTTGACCCCGGCGGAAGGCGGTACGGTCCTGTTAAACTACCGTCGGGAGAAACAGCGAGGGCGACACGGATGACCGAGGCGGTCGAAAACTTGATTCTCGAGCACTTGAAGGCGATTCGAGCCGAGCTCGCAATCGTGAGGACCGAGTTGACCGAGGTCCGGCACAGGGTGGGGTCGCTGGAGGAGCGGTTCGTGCTCCTGGAGCGCGGCTTGGCCAACGTGCATGGCGATATCGGCATCGTGCACAATCGACTGGACCGGCTGGACGGCAGGATCGAGCGCATCGAGAGGCGGCTCGAATTGACCGCGGCCTGAGCCAGGAGAACGGGTGTCTGCGAAATCGCGTTCGGGAATGCGGGGCCGCGATCGAAGGCGTGCTGACGCGATACGCCGGGCCGAACGCGAATTGGCTGACCTGGTGCGCGAGGGACTTACGTCGGGGCCGGCAAGACCGGCTGGCGTTGCGTTCTGGGAGCGCAAGCGCGGGGCGTTAGGCCGCAGACCCGCGAGGTGAAGTCGTCCGTTCGCGCCGCCGGGGCGGACTGGTTTAGGGCGCGCTTGCCTGCCGCGTTGCGGGAAGCCGACTGATGTCCGACATCCTGCAGCGGATCCTTGCCGTGAAGGTCGCCGAGGTTGCCGCCGCCCGCGCGAGGACGGGGGAGGGCGAGGTAGCGCGCCTTGCCGCCGCCGCGCCGCCGCCGCGCGACTTTGCCGGCACCATCCGCGCCCGGGTCCTGGCCGGGCGGCCCGCGGTGATCGCAGAAATCAAGCGGGCGAGTCCCTCGAAGGGCGTCATTCGGGCCGATTACGACCCCGCGGCGATTGCGCGAAGCTACGAGAAGGCGGGCGCCGCTTGCCTGTCGGTGCTCACCGACCGCGATTTCTTCCAGGGCGACGCGAAGCACCTGAAGCAGGCGCGCGAGGCCTGCGGGCTGCCGGTGCTGCGCAAGGACTTCGTGGTGGAGCCCTACCAGGTATTCGAGTCGCGCGCGATGGGCGCCGACTGCATCCTCCTCATCGCGGCGGCGCTGCCGCCCGCGGCGATGGCAGAGCTGGAATCGGTCGCGCTGGGACTGGGGATGTCGGTGCTGGTGGAGGTGCACGACGCTGCGGAACTGGAAGCCGCGCTGAAGCTGCGCACGCCGCTGGTCGGAATCAACAATCGAGACCTGCGCACGTTCCAGACGCGGCTGGAAACGACGCTTGGCCTGCTGCCGTCGGTGCCACCCGGCCGCACCGTTGTCACCGAGAGCGGGATCTTCGCGCGGGAGGATGTCGCGCGGATGCTCGATGCCGGGGTGAACGGCTTTCTCGTGGGGGAGGCCTTTATGCGGGCGGCGGACCCGGGCGGGGAACTGGCGCGGCTGTTCTTTTCTTAGCGGCGCGTTGATCCGCGGCGTCGCCGGCGATGCGCAATGCCAGCCCTACCCAAACCGCGAGCGCGCGCTTGACCGAGATCAGCTTGTCGACCATCGCCTGCAACACCTTTCTCTGGCCGGCTGCCTCGGAGGGCTCGACGATGGCCCCAGCCCTCGACATCCCCTGCCGCAGCCTCGAGAAACGCCCCCAGGCCGTCTTCCCGACCGCGTGCGACCGAGAGAGACTGGCGGCGGCACTCCGCGGCAAACTTCGGCGAGCGCGTATCGGGCACCCAGATCTGGATCGGGCGGAACCCGAGCGAGCGCATCCGGGCGCGATAGCGGGCGGTCGCCCCCCGGACTGCGGGGCGCCTCATGCCACCCGGGGATCGATGACCGTCATGCCGATCGCCAGGAACGGTTTCGTGTCCCGCGTCGCCACCGCCATGCCGTTGACCGAAGCGATGGCCGCGATGAGTCCGTCGGCCAAACCGACGGTGGAACCTGTCGCCTGCGCCTTGACCATCAGGTCGGCATAGGCCTGGGTGGCGGCCAGATCGAACGGGAGGATGCGGCCCGTGAACGCGGGCAGCACCCGCGCCTCCAGCCGGTCGCGCAAGCCGTTGCGACGGCGCCCGGCGGGCAGGCGGGCCACGCCGAAACGCAGCTCGGCCACCGTGATGACGGAAAGAAACAGGGTTTCCAGTGGCTGCGCGTCGAGCCATGCGACCAGGCGCGGCTCAGGAGCGGCGCGCAAGGGCTCCGAGATGACGTTGGTGTCGAGCAGGATCACTCAAGGCGCACCGGGCGCGGCGCGGATGGATCGCGCTGGTTGATCAGCGCCACCTCCTCGTCGGTGAGCCTTACCTGGTGGCCGATATCCGCCAGCCAGGCGCCCAGCTTCAGCCGGCCCTGCGGCCGGACGGCCTCTTCCAGGATCGCGCGCACCTCCGCCTCGGTGCTGCGCTCGTGCCGGGCCGCGCGCAGGCGCAAGGCCCGGTGCACTTCCTCCGGCAGGTTGCGCACGGTCAGCATCGCCATGACGTCACCTCGTGAATGTGTTTTCAACGCATACATAGTATCTAAATGCATTCACCCGGGCAATCCCGCCCGCGAATCTGCCGGCTTCGGCTGTGAGGCGGGGGCTTCGTGGGCGTATCCGGAGGGGTGTTTGTGCGGAATCCGAGCATAAAATCGCAAGATATTGATTTATTGGCATTTTGCGATTGTTGTGCCGGCGCAACAAAGGGGGGTGAATCCTCGGAAAACTGCGCGTAAGCGTTGCGCCGGTAGAGAGTGGGGGCCGAAAATAGCGGCAACTTCTCACCGAGTTCATGAGGGGTTAAGGCGGGAGGGCTGGGGGAACAAGAAGTCGCCTGTCTGCCACCCGATTGCATTCATCAACAGGAGATTGAACGAATGAAAAAGAAACTTTTGGCAGTTGCGGTCGCTGGCGTCCTGGCCGCCCCTGTCGCCGCGTTCGCACAGTCGAGCGTGACGATCAGTGGCGCTATCCAAATGAGCGTCGATAACGTCAAGTACAGCAGCTCGCTGAAAACGACGACGAGCGAGGGCCGGCTGAACGACGAATCCTCGAGCATCATCTTCACGGTCCGCGAGGATCTCGGCAGCGGCATGGCGGCGATCGCGCTGGTCGATGTCAAGCCGAACCTCGACTCCGCGGCGATCGCGGCCTCCGGCCAGTCCTATATCGGCCTGTCCACGAAAACCGCGGGGATCTTCACCGCCGGCCGCCACAACTTCCATTTCTTCAAGACGCCTTGGGACGGTTATGGTTTGGGCGGCGCGCTGAAGCTCCACCCGACCTCGCTCATCGACTACGCGGGCGGCGGTGCCGTTGCGATCGCCAACGCGACGCGGACGGCGAACTCGCTCAGGTGGTCCTCGCCCAACTGGAGCGGCTTCACCGTGGACGTGGGCTATTCGTTCAACCCGGTTTTGGGCGCGGCAGCCGGCGGCGGCGCTTCGGGTGCCGGCGGACCGGAAGCCGATCTGACCGCGGCGAACACCCTGCGCAAGGGCCGTGCCTGGACGTTCAACCCGACCTACACCGCGCGCAACTGGTCGGCCGCGTACAGCTACTGGAGCGGCAAGGCCGACGCGGCGGGCGCTGGAATCGCAGTCGCCGACCAGCGCAGCGATTCGATCTACGGCTACTACACCTGGGGGGGGTTGAAGGTCGGCGGGATGTGGAACACGTCGCGGCTGAATACCGCGACGACGGGCGCGAAGGTGAGCGACCGTTCGGCCTGGTCGATCCCGGTCCGCTACTCGTGGGGCAACCAGCACATCCTCGCGCACTACACCAAGGCGCGCGACGACAAGGCGACGGCCGGAGTGGATGACGGCGCGAAGATGTGGGTGCTCATGTACGCGTATTCGCTGTCCAAGCGCACAGCCGTTTCGCTCTCGTACGCCAAGCTCAATAACAACGCAGGCGCGACGTACAACCTCTTCACCAACAATGGCGGCCTCGCCGGTACGAACTCCGCTGTAACCGTGGGCGAGGATGTGCGTCTGCTGACGCTCGGCATGCGCCACTCGTTCTAGGCACGACCCGACGTTCGGCCGGGGTACCGGCCGCATCGCGGAATTCGACGGGCGCCTGCGGGCGCCCGTTTTTTGTTGCGGATCTGCAACGCGGCGGCCCTCGGAAGAGGACTCAGAGGCGTTCGAAATTTGCCGAGCGCGCCTGCGCCGACTAGAGCATATTTGATTTAATTGTATACATAGCATAAACTGGATGCTTCCCTGAATCGGGAGGCATCTGTATGCATGCGTATTCACAGGACTTGCGCGACCGGGTGTTGCGAGCGGTAGAGCGCGGCGAGAGTCCGTCGGAGATCGCCCGACGCTTTGAAGTGAGCCGTGTGTGGGTCTACCAGGTGGCCGATCGATTCAAAGCCACGGGGCGGCGCAGCAGCTTGCAGATCGGAGGCTATCGCCGCTCGCGGGTTGCGGACCAGGAAGCGACGCTGCGGGGGTGGCTCAAGGAACAGCCCGATCTCACGCTGGCCGAGCTGTGCGAGCGCCTGGCCAAGCAGGGAATCCAGATCAAGGCGCCGGCGCTCTGGCACCAGCTGAACAAATGGAATCTCAGCTTTAAAAAAAACGCTGCACGCCAGCGAGCAAGAGCGCGCCGACGTGCAGCAGGCGCGGCGTGAATGGCAAACCCGACAACCGGATCTCGATCCGACCAAGCTGGTGTTTCTGGATGAAACCTGGGCCAGCACCAACATGGCTCGGCGCTACGGGCGCGCGCCTCGGGACCAGCGCTGCGTAGCGGCGGTACCGTTCGGTCACTGGAGAACCACGACCTTCATCGCCGCTCTGCGTCACGACAGCATTACTGCGCCGATGGTGATCGATGGGCCGATCAACGGCGAAGTGTTTCTGGCCTACGTCCAGAGATTCCTCTGTCCCACGCTGCGCCCGGGTGACATCGTCATCGCCGACAATCTGAGCAGTCACAAAGTCGCTGGCGTCAAAGAGGCCATCGAGGCCGCTGGCGCAACAATCCGTTACCTGCCACCGTACTCTCCGGACCTCAACCCTATCGAAAAACTCTTCGCCAAACTCAAGGCGCTACTGCGCAAAGCGGCCAAGCGCACGGTCGCAGCGCTTTGGGATCAGATCGGCATCCTCCTCGATGCCTTCTCACCAGACGAATGCAGGAACTACTTCGCGTCCGCAGGATACGTAAATGAATAAATCGAAACTGCTCTAGGCTATCTGGGAATTAACGGGTTGATGTGCGTGGCGGGTCCGCCTGCGGCACTGGACAGCCAAGAATAGAGCCGAGCCGAGAATGAGGGAGAGAGGATGAACAAGAAACTGCTTGGAACCGCGGTCGCCGGTGCGCTGATGGCGCCGCATCTGGCGTTCGCGCAATCGAGCGTGACGATCAGCGGCTTCGTGGCGGCCACGGTCGACAACCTGAAATTCAGCCAGCCGGCCGCGACGCGCACGACGGCGAGCGAGTCCCGTATGAGCGACGATGCCTCGCGGATCGTCTTCAGTGTGCGGGAGGACCTGGGCGGCGGCATGTCGGCGCTCGTGCGGGTCGACTTGAGGGTCAACATCGACACGGCCGCGACCTCCGCGGCGGGTCCGTCCTATATCGGGATCAGCACCAAGGAGGCGGGCCGCTTTACCGCCGGCCGGCACAACTTCCACCGCTACAAGACGCCTTGGGACGGCTTTCCGATGTTCGGGCAGCTCCGGGTGCGGCCGGATGCGCTGGTCGATTTTGCCGGGGCGGGCGCGGTCGGGATCGCCAATGCGTCGCGCACGCCGAACACGCTCATGTGGTCCTCGCCCAGGTGGGGCGGGTTCGCGATGGATGCGGGCTACTCCTTCAACGCGAACGGCACGACGGCGTCGGAAGCCGATCTGACCGCCGGCAACACGGCGCGCAAGGGCCGGGCCTGGATGTTCAACCCGACCTATACCGGGGCGAACTGGCAAATCGCCTATAGCTACTGGAACAGCAAGCCGGACGCGCCCTCGTTCCTTGCCACCGGCGCCGCCATCACCACGGCGGCGCAGCAGTTGGCCTCGTCGGACCAGCGCAGCGACGAGATCTACGGCTACTACACCTGGGGCGGCTTCAAGCTCGGCCTCATGTGGAACAAGTCGAAGCTCAACGCGGCGGGCACCGCGGCGGGGCTCGCTGCGATCGGCACGGAGCGCAGCAACCGCAGCGCATGGTCGATCCCGATCCGCTACACCACCGGGCCGCACAACTTCCTCGCGCACTACACCAAGGCGCGCGACGACAAGGCGACCGCCGCGCAGGACGGCGCGAAGATGTGGGCGCTCATGTACGCCTACGCGCTTTCCAAGCGCACCAACGTCTCGCTCGCCTACGGTAAGATCACCAATGACGCAGGCGCCGCGTTCAACTTCTTCGGCAACACCGCCACCACGGGCTCGGTCAACTCGGCGCCGCTGGCGGGAGAAGACGGGCGCGTCATCTCCTTCGGGATGCGCCACTCGTATTGACCTCTTGAAAGCACCGGCCGGTGAGCGCGATCCGGCTTAGCCGAATCCGACGGGCGCCTGCGGGCGCCCGTTTTTCCCGGTCGCCGGCGGAAATCCCGAGCGGAATTCGCGATTGGGTGGCGCTTCCGTGGCGCCGTCGGGGCTCATTCGCGCCGGTAGGCGAAGTAGCGACCTTCCGGGACCTGCGCGGGCAGAACCAGAGGCGACAGGCGCGGATCGGCGAGGGGCTGATCGGATAGCACGACGCCGCCCGCCGCCATCAGCGGCGCCAAGGCGGGGCCGAGCCAGCGTGCGAGCGCCGCGTTCGACGCGGCGTCGCCCGAGCCGAGGTCGGCGTGGGCAAGGGCGGCCGGCCGCCCGGCGAAGCGCGGCAACGTCTGGCGCAGTTCGCCTACCAACAAACGGCTGGCCGGCGGTACGCAGCCGGGGTGAGCATCGAGCCGGCGATCGAAGGCGTAGATTTCCCGCGCCGCGCCGAGCCGCTCGCGCAGATGATCGTAAGTGCGGCCGTTTCCGAGGCCGAGTTCGAGAACGACACCCGGAGTCCCTGCAATCGCTTCGCAGGCCCAGTCCAAGCAGGCGCGCTGCGCTTCGAGCCGGCGAATGAAGCTGTCGAGCCGCGACACGTCAGGAGGCGGGCACGGCCGGGGTGCGGGGCGGGTTGTCGCCCGGGAGCATGAATCGATACGGCATGGTGTCGACGGGTGCGGCTGCCGCAACAACTATAGCGCGAGCGCTCGATCACCCGGTGATGAAGATCTCCGCGCCCTTGCGTCCGAGTTCGGGCTTGACCACCAGGTACGGGCCCCGCTCGGCCGGGTCGAAGCGCGGCTCGAACCAGCCGGTTTCCTTTGTGTCTACGACCAACTCGGCAACGCCAGGCACGCCGGCTGCGATACGGCGCTCCATCGCCTCGCAATCCGCGCGGTTCCGCTTGTTGTTCTGGTGAACGAGGATGAGATTGGGCATAGAATCGCGGCACGGCTCCCGCCCGAGCGGGCGGGGCCGAGATTAGCACGCGCCTTGTACGAGGAGGTCCGCATGAGAAGATTCGCGGTGTGCGTGGTTCTTGCCGCGCTGTTGACGACGGCTTGCGCGTCGTTCGACGGGCGCGGGCTGGTCGCGGGAAGATCGACCGCGGCCGAGGTCGAGGCGCAGATGGGCGCGCCCGCCGATCGGATTTCGCTTCCGAACGGCGACTCGGTGCTCTATTTCTCGCGCCAGCCCGCGGGCCGCGCGACGTACGCGGCGACGATCGGAGCCGACGGCGTCATGAAGTCGATCGAGCAGCGGATGACGCGGCGGAACATGGCGAAAATCCTCGCCGGCGCCTGGACGAAGAAGGAAGTGCGCGAGCTGCTCGGCCCGCCCGCGCTCGCCGGGCGCCTGGCGCTCAAGCCGCGCGAGTGGTGGGAGTACAAGTTCCGCGAGTACCCCGACTACGAGTACCGGGTGCTGTGGGTGCAGTTCTCCGAGGACGGTGTGGTGCGCGAGGTGCTCGACATGCGCGATCCCGAGTTCATCGTGCCGGCCTTGGCGCGATGAAGGCGCTCAAGGCGCGCGCCGAGATGATGCGCAAGATGCCCGGCATGGAGCACGCCGAGCCGAACCAGGTCACGCTCGATCCCGGCAAGAGCGGCGAGTTGGTGTGGCGGTTCACCCGCGCCGGCTTCTTAAGCGCTAGAATTCGATCTTGCTTCGAAATTTGGCGAAGAAGGCGCGCTCGCGGGGCACCAGTCTCCGGTCGGGCGGAATTTTTCTGACGGTGCTCGCCGCGATGCTGAGCGGGTGCGCCGCGGTGGGCCTTGGCGAGGCGCCGGCGCCGCCTCGCAAGCCGAGCGAAGCACGGATTGCGCCAGAGCTCGTCCCGCCGCTCGGTCTGTGCCGCATCTTGTACGCCGGGATTCCGGCGCGGCGGCAACCCCCGCCCATGACCTGCGGCCGTGCGCACGAGATCGCCGAGCGGCACGGCGGCCGGGTGGTGAAGGCGATCTCGAACAAATCCTTTCAGGACGGCGGCGTGCTCGCGATGGAATACGGACCGGGGCCGTTCGGCGGCGTGCCCGCCGAGCGGCTGCCGGCGCCGGGGTCGTGCCGGGTATGGTACGAGCGCGCCGCGCCCGAGCGCCAGCCGCCGCAGATGGCGTGCCCGCGCGCGGAACAGCTGGTTCGGGAGAGCGGCGGCCGGCTGCTGTATATGCCCGCTTCCGATCTGAAATAGCGCCCGGGGCGAAGGAGGCAACATGGCATCGCAGCGCGTGGACGGCCGGATTCTGATCTACAGCCATGACACGATGGGTCTCGGCCATTTGCGCCGTTGCCGCACCATCGCGCATTCGCTGGTGGAGAAGTTCAAGCACGTGTCGGTGCTGATCCTGTCCGGGTCGCCGATCATCGGCTCGTTCGATTTCCGCGCGCGCGTCGACTTCGTGCGCGTGCCCGGCGTCATCAAGCTGCGCAGCGGCGAGTACACCTCGCTCAACCTGCACCTGGACGTCGAGCAGACCCTCAAGCTGCGCGGTTCCATCATCCGCCACACCGCGGAGATGTTCGAGCCGGACATCTTCATCGTCGACAAGGAGCCGATGGGCCTGCGCGGCGAGGTGCTCGAGACCCTCGAGATGCTCAAGCCGCGCGGCACGCGCCTGATCCTCGGCCTGCGCGACGTGCTGGACGAACCGCGCCTCCTCGAGCCCGAGTGGCAGCGGAAGAACGTGCTGCCCGCGCTGCGCGACCTGTACGACGAAATCTGGATCTACGGCCTGCCGCAGATCTGCGACCCGCTCGAAGGCGTGTCGCTGCCGGTCTCGGTGCGCCAGAAGATGATCTACACCGGCTACCTGCACCGCGAGGTGCCGACGCACGGTGCGCCGCCGCGCCTGCCGGAAATCACCAGCCGCCCGTACCTGCTCGTGACCACGGGCGGCGGCGGCGACGGCGAGGCGCTCATCGAGTGGGTGCTGCGCGCCTACGAGCGCGACCTGCTGCTGCCCTACCCGGCGCTGCTGGTGCTGGGGCCGTTCATGCAGCCCGAGCGCCAGGCCGAATTCATGGACCGCGCCGCGCGCCTGAAGCGCGTCGACGCGATCACCTTCCACAGCCACCTCGAATCGCTGGTGTCGCGCGCCGCGGGCGTGGTCGCGATGGGTGGCTACAACACCTTCTGCGAAGTGCTGTCGATGGACAAGCGCGCGCTCATCGTGCCGCGCACCGAGCCGCGCATGGAACAGTACATCCGCATTTCGCGCGCGGCGAAGCTGGGCCTGATCGCGATGCTCGCCGACGACGGCCGCTACGATCCGGCGGTGATGGCCGCGGCGCTGCGCCGCCTGCCCGCGCAGAACCGGCCCTCGGAAATCGTGGTGCCGGGCCTGCTCGAGGGCCTCGAGAACGTCGGCCGGCTGGTGGCGCCGTGGATGGAGAAAGCGCGGCCGAAGGTCGCGCTGCACGAACCGACCGACGCGACGCGCAAGCGCGCGGGTTCGACGTGGCCGGTCGAGGGTGGGTCCAAACCCAGACCGCTCTAGCCCGACTTTCGCTGCTGGAGGAGGCGGACGAGTCGAAGCGCTTGTTTTTTGCTCACCGCCATTCCCGGTACCGCCGCCGCTCGCTGCCCGGATCGATCGGCCGGTAGCCGCTCGACACCATCACCAACTAGCGCGCCCGCGCGCGCGTTTCGCGCGCCAGCACCTCGGCCGCAGCGTCCAGAGCGCCGAACTGGGCGGCGAAATCGAGTCCATTCGCGCCCTCGATCATGCGCCCCATGTCCGAGGAGATGAGCCACGCGTCTCCGCGCGGGTTGCATTCGATCACCCATAGCTCGCCGGTGTCGGCGTCGCGCACGATGTCGGTACCGAGGAGCGGCTGTTCGGGAAACGCGCCATGCGCGCGTTCCCCGAGCGCGATCACGTCGGCGTCGTGGGCGAGCGCATAACGCGAGTCCCGCTTGTTCGAGACCACGGTGATGCCCCCCCACGCCTTGAAGTCCCAGCGCGACTCGAGCGGCCGGTACTCGCGGCTCGCCTCGCAGCGCCAGCAAAGCAGCGCCCGGCCGAAGAGCGTCACCACGCGGTAATTTGACGGCCATCTTCCCGTGTAGACAAAGCGTTGCGCGAGAAGCGGCGCCTTACGCGCGGGATGGTCCTCGGGATAGCTCTGCGGAGCCCGGTAGCGCACCCGGCCGGTCTTGCGGACGAAAATCTCCGCGCCCTTGCGTCCGAGTTCGGGCTTGACCACCAGGTACGGGCCCCACTCGGCCGGGTCGAGCAGGATTCCCGGCGAGACACGCGTCCATTTCGGCACCGGAACACCGAGCGCCGCGAGCCGTTCGTACTGCTCGCCCTTTGGGAACTCGAATCCCTGGCACACGGCGCCGCGCGGCGGGATGAAGCGCTTGATCGGCATCGGCGACACCGTGAGCGTGGGCGCCGCCGCGTCGAAGCGGGGCTCGAACCAGACGGTCTCCTTCGTGTCCGCGACGAACACGGCGACATCGGGCGCGCGAATGTGGATGCGGCGCTTGATTTCTTCGTAATCCGCGCGGTCCTGCTTGGTCTTCTGGTGGACAAGAATGAGATTGGGCATGGTGTCACGGCTCGGTCGCCGCCCGAGCGGCGAGCGCAAGATTAGCATGCGCCGCGGGTCCGGAGTTCCGCGTGGGAGAACCCGCGATGTGCCTGGTTCCCGCCGCGTGAGTTGCTTCACGTGCGCGGCCACGGGTACAGTCTGTACCTGCATGGCTCCTGTGTTCGGCGCGCGTTCCGGGCTTCGCGCGGCTGGCGGTTCGGTCAAGCGGGCGTCGCAGGACGCCCGTCCGCCGTTATCTGCTACAGTTGCCGGCATGTCGTGGCGCGCCCTGATCTCCGCTGTCGTGTTCGGGTTTTCATCCGGCGCGTTCGCCCAGACGGGCCTCAAGGTGCCCGAAGCGGGGGCCAGGTCCCCGGCGGCCAAGGCGCCGGCGAGGAGGCCTGTGGAGCCAGTTGCCGCAAATACAGATGAGGCTGAACGCACCAAGACCATCGAGCGCATCTTCGAGTGCTTGGCGTCCGGCCTGCCGAGGGATTGGCGGCGTGCCTGGGTCGAGATCATCGAGAAGGGCGAGGTGGCGTGGAACGAGCGCAGATTCGAGAGCCGCTATTTCTACCTGACCGACGCCGAGCGCATCGAGCCGCAGGACCTGAAGTCCTGCGATGCCAAGGAAGTCGCGGAATTGACCTACTCGCTCAACCAGTTCCTGGACCCCGACAAGCGGCGCTGGAAAGTGGCGCGGCTGGAGTTCGGCCGCGACGGCAGCTTCGAGCTGAAATACGACTACGGACAGTAGTGCGAGCGATCGCGCGCAGTTACACTGGCGGCATGGCCATCGCCGCATCGCCCTCCGTTGCCGAGATCGAGCGCCAACTGGTGCTCGCGCTGGGGGCGCGACCGGAAGTGCAGGACGCCTACCTTTTCGGCTCGCACGCAAGCGGCCTGGCGCAGGCGCACAGCGATATCGACGTCGCCGTCTGGATTGACGCTGAGCCGTCGGGGACCGGCCAGTTCGGATACGCGGCGGAGCTGACCGCGCACCTGATCGCCGCGCTGCGGACGAACGAAGTGGACGTCGTGGTCCTCAACCGGGCTCCGCCGCTACTCTATCACCGGGTGCTGCGCGATGGTCGCCGGGTCCTGTCCCGCAATCCGGGGGCAACGGCGGCGAGGGAGGGCTACGCGCTGTCGCGCTACTGCGACTACGTGCCTCAGCTGGCGAAGATCGAGGCCGCGCGTCGCGCCGCAGCGCGCCGAATCCGGTGACCAAAGGCCGTCCAGATCCGGAGATCGTGCGCCAGCACCTCGGCGCCATCCGGGAAGCGCTCGCCAATCTTCGCCGCCATGCCGGCTGTACCCCGGCGCAGTTGCGGGCCGATGCCGATCGGCGCTGGGCGGTCGAGAGGGGGCTGCAGCTTTGTGCCCAGAACGTCCTCGACATCGCGACCCACATCGCCGCGGCGGCGGGCATGGATTCCCCTGACTACACGTCGGCGATCGATCGGCTTGGCGAACTGGGGGTGCTGCCCCCGGAGTTCGCCGCGGCACTTCGCCCGGTTGCCGGATTTCGCAATGTTCTGGTGCACGCCTACCTCAAGGTGGATCTCGAAGTCGTCGGACGGATGCTGAAAGCCGGACTGGATCAATTCGAGATGTTCGCCCGCCACGTCGAGAGCTACCTGGATCGCCTGCCGCGGGGCTGAGAGGGTCGGCGGGTTGATTCAGGCGGGCATTTGCGGTCCGCGCTCGCCGGCGAGCCGGGCGAGCATCCGCTGCCACCACGGGCGCTTGCGCGCGACCACCACCCAGAAGCTGCGCCCCATCGGGTTGACCGATAGGATGTCGAATCGCGCCTTCAGCTTCAGCAGCCACCACTCGAACGGCTGCTGGATGAGATGGGCATTGCGGCCGTCCGGCAGCACCTTCTGCGCCGACGCGGTATCCACCGAGAACACCCCGATCTGCGCCGTGACGCGCTTCAGGTCATCCAGCACTGTGTCGAGCAGTGCGGGCTCGATGTGCTCGAGGACATCCAGGCAGGCCACGAACCGGCACGGTTGCGGCGACGCCGACCACTGCGGCATCGCCGGCTCGTAGTGGTGGACCGTCAGGGGGCGCTGGAGCGCCTCCTGCAGGGCAACGCCCAGGCGGCCCTTCCCGGCGCCGTAGTCGAGCAGTTCCTCGGCGCCGACGGATTCCATGATCCGCGCGACCAGCGGCGCGTAATGCAGCGACGCCACGCCGTAGGCCGGATTCTCGTGCAGCGCGCGCTGCATCTCGCGGTACTCGTCGCTGATCAGGTCGGCGCGTCCCATGGCCGCGAAGCATACACCCGCGGCCCCGCATGACGAGCGGGTAAAATCCTCACATGCTGCCGATCGATGTTGACCGCGCCATCGGGCTGTTCGACGCCGCCCTGCGCACCGTGGCCGGCGTGCGCCAGCCGGCGCGCCCATCGCCGGCCGAGGCGCACGGCGAGGCCGACCTCACGCAGGCGTCGCGCGCCCGCGCGGCGGCGCTGATGCGCGTCAATCATGTCGGCGAGGTCTGCGCCCAGGCGCTCTACCAGGGTCAGGCGCTGACGGCGCGCGATCCCGCGAACCGCATCGCGCTCGAGCAGGCGGCGGGGGAGGAACGCGACCACCTGGCCTGGAGCGCGGACCGGATTCGGGAACTCGGGGGGCGGACCAGCCTGCTCAATCCGCTCTGGTACGCGGGCTCGCTCGCGATGGGCGTCGCCGCCGGGGCGCTGGGGGACCGCTGGAACCTCGCCTTCCTCGCCGAGACCGAGCGCCAGGTCGAGGCGCACCTGGCCGGCCACCTCGAGCGGCTCGACCCGCAGGACCGGCGCACGCGCGCGGTGATCGAGGCGATGCGCGCGGACGAGCAGAAGCACCGGGAAACCGCCGTCGGGCTGGGCGCCGCGGAGATGCCGGAACCGCTCAAGCTCGGCATGCGCGCGCTGGCGAAGGTGATGACCACGGTGTCCTACCGGGTCTGAGCGGCGATTGGAATGCTGCAGGTCTTCATCGGCTACGACCCCAACGAGACGGTCGCCTACCACACGCTGGCGCACTCCATCCTGCGCCGGTCCTCGATCCCGGTCTCGATCGCGCCGCTGATGCGCTCGCAGCTGGGCGGCCTGTACCGTCGCGAGCGCGGCCCGACCGAGTCCACCGAATTCAGCCTGACGCGGTTCCTGGTGCCCGCGCTGTCGGAGTACCGGGGCTGGTCCCTGTTCATGGATTGCGACATGCTGTGCCGCGCGGATTTTGCCGAGCTCGCCGCGTTCACCGAGCGCCATGCGGACAAGGCGGTCCTGCTCTGCAAGCACGACTACACGCCGGGCCCGACCCGGAAGTTCCTGAACCAGGTGCAGACGGTCTACCCGCGCAAGAACTGGTCGAGCGTCATGCTGTTCAACAACGCGTAGTGCCGGGCGCTGACCGCCGAGTATGTCAACGCCGCGACCGGGCTCGACCTGCAGCGGTTCACGTGGCTGGAGGATTCGCAGATCGGCGACCTGCCGCTGGAATGGAACTGGCTCGTCGGGGAGTACAAGCCCAATCCGCAGGCGAAGATCGTGCATTTCACCATCGGCGGCCCGTATTTCAACGAGTACCGGGATTGCGATTACGCGGACGAGTGGTTCGAGGAACAGCGGCGCATGACGTACGCCGCGAACCGCGCCAAGTCCTGACTAGCCCTCGACGATCTCGAGTTCCCTGGTAATCGCCGCGGTCTTCTCCAGGATCGCGGTCGCGGAGCAGTACTTTTCGTGCGACAGGCGCACCGCCTGCTCGACCAGGTTGTGCTTCAGGTTGCGGCCGCGCACCCGGAAGCGGTAATGGATCTTCGTGAACACCTTGGGATCGGTCGCTGCGCGCTCGGCCTCCAGCCGGACCTCGCAGCCGGTCACGTCCTGCCCGTTCTTCTTCAGGATCACCACCACGTCGTAGGCGGTGCAGCCGCCGGCGCCCGCCAGCAGCGTCTCCATCGGGCGCGGGGCGAGGTTCCGCCCGCCGCCGTCGGGAGCCCCGTCCATGGCCAGCAGGTGGTTGCTCCCGGTCTCGGCCAGGAAGGACATTCCTTCACCGCTCCAGCGTACTGTGCAGTCCATTTCCGCTCCAATTTATAAGGCCATGATTTTAAGGGAATTAAAACGTGTTGCGTTGCAGCAATTCTGGGCGCATAATGCGACTGTCTCCTCCACCCGCCTGCCAAGGGCGGTGATTTGGAACATTCAGGCGCAACCTCAACAGGTTGCGCCGTTTTTTTGCTACCATTCGCGCCTTTTCTCCAGCCGCACGAACGCAACGAGACGATGAAGACCTACAGCGCCAAAGCCGAGACCGCCGTCCACGACTGGTACGTCGTGGATGCCCAGAACAAAGTGCTCGGCCGGCTCGCCTCGCGCATCGCCATGCGTCTGCGCGGCAAGCACAAGCCCGAGTACACGCCGCATGTGGACACCGGCGACTTCATCGTCGTGGTGAATGCGGGCAAGGTGCGCGTCACCGGCCGCAAGGAACTGGGCAAGAAGTACTACCGCCACACCACCTTCCCCGGCGGCATCAAGGAAACCGACTTCGCGAAGCTGAATGCCCGCTTCCCGGGGCGCGCGCTGCAGAAGGCGGTCAAGGGCATGCTGCCCAAGGGGCCGCTCGGCAACGCGATGCTGCGCAAGCTCAAGATCTACGCCGATTCCAAGCACCCGCATTCGGCGCAACAACCCAAGGCACTGGACATCTGACATGGTCGGCGATTACTACTACGGTACCGGGCGGCGCAAGAGCGCCGTCGCGCGCGTGTTCCTCAAGGCCGGCAAGGGCCAGTTCGTCGTCAACGGCAAGCCGGTGGACGAGTTCTTCGGCCGCGAGACCGGCCGCATGGTGGTGCGCCAGCCGCTCGAGCTCACCAAGAGCCAGGCGAGCTTCGACATCTCGGTCAACGTGCAGGGCGGGGGCGAGAACGGCCAGGCGGGCGCGGTGCGCCACGGCCTGACGCGCGCGCTCATCGAGTATGATGCCGCGCTCAAGCCGGTGCTCAGCGCCGCGGGCCTCGTGACCCGCGACGCGCGCGAAGTGGAGCGAAAGAAGGTCGGCTTGCACAAGGCGCGGCGGCGCAAGCAGTACTCGAAACGCTGATCCCACGGGGCCCCGGCCCCGGACCAAGAAAAGCCGCCGCAAGGCGGCTTTTGTTTTTCGGCAGCAGGCAGCTCGAGAAGGCGGAGACGACATGAAGACCATCAAGGCGGGCATCGTCGGCGGCACCGGCTACACCGGAGTGGAACTGCTGCGCCTGCTGGCGCAGCATCCGCAGGTCGAACTGGCCGCGATCACGTCGCGGCAGGAAGCGGGCAAGGCGGTCAGCGCCGTGTTTCCGAGCTTGCGCGGTCGCGTGGCGCTCGCCTTCTCGCACCCGGAGAAGGCCGCGCTGGGCAAGTGCGACGTCGTGTTCTTCGCCACGCCGAACGGCATCGCCATGGGCGAGGCGCGCGAGCTGCTCGCCGCCGGCGCCCGCGTCATCGACATCTCGGCGGACTTCCGCTTCCGGGACGCCGCCGAATGGGAGCGCTGGTACAAGGTCAAGCATGCGTCCCCCGAGCTGCTCGCCGAGGCGGTGTACGGACTTTGCGAGGTGAACCGCGACCGGATCCGCGGCGCGCGCCTGGTCGCCAATCCCGGCTGCTACCCGACCGCGGTGCAGCTCGGGCTGCTGCCGCTGGTCGAGGCCGGCGTGGTGGATGTCGGGCACCTGATCGCGGACGCGAAGTCGGGCGTGTCCGGCGCGGGGCGCAAGATGGAGCTGCACCTCATGTACGCCGAGGCGGCGGACAACTTCATGGCCTACGGCGTGGCGGGCCATCGCCACTGGCCCGAGATCCGGCAGGAGCTCGCGCGGGCCGCCGGCCGCGACGTGGGCCTGGTGTTCACCCCGCACCTGACGCCGATGATCCGCGGCATCCACGCCACGCTGTATGCGCGCATCACGAAGGAAGCCAACTTCCAGGAACTGTTCGAGAAGCGCTACGCCGGCGAGCCGTTCGTGGACGTCCTGCCCGCGGGGAGCCACCCGGACACGCGCTCGGCGCGTGCCGCCAACGTCTGCCGCATCGCGCTGCACCGGCCCCCGGAGAGCGCCGCCGGGTCCGACACCCTGGTGGTGCTGTCGGTGATCGACAACCTCATGAAGGGCGCCTCGGGCCAGGCGGTGCAGAACATGAACATCATGTTCGGCTTCCCCGAGACGCTCGGCCTGCAGCAGGCGCCGGTGGTGCCTTAGAGAAGGGCGAGGGTGGCGCGCCGCCTCTGGAAACTGCGCCAGCGCTTCGGGATCGCCGCCCCGAGGGTGTCGGTGCGCACGCACGTGCCCTGGTACCTGCGCTGGCTGCTGCTCGCCGTCCTGTTCGCGTTCTCCGCCGCGCTGGCGGCCTGGATGTACGATGCCGGCCGGCGCTTCGCGGGCTTCGACCGCGGCGAGATCGAGCAGGAATTGGCCAAGGCGCGAACCGACCTTGCCGCGCTGCGCAGCGAGCTGGATGGCCTGCGCGCCTCGGCCAATGCCGCCGAGAGCCGCCTGTCCATCGAGCGCACGGCTCAGCAGAAGCTGGCGCAGCAGATCCGCAACCTCGAGCAGGACAACGCCCGCCTGCGCGAGGAACTGGCCATTTTCGAGAGCATGCTGTCCTCCGAGGCGACCGCCGCCGCCCCGCTGGGCATCCTGCGCTTCAAGGTGGAGCCGGACGTCCTGCCGGGAGAGTTCCGCTACCGCCTGCTGCTGCGCGCCTCGGCGGCGCGCAAGGGCAAGGATTTCGCCGGCCGCCTGGAACTGGCGGTGAACCTGACGGAAGACGGGCGGAGTGCTATCATCACCGTGCCGGACGCCGTGGGTGCCGGCACGCCCCCTTTCCGTTTGTCTTTCAAGCACTTCCAGCGGATCGAGGGAACGTTCCGGGTGAGCCCGAAGGCGAAGGTCGGAACGGTGCAGGTCCGGATCTACGAGGACGGGTCGACGGCGGCGATAGCGACCCAGAATGCGACCCCGGGTTGAGAGCATGGGCGACTTGCCGGGCGCCCTGGGCAAGGAGAGCGAGCCATGTTTCGCAAGGCCAGCAAGCCGCAGAACCGCATTGACAGCCTGATCGGCGCCACCACGCGGATCGAGGGCAACGTGTTCTTCAGCGGCGGGCTGCGCGTGGACGGGGCGGTGCGCGGCAATGTCGCCGCGCTGCCCGACCAGGCGGGCACCCTGGTGGTGTCCGAGCACGCGCGCATCGACGGCGAGGTGCAGGCCGCGCACATCGTGGTCAACGGCACCATCAACGGTCCGGTGCATTGCCACGAGTCGCTCGAACTCCAGGCCAGTTCGCGTGTCAAAGGGGACGTGCACTACAAGAGCATCGAGATCCAGCAGGGCGCGGTGGTCGAGGGGCGGCTGGTGCACCACGGCGCGGATGCGAGCAAGGCGGTCGAGTTGAAGCTCGCCTCCTGATCGGCATGGCGCGGTACAGAGTGGCACAGTGGTATTGACCCGGATTCCAAGGAGCAGACGATGAACGCAGTGACCGAACAGATTGCCGAGATGCCCGCGCCGCTGGTCTTCACCGACAACGCGGCGGGCAAGGTGAAGCAGCTGATCGAGGAGGAGGGCAACCCGGAGCTGAAGCTCCGCGTGTTCGTCTCCGGCGGCGGCTGCTCGGGCTTCCAGTACGGCTTCACCTTCGACGAGGTGAAGAACGAGGACGACACCGTGATGGAGAAGGACGGCGTCACGCTGCTCATCGACCCGATGAGCTACCAGTACCTGGTCGGCGCCGAGATCGACTACAGCGAAGGCCTGGAAGGCGCCCAGTTCGTGATCAAGAACCCGAACGCGACCACCACCTGCGGCTGCGGCTCGTCCTTCTCGGCATAGTTCCGCGCAGATCAGGGACAGACCACGTTCTGCCGACGGGGGCGCAAGCCCCCGTTTGCATTTCGGGCGGATCTACGGCGGGTAGATCGCTCCCAGCACGCGCGCGCCCCGCGCGCCGGTGACCGACGGCAGGTTGCCGGACCGGCCTTCCACGGCCTGCCGGGCGAGCCAGGCAAAGGCCGCCGCCTCCACCAAGCCCGGCGCCAGGCCATGCCGGTCGCTGGATTCCACCACCGCAGGCGCCAGCAACGCCGACAGCCGCCGCATGAGGGCGCCGTTGCGCGCGCCGCCGCCGCAGGCGATCACCCGCCGCGCGCCCGGGGCATGCCGCGCGACCGCGTCCGCGATGCTGCGCGCGGTGAGCTCCAGCAGCGTTGCCTGCACCGCGCGCGGGTCCTCCGTGCCCCGCAGCCTGCTCTCCAGCCAGCGGGCGTTGAACAGGTCGCGCCCCGTGCTCTTGGGCGGCGCCGCGCTGAAGAACGGCTCCTCCAGCATTCCGGCGAGCAGCGCGGCATCCACCGTGCCGCCCTCGGCCCAGGCCCCGCCTTCGTCGTGTGCCGTGCCCAGATGGCGGGCAGACCAGAGGTCCAGCAGGCAGTTGGCCGGCCCGGTATCGAAGCCGAGCACCGTACCGGCGCGGGGGAGCGAGGTGATGTTCGCGATGCCGCCCAGGTTGAGCGCGACGCGATCCTCGTCCGGGCTGGCGAACACCGCGGCATGGAAGGCCGGCGCGAGCGGCGCGCCCTGGCCGCCGGCCGCGACGTCGCGGCTGCGGAAGTCGGCCACGACGGCGAGGCCGGTGAGTTCGGCGAGCAGCGCGGCGTTGCCGATCTGGAGCGTGTACCCATCCCCGGGTCGGTGGCGGACGGTCTGGCCGTGGCAGCCGATGGCGCGCACCTCGCCGTGCGCGGGCGCGCCCAGGGCGGCGATCGCGCCGGCATAGTGGCGCGCCAGGGCATTGCCGGCGAGCGCGGCCCGTTCCAGTTCGTTGTCGCCGGGCGTATTGAGCGCGAGCAGTTCGGCGCGCAGGACGGCATCGAACGCAACGTGGCTGCTGGCGAGGATGCGCAGGCGCGGGCCGCCGAAGTCCGCCAGCACCGCGTCGACGCCGTCGAGGCTGGTGCCCGACATCAGGCCCGCGTAAAGGTTACTCAAGCAGGCGTCTCAAGCAGCGTGGTCAAGCACGCCCGGCCGGCCGGCGAGTCACTCGAACAGCGCGATGCGCGTCCCGGACAGGAAATCGAGCTGCGCCAGCAATGGCGCGCCCTGGGCGCGGAAGTAGGGCAGGTCCGCCGCCGGCACCGGCAAGGCGGCCGGCAGGGCCATGCGCAGCGGGTCGCGCGCCGCGCCGCCGACGCGGAACTCGTAATGCAGGTGCGGCCCGGTCGCCCAGCCGGTCTGGCCGACGAACCCCACCGTGCCGCCCTGCGCCACGCGCGCCCCCTTGCGGATGCCGGGCGCAAAGCCCTTCAGGTGCGCGTAAAGGGTGGTGGTGCTGCCGCCGTGGCGCAGGATCACCACGTTGCCGTAGCCGCCCTGGCGTCCGGCGAACTCCACCACGCCGTCGCCCGCGGCCCGGACCCGCGTGCCGGCGGGCGCCGCGTAGTCCACGCCCTGGTGCGCGCGCCAGGTCTGCATGAACGGATGCCTGCGCATGCCGAAGCCCGAGCTCACCCGGGAGAACTCCAGCGGCGAGCGCAGGAACGCCTTGCGCAGGTTCTTGCCGTCCGGCGCGTAATAGCCGCCGCTGCGGCGGCCCTCGGCATCCGCCGCGGCGAACCATACCGCGCGCAGGCTGCGGCCCTGGTTGACGAACTCCGCGGCCAGCACGCGCCCGGCGCGCACCGCGCGTCCCTCGAGCGTGTGGGACTCGTAGACCACCGCGAGGCGGTCGCCCCGGCGCAGGTCGCGGTGGAAGTCGACGTCGCCGCCGAAGATGTCCGCCAGCTGCATCGCCACCGAATCCGGGATCCCGGCCGCGTCGGTCGCGGCGAACAGCGAGCTGCGGATCTCGGCCGATTTCATCTCCTGGCGCGTGGTGAGCGTGGCCGGGGACTCGCTGGCCGCGAGGCCGGCGTTGCCGCGCTCGATGCGCACCAGCGCGTCGCGCGGCGACAGGAACGAGAGCGAGACCAGCGCGCCGTCGGGGCGCACGTCCGCGGTGACCGTGGTCCCCGGGCGGAACTGGCGCAGTTGGGGCAGGCGGGCCAACGCCCGGGCGTCCGGCTCGCCGACGCCCAGGCGCCCCAGCAGCGCGGCGACGGTGTCGCCGCGCTGGAACCGCTCCTCGCGGACGTAGCTTGCCGGCGCGGGCAGCGTCGCCTCCTCGATCGCGATGGGCAGCGGCTCGGGCAGCGTCGCCTTGGGCAGCAGCAGCTGCGCCTCCGGCGCCTCGCTGATGGTGGCGAGCGCGGCGACCATGCCGGACAACGCCAGCACCGCCAGGACGCCGGCCCGTGCCAGGGAAAGGTTCCGGATCA
>CAZMDA010000017.1:0-34293 GCA_964564865.1 uncultured Bordetella sp. | reverse complement strand
GCATCGGCTAGAATTCTTTGTTTATCAGAAGCCTGCGCGAGTTTACCAAGAAATGACGATCCCGGTTCCGGAGGCCCTCGAGGTCATCAAGCGCGGCTGCCACGAGCTGATCGTGGAGGAGGAGCTCGTGCGCAAGCTGAAGACCGGGCGGGCGCTGCGGGTGAAGCTGGGGCTGGACCCCACCGCGCCCGACCTGCACCTGGGGCACACCGTGGTGATCAACAAGCTGCGGCACTTCCAGGACCTCGGCCACCAGGTGCAGTTCCTGATCGGCGACTTCACCGGCATGATCGGCGACCCCACCGGCAAGAACCAGACCCGGCCGCCGCTGTCGCGCGAGCAGATCCTGGAGAACGCCAAGAGCTACCGCGCGCAGATGGCCAAGATCCTCGACCCGGAGAAGACGCAGGTGCTGTTCAACTCCGAGTGGTCCGACAAGCTGGGCGCCGAGGGCATGATCCGCCTGTGCGCGCGCTACACCGTGGCGCGCGTGCTGGAGCGCGACGACTTCGCCAAGCGCTTGCGCGCCCAGCAGCCCATCGCGGTGCACGAGCTGCTGTACCCGCTCATGCAGGGCTACGACTCGGTGGCGATGAAGGCCGACGTCGAGCTGGGCGGCACCGACCAGAAGTTCAACCTGCTGGTGGGTCGCGAGCTGCAGAAGGACTTCGGCCAGGAAGCGCAATGCATCCTCACCATGCCGCTGCTGGAGGGCACCGACGGCGTGGAGAAGATGTCCAAGTCGCTCGGCAACTACATCGGCATCGCCGAGGCGCCGGCCGAGATCTTCGGCAAGCTGATGCGCATCTCCGACGAGCTCATGTGGCGCTACCTGGAGCTGCTGTCGTTCGAGCCCCTGTCCCGCATCCGGGAGAAGAAGCGCGCCGTGGCCGAGGGCGCCAACCCGCGCGAGGTCAAGTTCGCGCTGGCGCTGGAGATCGTCGAGCGCTTCCACGGCCGCGCCGCCGCGGCGCGCGCCGGCGAGGCGTTCAACGCGCGCTTCCGGGACGGCGCCCTCCCGGAGGACATGCCGGAGGTGACGCTGCGGGTGCCCGAAGGCGGGCTCGCCATCGTGCAGCTGCTCAAGCAGGCCGGGCTGGTGCCGAGCGCCTCCGAGGCGAGCCGCGTCATCGAGCAGGGCGGGGTGAAGGTGGACGGCGGCCGCGTCGCCGAGCGCTCGCTGGTGCTCGCCAGGGGCGCGGCCTACGTGGTGCAGGTCGGCAAGCGCAAGGTCGCGCGGGTGACCCTGTCGTGACCGCGCCGGTGTACGAGGTCTACGCCATCAAGTACGCGCACCACGCGCGCCGCGCGGCGGAGAACTTCCTGGGCGGCCTGCCGCACGACGAGCACGACGGTCCCATGCCGCTCGATTACTTCGTCTGGCTGATCCGGCCGGCGGACGGAAAGGGTGCGGGCCGCGAGATCGTGGTCGACACCGGCTTCTCGGCGGCGATGGCGGCCAAGCGCCAGCGCGACCATATCCGCTGCCCCGCGGCGGGCCTCGCGCTGCTGGGCTGCGACGCGGCGAGCGTGCGCGACGTGGTGGTGACGCACCTGCACTACGACCACATCGGCAACTTCGAGCTGTTCCCGCAGGCGGACTTCCATCTCCAGGACCAGGAGATGCGCTACGCCACCGGGCGCCACATGGGCGAGCCGGTGTTCCGCGGCGCCTACGAGGTCGAGGACGTGGTGGGCATGGTGCGCCGGGTCTACGCGGGGCGGGTGCGCTTCCACGATGGCGACGCGGCGATCGCCCCCGGGGTCTCGCTGCACCTCGTCGGCGGCCACACCATGGGCCTGCAGGTGGTGCGGGTGGCGACGCGGCGCGGCTGGGTGGTGCTCGCCTCGGACGCCTCGCATTTCTACGCCAACATGGAGCAGGTGCGGCCGTTCCCGATCGTCTACAGCGTGGGCGACATGGTCGAGGGCTACCGCAGGCTGCGCGCGCTGGCCGAATCGCCGGCGCACATCATCCCCGGCCACGACCCGCTCGTGATGCAGCGCTACCCGGCGCCGTCGAAGGACCTCGAAGGCATCATCGTCCGCCTGGACTGAGGCTAGCTCGAGACGCGGACGATCGCGTCCTGGCGTTTCCAGAGTTCGGGCAGCAGCTCGCAGCCGAGACCCGGGCCTTCCGGAGCCGCGATCATTCCCCGCGCGGGTTGCGGCACCCGCGTCACCAGCTCGTTGTACCAGCCGGTATAGAAGGCGCGCACCGATTCCTGCACCAGGGCGTTCGGGCACCAGGTGGAGAAGTGGCACGAGGCCATGTACACCACCGGGCCGACGCAATCGTGCGGCGCCACCGGCAGCTGCCAGGCGTCGGCCAGAGCGGCGATGCGCCGCGCCTCGGAGATGCCGCCGCACCAGGCGAGGTCGAACATGACGATGCCGGCGACGCCGGTCTGCAGCAGGTCCTTGAAGCCCCAGCGCCCGGCCAGGGTCTCCGAGCCGCAGATCGGCGCCTTCGAGTGCGCCGCGTACTGCTTCAGGAGGTCCAGCGAATCCATGCGGATCGGGTCCTCGTGCCAGTAGGTGTCGAACTCCGCCAGCGCCCGCGCGATGCGCTGCGCCGGGGGCAGCCGCCACAGCGAGTGGAACTCCACCATGATGTCCATGCGGTTGCCCACCGCCTTGCGGATGCGGCGGAACGGCTCCAGCGCGCGCTCGAGGTCCGGGCCGGAGATGTCCCAGCCGTCGCTCGCCTCGGCCGCGGTGTCGAAGGGCCAGATCTTCATCGCCGTGATGCCCTGCTCCAGCAGCGACAGCGCCACCTCGTCGGCCCGGTTGAGGAACCCCTCGAGATCCTCGTAGGGTCCCTCGCTGTTCCCCGCCCGCAGGCCCCAGTTGGCGGAGGTCTGCTGGCGGGCATCCCGGATGTAGCGGTAGCCGGCACAGGTGTTGTAGGTCCGGATCGCCGGCCGGCTGGCGCCGCCCAGCACCTGGTACAGGGGCAGGCCGCAGGTCTTGCCGAACAGGTCCCACAACGCGATGTCCACCGCGGACACGGCGCGGGTCTCGACCCCGGAGCCGCGGTAGCCCAGGTAGCCCTGCAGGCCGCGGGACAGGGCCTCCACCTGCAGCGGGTCGCGGCCCAGCACCCGGGGCGCGACGTACTCGTGCAGGTAGGTCTCGATGGACTGGGCGGCGAGGTTGCTCTCGCCCAGGCCGGCCAGGCCCTCGTCGGTGTGCAGTCGCACCCAGACCAGGTTCGGGAACTCCCCCAGGCGCAGGGTCTCCAGCCGCTCGATCTTCATGCGCCCCATTGTCGGGCATTGCGGCTTCGTTGACACCGCGGTATCAGGCTCCTACCATCGGGCCTCTTTTCGGGAGACCATCGATGCGAATCCATCTCAAGCTGATCGCCGCGCTTGCCGCCACCGCCTTCGCGGCCCAGGCGTTTGCGCAGGCGCCCGCCCCGGCCGCGGGCGTCAAGTCGTTGAAGATGCAGTCCACCTGGCCCGCCAGCCTGACGCTGCAGGACAACTTCCGCTTCTTCGCCGAGCGCATGGACAAGCTCACCAGCGGCCAGGTGAAGATCGAGGCCATGGCCGCCGGCCAGATCGTGCCGGCATTCGAGATCCTGGACGCCACCCACAAGAAGGTGATCGACGGCGGCCACGGCATCTCCTACTACTGGGTCGGCAAGAGCAAGGCCGCGACCCTGTTCTCCTCCACGCCGGCGGGCCCGTTCGGCATGGACCACATGGACTTCCTCGGCTGGCTCTACGAGGGCGGCGGCCTGGACCTTTACTGGGACTTCTACCAGAAGGAACTGAAGCTCAACGTGCTCGCGTTCCCGATCATGCCCGCCAGCCCGCAGGCCTTCGGCTGGTTCAAGCGCCCGATCAAGAACCTCGCGGACTTCAAGGGCATGAAGTGCCGCCAGACCGGCATCGTGGCCGAGATCTTCCAGAAGATGGGCATGGCGGTGGTGAACATGCCCGGCGGCGAGATCATCCCGTCGGCGCAGCGCGGCGTGATCGACTGCGCCGAATGGGTGGGCGGGGTCGAGGACCTGCGCCTGGGCCTGCCGCAGGTGTTCAAGTTCCACTACACCCCCGGCGTGCACGAGAGCTCGTCCATCGCGGAGCTGATCATCAACACCGACGTCTGGAAGGGGTTCGCGCCCCAGCACCAGGAGGCGGTGCGCTCGGCGACCCTGGAGACCTTCATGCGCTGGTGGGTGAGGTGGCAGCGCCAGAACGCCGATGCCCTGGTCGAGATGCAGCAGAAGCACGGCACGCAGATCCTGCGCACGCCGCCGGACGTGCTGACCGCGTTCCTGAAGGCCTGGGACGAGATCGCCGCCGAGGAGTCCGCCAAGAGCCCGTTCTTCAAGAAGGTGCTCGACTCGCAGCGTGACTACGCCTCCAAGGTGGTGCCGGCCAAGCGCTTCATGTTCCCGCCGTATTCCTTCCTGGCCAACTACTACTGGCCGGAGGACGTGCGCAAGGGCGCGGCCAAGAAGGCGCCGGCCAAGAAGTAGCGCGGCCAGGCCTTCCGCACCGGAAAGGGGCAGCCTCGGCTGCCCCTTTTTTTCGAATCCGGCCGCCGGGGGTCGAAATGACGGGGAACTTCCTTTCCCCTTTGTTGACCCGGGGTATCCTTAGCGTGTAGGCTGCGTTTCGCTTTGCGGAAATCACTCTAGGAGGAGGGATCATGTCGCATCTGAAGAAGGCGCTCGTCGCGCTGGCGTGCACCGGTGCCCTGGCATCCGGCGCGCAGGCGCAAACCACCATCAACATGCAGGCCACCTGGCCCGCGAGCCTGACGCTGTACGAGAACTTCCTGTACTTCGCCGACAAGGTGAACAGGATCTCGGGCGGCGCGGTGAAGATCAACGCCATGCCCGCAGGCCAGGTCGTGCCGGCCTTCGAGGTGCTGGATGCCACCCACAAGAAGGTGCTCGACGGCGCGCACGCCTGGTCGGGCTACTGGGTCGGCAAGAACAAGGCCGCGATCCTGTGCACCGGCGGCCCCGGCGGCACCTTCGGCATGGACATGATCGACGCCCTGGGCTGGATGCACCACGGCGGCGGCATCGACCTGTGCAACGAGTTCTTCCAGAAAGAACTCAAGATGAACGTGCACTGGATCCCGATCCTGCCCTCCGGCCCGCAGGCCTTCGGCTGGTTCAAGCGCCCGATCAAGAACCTGGCCGACTTCAAGGGCATGAAGTGCCGCCAGACCGGCATGGCCGCGGAGGTGTTCCAGAAGATGGGCATGACCACGGTCAACATGCCCGGCGGCGAGATCATCCCGGCGGCGCAGCGCGGCGTGATCGACTGCGCCGAGTGGATCGGCGGCGAGGAGGACAGGCGCCTGGGCTTCCACAACGTCTGGAAGTACCACTACACGCCCGGGGTGCACGAGAACGTGACCATCGGCGAGGTGCTGATCAACGGCGACGTCTGGAAGGCGCTCAGCCCGGCGCACCAGGAGCTGATGAAGTCGGTCGCCAGCGACACCTTCGTGGTGTGGTGGGCGAAGTGGAAGCGGCAGAACGCCGATGCGATCGCCGAGTTGCAGCAGAAGCACGGCGTGCAGATCCTGCGCACGCCGCCGGACATCCTGACCGAGTTCCTGAAGGCCTGGGACCAGATCGCGGCCGAGGAGGGGGCGAAGAACCCGTTCTTCAAGAAGGTGCATGACTCGCAGAGGGCCTACGCGGCGCTGGTCGTGCCGGCCAAGCGCTTCATGTTCCCGCCGTACTCGTTCGTCGCCAACTACTACTGGCCGGAGCGCGGCGCCAAGCCGGCCGCGGCCAAGGCAGCCAAGAAGTAGCCGGAGATCGCGGAAAGGGGGCGGCAACGCCCCCTTTCTTTTTTGCACCCGCGTTTGCAATTGTTCGGAGCGTGACGCAGCATGTCTGAACCGGTCGCCGGCCACATCCGGCTCGTACGCATCATCGACAAGTTCACCGACACCACCGGCACCTGGGTGGCCTGGCTCAACCTGCCCCTGGTGTACGTGGTCTGCCACGAGGCCTTTGCCCGCTACATCTTCGATGCGCCGACCGAGTGGTCGTTCGAGCTCACCTACATGCTGTACGGCACCATCTTCATGCTCGGGTCGGCGTACGCGCTGCACAAGGGCGCGCACATCCGCACCGACTTCTTCTTCGAGAAATGGTCGATCCGCACCAAGGGCGTGATCGACTCGGTCGCCTACCTGGTGTTCTTCTTCCCCTCCATCTTCACCTTCCTCATCGTCAGCGGCGGGGAGGGCTGGTACGCCTATACGATCGGCGAGCTCTCCGAGCAGACGCCGTGGCGGCCGGTGCTGTGGCCGTTCAAGATGGTGATCCCGCTCACCTGCCTGCTGCTGCTGATCCAGGGGGTATCCGAGACGATCAAGAGCGTCTACGCGGCGCGCACCGGCATCGAGCTCGAGCACAAAGAGAAAGTGGAGGTCTAGGTCATGACCGCGCTCGCCGCCCTGGGCCTGGTCATGCTGATCGTCATGATCGGCTCGATCTTCATCGGCTTCCCGATCTCGTTCACGCTGCTGTTCCTCGCGCTCACCTTCGGCTACTTCGGCCTGGGCGAGACGGTGTTCAGCCTGGCCTACTTCCAGACCATCGGCATGATGAAGGAGTCGCTGCTCGCCGCGGTGCCCCTGTTCATCTTCATGGGCTTCATCACCGAGCAGGCCGGGCTGATGGAACGCCTGTTCATCGCCCTGCGCCTGCTGCTGGCGCCGATCCGGGGGTCGCTGTTCGCGGTCGTGATCCTGACCGCGGCCATCTTCGCCATGGCCACCGGCATCGTCGGCGCCGCGGTGACGGTGCTGGGCATCATGGCCTCGCCGATCATGATCAAGACCGGCTACGACGGGCGGCTGGCCGCCGGCGCGATCACCGCGGGGGGCACGCTCGGCATCCTGATCCCGCCCTCGGTGATGCTGATCGTGATGGGCCCGGTGCTGGGGGTGTCGGTGGCCGATCTCTATGCCGCGGCGTTCGGTCCCGGCATCCTGCTGGCCGGCCTGTACCTCGTCTACCTGCTGGGACGGGCGTTCATCAACCCGAAGCTGGGTCCCCCGGTACCGGCCGCGGAACGCGTGGTGAGCGTGCCGAACATGATCAAGGAGGTGGTGATCGGCGTCGTGCCGCTGGTGGGCCTGATCGCCGCCGCGCTCGGGTCCATCCTGGCGGGCATCGCGACGCCGACGGAAGCGGCCGGCGTCGGCGCCTTCGGCGCCCTGCTGCTCGCCGCCGCCTACCGCAAGCTGAGCTACGCGGGCCTGAAGCGCGCGGTGCTGGCCACCACCGCGACCTCCGCCATGGTGCTGCTGCTGGCGGCCACCTCCAACATCTTCGGCGCGGTGTTCGCGCGCATGGGCACCGCGAACTGGATCACCGAATCCATGCTGGCGCTGCAGTTCTCGCCGGTGCTGATGCTGGTGGTGGTGCTGGTGCTCATCTTCCTGCTGGGCTGGCCGTTCGAGTGGCCGGCGATCATCCTGGTGTTCCTGCCCATCTTCTACCCGGTGATGGATGCGCTGAAGGGCGACCTCGGCGCCGCGCTCGGCATCGAGGTCCACATGGTGATGGTCTGGTTCGGCGCCCTGGTGGCGGTGACGCTGCAGACGGCGTTCCTGTCGCCGCCGGTGGCGATGAGCGCCTACTACCTGCGCCAGGTGGTCAGGGAATGGTCGCTCGCGACCATCTACAAGGGGATGTTCGAGTTCATGATCCTGCAGGTGATCGGCATCGCGCTGATCGTGTCGTTCCCGGCCATCGCCACCTGGTTCCCGGAGCGCCTGCAGGCCGAATCCCGCGCCATCAAGACCGAACAGGTGGACGACAGCATGAACCGCCTGGAGTCGGCCCCCTACGAGGAGGGCAAGGAAGGCGAAGAGGCGGAGGAGGAGGCGAAGGACGGGGAATCGCTCGAAAAAGACGACCTGAAAGCGACCAAGTAGGAGGAGAGGAGCGCCGCCCGGCCGCGCGCCGGGACGCGGTCCGTTCGGCGCCGGGACCGGATGCCCATCCGGACCGGCGTTTTTGTTTGTGCTACAAGGCGCGATGGCCTTCGATTTCGACCAACTGACCGACCGGCGCGGCACCTGGAGCGCGCGCTGGGACCGGTATCCCGGCGACGTCATCCCGCTCTGGGTCGCGGACACCGATTTTCGCGCCCCGGCGGTGGTGCTGGAGGCGATGCGCGCCCGCCTCGCGCACGGCGTGCTGGGCTACACCGCGCAGCCCGCCGTGCTGCGCGAGGCGATCGCCGAGCGCATGCAGCGGCTCTATCGCTGGCGCATCGAGCCGGGCTGGATCGTGTTCCTGCCCGGGGTGGTGCCCGGCCTGCACCTGGCGGCCCGCCACCTGCTGCGGCCGGGGGAGCACGCGCTGATGCCGGTGCCGCTGTACCATCATTTCCGCCAGGCGCTGGAGCGCGCGCCGCGCCCGTTCACCGAGGTTCCCCTCATGCTGCAGGGCGGACGCTGGGTGTTCGACGAGGACCGGCTGGCCGCCTCGCTGCGGCCGGAGACGCGGCTCCTGTTCCTGTGCAACCCGCAGAATCCCGGCGGCACGATCTTCACGCGCGCCGAGCTGGAGCGCCTGGCCGCGTTCGCCGCGCGCCACGGCCTCGCGATCTGCTCCGACGAGATCCACTGCGACCTCCTGCTCGATCGCGGCAAGCCGCATGTCCCGGTCGCGAGCCTGGCGCCGGAAGTGTCGCGCCGCACGGTGACCCTCGCCTCGCCGAACAAGGCCTTCAACTTCCCCGGCGCCGGCTGCGCCTGGGCGGTGATCGAGGATCCGGACCTGCGGCGCGCCTTCATGACCGACGACCACGCCACGATCCACGATCCCTCGCTGTTCGGCTACATCGCCGCCCTGGCCGCCTACCGCGGCGGCGCGGACTGGCTCGCGGCGCAACTGGACTACCTTGCCGGCAACCGGGACTTCGTCGAGCGCGAAGTGGCCTCGATCCCGGGCCTCGCCATGGCGCACACCGAGGCGACCTACCTCGCCTGGATCGATTGCGCAGGGCTGGGCGTGGACGACCCCCAGCAACTGTTCCTCAAGGCCGGCGTCGCGCTGTCCCCCGGCGCGCAGTTCGGCGCGCCGCGCTTCGTGCGCCTGAATTTCGGCACCCAGCGCGCGCGCCTGGCCGAGGCGCTGGCGCGCATGCGCGCCGCGGCGGGCGCGTAGGCGCTGCTCAGGACCGCATCCAGGCCGAGCCCCACAGGTTGAGCGTGTGCTGCTCGTGGGGCCAGGTGCGGTGCGCCAGGTCCCTCGGCATCACCTCCAGCTCGGCGGAGAACTCCACCTTGTGGCCGTCGGGATCCTCGATCATGAAGAACAGGTTGTTGCCCGGGCCATGCCGACCGGGGCCCCACCACAGGGGGATGCGCAGCGTGCCGAGGTGATCCGCCCAGTCCCGGATGTCGTTCCAGCAGCTGGTCTCGTAGCAATGGTGGTCCGGGCGCGACTCGGGGGCGCGGAAGGCGGCGAAGCTGTGGTGCTCCGGGTCCGAGCGCAGGAAGAACGCGCTGAGGTCCCGGCCTTCCAGCACGCGGTCGGACTCCACCAGCCCGAGCCGGTCGCGGTAGAAGGCGAGCATGGCCTCGGGCTGCGTGCTGGCGCAGACGAAGTGCTGCAGCCGCGCCGCCGGCCCCGGCCTGGCGCCGGCCGCCTCGCGGGCGCGCGGCAGCCCGAACACCACCCGCCGGCCGTCCGGATCGGCGACGGCGAACGCGCCGTCGCCGAAAAGCGGCGAGGGCGAGGGCTCGCAGGCGAGCCCGAGCGCTTCCAGGCCGCGGCGGTACCCGGCCAGCTGCGCGGCGCCCGCCATCTCCAGCGCGTACCAGGGCACCGCGGCCTTCGCGCCCTTGCCCACCACCAGGCGCCGGCCGCGGCCCGACACCAGCCATTCGCCGCCGGGGAGCGGCTCCACCGCGTCCCCGAGCAGCGTTGCGTAGAAGCGCGCCAGGCCCTCGGCATCCTCGCTGTCGCGGCGCAGGTGGTGCAGCCGCGCGGGCCAGAGGCCGTCCCGGATGCCGGCGGTCATCGCCTCGCCTTTTCGTGCATCGCTTCCCTGCCAAGGGCGCTCGCCGCGCTCAGCACCCGCTCGAGATGCGGGTCGCGCAGGCCCAGCGCCGCCATGTGCTCCAGCGTGTTGCGGATGTAGTCCACGCAGCGCCCGCGCTGGCCGATGCCCTGCGCCACCAGGCGCGCGCGGCCGTGCAGGTCCAGCTCGCGCACGAACTGCCGGTGCGCGGTGTCGGCGACGAAGGCGAGCGCGCGCACGCGGCGGCGGCCGAGCGCGACCGAGACCATGGTCGGAACGTACACGTTGTTCAGCATCTCGCGCCGCCACAGCGCCGCCAGCGCGCGCCGCACCCTGGGCGCCGGGACGCGGAACGCCATGCCCCAGCAGGAACCGCCCCGGCACAGGCCGACCACCAGGCCCGGGCGCTCCGGGGTGCCGCGGTAGCGGTTCGACAGGATGCACAGCGCGCGGTGGTAGCCGTGCGCGCGCCCGATGGCGCATTCGCTGTGGCTGAATCCGGGCCGCCACATCAGCGAGCCGTAGCCGAACACCCAGAGATCGCCCGCCGGCCGCCCGGCGAGGAACGCGTCGAGCTCCATCAGCTTCGGCCGGGTGCGGGGTTTCGCATGGTGCGGGTCGGCTGCATTATAGAATCGCGCCGGGAGGAAAGACCATTGGCCGGGACCACGCAGGGGGAACAGCGCCGCCCGCCGATCGTCGGGCGCTACACCGCGGCGGAACTGGCGCTCGCCTCCCGCAACAGCGGCATGCCGCTGGAGGCGCTGCGCTACGACGTCACCCCCGCGGGCCTGCATTACCTCCTGATCCACTTCGACATCCCTGCCGCCGACGAGTTCGCGTGGCGCCTGCGCCTGGACGGGCTGTTCGAGCGCCCGTTCGCCCTCTCCATGGCGGAGCTGCGCGCGCTGCCGTCGCGCACGGTGCGCATGACCATGGAGTGCGCGGGCAACGGCCGCGGCCAGATGTCGCCGCGCTATCCGTCCATGCCCTGGATGGAGGAAGGCGTCTCCACCGCCGAATGGACCGGGGCGCCGCTGTCCGCGCTGATCGAGCGCGCCGGACTCAAGGCGGCCGCCAGGGAACTGGTGTTCCATGGCGTGGACCGGGGCCTGGACCGCGGCATCGAGCATGCGTTCGCGCGCAGCCTCGCGCCCGGGGAGGCGATGCGCCCGGACGTGCTGGTGGCGTGGGCCATGAACGGCCAGCCGCTCCCGCCGCAGCATGGCGCGCCGCTGCGCCTGGTGGTGCCGGGCTGGTACGGCATGGCGAGCGTGAAATGGCTGGACCGGATCGAGGCGGTTGCCGAGCCGTTCGCGGGCGTGCAGCAGGCGCTCAGCTACCATTTCCGCAAGGCGCCCGGGGAGAAGGGCGTGCCCTGCACCCGCATGCGCGTCAACTCGCTCATGGCGCCGCCGGGGATCCCGGATTTCTACGCGCGCCGGCGCTTCGCGCAGGCGGGCCGCATCGAGGTCCGCGGCCGCGCCTGGTCGGGTTCCGGCGTGGTGACGCGCGTCGCCTTCGCCGTGGACGGCGCGTGGCGGGACGCCGAACTGGAGGCGCCCGTCAGCGAGCATGCCTGGCGCGGCTGGCGCGCGCAGTGGGATGCGGTGCCCGGCGAGCATGAGCTGCGCTGCCGGGCGACCGATGCCGCCGGCGCGACGCAGCCGCTGGAGCCTGAGTGGGACGCGACCGGATTCGGCAACAATTCCGCGCAGACCGTCGCGGTGACGGTACGCGAATCCTAGGATGGGAGCACGATGAACGATTGGCCGGACAGGCTGTACGGGGTCCTCAAGGAAGCGAAAGTGCGCCAGGTGGGCTACGTGCCCGACGCCGGCCACAAGCGCCTGATCGAGCTGTGCCAGGCGGACCAGGCGATGCGCGCGGTCCCGCTCAGCACCGAGGAGGAAGGCGTCGGCCTCGCCGCCGGCGCCTGGCTGGGCGGCGAGCGCAGCGTGCTGCTGATGCAGTCCAGCGGCGTGGGCAACTGCATCAACGCGCTCGGCATGACGAGCGAGTGCCGCTTCCCGCTGCTGATGCTGGTGACCATGCGCGGCGAGCAGGGCGAGTTCAACCCCTGGCAGGTGCCGATGGGGCAGGCGACGCGGCCGGCGCTGGAGTCCATGGGCGTGGTGGTGCACCACGCCGCGACCGCGGAGGAAGTCCCGCCCGCGGCCGACGCGGCCGCGCGCCTCGCCTGGGGCAGCTACGCGGCGGTGGCGGTGCTGATCGCGCAGCGCGTGATCGGCATCAAGAGCTTCCAGGACCAGGCCAGCCGATGAGCGCGATCCTGAAAAGAAGGGACGTCGTCGGCTCCCTGCTGCGGGACCGCGGCGAGTTGCTGGTCGTCGCCGGCCTGGGTTCCACGGCCTGGGACATCTCCGCGGCGGGCGATTCCCCGCTCAGCTTCCCGATGTGGGGCGCGATGGGCGCCGCGGCGATGGTGGGCCTGGGCCTCGCGCTGGCGCAGCCGTCGCGCCGGGTACTGGTGATCACCGGCGACGGCGAGATGCTGATGGGGCTGGGGTCGCTTGCCACCATCGGCGTGCAGAAGCCGGGCAACCTCGCCATCGCGGTGATCGACAACGAGCGCTACGGCGAGACCGGCATGCAGGCCACCCATACCGCCTCGGGCGTGGACCTGGCCGGCGTGGCGCGCGCCTGCGGCTTCGGCGTCGCGGCGCTGGCGCGCAGCGAGGCGGAGTTCGCCGCGGCCCGGCAGTCGCTGCTGGGCGCTCCCGGGCCGGTGCTGGTGCAGGTCAAGGTGGTCGCGGAGAAGATCCCGCTGGTGCTGCCGCCGCGGGACGGGGGCTTGCTCAAGTCCCGCTTCCGGCGGGCCTTGCTGGGGCCGCAGGCGGACGCGGAATAGCCCGGAAGACGGGTCAACCGCCCGGTGGGTGGCGCGTTATGGGAAGTGTCCGACTCACCACTTTCCATGGAGAACCCCCGATGCTCAAGCAAAAGCTGCTCGTGACCCTGGTGGCGTCCGCCTTCGCCGCTTCCGTGTTCGCCCAGGCTCCCGCCACCCCCGCCACGCCGGCCACCCCGGCCAAGGGCGAGCCGGCCAAGGCGGCCCCGGCGACCCCCGCCGCCCCGGCCGACAAGGCCGCCGCGCCTGCCGAGAAGAAGGGCAAGGCGAAGGCCAAGGGCAAGGGCAAGTCCAAGGGCAAGAAGGCCGACAAGAAGTAAGCGGCCAGCGAGCAGTTGCTCGACGCAGGACGAAGACTCGGCCACGGCCGGGTCTTCTTTTTTTTGCGCGGCCGCTAGCGCTGCAGGATCCGTCGCGCCAGGTAGGAGGCGAAATCCACCAGCGTGACCAGGAGGATCATCGCGATCAGGATGGAACTGGTCTCGGCCATGTGGAACAGCCCCATGTGGAAGGCGAGCAGCTGCCCCAGGCCGCCGCCGCCCACCACGCCCAGCACCGCGGCGGCGCGGATGTTGTTCTCCCACCGGTACAGGGTGTAGGAGAGCAGCTGCGGCAGGATCTGCGGCAGCGTGGCGTAGAGGAACACGCGGCCGGCGCCCACGCCCCGCGCGCGCAGCGCGAAGGCCGGGCCCGCGGGCGCATTCTCGATCGCTTCGGCGAACAGGCGCCCCAGCACGCCCGTGGTGTGCAGGCCGAGCGCGAGGGTGCCGGCGAACGGTCCCAGTCCGGCGGCGATGATGAGCAGGGCGGCCCAGACCAGTTCGGGGATCGAGCGCAGCGCGTTCAGGATCACGCGGGTCGGCGCGCGCCAGCGGGCCGGATCCTCCGCGTGCGTGCGGCTGGCCGGCAGCGCGAGCGCCAGCCCGCCCAGGACCGCGAGCAGCGTGCCCAGGGCCGACATGGCGATCGTCTCCAGGCTCGCCAGCGCGAGCTTGCCGAGGAACGCGGCGTCGGTCGACGGCGAGAGCAGCTCGGCGAGGAACCGGCCCATCTTGCGCGCCGCGTCGGCGCCGAGGAACTTCGACCATTGCAGGTCCAGGCTCCAGAAGCTGGCGATCGTGAGCAACGCCAGGCCGGCGAGGAACCAGCACCCGCTGCAGCGCGGCCGCTGCGCCGCGGGCTCCTGCCGGGTCCCGGTCACGCGATCACCTTGCGCAGCCAGGCGCTGGCGGCATCGGCCAGGCCGACCAGGAGCATGAACACGATGAGCATCGTGGCCACCTCCGAGCCCTGGAACATCTTCATCGAGTTGTCCATCTGCTGGCCGAGGCCGCCGGCGCCGACGAAGCCCAGCACGGCCGAGGACCGGATCGCGCATTCCCAGCGGTAGACGGTGTAGCTGGTCAGCTCGGCCGCGCTCTGCGGCAGGACGCCGTAGAAGAACGCCTGCAGGCGGCCGGCGCCGTTGCGCAGCAGCGCGTGCGCGGCGTGGCGCTCATCGCTCTCCAGGATCTCGCAATACACCTTGCCCAGCATGCCGCCGTAGGTGAGCGCGATCGCCAGCACCCCCGCGGTCGGCCCCAGCCCCACCACCCGCACGAACACCAGGGCCCAGACCAGCTCGGGCACGCTGCGCAGCACGATGAGCAGTCCCCGCACCGCCTGGCGCACGGCGAAGGGCCAGGCGTGCATCCGCCCGGGGAGCGCGGACACGGACAGCACGCTGGTCGCGGCGAGCGTCAGCGGAACGGCGATGACGAGGGCGAGCGCCATGCCGGCGGTCGCGATGGCGACCGTGCGCCAGCACTCGCGGAGGACCAGCAGCAGGAACTCGCCTTCGACCTTGGGCGGAAAGAACTCGGCCGCGAAGCGGAGCGTGGCGCGCAGCGCATCGGGTTCGAACAGCGTCCAGGGGCGGAACTCGGTGGCCACCAGCGCGGGCGCGGCGAGCACCAGCGCGGCCAGCGTCCAGAACACGCGCCCGGTCCAGGCCGGGTCGCGCAGCTGCGGCGCGGTGATCGACATCGTTCAGCGGCAGTACGGCAGCGGGGCCGCCGGCGCGGCCTCGATCCCGGGCTCCGGCGCGGGGCCCTGCAGCTCGTGCTCGCGCTGCGCATACAGTTGCGCGAGGCGCTCGCGCGTCACCTCCGCGGCCGGCAGGTCGAAGCGGATGGCCCCGTCGCGCATGCCGATCACGCGCGGGAAGCGGGTCGCCACGTCCACCTGGTGCAGCGTGGTGAGCAGCGTGGCGCCGCGCTCGCGGGCGGCCCGGGTCAGGGTCGCGATCGCGAGCGCCGCGCGCGACGGGTCGAGCGACGACAGCGGCTCGTCCACCAGCCACAGCGTGGCCGCCGACACCAGCGCCCGCGCCAGGCCCACGCGCTGGCGCTCGCCGCCGGAGAGCCGGTCGACGCGGTCCCAGAGCTTGTCCGCGAGGTCGAACTGCGCCAGCGCCTCGCTTGCGCCGCGGATGTCGGTCGGGTAGGCGAGCGAGCGCAGGCTCGCCAGCAGGGACTGGTGCGGCAGGCGGGCCGCCAGCACCGCGGTCACCACGCGTTGCCGCGGCGGCAGCGGCGGCGCCTGCGGCGCGAGGAACAGCCGGCCGCGCAGCCGCTGCAGGCGCGCGACCGGGAGCGACCACGGATCCACGCCGTCCAGCTCCAGGCGGCCCGCGTCCGGCCGGAGCGCGCAGGCGATCGCGTGCAGCAGGGTCGTCTTGCCGGCGCCCGACGGGCCGACGATCGCCACCTGCTCGCCCGGCTCGACGCGCAATTGCGCCGGCAGCAGCGCCGGCGCGCTGCCCGGCCGCGCGGCGGGGTGCCGCGCGGCCAGCCCGTGCAGGGCGAGCCTCACCGTCCGGGGCTCCGGCGCAGGCCTACTTGATGAGGCCCGCGCTGCGGCCGGCGACCTCGAGTCCTTTGTAGTTCTCGGCCCGCGTCGGGATGTACTTGGTGGCGCGGTTGAGGGTCAGGATTTCCTTGCCTTCCGGATTGGACATGGACAGGTCGAGCAGCGCCTTGGTAAGGCGCTCGCGCAGCGCGACCGGCATGTCCGCGTGCACCGACCAGTTGTAGTTGTAGAAGGGCGGCGTGGTGAAGAACACGTTCACCTTCGAGGTATCGACCTTCTTCTCGTCGACGAACTTGCGCCACACCGTGATGTCGAGCGCCGCTGCGTCAACCCGCCCGCCGACCACCGAGGCGATGGTGGCGTCGTGCGCGCCGGAATAGGCGATCCGCCTGAAGTCCTTCTCCGGATCGATCTTCGCCTGCAGGAGGTTGGCGCGCGGCATGAGGTGCCCGGAGGTGCTCGATTGCGAGCCGAAGCTCACCTGCTTGCCCTTCAGGTCGGCAAGGGTCTTGATGCCGGAGTTCACCTGCGTGATGAACACCGAGCGGAACTGCGTGTCTTCCTCGCGCTGCGCGATCGGAATGATCTTGCCGCCGGAGCGCAGCTGCGCCTGGACATGGGTGAAGCCGCCGAACCAGACCAGGTCGACCTGCTTGTTGACGAGCGCCTCGACCGCGGCCGGGTAGTCGTTCACCGGCGTGAACTCGACCTTCATGCCGAGCGTGCGCTCCAGGTACTTGGTCAGCGGCCCGAACTTGCGCACCTGCTCGGTGGCGGCTTCCTCGGGGATGGTGGTGACCTTCAGGACCGGCTGCTGCGCGAGCGCCGGGGCGGCGAGAACGAGGGACAGGGCAAGGCTGCGGACGAGCGGACGGAACATGGCGGACTCCCGGGTTAGCGATGCAGCGCTCGGACGCGGCGCGAGGCGCCGCTCAGGTAGCTGCGGGGTTGGGTGGAATAGCCGAGCAGGGCGCGGCGGGTGCGGCAGGAACGGGTATCGATCATGCGGAATCTCCCGTGAATGCGTTCAACGACAGGGTGCTCTGCAGCAGTCTACACCGCTCGGTCGGCGTTCATTCCCCGTCCTTACGCATCGTCGGCAGACGGTTAGAATGCCCCCGCGCTCTCCAAGGGGATGACGATTGATCCACGGACACGTTGAAGCGGTGGTGCGCGCGCTCGCCGCCGCGCTGGCGGCGCTCGCCGTCTCCGGCGCCGCGCGCGCCCAGGCGCCCATCGAGCAGGCGCCGTTCATCACCACGCCGCCGGAGGTGGTCGAGCGCATGCTCGCGCTGGCCGGCGCCGGCGCGCAGGACCTGGTCGTGGACCTGGGATCGGGCGACGGCCGCATCGTCATCGCGGCGGCGCGGAAATTCGGCGCGCGCGGCCTGGGCCTGGAGATCGACGCGCGCCTGGTCGCCCTGTCGCGCGACAACGCGCGCGCCGCCGGCGTCGCCGACCGCGTCGCCTTCGAGCATCGCGACGTGCTGCTGGCCGACCTCTCCGGCGCCACCGTGGTGACGCTGTACCTGCTGCCCTCGATCATCGACCGCCTGCAGCCCAAGCTGCTCGATGAACTGCGGCCCGGGGCGCGCATCGTCTCGCACGCCTTCGCCATGGTCGGCTGGAAGCCCGACCGCATGGAGACGCTGCGCCTCGCCCGGCGCCACGACGGCCAGGGCGACGAGAGCCGCGTCCTGCTCTGGGTGGTGCCGGCGAAGGTGCGCGGCAGCTGGCGCGCGCGCGACTGGCGCCTGCGCATCTCGCAGAACTACCAGGAGATCGAGATCGAGGGCGAGGCCTGGGGCCGGCCGCTGGAGGTGCGGCAGGCGAAGCTGGAGGGGGCGGCGATCCGCTTCTCCGCGCCGGGCCTGGAGTTCAGCGGCCGCGTGGAGGGCGCGCGCATCGCCGGCGAGCTGCGCCGCGGCGGGCAGGCCGCGCCGCTCGTCCTGCAGCGCGACTAGTTACACCGCCTCGAGCGGCACGGTGAAGCGCGTGCCCTTCACCACGATGCCGCCGCGATCGCCCGGCGCAACGCTGCCGTAGCGCGCCGCGAACGCCTCGGGCAGCGGACGGCCGCCGGGCGGCGCGAGCCACAGGCGCAGCAGGTGCCGGTGGCGCTCCGGCTCGGGCCAGTTCTCGAAGTCGTTCCTGGAGTGCAGGATCTGGTGGTTGTGCAGGAACTGCATGTCGCCGGGCAGGAAGGCCATCGACAGGTGGATCGCCGGGTCGTTCACCAGCTCGTCCATCAGGTCCATGGCCGCGACCTGGTCCGCGCTGAGGCGCATCGCCTCCGGGAACAGCTGCTGCGCCGACTCGATGTACTGGCGCACGTAGATGCAGGTGAGCCGGCCCTGGTACCAGTGGTACACCGGCATGTCGAACCACGGCTTCATGCCCTCGGGCACCTCGCCGCGCCGGTCGGTGGGAAAGGGCAGGAACAGCGCCGGCAGCAGGTCCGGGCGCCGCGCCCGGATCTCGTTGTAGACCGTCATGGAGCTGGCGAGGAAGCTCTCGCCGCCCGCCTTTGCCGTCTTCAGGCACAGCAATCCCACGATGTCCACCGAGTCGGTGTGGTACTCCAGGCGCCGGTTGGTCTGGTAGTAGCGCACCTTGGGATCGGCGATGTCCAGGCCCAGGTCCTTCACGTGCCCCAGCAGGTGGCCCTTGGCGTTCTGCGAGCGCGGCCGCCCCAGGTGCGCGCCGATCCCCATGTAGGCGATCGCCTGCTCCTCGCGGCTGTAGCGGTCCACCGGCAGGCCGCGCAGCATGAAGAAGCCCCGGCCTTCCAGCAGCTCGCGCAGCAGGCCGCGCAGGGTGTCGCCAAAGGCGCCCAGCGGGAAATTCGCCGCGGCGATGTCCGCCAGCGGCCGGCCGGAGGCCTTGAAGGCGCGCACCGCGGCGTCGATCTCGGCCAGCTCGCGCGCGCCCAGGCGATGGAGCCAGTCGTCCTCGCGTTTCGCAAGGTCGGGGCCGGTCCAGGCCGCGGGGCCGCTGACCGGGCCGGAGGGCATGCTAGGCTTGTCCATCGCACTAGGTTACCGGGAGGAGGGCCATGCTGCACAGGATCCGCGCGCTCGTTTCGATGGTTGCGATGCTCGCCTGCGGCGGCGCATACGCCCAAGGGTATCCCTCCAAGCCGATCACCTTCATCATTCCCTTCGCCGCCGGCGGCGACTCCGACCTCTCGGGGCGCAACGTCGCCGCGCACGCGCAGAAGTACCTCAACAACCAGCCCATCGTCTCGGTCAACCGCACCGGCGCCTCCGGCACCATCGGCGCGCAGGCGGTGCGCACCGCCGCCCCGGACGGCTACACGCTGCTGGTGGCGCGCATCGCCACGCACGCCATCGCCCCGGCGCTCGATTCCAAGGTGCCGTACAAGTGGAACGAGTTCACCATGCTGTCGCTGATCGAGCTGAACCCGTTCATCTGCTACATCAAGGGCGACGCGCCGTGGAAGAACGCGGCCGAGCTGATCGCGACGGCGCGCGCGCACCCGGGCAAGCTGAACTACTCCACCTCCGGCGTGGGCACCAGCCAGAACATGTCGGTGCAGTACTGGATGACGCTCGCCGGCCTCACCAAGGACCACACGGTCGGCATCCACTACAAGGGCGGCGGCGAAGTGACCACCGCGGTGCTGGGCGAGCAGGTGCATTTCGCCTGCAACAACGCGCCCACCGTGATCCCGCACGTGAAGTCCGGCGCGCTGCGCGGCCTGTTCGTCACGCCCGAGCGGCTGGCCGAGCTGCCCAACGTGCCCAGCGCGAGCGAGGCGGGCTTTCCGGACATGAACAAGATCGTCGGCTGGACTGCGCTCATGGGGCCGCCCGGGATGCCGAAGGAAGTGGTCGACCGCTGGGTGGACACCTTCGCCAGGCTGGCGAAGGACCCGGCCTGGCAGACGGGCAACGCCAGGATCGGCGGCATCGCCGCGATCCGTTCCCCGGCCGAGACCGAGAAGTTCGTCCGCGAGCAGTACGAGCTCTATTCGAAGCTCGTTGCCCTGCTCGGCATCCGCCAGTAACGGGACTGAAGCGGGCGCCATGAGCCAGCGGGGCGCAGACCTCGTCGCGCGCACGCTCGCCCTCGGGGGCGTGCGGCGCGTGTTCACGCTGTCGGGCAACCACATCATGCCGGTGTTCGACGCCGCCCTGGATGCGGGACTCGACCTCCTGCACGTGCGCCACGAGGCGGCGACGGTGCACATGGCCGACGCCTGGGGCCGTCTCACGGGCGAGCCCGGCATCGCGCTGGTGACCGGGGGGCCCGGCCACGCCAACGCGGTGTCCGCGCTCTACACCGCGCTCGCCGCGGAGTCGCCGCTGGTGCTGCTCTCCGGGCACGCGCCGCTCGCGGAACTGGGCAAGGGCGCGTTCCAGGAGATGGCGCAGGCGGAAATGGCCGCGCCCGCCGCCAAGGCCTCGTGGACCGTGCGCTCGGCCGCCTCGCTCGCCGAGGACATCGCGCGCGCCATGCGCATGGCGCGCTCCGGGCGGCCGGGCCCCGTCCACCTGTCGCTGCCCTCGGACCTGCTCGAGGGCGAGGCCGAGGCGCCGCTGCCCGCGCCGGCGGATTTCCTGCCCGGGCCCGTTTCGCAGGACGTCCAGGCCCTCGCCATCGACGCGGCGCTGGACCACCTTGTCGCCGGGAAGGCGCCGCTCCTCATCGCAGGCCCTGCCATGGCCGGCGCGCGCGCGCGGCGGCTGCTCGCGCAACTGGAGGAGGCCTCGGGCGTGCCCTGCATCGTCATGGAAAGCCCGCGCGGCGTGAACGATCCGTGCCTGGGGCTGCTCGCGGAAGTGCTGGCGAAAGCCGATGCGGTGGTGCTCGCGGGCAAGCGGCGCGATTTCACGCTGAAGTTCGGCCAGGCCTTCGCAGCGGGCGCCAGGTTGCTGGAGGCCGACCCGGTGACCGAAGCCTGGCTCGCGGCGGCCGCGCGCAAGGGCTGGCAGAAGGGCGGCTGGCGCGACGAGGCGCGCGCGGCGCTCGCCTGGCGGCCCGGGGCGTGGCAGAGCCTCGCCTCGCCCGCCGACGGCCCGCTGCACCCGGTGGAAGTGGGACGCGCGGTGCAGAAGCTGCTCGATGCCGGTCCCTCGGTGCTGGTGTCCGACGGCGGCGAGTTCGGCCAGTGGGCGCAGGCGACGCTCAGCGCGCCGCACCGGGTGATCAACGGCGTCGCCGGCTCCATCGGCTCGGCGCTGCCCTTCGCGGCCGCGGCGAAGCTCGCGGTGCCGGAGGCGACGGTGGTCGCCATGCTGGGCGACGGCACCTTCGGCTTTCATTGCTCCGAGTTCGACACCGCGGTGCGCGCCGACATCGCCTTCGTCGCCGTGGTCGGCAACGACTCGGCGTGGAACGCGGAGCACCAGATCCAGCTGCGCGCCTACGGCGCAGCGCGCGCGCATGGCTGCCTGCTCCTGCCGACGCGCTATGACCGCGTGGCGGAGGCCTTCGGCGCGCACGGCGAGCACGTTGCGCGGCCCGCGGAACTGGCCCCGGCGCTGGGGCGCGCCGCGCTCGCCGGCCGCGCGGCCTGCGTCAACGTCGCCCTGCAGCGGCACCCCGCGCCCACGTTCAGGCGCTGATGTGCACGATCGTGCACATTTCGGGCTGGCGCCTGCTCGAACGGGCCGAGGCCCTGGCGCGGCATTCGGAACTGCCCGGCGGCCTGACCCGGACCTCGCTGTCGAAGGAATACCGCGGCGCCGCGGACCTGGTGCTGGGTTGGATGCGCGAGGCGGGCATGGAGGCGCGCCTGGATGCCATCGGCAACGTCGTCGGCCGCTACGAGGGTAAGGAGCCGGGCGCGCCCTGCCTGCTGCTGGGCTCCCACCTGGACACGGTGCGCAACGCAGGGAAGTACGACGGCATGCTGGGCGTGCTCTCCGGCATCGAATGCGCGCATGCGCTGCACGCCGCGGGCAAGCGGCTGCCGTTCGCGCTCGAAGTGGTGGGCTTCTGCGACGAGGAGGGCGTGCGCTTCGGCGTCACGCTGCTGGGCAGCCGCGCCGTCGCCGGGACATTCGATGCGGCGGCATTGGAGGCGAAGGACGCCGCGGGCGTGACCCTCGCGCAGGCGCTGCGCGACTTCGGCCTCGACCCGGCGCGGGTGGGCGAGGCGGCGCGGCGGCGCGAGGACGTGCTCTCCTACGCCGAGCTGCACATCGAGCAGGGGCCGGTGCTGGAAGCCGAGGGCCTCGCGGTGGGCGTGGTGACCGCGATCAACGGCTTCACGCGCCTGGCGGTCACGCTCCAGGGCGTCGCCGGCCACGCCGGCACGGTGCCCATGCACCTGCGCCGCGACGCGCTCGCGGCCGCCGCCGAATGCGCGCTCGCGGTGGAGCGCATCGGCGCATCCGAGCCCGGCACCGTCGCCACCGTGGGCCGGATGGAGGCGCTGCCCGGCGCGATCAACGTGGTGCCGGGCGAAGCGCGCTTCACGGTGGACGTGCGCGCGCCGGCCGACGCGCAGCGCCTGCGTGCGGCGGCCGCCATCCGTTCGGAGATCGCCGCCATCTGCGCGCGGCGCCAGGTGGCGGCGCGCATCGAGGAGCTGCAGCAGCAGGGCGTGGCCGCCTGCGCGCCGTGGCTCATCGAACAGATGGCCGCGGCGCTGCGCGCCGAGGGCCGGCGCGATTTCCGGCTGCCCAGCGGCGCCGGCCACGACGGCCAGGCGATCCAGGCGATCGCCGACATCGGCATGCTGTTCGTGCGCTGCGAGAAAGGCATCAGCCACAATCCGGCCGAAGCGATCACCGCGGAGGACGCCGAGGCGGGCGCGCGCGTGCTGCTGCGCTTCGTGGAGGGCTTCGAGCCGAAGCCCTAGAGGACCTTTCCCGGGTTCATCAATCCCTTCGGATCCAGCGCGCCCTTCAGCGCGCGCATCAGCTCCAGCTCCAGCGGATCCTTGTGGTGCGTGATCTCCTCGCGCTTCAACTGCCCCAGGCCGTGCTCGGCGGAGATGGAGCCGCCCATGGCATCCACCCCGGCGTAGACCACGGCGTTCACCTCGGCGCGGCGCGCCAGCAGCGCCGCATCGCCCACGTTGTAATGCAGGTTGCCGTCGCCGACGTGGCCGAAGCAGTAGATGGGCGCGCCGGGGAAGGCGGCCGCCAGCGCCTGGTCCGTGCGCGCGATCAGCTCGGGCACGCGCGAGACGGCCACCGAGATGTCGTGCTTCACGTTGGAGAATTGCGCCTCCGGAACCGTCTCGCGGATCGCCCACAGCGCGAGGCGCTCGGCCTCGCTCTGCGCGACCACCGCGTCCGTGGCGAGCGCGGATTCCAGCGCCTCGCGCAGCGCGCCCTCCAGCCGGCCCCGCAGCTCCGCATCGCCGCCGCCGTCGTTGAGTTCCAGCAGCACGTACCAGGCGCCGGCTCCCGGGATCGGATCGCGCGTCGCCGGCCGGTGCGCGAGCACCGCGTCCACGCAGCGGCGCGAGATCAGCTCGAAGGCCGTGAGCCGGTCGCCGCAGGCGGCGCGCAGTTCGCTCAGCAGCCCGACCGCGGCCTCGGGATCGGGCACCGCGATCCAGGCGGTCGCCGTCGCCGTGGGTTTGGGCTGCAGCTTCAGCACCGCCGCGGTGATGATGCCCAGCGTCCCCTCGGCGCCGATGAACAGCTGCTTCAGGTCGTAGCCGGTGTTGTCCTTGCGCAGGCTCCTCAGGCCGTTCCAGACGCGGCCGTCGGGCAGCACCACCTCCAGCCCCAGCACCTGGTCGCGCGCGTTGCCGAAGCGCAGCACGTTGACCCCGCCCGCGTTGGTGGAGAGGTTGCCGCCGATCTGGCAGCTGCCCTCGGCCGCGAGCGACAAGGGGAAGAACCGGTCCGCCTTGCCGGCCTCGGCCTGGATCGCCGCCAGCACGCAGCCCGCTTCCACCGTGATGGTGTTGTCCAGCGGATCCACGCTGCGGATGCGATTGAGCCGCGCGAGCGACAGCACGATCTCGCGGACCGCGCCGGTGGGCACCGAGCCGCCGCACAGCCCGGTGTTGCCGCCCTGGGGCACCACGGCGACGCCGGCTGCGGCGCACTGGCGCGCCACCGCCGCCACCTGCGCGGTGTCCGCCGGGCGCACCACGCACAGGCCCTCGGCGCGGAACTGCCGGCGCCAGTCGCCGTAGTAGGGCGCGGTGTCGGCGGCCGCGGTGAGCACGTGGGCCGGGCCGGCGATGGCGCGCAACGCGCGGATGAACTCGTTGTCCATGTTCCTTGACGCGGATTTTCCCACACCGTACTTTGGGGCCGGACCATGAAGCGGTTTATTTTCCTGCTGCTGCTCGCGCTCGCGCCGGCTGCCTTCGCGCAGCCCGCCCTCGTCGTCGGCGCCGCCGTGCCGCGCACGGGCAGCCTCGCCGGGATCGGCGCGGACCTGCCCAGGGCGCTCGAGCTGTGGCGCGACGAAGTGAACGCCGCGGGCGGGCTGCTCGGCCGGCCGGTGGAGCTGGTGCTGCTCGATGATGCCTCGGAGGCCTTCGAGGCGCCGGAGCACTATCGCAAGTTGATCGAGACGCACCGCGCCGACCTGCTGGTCGGCCCGGTCGGTTCGGCGGCGACGCTGGGCGCGGCCGCCACGGCGGAGCGCGCGCGGCGCGTGCTGGTGAACGCCACCGGCGCCTCGCGACTGGTGCACCGCGTGCGCTACCGCTACGTGTTCCAGGTCGCGGCGCCCTATGCCGCCTACGGCAGCGGCGCGCTGGAGATCGCGCAACGGCAGGGCCTGAGGCGCCTGTTCATCGCCTACCGGCAGGACCCGCAGTCCAAGGAAATGGCCGAGCAGGCGCGCGATGCGGCGGTGAAGCTCGGATTCCAGGTGGACGAGCCTGCGCCGCACGCCCCGGGCTCGACCGAGCTCGACCCGCTGGTCGAGCGCGCGCGCCGCTTCGAGGCGCAGGCCTGGATCGCCTTCGGTTCGGCCGCGGACGCCTCGGGCATGGTGCAGACGTTCCGGCGCATGGGCTACGCGCCGGGAATGTTCTTCGCGCAGGGTGCCGCCGACCCCGCCTTCCTGCGCCTGGTCGGGCAGGACGCCGAGCAGGTGATGGGCCTCTCGCCCTATGACGCGCGCGCCGCCACCGCGGGCAACGCAGCCTTCGCCGCCGCGTTCGCGAAGCGCTGGTCCGCGCCGCCCGGCGTGCTCGCCGCGCAGGGCTACGCCGCGGCGAAGGTGCTGGAGGCGGCGGTGAAGCGCGCCGGCACGCTGGAGCAGGACAAGCTGCTCGAGGCCTTCGGCGCGCTGGAGGCCGCCACGCCGCTCGGCGCCTACAAGGTGGACCCGAACGGCGCCCAGCTCGCCGCGGTGCCCCTGGTGCTGCAGGTCCAGATGGGCCGGCGCGAAATCGTGTGGCCGGAGGCGCTGGCCACTGCAAAATGGCAGCTTCCGTACCCGGCCTGGGCCGGGCGCACGCTCCTCAAGTAAGCACCCAAGGCGAACGAGGCAACCACCATGGCGCTGAACCGCAGTTTCCTGTTTGCTCCCGGCAACCACCCGCGCCGCGTGGAGAAGGCCCTCACGCTCGGGGCCGACGCGGTGATCCTCGACCTGGAGGACGCGGTGGCCATCTCCGAGAAAGCCGCCTCGCGCAAGCCCGTGGCCGAAGCCGTCGCGCGAGCGGGCAAGGTGCGCGTCTACGTTCGCGTCAATGCCATGGGCACGCCGTTCTGCTTCCGCGACCTCGTCGACACCGTGGTGCCGGGCCTGTACGGCGCGGTGCTGCCCAAGGTGGAGAGCGCCGCCGACCTGCACGCCATCGACTGGCTGCTGTGGAACCTGGAACTGGAGCGCGGCATGGCGCCGGGGTCGCTCGACCTGATCCCGCTGGTGGAGACAGCAGCAGGCCTGTCGCGCGTGGACCGCGTGTTCCAGGCGCGGAGCCTGAAGCCGTACTCCGGGCGCTGGCGCGTGCGCCGCGCCGCCTTCGGCGCCGCGGACTTCGCCAACGAGCTGGGCATCACGACCTCCGCGGACGAGCGGGAACTGGACCACGCGCGCGCGCGCCTGGTGCTCGCCTCGGCGAGCGCGGGGGTCGAGCCGCCGCTGGACAGCCCGTATTTCGACATCAAGGACGCCGAGGGCTACCGGCGCTCCACCGAACGCAGCCGCCGCATGGGCTTCCAGGGGCGGCTGTGCATCCACCCGGACCAGGTGGCCGGGGCGAACGCCGGCTTCGCGCCCTCGGCCGACGAGATCGCGCGCGCCAAGCGGATCGTGGAGGCGTTCCGCGCCGCCGAGGCGCAGGGCGAGGCCGCGGTGCAGGTGGACGGCAGGATGGTGGACTACCCGGTGGTGCGGCAAGCCGAGCGCCTGCTCGAGTCGGTGCAGGGCGACGCGAAGGCATGAGGCCGGCATGACGGCGGCCCCGGCCGGCGGCGGCATCGCGCTGCCGCTCGCGGTCACGTTCACGATCCAGGCCGTCGTCTCCTTCGCCATCTATTGCGCGCCGGTGATGGCGCCGGTGGCCGCGCCCGCGCTGGGCGTGCAGGCCTCGGCAGTGGGCTACTACGTCGCCGCCACCTATTTCGGCAGCATGCTCGCCTCCGCCATCTCCGGCGGCTGGGTGTCGCGCTTCGGTCCGATCCGCGTCAGCCAGGTGTCGCTCCTCCTGTGCCTCGCCGGCCTCGCGCTCGCCGCCAGCGCCTGGATGCCGCTGGTCGTGCTGGGCGGCTTCGTGGTCGGGCTGGGCTACGGGCCGGCGACGCCGGCCAGTTCCGTGATCCTGGTGCGCACCGCGCCGCGCGAGATCTTTTCGCTCGTGTTCTCCATCAAGCAGACCGGCGTGCCCGCCGGCGGCGTGCTGGCGGGCCTGGTGGTGCCGGTGCTGGTGCTGGCGCTGGGCTGGCGGTGGGGCGCCGCGGCCATCGGCGCCGCGTGCCTGGTACTCGCGCTGGCGATCCAGCCGGTGCGCGCGCGCTACGACACGGACCTGAAACCCAACGCGCGGATTGCTCTGGCGTCGGCCTTCGCGCCGGTGGCGATGGTGCTGCGCGTGCCCGGGCTGCGCGCGATGTGCATCTGCTCCTTCGTCTACGGCGGATTGCAGGTCGCGCTGGTGACCTATCTCGTCAGCTTCCTCACCGAGAGCTTCGCGCTGTCGCTGGTGGTCGCGGGCGTGGTGATGGCGGCCTCGCAGGTGGCGAGCGTGGTCGGCCGGGTGGGCTGGGGCCTGCTCGCGGACCGGGCGCTCGGCCGCCGCGTGGTGCTCGGGATTCTCGGCATCGGCATGGGCCTGTCGGCGCTCGCGGCGCTGGCCGCCAACCCGGACTGGCCGGCGTGGCTGCTGTTTGCCTACGCTGCGGCGTTCGGCGCCACGGCGGTGGGCTGGAACGGGGTATTCCTTGCGGAAGTGGCGCGCATCGCGCCCGAGGGCCGCACCAGCGAGGCCACCGGCGGGTGCCTGTTCTTCACCTACCTCGGGGTGGTGCTGACGCCGCTCCTGTTCAACGGCGTGCTGGCGCTCGCCGGCAGCTACGCCATCGCCTTCGCGGTGCTGTCGGCGCCCGCGCTCGCGGTGGGCGCCTGGATGCTCGCTAGAATGCCTGCCCGATGAAGGACGCGAAGAGCATTCCGGAGGGCTTCAAGCCGGTCCAGCGCCCGAGGCGCCCGCCGTTCAACGAGCTGGTGGGCCCGTTCTACGAGCGGCGCGACGAGGCCGGCGTCTCGATCGGCATCCGCATCGAGGAGCGGCACCTCAACTCGAGCGGCACCTGCCACGGCGGGTTCCTCTCCACCATGGCGGACCTCGCGCTGGGCTACGCCATGCTGCACGCGACCCGGTCCGGCGGCGTCTTCGTCACCGCGCACCTGTCGCTCGACTTCGCCGGCTCGGCGCGCGAGGGCGACTGGGTGGAATCGAGGGCCGAGGTGCAGAAGGTGGGCGGCAAGCTCGCCTTCGCCAACTGCTACCTCGTGGTGGACGACAAGCGCATCGTGCGCGCGAGCGCCATCTTCGCGCTCTCGGGCAGGCCGGGGACTCCGGACGGCGCGCGGTGACGGACGTCGTGCTGGTGCACGGCCTGTGGGTGCCGGGGGTGGTGATGTCGCCGCTGGGGGCGCGCCTGGCGGGCGCCGGCTTCCGCTGCCACCGCTTCGGCTACTTCGGGCGCGCGCGCCCGCTGCATGCCCACGCGGAGCGCCTGGCGCGCTTCGCGCGGGACATCGGTCCGGCGCACTACGTCGGCCACAGCATGGGCGGGCGCGTGATCCTGGAGGCGCTGCAGCAGGAGCGCTCGCTGCCGGCGGGCCGCGTGCTGCTGCTGGGCACGCCCGTGCGCGGCTGCATGGCCGGGCGGCGCCTCGCGCGCCATGCCGCCGGGCGCTGGTTCCTGGGCGAGAGCGAGGCACTGTGGCGCGAGAGCGACCGCCACGCGCGCTGGACGCGGCCCGAGCCCCTCGGGGTGATCGCCGGCACGCTGCCGCTGGGCCTGGGGCGCGTGCTCGGGCGCCTGCCCGGGGTCAACGACGGCGTGGTGCGGCTGGAGGAGACCGAGGTCGAGGGCATGGCGGCGCGCGTGGTGATGCGCGTGGGCCATAGCGCGATGCTGGTGTCCTCGCGCGTCGCGGCGCAGGCGGCCGCTTTCCTGCGCACGGGGAAGTTTCTCGATGATGCGTAATGCCTGCATCGCCGTGGCGGCGTTGCTCCTCGCCGGCTGCGAGACGCTGTCCTACTACGCGCAGGCGGTGGGCGGGCACATGGAGATCATGGCCGCGGCGCAGCCGGTGGAGCGGCTGCTGGCGGACCCGCAGACGCCGCCCGACCTGCGCCGGAGGCTGGAACTGGCGCAGCGCATCCGCGACTTCGCCTCCCGGGAGCTGAAGCTGCCGGACAACGGCAGCTACCGCAGCTACGCCGCGCTCGAGCGGCCGTTCGTGGTGTGGAACGTGGTGGCGGCGCCCGAATTCGCCCTGGAGCCGGTGAAGTCCTGCTTTCCGGTGGCCGGTTGCGTGTCCTACCGCGGCTTCTTCGCGCGCGCCGACGCGGAGGCGCACGCGCAGGCGCTGCGCGCGCAGGGCCATGACGTGTACCTGTACGGCGTGCCGGCGTACTCGACGCTGGGGCGCTTCGACGATCCGCTGCTCTCCACCTTCATCCAGTACCCGGAAGGGGAGCTGGCGCGCCTCGTCTTCCACGAACTGGCGCACCAGGTCGCCTACGCGAAGGACGATTCCACCTTCAACGAGTCCTTCGCGGTGGCGGTGGAGCGCGCCGGCCTGCGGCGCTGGCTCGCCGGGCGCGAGTCCGACCTGCAGGCGCTGGCGGACCTGGAGCGGCGCACCGCGGACTTCACCGCGCGGCTGGAGGAGGCCCGGGCGCGCCTGCGCAAGCTGTACCAGAGCCGCCTCGCGCCCGAGGAGATGCGCCGGCGCAAGGCGGCGGAGATGGCGCAGCTGAAGGCCGCGCTGGCGCAGTTTCCGCGCCTGGCGGCGATCGAGCCCGGCAACGCGTTCCTCGCCGCGCGCGCGACCTACACGCAGCTGGTGCCGCAGTTCGAGCAGCTGCTGGCGGAAGAGGGCGGGGACCTCGCGCGCTTCTACGAGCGCGTAAAACAGCTTGCCGCTACCGCGCCGTCCAACCGAGGTCCATTGTCATCGCCGAGCCGGTGATGACCCCGGCTGCGTCGCTGCACAGGTAGGCGACGCAGGCGGCCACCTCCGCGGGCTCGATCAGGCGCTTCACCGCCGCCGGGGCGAGCATGATCTTTTCGATCACCTCCTCCGGGGACATGGCGTTCGCCTTCGCCTGGTCGGCGATCTGGTTGTCCACCAGCGGCGTCCTCACGTAGGCCGGGCAGATGGCGTTCACGGTGATGCCCGATTCGCCGCCTTCCAGCGCCGCGGTGCGGGTGAGGCCCACCAGGCCGTGCTTGGCCGAGATGTAGCCCGCCTTGAAGGGCGAGGCCACCAGCGCGTGGATGGAGGCGATGTTCACCACCCGGCCCCATCTCTGCTTCTTCATCGCCGGCCACAGGTAGCGCGTGAGGAGGAACGGCGCCGTCAGCATCAGCGCCAGCATCCGGTCCCACTGGTCCTCGGGGAAGTCCTCGATGGGCGAGACGTGCTGGAAGCCGGCGTTGTTCACCAGCACGTGCACCGTGCCGTGCAGGCGCAGCACCTCGTCGGCAAGCCTGCGGCAGCCCTCGCGCCGGGAGAGGTCCGCGGCGACGAAGGCTCCGCCCAGTCGCTTCGCGTGCGCCGCGCCCGCTTCTTCATTCATGTCCGCGAGCACCACCTTCATGCCGTCCGCGGCGAGGCGCTCGGCGCAGGCGAGGCCGATGCCGCTGGCGGCGCCGGTGACCACCGCGACCTTGCCGGACAGGGCCGTCACGAGAGCGGGATGTCGACGTTCTTCTTGAACGCCGGCCGCGCGCACAGGCGCTCGAACCACGCTTCCAGGTGCGGCAGCCTGGGCCGCTCCATGGGCAGGCGCATCCAGCGCTGCACCTCGGCGCCGATCGGGATGTCGCCCATGGAGAAGTTGCCGGCGACGTACATCCGGTCGGCGAGCGCGGCATCGAGGATCGCGGCCAGCTGCCCGGAGCGCACGCGCGAGGCCTCGATCGCCTGCGCGTCGCGCTTCTCGGCCGGCGTGCGGATCAGGTTCCAGAACGCGTCGCGCACGCCGCCCTGGAAGGTGAAGGCCCAGTCCATCCACTGGTTGGCGAGCGCGCGCTCGCGCTCGTCCATCGGCCAGAGCACGCCCTTGCCGTGGCGCGCCGCGAGGTAGCGCACGATGCTGTGCGACTCCCACAGGATGAAGCCCTCGTCGTCCAGCGTCGGCACCAGGCCGTTGGGATTCATCTTCAGGTACTCGGGGGTCTTCACCACGCCGAAATTGAGCCCGGCGTCGATGCGCTCGTACGGGAGCCCCAGCTCATCCAGGCACCAGCGCGCCTTCTTCACGTTGACCGAGTTCACCCGGCCCCAGAGCTTCAGCATCTAGAACCCCACCGCCTGTCCATCCCGGCGCGGATCGCTCGCGGCGAGGTAACCGTCCTCCAGCTTCCAGATCGCCTGGCAGCTGCCGAAGTCCATGTAGCCTTCCTTGAGCTCCGTCAGCTTGTGGCCGCGGGCGGAAAGCTCGGCCAGCACCTCGGGCTTGAAGCCGCCCTCGACGTTCACTTCCATGCCCTGCACCCAGCGGTAGCGCGGGCCGTCGCAGGCCGCCTGCGGGTTCTGGCCGTAGTCGGCGATGCGCACCACCACCTGCGCGTGGCCCTGCGGCTGCATGGTGCCGCCCATGACGCCGAAGCTCATCACCGGCTGCCCGTCCTTGGTCAGGAAGCCCGGGATGATGGTCTGGTAGGGGCGCTTGGAGGGGCCGACGCGGTTGGGGTGGCCTTCGGTCATGACGAAGGTGGCGCCGCGGTTCTGCAGCGAGATGCCGGTGCCCGGCACCACCACGCCCGAGCCGAAGCCCATGTAGTTGGACTGGATGAGCGAGACCATCATCCCCGAGGCGTCCGCCGCGGTGAGGTACACCGTGCCGCCCTTCGGGGGCGTGCCGGCGGCGAAGGGCTGCGCGCGCTTCATGTCGATCAGCCTGGCGCGTGCCTTCAGGTACGCCGGGTCCAGCATCTGCCTGGGCGGGAAGGGCATGTAGGACACGTCCGCCACGTAGGCGAGCGCGTCGGCGAAGGCGAGCTTCATGGCCTCGATCTGCAGGTGCAGGCTGTCGGCGGAATCCACCGGCAGGGCCTTCATGTCGAACTGCTGCATGATCCCCAGCGCGATCAGCGCCACGATGCCCTGGCCGTTGGGCGGGATCTCGTGGACGGTGTAGCCGCGGTAATTCATCTCCAGCGGCTCGACCCACTCCGCGGCGTGCGCCGAGAGGTCGGAGACCTTCATCGCGCCGCCGTTCTGCTTCGCGTGCGCCTCCATCATCGCCGCCAGCTCGCCGCGGTAGAACGCCTCGCCCTTCGTCGCCGCGATCTTCTCCAGCGTCGCGGCGTGCTCCGGGAAGCGGAACAGCTCGCCCGCCGCCGGCGGCCGGCCGCCGGGCATGAAGGCCTCCGCGAACCCGGGCTGCACGTGCAGCTCCTTCGCCTGCAGCGCCCATTGCTTCGCGATGGTGGGCGACACGAGATACCCCTCGCGGCCGTAGCGGATCGCGGGCTCGAAGAGCCTGGCGAACGGCAACTTGCCGAACTTCTCCGACAGCGCGCGCCAGCCGGCGACGCAGCCGGGGACGCTGACCGAGTTCCAGCCGCGCGGCGGCATCGCTTTCGCGCCGCCGAAATAATCCGGCGTCCACGCCGCCGGCGAGCGCCCCGACGAATTCAGGCCGTGCAGCTGCCGGCCGTCCCAGAGAATGGCGTACAAGTCCGAGCCGATGCCGTTGGAGACCGGCTCCACCAGCGTGAGCGTGATCGCGGTGGCGAGGATCGCGTCCACCGCGTTGCCCCCGGCGGCGAGCATCTGCAAGCCGGCCTGCGCCGCCAGCGGCTGCGAAGTGGCGACGACGTTCTTCGCCAGCAGCGGCTTCCTCGGCCAGGCGTAGGGGAAGTCGTAGGTGAAGGGAGGGCGGGTGGCAGTCTTCATGGGCGCGTTCATGGCCGCTATTCTAAGGCGCGGAAACGTGCTATCCAGCACCCTTTCGCAACCACGATCGCGACGACAAACCAGGGGGGACGGTTCCCATGCACAAGATCCTGCTCATCCAGGGGCCCAACATGAGCTACCTGGGCAAGCGCCAGCCGGAGATCTACGGCAGGACCACCGCCGCCCAGCTGGACGCCATCGTGCGCGCCCACGCGAAGAAGAACCGCTACGCGCTGGACATCTTCTACACCCACAGCGAGCCCGCCGCCATGGAGCGGCTCTACGCCTCGGTCGGGAAGATCGACGGCCTGGTGATGAACCCGGCGGCATGGCTCTTCGGCGGCTATCCCCTGCGCGACACCCTGCGCGCGGTGCCCTTCCCGTACATCGAGATCCACATGACCAACATCGAGAAGCGGGGCTTCCATTCCATCCTCGCCGAGACTGCGGTGGGCATGGTGGCGGGGTTCGGGGTGAACTCGTACATCCTCGGGCTGGAAGCGATGCTGGCGTATCTCAAGGCGGCGCCGAAGAAGAAGCGCGGCTGACGTGATCCAGGCCGACTGGCTGCTGTTCGCCGCGGCGTCGCTGGTCCTGATCGCGGTGCCGGGACAGGACATGATCCTCGTCATGTCGCGCTCGGTGGCGCAGGGCGTGGCCGCGGGGGTGACCACCGCCGCGGGCGTGAGCACGGGGCTGCTGGGCCACACCGTGCTCGCGACGCTGGGCCTGGGCGCCATCCTGCGCACCTCGGAGTGGCTGTTCGTCGCCCTCAAGCTCGTCGGCGCGGCCTACCTGCTGTACCTCGGCGTCTGCATGCTGCTGACGAAGCGCGCGCAGCTGGAGCTGGGCTCCGGCGGCCGGCGCGCGCTGCCGCGACTGTTCATTGACGGTGCGCTGTCGGACCTGTCGAACCCAAAGATCGCGCTCTTTTACTTCGCCTTCCTTCCCCAGTTCGTCTCGCCCGGCGCGGAGAACCCGACGCTGACGGTGTTCGCGCTCGGTGTGGCGTTCGCCGGGCTCACGTTCCTGGTGAAAGGGCCGGTGGGCGTGTTCGCCGGCGCGCTCTCGGGCTGGTTGCGCTCGCGACCCTCGGTGCTCCTGTGGGTGAATCGCGTGAGCGGAGCGATCCTGGTCGGCCTGGCGGCGCGGCTGGCGATGGAGCGGCGGTAGGGCGGGGCGCTGGGGCGAGGTAGATGTAACCGATCGGTTACATTCCGCGCCCACAACAGGTGGTCACAACTTGTGACCACCTCCTGCAGGGATCCGAACTCGACGGCTCACTGGCTTTGAGATCACAAATTGTGATCTCAAAGCCGCAAGCGACTGATTCGTCGAAGTGAATGGGTCGAACTAGACGAATCCGATCCGCTTTCGCCTTGGTGGCTCAGGTGGCTGCGTCAACTGCCGGATGGCTTGGAGGATTTCGAGGATCGCGCGATCGTGCGTGCCGACCTTTCGTTCAAGGCTGGCCAACTGCCTGGCGATCTCCTTGTGGGACTCGAGTGCCTCGCGCATGCGGACGAACGCGCGCACCACGTGCACGGATACCTCGATCGCTTCCGGCGAGTTCAACACCGTTGCTGCCATGAGTGCGCCGAACTCCGTGAATGCCGAAGGTGGCTTGCGGATGCCGCCGCGACCGATCTTTGATGTCGCAATTTGCGACATCAAACGCGCAAGCTCATGATTTGTCAGTTGAAACATGAACTCCGGCGGGAACCGGCCGGCGTTGCGCCGGACCTGCTCGTTCAGCCGCCGCGTCTGCACCCTGTAGAGCGCCGCCAGGTCCGAGTCCAGGATCACGCGCAAACCCCGTAGAGTGACGATGCGTTCGGCAATTCGATCATGCGCCTGCATGAGTCCCCCTTTCCTGGTCCAGCGGACTGCGCACCCCGCGCCCGCCCTTGTTCAGCACGTGCGTGTAGACCATCGTCGTCGACACGTCCGAGTGCCCCAGCAGCTCCTGCACCGTGCGGATGTCGTAGCCGCCCTCCA
>CAZMDA010000016.1:55815-61222 GCA_964564865.1 uncultured Bordetella sp. | reverse complement strand
AGTGCAGCGTGGCGCGCCGCCCCTCGTAGATGCCCTGCAGCAGGCGCAGCGAGCCGCGGCAGATCGCCTCGTGGCTGAGCGCGTGGCCGAGGTCCTCGATGATGTCCAGCGTCACCGGCACGTGCAGGCCGGCGAGCGCGCGCGCGGCGCGCTCGGCGTGCACGCGCGACACCACCGAGTCGAGCCCGCCGTGCACCAGGTGAAAGCGCGTGCGCACGCGGCTGGCGGCGTCGGGCAGGCGGGCGAAGCGGGCCGCGTAGGCCACCACCGCGCCGACGAGCCCGGGATAGGCCTTCGCGGTCTCCAGTGCCACCGTGCCGCCCTGCGCGTAGCCGATCAGCACCGAGCGCTCCGGCGGCACGCCGTAGTGGGTCTGCTCGCGGCGCACAAGCTGCTCGATGCGCGGCAGGATCGCCGCGACGCGCGCCATGCGGTTGTCGTCGTTCAGGCCGCGGGTGGAGAACCACTGCTGGCGGCCGTCGTCCTCGCCCGGCCCGCCGAACAGGGAAAAGCCGCTGGGCACCACCAGCGCGGCGCTGGGAAAGCGCCCCTGGAAGCGGAACGCCGCGGGGATCATGGAGCGGGCGCCGGCGCCGCTCGCGTGCAGGAAGACGAACAGGTGGTTGGCTCGTTGCGTCGCGCGCGGCTCCGCGCGGTGCTCCAGGGAAGGGTCGAAGCGGTAGACCTGCTGGTGCATGCGGACGATTCTCGCCCCGTTGCGGCCGTTCTGTAAACTGGCCCGGAACCGCCGGTCCGCACAGGGGTATGGCAATGCCGAAGAAGCGCTTTTTCCGCACGCTGTGGGCGCTGACGCGCCCTTACTGGGTCTCGGAGCAGCGGGGCAGGGGCCTGCTGCTGCTCGCCACGGTGGTGGGCCTCGCGCTCCTGCTGGTGTGGCTGGAGGTGCTGTTCAACGCCTGGAACCGGGACTTCTACAACACCTTCGAGTCGCGCGACCAGGCCGAGTTCTTCCGCCAGCTGGGCATGTTCACGCTGCTCGCGCTGCTGTTCATCATCACCGGCGTCTACCGCCAGTACTTCCAGCAGATGCTGTTCATCGAATGGCGCACCTGGCTCACCGAGCGCTACCTCGCCGACTGGCTGAAGGACCGCGCCTACTACCGCCTGCAGCTGCTGGACAAGGGCACCGACAACCCGGACCAGCGCATCGCCGAGGACCTCAACATCTTCGTCGACCTGACGCTGACCCTGACCCTGGGCCTGCTCTCCGCGGTGGTGACCCTGGTGTCCTTCGTCGGCATCCTGTGGGCCATCTCCGGGCCGGCGACGCTGCTCGGCATCGAGATTCCCGGCTACATGGTCTGGGTGGCGCTCGCGTACGCGATTGCCGGCACCTGGCTCACGCACCTCATCGGCCGGCGCCTGATCGGCATCAACTTCGACCTGCAGCGCAACGAGGCGAACTTCCGCTTCGCGCTGGTGCGCCTGCGCGAGAACGCCGAGGGCGTGGCGCTGTACCGCGGCGAGGCGGGCGAGTCCGGGAACTTCCGCGCGCGCTTCGCCGACGTGGTGTCGGTGTGGTGGGCGAAGATGCTGAAGCAGAAGCAGCTCACCTGGTTCACCGTGCTCTATGCCCAGATCGCGATCATCTTCCCGTTCATCGTCGCCTCGCCGCGCTTCTTCTCCGGGCAGATGCCGCTGGGCGGCATCTTCCAGATCGCCTCCGCCTTCGGCCAGGTGCAGGGCGCGCTGTCCTGGTTCATCAACGCCTACGGCGCCTTCGCCAACTGGAAGGCCACCGTGGACCGGCTCACCAGCTTCACCGAGGCGCTGGCGCGGGCGCGGGAGGAAGCCGAGCGCCTGGATGGCGACCGCGTCGAATCCGACGGCTTGGCGCTGCAGCAGCTGGAGCTGTCGCTGCCCGGGGGGCGCAGGCTGCTCGCGCCGACCGACCACGCGTTCAAGCCGGGCGAGCCGGTGCTGGTCACCGGGCCTTCGGGATCCGGCAAGTCGACGCTGTTCCGGGCGCTCGCGGGCATCTGGCCGTACTGGAAGGGCCGCATCTGCGTGCCGCGCGGCGCGAAGCTGCTGTTCCTGCCGCAGAAGCCCTACCTGCCCATCGGCAGCCTGAAGCACGCGGCGTGCTATCCGGAGGATGCCGCGGGCGTGTCCGACGAGGACGCCCGCGAGGCGCTGCGCGCGACCGGGCTCGCGCACCTCTGCGAAGACCTCGCGCGCGAGGAGAACTGGGCGCAGCTGCTCTCCGGCGGCGAGCAGCAGAGGCTCGCCTTTGCGCGCGCGCTCATCAACCGGCCCGACTGGCTGTTCCTCGACGAGGCCACCGCCTCGCTGCCCGAGGAAGCCCAGGCCGAGCTCTATGCGCTGCTGCCGCAGCGGCTGCCGGGGACGACCTTCGTTTCCATCGGCCACCGCGCGAGCCTCGCCGGCTTCCACCGGCGCACGCTGGCGTGGCGGGGCTCCGGCGGCGCGGCGCCGGTGCTCGCCCCGGCCTGATCAGCCGGGCGCGTCGAGCACGATGCAGGTGGTGGTGCCGTGGGCGTAGAGCTTGCCGGCGGCATCCTCCAGCCTTCCTTCCGCAGTCGCCGTCTGCCGGCCCATGTGGACGATCTTCCCGGTCGCGCGCACCGGGCCGGTCTTGAGCGTGATCGCGCGCACCATGTTCACCTTCAGCTCCAGCGTGGTGTAGCCCTTGCCCGGCGGCAGCAGCGTGTGCACCGAGCAGCTCATGGCCGAGTCGAGCAGGGTGAGGGCGATGCCGCCGTGCACCGTGGCGATCGGGTTGTAGTGGTGCTCGCCGGGGGTCAGCGCGAACACCGCGCGCCCTTCCTCGACCTCGACCAGGTCCATGCCGAGCAGCTTCGCGATCGGCGGCGCGGGGAGGCGGCCGTCGCGGATCGCGCGCAGGTAGTCGATCGGGGTGGGGTAGCTGCGGCCCGCCGCGAACGCGGCAAGCGGGTCTTCCCAGGCAATGTTGAGCGAGCGTTCGGCCATGCGGTGGATCCTCCGTCGGGACGCGTACTCTAGCGGAGCGGCGCCGGGCGCTTGCGGGCAGGTGCGGTCTGGCGCGCGCCCAGGACGCGGCGCAGGTAGCGCCCGGTATGGCTGGCCTCGACCGCCGCCACCGCTTCGGGCGTGCCCTGCGCCACGATGGTGCCGCCGCCGTCGCCGCCCTCGGGACCGAGGTCCACGATCCAGTCGGCCGTCTTGATGACGTCCAGGTTGTGCTCGATGACGACCACGGTGTTGCCCGCGTCCCGCAGGCGGTGCAGCACGTGCAGCAGCAGCCGGATGTCGTGGAAATGCAGCCCGGTGGTGGGCTCGTCCAGGATGTAGAGCGTGCGGCCGCTGTCGCGCCGGGACAGCTCCAGCGACAGCTTGACGCGCTGCGCCTCGCCGCCCGAGAGCGTGGTCGCGCTCTGGCCCAGCGTGAGGTAGGCGAGGCCGACCTCGACCAGGGTCTCCAGCTTCTTCGCGATCGCGGGCACCGCGGCGAAGAACTCGGCGGCCTCGGAGACCCGCATCTGCAGCACCTCGTGGATGCTGCGGCCCTTGTAGCGCACCTCCAGGGTCTCGCGGTTGTAGCGGCGGCCGTGGCAGACGTCGCAGGCGACGTAGATGTCGGGCAGGAAATGCATCTCCACGCGCGTCACGCCGTCGCCCTGGCAGGCCTCGCAGCGCCCGCCCTTGACGTTGAACGAGAAGCGCCCGGGGTCGTAGCCGCGCGCGCGCGCCTCGGCGACGCCGGCGAACAGTTCCCGGATCGGGGTGAACAGGCCGGTGTAGGTCGCCGGGTTGGAGCGCGGCGTGCGCCCGATCGGGCTCTGGTCCACGCTCACCACCTTGTCGAAGTGCTCCAGCCCGGAGACCGACTCGTGCGGCGCCGGCTCGGCGGTGCTGCCGTAGAGGTGGCGCGCGACCGCCGCGTAGAGGGTGTCGTTGATCAGCGTGGACTTGCCCGAGCCGGAGACGCCGGTGACGCAGACCAGCAGGCCGGCGGGAATCTCCAGCGTCGCGTCCTTCAGGTTGTTGCCGCGCGCGCCGCGCACCACCAGCCGCTGCCGGCCCGGCCGGTTGCGCAGCACCGGGACGTCGATCTGCATCCTCCCGGAAAGGTACTTCCCGGTCAGCGAGTCCTCGCTGGCGAGAATCGCCCCCGGCGGGCCCTCGGCGATGACGCGGCCGCCGGCGCCGCCGGCGCCCGGGCCCATGTCCACGACGTGGTCGGCGGCGCGGATGGCGTCCTCGTCGTGCTCCACCACGATGACGCTGTTGCCCAGGTCGCGCAGCCGCTTGAGGGTGTCGATCAGGCGCGCGTTGTCGCGCTGGTGCAGGCCGATGGAGGGTTCGTCCAGCACGTACATCACGCCGGTGAGCCCGGAGCCGATCTGCGAGGCGAGCCGGATGCGCTGCGATTCGCCGCCGGAGAGGGAGCTGGCGGCCCGGTCGAGCGCCAGGTAGTCCAGGCCGACGTTGACCAGGAACTCGAGCCGGTTGGCGATCTCGCGCACGATGCGGCCGGCGACCTGGGCGCGCGCGCCGGGCAGTTCCAGCCCGGCGAAGAACGCCTGCGCCGCGCGCAGCGGCCAGTGCGAGACGTCGTAGATCGGATGGCCGGCGATCTTCACGTTGCGCGCCTCGCGCCGCAGGCGCGTGCCCTCGCATTCCGGACAGGCGCGGGTGTTGCGGAATTTGGCGAGCTCCTCGCGCACCACCGTCGAGTCGGTCTCGCGGAAGCGCCGCTCCATGTTCGGGATAACGCCCTCGAAGGCGTGCTCGCGCACCTGGCCGCGGCCGCGCTCGGTGACGTAGCGGAACGCGATCTTCTCCTTGCCCGAGCCCTCCAGGATCACCTTCTGCGCCTCGTCCGCCAGCATCTCCCAGGGCGCCTCGGGATCGAAGCCGTAGTGCTCGGCGAGGGCGAGCAGCATCGAGTAGTAGAAGTGGTTGCGCCGGTCCCAGCCGCGGATCGCGCCGCCGGCGAGCGACAGGTTCGGATGCGCCACCACGCGGCGCGGGTCGAAGAACTCGATCTCGCCCAGGCCGTCGCAGCGCGGGCAGGCGCCCATCGGGTTGTTGAAGGAGAACAGGCGCGGCTCGAGTTCCGGCAGCGCATAGTCGCACTGCGGGCAGGCGAAGCGCGCCGAGAACAGGTGCTCGCGGCCGCTGTCGGCCTCCACCGCCAGCGCGCGGCCGTCGGCATGGCGCAGCGCGGTCTCGAGCGATTCGGCCAGGCGCTGCACCACGTCGCCGCGGACGCGGATGCGGTCGATGACCACGTCCACGGAGTGCTTCTGGTTGCGCGACAGGCGCGGCGCCGAATCGAGTTCGTGCACCTTGCCGTCCACGCGCACCCGGGTGAAGCCCTGGGCGCGCAGCTCGTCGAACAGGTCGGCCTGCTCGCCCTTGCGGCCGGCGACCACCGGCG
>CAZMDA010000016.1:16512-55805 GCA_964564865.1 uncultured Bordetella sp. | reverse complement strand
CGCGTGTCCTCGGGCAGCGCCAGCAGGTGGTCCACCATCTGCGCCACGGTCTGCGACTGCAGCGGCACCGCATGGTCCGGGCAGAACGGGGTGCCGACGCGCGCGTAGAGCAGGCGCAGGTAGTCGTGGATCTCGGTGACCGTGCCCACCGTGGAGCGCGGGTTGTGGCTGGCCGCCTTCTGCTCGATGGCGATGGCGGGCGACAGGCCCTCGATCAGGTCGACGTCGGGCTTGTCCATCAGCTCGAGGAACTGGCGCGCGTAGGCCGACAGCGACTCCACGTAGCGGCGCTGGCCTTCCGCGTACAGCGTGTCGAAGGCGAGCGAGGACTTGCCGGAACCGGACAGGCCGGTGATCACGACCAGACGGTCGCGCGGCAGCTCAAGGCTGATGTTCTTGAGGTTGTGCGTGCGGGCGCCGCGGATGCGGATCGTCGGCGAAGGGGCGGGGCGCAGGTCCAAGGCGTCGAGGCGGGAGGGGAAACTTGCTATTATCGTCCCTTTCCCCCGCAGCCCTCCACACCTTCATGCCGGCCGACCGGGTATCCCCCGAACGGATGTCCCCGACCGAGCTGCGCGCGGGCGCGAGCCTCGCGGGCGTGTTCGGCCTGCGCATGCTCGGCCTGTTCCTCATCCTGCCGGTGTTCGCGGTGCACGCCCCGCAGCTTGCCGGCGGCGACAACCTCGTCCTCGTCGGCGCCGCGCTGGGTGCCTACGGCCTCGCGCAGGCCATCCTGCAGATCCCGTTCGGCATCGCCTCGGACCGCTGGGGGCGCAAGCCGGTGATCTACGCCGGGCTGGCCGTGTTTGCCGCCGGCAGTTTCCTCGCCGCCGGCGCCACGGACATCTGGACCGCGATCGCCGGTCGCCTGCTGCAGGGCGCGGGCGCCATCTCCTCGGTCGTGGTGGCGCTGGCCGCGGACCTCACCAGCGAGCGCCACCGCACCAAGGTGATGGCGATGATCGGCTCGATGATCGGCCTCGCCTTCGCGCTGTCGCTGGTCGCCGCGCCGGTGCTGTACCAGGCGATCGGCATGGGCGGCCTGTTCGTCCTCATCGGGGTGCTCGCGCTGGCGGCGGCGGGGCTGGTCGCCGTCGCGGTGCCGGAGCCGCCGCGCCGCGCGCCAGCCACGCGCGCGGAGGCCGGGCCGGCGGTGGTGCTGCAGCCGGAGTTGCTGCGCCTGAACCTCGGCATCTTCGTGCTGCACGTGGTGCAGATGGCGCTGTTCGTGGTGCTGCCGACCATGCTGGTCGGGGCCGGATTGGCGCTGGAGCGGCACTGGCTGCTCTATCTGCCCGTGGTCCTGGTGTCCTTCGCGATCATGCTGCCGCCGGTGTTCTACGCCGACCGCCGCGACCGGCCCAAGCCGGTGCTGGTGGGGTCGGTGGTGCTGCTGGCGCTGGTGCTGGTCGCGCTGGCGGCCGCCGGGGCCGGCGGACCCGGCATCGCGGGCCTGGCCGCGCTCCTGCTCGCGTTCTTCGTGGCCTTCAACGTGCTCGAGGCGCTGCTGCCGTCGCTGGTCTCGCGCATCGCCCCGGCGGCCGCGCGCGGGGCGGCGATCGGCGTCTACAACACCGCGCAGACCCTCGGCCTGTTCTTCGGCGGCCTTGCCGGGGGCTGGCTGGCGAAGCACCATGGGGCCGGGATGCTGTTCGGCGCCTGCGCGGTCCTGGTGCTGGCCTGGCTGGCCGCCGCCGCAGGCATGCGCCCGCCCCGCCGGGGCGCCGCGGTCAACCCGGCGCACGGCTAGGCGTTGTATATCCATACATGTACACTGGAAGCGAAAGGGGACAGGCATGGCATCCGTGAACAAGGTAATCCTGGTCGGCAATCTCGGCGCCGATCCCGAAACCCGATACCTGCCCAGCGGCGAGGCGGTGACCAATATCCGGATCGCCACCACCGACCGCTGGAAGGACAAGGCAAGCGGCGAGATGAAGGAGGCTACCGAGTGGCACCGCATCTCGTTCTTCGGCCGCCTGGCGGAAATCGCCGGGGAGTACCTGAAGAAGGGTTCGCAGGTCTACGTCGAAGGCAGCCTGCGCACGCGCAAGTACGACAAGGACGGGCAGACGCATTACTCGACCGAGATTCGCGCCGATTCGATGCAGATGCTGGGTTCGCGCCAGGGCGGCGGGGCGCCGGAATCCCGCGGGGCGGAGCGCGCGGCGCCGGCCCGCGCCGAGGGCAAGCCGGCGCCGGCCAAGAAGCCCGCCGGCAGCTTCAATGACATGGAGGACGATATTCCGTTCTGAAATCAGGGCGATAGCGGGATATAATGGCCGGCTGACAAAGCGCCACCATGCCGATCTACGAATATCGCTGCGAAGCCTGCGGCCACCAGGAGGAGTTCCTCCAGAAGGTGTCCGAGCCGCCGATCGCGAAGTGCCCGTCCTGCGGCAAGAAGAAATTCCGCAAGCTGCTCTCGGCGGCCGGGTTCCAGCTGAAGGGCTCGGGCTGGTATGCGACCGACTTCAAGGGAGGCAAGGCGCCGGCGAAGGACGAGTCGAAGCCCGCGCCCGAGGCCGAAGCCAAGGCCGAAGCCAAGACGGAAGCGAAAGCCGAGGCGAAGGCGGAAGCGAAGAGCGAGACCAAGCCGGCGGCGAAGCCGGCGGCCACCACCAACTGATCCCCTGAGGGCCTGCGCAACCGGCCCGGCACCGCTGCCGGGCCTTTTTGTTTCCGGACCATGAAAAAGTACCTGATCACCGGACTGCTGATCTGGATCCCGCTGGTCATCACCCTCTGGGTGCTGAAGCTGGTGGTGGATGCGCTCGACCAGACGCTGCTGCTGCTGCCGCCGGAGTTCCAGACCGAGAACTGGCTCGGCATCCATGTGCCGGGCATGGGCGTGGTCATGACGCTGGTGATCGTGCTGCTGACCGGGATCTTCGCCACGAACTTCCTCGGCGCGCGGCTGGTGCACCTGTGGCACGAGGTGCTGCACCGCATCCCGGTGGTGAACTCGATCTACTCCAGCGTCAAACAGATCTCGGACACGCTGTTCTCCTCGAGCGGCCAGGCATTCCGCAAGGCGCTGCTGGTGCAATGGCCGCGGGAGGGCATGTGGACCATCGCCTTCCTCACCGGCGCGCCGGGCGGGGACGTGGCCAGGCACCTGCAGGGCGACTACGTGAGCGTCTACGTGCCGACGACGCCCAACCCGACCGGCGGCTACTTCGTGCTGGTCGCCAGGCGGGACGTCATCGAGCTGAACATGACCGTGGACGAGGCGCTCAAGTACATCATCTCCATGGGCGTGGTGCCGCCCGGCTCCAACGGAAGAGGCTGAACGGATGAGATCACACTACAGCGGCGGACTGTCCGCGGACCTGGTGGGCGCGCGCGTCACGCTGGCCGGCTGGGCGCACCGGCGGCGGGACCACGGCGGAGTGATCTTCATCGACCTGCGCGACCGCGACGGCCTGGCGCAGGTGGTCTGCGACCCCGACCGGGCCGAGGCCTTCGCCAACGCCGAGCGCGTGCGCGGCGAGTACGTGCTCAGGGTGACCGGCGTGGTGCGCCGGCGCCCCGAAGGCACGGTCAACCCGAACCTGCGCTCGGGCGAGGTCGAGGTGCTGGCCCACGAGGTGGAGATCCTCAACACCGCGGTGCCGCCGCCGTTCCAGCTCGACGACGACACGATCTCGGAAACGGTGCGCCTGGAACACCGCATCGTCGACCTGCGCCGCGAGTTCATGCAGCGCAACCTGCGCCTGCGCCACCGCGCCGCGCGCGCCGCGCGCGCCTACCTGGACGGCAACCACTTCGTCGAGATCGAGACCCCGGTGCTGTACAAGTCCACGCCCGAGGGCGCGCGCGAGTTCCTGGTGCCCTCACGCCTGAACGACGGCCAGTTCTACGCCCTGCCGCAGAGCCCGCAGCTGTTCAAGCAGATGCTGATGATCGCGGGCTTCGACCGCTACTACCAGATCACCAAGTGCTTCCGCGACGAGGACCTGCGCGCCGACCGCCAGCCGGAGTTCACCCAGATCGACATCGAGACCTCGTTCCTCGACGAGGCCGCGATCCGGACCCTGATGGAAGGCCTCGCGCGGCACCTGTTCCGCGAGGTGCTGGGCGTCGCGCTGCCGGACCCGTTCCCGGTGATGGGCTACGACGAGGCGATGCGCGACTACGGCGTCGACAAGCCCGACCTGCGGGTGCCGCTCAAGCTGGCCGAGCTCACCGACATCATGAAGGACGTGGATTTCAAGGTCTTCTCCGGGCCGGCGAACGCGCCCGGCGGGCGGGTGGCCGCGCTGCGCGTCCCGGGGGGCGGCGCGCTCACGCGCGGGGAGATCGACGGCTACACGGAATTCGTCAAGGGCCACGGCGCCAAGGGCCTGGCGTGGATCAAGGTCAATGCGCGCGACAAGGGCGCCGATGGCCTGCAGTCGCCGATCGTGAAAAACCTGCACGCGAAGGCGCTGGCGGCGATCCTGGAGCGCACCGGCGCGGCCGACGGCGACCTCATCTTCTTCGGCGCCGACAAGGCCGAGGCGGCCAATGCCTGCCTGGGCGCGCTGCGCCAGCGCATCGGCCATGAGCGGGGTCTGGCGGAGAAGGGCTGGCGCCCGCTCTGGGTGGTGGACTTCCCGATGTTCGAGTTCGACGAGGAATCGAAGCAGTGGAAGGCGCGCCACCATCCGTTCACGAGCCCCAAGGACGGCCACGAGGGGTTCATGGCAACGGCCCCGGAGAAGGCCTATGCCAAGGCCTACGACATGGTGCTCAACGGCTGGGAGATCGCCGGCGGCTCGGTGCGGATCCACCGCGAGGAGGTGCAGCAGCAGGTGTTTCGCGCCATGCGCATCCCGCCCGAGGAGCAGCAGGCGAAGTTCGGCTTCCTGCTGCAGGCGCTGCAGTACGGCGCGCCGCCGCACGGCGGCATTGCCTTCGGCTTCGATCGCCTGGTGGCGCTGATGGCCGGGGTCGAGGCGATCCGGGACGTCATCGCCTTCCCGAAGACGCAGCGCGGGCAGGACCTGGTGACCGGGGCGCCTTCGCCGGTGAGCGAGCGCCAGCTGCGCGAGCTGCACATCCGCCTCAGGAACGCGCCAGCGCCGAAGTGAGGCGCCTCGCCCGCCTGCTCGCCGGGGTCGCCGGGCTCGCGTTCGCGGCCCTTGCGCTTGCGTTCCAGCCTCTCGGCGAGGTGCGGGTCGAGGCGCTGCCGCCGGAGGCGCGCGCCACGCTTGAGCTGATCCGCAGGGGCGGGCCGTTCCCGTACCAGAAGGACAGCAGCGTGTTCGGCAACCGCGAGGGCCTGCTGCCGAAGCGCCCGCGCGGCCACTACCGCGAGTACACCGTGAAGACCCCGGGTCGCCGCGACCGGGGCGCGCGCCGGATCGTGGCGGGACTGGCCTCGGACGGCGCCCTGGTCCGCGGCGAGGTCTACTACACTGACGACCACTATCGGTCCTTCAGGCGGGTCCTGGAATGAGCACGCTGCTGAAACGCCTCGCCGACGCGTCGAGGAACGGCGTCTACCGCGCGGCGCGCGCCGATGCGGTGGTCGACGCAGTGAAGGACAGCGGCCTGCACCTTGCGCGCGTGACGTTGCGCAGCGGCGATGGCAAGGCGGAGGTCCTGCGGCAACTGGCGCGGGCGCTCTCGTTCCCCTCCTGGTTCGGCGGCAACTGGGACGCGCTGGAGGATTGCCTGGCCGACCTGTCCTGGTCGACCGCCGCGGGCGACGTGCTGCTGATCGAAGGTGCCTCCGCCGCGGCGAGGGACGACATCGGCGTGTTGCGCGACATCCTGGCCTCGACCGCGTCCTACTGGGCCGAGCGGCGGCGACCCTTCTTCGCCGTGTTCATCGGCGCCGATCCCGCCCTGCCGGAGCTGCACCGCGACCGGCGATGACGCTGAAGCTGCCGGTTTCGGTGCTGGTGGTGATTCACACGCCGGAGCTGGAGGTCCTGCTCCTGGAGAGGGCCGCGCGCGCGGGATTCTGGCAATCGGTCACCGGCTCGCTCGACCGCCCGGACGAGCCGCTGGCGGAGGCGGCGCGGCGGGAGGTGCGCGAGGAGACGGGAATCGAGGCGCCGCCGGCGCGCTTGCGGCGCTGGCCGCTTGCCTACACGTTCGAGATCTATCCGGAATGGCGCCATCGCTTCGTGCCGGGCACGGTGCACAACACCGAGCATGTGTTCAGCCTCGAGGTGCCCGGGCCCGGGCCGGTCGCGCTGGCGCCCGGCGAGCACACGGCAGCGATCTGGCTGCCCTGGACGAGGGCGGCCGCGAAGTGCTTCTCGTGGTCCAATCGCGACGCCATCCGGATGCTGGCCTCGCGCGCGCCGTGCGCGTGATAATTCGCAGCGTGATCGGTCGCGCCGCGATCCTTGCCGGTGCGGCGCTGCTCGCCGGCTGCGCCGCCGTCCATGCACCCCTTGACGCGCATCTGGCGTCGGAGGCGCCCCCGGTGCGTGGCTGCGCGGAGTGGTTCCAGGCACTGGAGCGGGAGATCGACGCCGCCGGCGTGCGCGACGCGCAGGACGCCCGCGTCCGCGGCTTCCCGTACCTGCGCGTCAACCGCACGCTGGCCGCGCTGGTGCCGCGGGCGGCGGCCGACTGGAACGCGCTGCACGCGCTCGCCGACCGGATGACCGGCCTCGACCTGGCCGCGCGCCGCGCCGAGATCGCGAACCTGCCCGACGAGCGCCTGCGCGCGCTGCCCGGACTGGTGCTGGAGGCCCAGCGGGGCGAAGCCGCGACGCGTACCCGGGAATGCGCCCGCCTGCTGCGGGAGATCGATTTCGCCAAGCCGGCCGAAAGCGCGCTCGCGCTGGAGCGCGCGAAGGTGCCGGACGATTACTCCGCCGCGCAGCGGGTTCTGGGCCTGTACGTGCTGACGCGGATTCCGTTCGCTGCCGGCGTGCGCCGCTGGGAAGCGGAAACGCGCGCGGCGTTCGAGCGCCGGCGCCGGGACGCCGCGCCGGCCGGCGGCGTCCGGGTTCGATTCGCCCCGCCGGCGGCGGTGCGCTTGGGCTACTCCGGGGTGGCCGGCATCCTCGCCAGCGCGGCGCGCAATCCGCTCGGCATCCCGGAGCCGCCCGCGCAGGACCTGGAGCTGCTGCTGGCCGCCCATGCGCCCAGTTTCGAGATCGAGGTCCTGGGCGATGCCGACCGGTTCGGCCGCCTGCGCTGGGTGGCGGGCGCGCCCGCGCCGGAAGTGGATGCGGCCGTCCCGACGGTGTACGCGCGGGCCGCGCACACGGTCTACCGGGGCCGGGTGCTGCTGCAGCTCGTCTACACCATCTGGTTTCCCGAGCGCCCGCCCAGCGCGCCCGGCGACATCCTCGCCGGCCGCCTGGACGGCGTGACCTGGCGCGTGACGCTGGCGGAGGACGGCGAGCCGGTGCTGTTCGACAGCATCCATCCTTGCGGCTGCTACCACCTGTTCTTTCCCACGCCGAGGGCGCGCCCGATTCCGCCGCCCGACCGCCTGCAGGAGTGGGCGTTTTCCCCGGCGACGCTGCCGCGCGTGCAGCCCGGCGAGCGCGCGCTGCTGCGCATCGCGAGCGGGACGCACGGCGTGGAAGGCGTCGAGCTGGTGAACGGGCTCGACAGCCTCGCCCGCTACGAGCTGGCGGCCGACGAGGACCTGCGTTCGCTGCCGTATCCGGGCGGCGGCCGGCGCAGCGTCTTCGGCCCGGATGGCCTGGTGCCCGGCACCGAACGCGAGGAGCGGCGCCTGTTCTGGCCGATGGGCATCGCCTCGGCCGGGGCGATGCGCCAGTGGGGCCGGCACGCGACCGCGTTCGTCGGCCGGCGGCATTTCGACGATGCCGACCTGCTCGAGCGGCGCTTCATCCTGGAGCCGCCGTGAACCGCAGGCTGCGCGTCGTCACCCTGAACATCCACAAGGGCCTGTCGCAGTTCAACCGGCGCATGGTGATCCACGACCTGCGCGAGGGGCTGCGCGCGCTGGACCCGGACCTGGTGTTCCTGCAGGAGGTGCAGGGCCTGAACGATCGCCACGCGCTCCGGTTCGCCGGCTGGCCCGGCTCGCCGCAGCACGAGTTCCTCGCCGAGGAGCGCTGGCAGCATGCCTACGGGCGCAACCGGGTCTACGAGCACGGCCACCACGGCAACGCGCTGCTGTCGCGCTTCCCGATCCTGTCCTCGGAGAATCACGACGTCTCGGACAGCCGCTTCGAGCGCCGCGGCCTGCTCCACACCGTGGTCACGATTCCCGGCTGGCGCCGGAACCTGCACTGCTTCTGCGTCCACCTGTCGCTGCACGAGCGCGGCCGCGGCCGGCAGCTGGACGCGATTGCCGCGCGGCTGGAGGCGCTGGCGCAGACCGACGCCCCGATCATCGTCGCCGGCGACTTCAACGACTGGCGCCAGCGCGCCACGCGCGTGCTGGAGCACCGGCTCGGCATGACGGAAGTCTCGTACGCGGCCAGCGGCCGCCACCTGCGCACGTTCCCGAGCCTGCTGCCCGTGCTGCGGCTGGACCGGATCTACGTGCGCGGGTTCGAGGTCATCGGTTCCCGCGTGCACCGCGGCCGGCCCTGGTCGATGCTCTCGGACCACCTTGCGGTCAGCGCGGAGATCGCCCGCGCGCCCGCCGGCGGGGGGCGGCGTGCCTGAGTACGTTCCCGGGAACCGCCTCGGGTTGCTGCGCAACGGCGAGCAGTACTTCCCGGCGCTCGTGGCCGCGATCGACGCCGCGGCGCGGGAGATCTTTCTCGAGACCTACATCTTCACCGACGACGAGACCGGGAGCCTGATCGCGGATGCGCTCGCGCGCGCGGCGGCGAGGGGCGTCGCGACCCGGCTGCTGATCGACGGCTTCGGCGCCAAGGACTTCCCGCCCCGGTTGCGCGCCAACATGACCGACGCCGGCGTCCGGATCCTCGTCTTCCGGCCGCAGGTCAGTCCATGGCCCCCGTGGCGCCAGCGCACGCGCCTGCGGCGGATGCACCGCAAGCTGGCCTGCATCGACGGCGTCGTCGCGTTTGTGGGCGGGATCAACATCATCGACGACTACCACACGCCGGGGCACACGCCCCCGCGATACGACTACGCGGTGCGGATCGAGGGGCCGCTCGTGGCGAAGGTCCGCCTGGAGGCCTCCCGGCTCTGGAGCCGGGTTTCCTGGGCAACGCTGGGCCGGCGCTGGCCGGGCTGGCGCGCGCTGCACCGGGGGGCGGAGCACGCGGGGCCCGGGATGCCCGCGACGCTGCCCGAGGGCCAGCGCGCGGCGCTGGTGGTGCGCGACAACCTGCGCCATCGGCGCGACATCGAGCTTGCCTACCTGGAGCGGATCGACGCGGCCCGCAGGGACATCATCATCGCCTGCGCCTACTTCTTTCCGGGGAGGCGCTTCCGGCTGGCGCTCGCGGGCGCGGCGCGGCGCGGCGTACGGGTGAACCTCCTGCTGCAGGGCAAGGTCGAGTATGCCCTGCTGCACTACGCGTCACGTGCCCTGTACGGCCGGCTGCTTGGCGCCGGCGTGCGCATCTTCGAGTACCACCGCAGCTTCCTGCATGCGAAGGTCGCGGTGTTCGACGATGACGCGGCCTGCGTCGGGTCCTCCAACATCGATCCCATGAGCCTGCTGCTGGCGCGCGAGGCGAACGTATTCGTGGAGGACCGGCGCTTCGCGACCGAGTTGCGGCACAGCCTCGAGCAGGCCATGCGCACGGGGGCGAGGCGCGTGCCGTTGCGGACCTGGCGCAGGATGCCGGTGCTCACCCGGCTGGCGATCTGGGCCGGGTATCGCCTGGCGCGCCTGCTGATGGCCGTCTACGGCTACGGCCGGGAACACTAGGGCGCGGCCGGCCGCCGGCGGAACATGCCCCAGCCTTCCATGGTCATGACCGTTTCCCCGCGCTGGTTGACCGCCTCCCAGCGCGAGTGCACCAGCCCGATGCCGGGCTTGCTCTCCGATGGCCGCGCCGCAGTCGTGGTGCGGCGGTAGTGGATGGTGTCGCCGGCGCGCACCGGCGCGAGCCAGCGGATGTTGTCCAGGCCCGGCGAGCCGAGGCTTGCCGAGCGCGCCACGTACCTGTCGACCATCAGTCGCATCGCGACGGCGCAGGTGTGCCAGCCGCTCGCAATCAGGCCGCCGAAGAAGGAGTCCTTCGCGGCGACGGGATCGACGTGGAACGACTGCGGGTCGAACTGGCGCGCGAAGGCGATGATCTCCGCCTCGGTGAACGTGTGGCTGCCCATGTCCATGCTGTCGCCGGGAGGGAAATCCTCCCAGTAGAGAAGATCGTCGGCCACGCAGGAATCCTTCCGTGCCCGCGGCAAGCGGGATCCAAAGGGCGGATAGTAAAGTAGCGCCGTGACGCGCCGGCACACAGATCCGCCCGCAGCGGCCGCAGGGTAGCGGCGCGCGTGGACGACGCAGTCCTGCGCGCGCTGGCGAAGTGGCCCGGCGTCCCGGAAGTCTACGGCTGGCTCGCGCTCGACCGGCGCGGCGAATGGCGCCTCCGGTCCGGCGGCGCGGCGCCGGCTTTCGAGCGCATCGGCAACCGGGCGCTGCGCGAGTTCATCTGCCGCAACTACGCCGCGGACGCCCGCGGCCGCTGGTATTTCCAGAACGGCCCGCAGCGGATCTTCGTCGCGCTGGCGTATGCGCCCCTGGTCGTGCGCCTGGAGGCCGGCAGGCTGGCGGATCATTGCGGTCTCGCGTTCGGGGAGCCCGCCGGAATCTGGCAGGACGAGGAAGGCTCATTGCTGCTGCTCGGCAAGCGGGGCCTGGGCCTGCTGGACGACCGGGACCTCGCGGCGTACTCGGCCCTGAGGGGCGACGACCTGGGCGAGCTGCCGGTCGTCACGCGCGCGGCAGCCCCCGGCCGCTTCGGCTACGTCCGGGAGCCGCGCCCGGAGGCCTGAAATAAGCCGTCAAGATCCTTGCGTGGACCCAATTTCCTCTTTATAATCCGGCCTCTTTTTTGCCCCTGGGCGGCAGCGGGTTCCAAGGACCTCGCCGCCCGGTTTGTTTCTGGAAACCCGAAAAATATGCCTACCGTCAATCAGTTAATGCGTCATGGCCGGGCCGACAAGAAGGCCAAGACCAAGGTGCCCGCGCTCGCCGGCTCGCCCCAGAAGCGCGGCGTCTGCACCCGGGTCTACACCACGACGCCCAAGAAGCCCAATTCGGCGCTGCGCAAGGTGGCCAAGGTGCGCCTGACCAACGGCTTCGAGGTCATCGGCTACATCGGCGGCGAAGGGCACAACCTCCAGGAGCACTCGGTGGTGCTGATCCGCGGCGGCCGGGTCAAGGACCTGCCGGGCGTGCGCTACCACATCGTGCGCGGGTCGCTGGACACCCAGGGCGTCAAGGACCGCAAGCAGAGCCGCTCCAAGTACGGCGCCAAGCAGGCCAAGACGGCCTGACCAGGGCCTGATCCGGCAGACACAGAGCACACGCAGAGAGACCCAGAATGCCCCGTCGCAGAGAAGTCCCCAAGCGCGAGATCCTCGCCGACCCGAAGTTCGGCAGCGTGGATGTGGCGAAATTCGTCAACGTCCTGATGACGCGCGGCAAGAAGTCCACCGCCGAGCGCATCATCTACGGCGCGATGGACCTGATCAAGACCAAGTCGGGCAAGGACCCGATCGAGGTCTTTTCGCAGGCGGTGCAGAACGTCAAGCCGGTGGTCGAGGTGAAGAGCCGCCGCGTCGGCGGCGCCAACTACCAGGTGCCGGTGGAAGTGCGCCCGACGCGCCGCGTCGCGCTGTCGATGCGCTGGATCCGCGAGGCGGCGCAGAAGCGCGGCGAGAAATCCATGATGGCGCGGCTGGCGGGCGAGCTCGCCGAGGCGGCGGAAGGCCGCGGCGGCGCGATGAAGAAGCGCGAGGAAGTGCACCGCATGGCGGAGGCCAACAAGGCCTTCTCGCACTACCGGTTCTAGGTGAGCGCCGTGGCCCGCAAGACACCCATCGAACGCTACCGGAACATCGGCATCTCGGCGCACATCGACGCCGGCAAGACGACGACCACCGAGCGCATCCTGTTCTACACCGGCGTCAACCACAAGATCGGCGAGGTGCACGACGGCGCCGCGACGATGGACTGGATGGAGCAGGAGCAGGAACGCGGCATCACCATCACCTCGGCGGCGACCACCTGCTTCTGGAAGGGCATGGACATGTCCTATCCGGAGCACCGCATCAACATCATCGACACCCCGGGCCACGTGGACTTCACCATCGAGGTGGAGCGCTCCCTGCGCGTGCTGGACGGCGCCTGCATGGTGTATTGCGCGGTGGGCGGCGTGCAGCCGCAGTCGGAGACGGTGTGGCGGCAGGCCACCAAGTACCGCGTGCCGCGCCTCGCCTTCGTCAACAAGATGGACCGCGTCGGCGCCAACTTCTTCAAGGTCTACGACCAGATGAAGTCGCGCCTCAAGGCGAACCCGGTGCCGATCCAGATCCCGATCGGCGCCGAGGAGAAGTTCGTCGGCGTGGTGGACCTGGTCACCATGCAGGCCATCTACTGGGACGACGCCTCGCAGGGCATGAAGTTCGAGAGGAAGCCGGTGCCGGCGGAGCTGGCCGACGACGCGCGCGAGTGGCAGGCCAAGATGATCGAGGCCGCCGCCGAGGCGAACGAGGAGCTGATGAACAAGTACCTCGAGTCGAACGAGCTGTCGATCGAGGAGATCAAGAAGGGCCTGCGGCTGCGCACGATCAACAACGAGATCGTGCCGATGCTGTGCGGCACCGCGTTCAAGAACAAGGGCGTGCAGGCGATGCTGGACGCGGTGATCGACTACCTGCCCTCGCCGACGGACATCCCGCCGGTCAAGGGCGAGAAGGAGAACGGCGAGCCCGACACCCGCAGGGCGGGGGACGACGAGCCCTTCGCCGGCCTCGCCTTCAAGATCGCGACCGACCCCTACGTCGGCCAGCTGACGTTCGTGCGCGTCTACTCGGGCGTGCTCAGCTCGGGCGATACCATCTACAACTCGGTGCGCGGCCGCAAGGAGCGCATCGGGCGCCTGCTGCAGATGCACGCCAACGAGCGCGCCGAGATCAAGGAAGTGCGCGCGGGCGACATCGCCGCGGTGGTCGGCATGAAGGAAGTGACCACCGGCGAGACCATCTGCGACGTCAACAAGGTGATCACGCTGGAGCGCATGGAGTTCCCCGAGCCGGTGATCTCGCAGGCAGTGGAGCCCAAGACCAAGGCCGACCAGGAAAAGATGGGCGTGGCCCTGGGCCGCCTGGCGCAGGAAGACCCCTCGTTCCGCGTGCGCACCGACGAGGAGTCCGGCCAGACCATCATCTCCGGCATGGGCGAGCTGCACCTCGAGATCATCGTCGACCGCATGAAGCGCGAGTTCGGCGTCGAGGCCTCGGTGGGCAAGCCGCAGGTCGCCTACCGCGAGACTATGAGGAAGTCCCTCGAGTCCGAGGGCAAGTTCATCAAGCAGTCGGGCGGACGGGGCCAGTACGGCCACGTCTGGCTCAAGCTGGAGCCCCAGCCCGCCGGCAAGGGATACGAGTTCGTCGACGCCATCAAGGGCGGGCGGGTGCCGCGCGAGTTCATCCCGGCGGTCGAGAAGGGCGTGATCGAGGCGTTGCAGGACGGCGTGCTGGCCGGCTACCCGGTGGTGGACGTCAAGGCGACGCTGTTCGATGGCTCCTACCACGAGGTGGACTCGAACGAGAACGCGTTCAAGATGGCCGCGATCTTCGCCTTCAAGGACGGCATGAAGAAGGCGAATCCGGTGCTGCTCGAGCCGATCATGGCGGTGGAGGTCGAGACCCCCGAGGAGAAGATGGGCGACGTGATGGGCGACCTGTCGTCCCGCCGCGGCGTCATCCAGGGCATGGAGGACCTCGCCGGCAGCAAGGCGATCAAGGCCGAGGTGCCGCTGGGCGAGATGTTCGGCTACTCGACGACGCTGCGCTCGCTGACGCAGGGCCGCGCCACGTACACCATGGAATTCAAGCACTACGCCGAGGCGCCGAAGAGCGTCGCCGAGGCGGTGATCAGCACCAAGACCAAGTAAAACGGCAGTCGGACAAAACCGGGATCGGGAAACATCATGGCCAAAGGAAAATTCGAGAGAACCAAGCCGCACCTGAACGTGGGGACGATCGGTCACGTGGATCATGGCAAGACGACGCTGACGGCGGCGATGACGCACATCCTGGCGAAGAAGTTCGGGGGTGAGGCGAAGAACTACGACCAGATTGATGCGGCGCCGGAGGAGAAGGCGCGCGGGATCACGATCAACACGGCGCACGTGGAGTACCAGACCGAGGCGCGGCACTACGCGCACGTGGACTGCCCGGGGCACGCGGACTACATCAAGAACATGATCACGGGCGCGGCGCAGATGGACGGGGCGATCCTGGTGGTGTCGGCGGCCGACGGCCCGATGCCGCAGACCCGCGAACATATCCTTCTTGCGCGGCAGGTGGGGGTGCCCTACATCGTGGTGTTCATGAACAAGGCCGACATGGTCGATGACAAGGAGCTGCTGGAGCTGGTGGAGGTGGAGGTGCGCGAGCTCCTGAGCAAGTACGAGTTTCCCGGGGACAAGACCCCGATCGTGATCGGCTCGGCGTTGAAGGCGCTGGAGGGGGACGAGGGCGAGCTGGGGGTGAAGGCGATCCTGAAGCTGGCCGAGGCGCTGGACTCGTACATTCCGCAGCCCAAGCGGGCGGTGGACGGGCCGTTCCTGATGCCGGTGGAGGACGTGTTCTCGATCTCGGGCCGGGGCACGGTGGTGACCGGGCGGGTGGAGCGCGGGATCGTGAAGGTGGGCGATGAGATCGAGATCGTGGGGATCAAGCCCACGACCAAGACGGTGTGCACGGGCGTGGAGATGTTCAGGAAGCTGCTGGACGAGGGCCAGGCCGGGGACAACGTGGGGATCCTGCTGCGGGGCACCAAGCGCGAGGAAGTGGAGCGCGGGCAGGTGCTGGCCAAGCCAGGCTCGATCACCCCGCACGCGAAGTTCGAGTGCGAGGTGTACATCCTGTCCAAGGAAGAGGGCGGGCGGCACACGCCGTTCTTCAACAACTACCGGCCGCAGTTCTACTTCCGGACCACGGACGTGACCGGGGCGGTGGAGCTGCCCAAGGGCACCGAGATGGTGATGCCGGGGGACAACATCAAGATGGTGGTGACGCTGATCACGCCGGTGGCGATGGAGCAGGGCCTGCGCTTTGCCATCCGCGAGGGCGGCAAGACCGTCGGCGCCGGCGTCGTCGCCAAGGTGATCGAGTAGGCGGCGGGCAGGGCAGCAAGGGGCGGCAACAGGGGCATAGCTCAACTGGCAGAGCGTCGGTCTCCAAAACCGAAGGTTGGGGGTTCGAGGCCCTCTGCCCCTGCCAATGACTGAACGGGACTGAGCAAGACGGGATCGGAAACGGATGGCGGACATCATCAAGCTGGCGATCGGCGCGGCCCTCGTGGCGGCGGGCGTGGCCGGGTACTACTGGCTCGGCGAAGGTTCGCTGGTGCTGAAGGTGCTTTCCGTCCTGGGCGGCATCGCCGCGGGAGCCGCGGTGGCCCTCACCAGCGCGCAGGGGCAGCAGTTCCTCGCGTTCGCGCGCGAGGCGGTCGGCGAGGTGAAGAAGGTGGTGTGGCCGACGCGCAAGGAAACGATGCAGACGACGGCGGCGGTGTTCGCGTTCGTCTTCGTGATGGCGGTGTTCCTCTGGCTCAGCGACAAGAGCCTCGAATGGGTGCTCTACGAGCTGGTGCTGGGATGGAAGAAGACCTGATGAACCGCACGGGAACGGCAGACATGTCCAACATGGCCAAACGCTGGTACGTCGTGCACGCCTACTCGGGATTCGAGAAATCGGTGCAGCGCGCGCTGGAGGACCGCATCACGCGCGCCGGGATGCAGGACAAGTTCGGCAAGATCCTGGTCCCGGTCGAGGAAGTGGTCGAGATGAAGGGCGGCCAGAAGCACATGTCCGAGCGCAAGTTCTTCCCGGGCTACGTGCTGGTCGAGATGGAGATGAACGACGACACCTGGCACCTGGTGAAGAACACCAACAAGGTGACCGGGTTCGTCGGCGGCACGGCGATGAAGCCGACCCCGATCTCCGAGAAGGAGGTCAACGCCATCATGCAGCAGATGCGCGAGGGCGTGGAGAAGCCCAAGCCCAAGGTGCTGTTCGAGAACGGCGAGATGGTGCGCGTCAAGGACGGTCCGTTCACCGATTTCCAGGGCACCGTCGAGGACGTGAACTACGAGAAGAGCCGCCTGCGCGTGGCGGTGACGATTTTCGGGCGCTCGACTCCGGTCGAGCTCGAGTTCGGGCAGGTCGAGAAGGCCTGACCATTTTGTGATTTTCAGCGGGGAGAGCGCCGGGATGGCCCCGGGGCTCGATCGGACCCGATAGGAGAGCAGGCATGGCGAAGAAGATTCTCGGTTTCATCAAGCTGCAGGTGCCCGCGGGCAAGGCCAATCCGGCGCCGCCCATCGGCCCCGCGCTGGGCCAGCGCGGCCTGAACATCATGGAGTTCTGCAAGGCGTTCAACGCCCAGACGCAGAAGGTCGAGCCCGGCCTGCCGCTGCCGGTGGTGATCACGGCCTTCACCGACAAGAGCTTCACCTTCATCATCAAGACCCCGCCGACCACGGTGCTGATCAAGAAGGCGGCGGGCCTGGAGTCCGGCAGTCCGCGGCCGCACACCGACAAGGTGGGCAAGATCACCCGCAAGCAGGTCGAGGAGATCGCCAAGACCAAGATGCCCGACCTGAACGCGGGCAACCTGGAGGCGGCGATGCGGACCGTCGCCGGCAGCGCGCGGTCCATGGGCGTGATCGTGGAGGGCATGTAAATGAGCGATTCCAAGCGCAGGAAGGCGATCGCCTCGAAGGTCGACCGCGACAAGGTCTACGCGGCGCTGGAGGCGATGAAGCTGGTCAAGGACACGGCGACGGCCAAGTTCGACGAGTCGGTCGACGTCGCGGTGAACCTCGGCATCGACGCGAAGAAATCGGACCAGACGGTGCGCGGCGCGGTGGTGCTGCCCGCGGGAACCGGCAAGAAGGTGCGCGTGGCCGTGTTCGCGCAGGGCGATCGCGCCGAGGCGGCGAAGGCCGCCGGCGCGGACCTGGTCGGCATGGACGACCTCGCCGAGCAGGTGAAGGCGGGCAAGATGGATTTCGACGTCGTGATCGCGGCGCCCGAGGCGATGCGGGTGGTGGGCCAGCTGGGCCAGATCCTGGGCCCGCGTGGCCTGATGCCGAACCCGAAGGTGGGGACGGTGACCCCGGACGTGGCGGGCGCGGTGAAGAACGCGAAGGCCGGCCAGGTGCAGTTCCGGGCCGACAAGGCGGGCGTGATCCAGTGCACGATCGGCCGCGCCTCGTTCAGCCCCGAGCAGTTGCGAGACAACCTCGCCGCGCTGGTCGAGGCGCTGAACCGCGTCAAGCCGACGAGCACCAAGGGCATCTACCTGCGCAAGCTTTCGGTGTCGAGCACGATGGGCATGGGCGTGAAGGTGGACCCGTCGTCGCTTCCGACCCAGGCGCAGCAGTAGCGAAGCACAACAGAACTTTGGGCCGCCGCCTCCGCGAGGGGGCGGCAGCTGTCAAAGACCGTAGGAGCCGGCAGGAGAAGGGGCTTAATCGAGCAGTTTCCTACGCAGACGGCGGTCCCGAGGAAGGAACTGGAATGAGGTTCCCGATTCAAGGTCGCCATGGCTGGAGGTCCGGGTCCGCAGGGACTGCGGGGCTTCCTCTTCATCAACGAGCAAGGAGGTAGACCTTGGGTCTCAATCTTGAGCAGAAGCAGGCGGTCGTCAGCGAGATCGCCGTGCAGATCGCCAAGGCGCAGACGGTGATCGTCGCGGAGTATCGCGGCCTCGACGTCGGTGCGGTGACCAAGCTGCGCGCCAAGGCGCGCACTTCGGGCATCTACCTGCGGGTGCTGAAGAACACGCTCGCCCGGCGCGCCGTCAAGGGCACGCCGTTCGAGAAGCTGTCCGACCAGATGGTCGGGCCGCTGATCTACGGCATCTCGCAGGACCCGGTGGCCGGCGCGAAAGTGCTGGCGGAATTCGCCAAGGACAACGAGCTCTTCGTGATCAAGGGCGGCGCGATGCCCAACGTCCTGATGTCCCCCAAGGACGTCAAGGCGCTGGCGACGATGCCGAGCCGCGAGGAGTTGCTGGCGAAGCTGCTGGGCACCATGCAGGCGCCGATGGCGAAGCTGGTGCGGACCATGAACGAGGTGCCGGGCAAGTTCGTCCGCACGCTCGCCGCGGTTCGCGACGCGAAGGAAAAAGCCGCAGCCTGATCCAGCGCCGCGGACCGATCTCATTTCAGGAACCTTTCGAAAACATACGGAGCAGAAGATGGAACGTGCACAGATTCTGGAAGCAGTCTCGAAGCTGACCGTCCTGGAGCTTTCGCAGCTCATCAAGGACATGGAAGAGAAGTTCGGCGTCTCCGCCGCGGCCGCGGTTTCGGTCGCGGCGCCGGCGGCCGGCGGCGGCGCGGCCGCCGCGGCGGCCGAGGAGAAGACCGAGTTCACCGTGATGCTGGTCGCCGCCGGCGACAACAAGGTGAACGTCATCAAGGCGGTGCGCGAGGTGACGAGCCTGGGCCTCAAGGAAGCCAAGGACCTCGTGGACGGCGCGCCCAAGCCGGTCAAGGAAGGCGTGGCGAAGGCCGAGGCCGACACCGTGGCCAAGAAGCTGGCCGACGCCGGCGCCAAGGTCGAGATCAAGTAACGCTGGACGCATTCGGAACCCGGGAACGGCACGCGCCGTTCCCGGCCCGAGGCCAAAGGAAAGGCTGCAGGCGCCGGCCGCCGCCTTTCCCCTGACCTCTGAGCCGCTTGCCCTACTGGAGCTTCAATGACCTATTCTCTGACCGAGCGTAAACGCATCCGCAAGAGCTTTGCCAAGCGCGCCATCGTGCAGGACGTGCCGTTCCTGCTGGCGACGCAGCTCGAGTCCTACACCGCGTTCCTCCAGGCGCACGTCGCGCCCGAGAGCCGGCGCAACGAGGGCCTGCAGGCCGCGTTCACCTCGATCTTCCCGATCTCCTCGCATTCGGGCAATGCGCGGCTGGAGTTCGTCAGCTTCCAGCTCGGCGAGCCGCCGTTCGACGTCAAGGAATGCCAGCAGCGCGGCCTCACCTACGCCAGCCCGCTGCGCGCCAAGGTGCGCCTCGTGATCATGGACAAGGATTCGCCGCGGCCGGCGCCCAAGGAGGTCAAGGAGCAGGAGGTCTACATGGGCGAGATCCCGCTCATGACCACCACCGGCTCGTTCATCATCAACGGCACCGAGCGCGTCATCGTCAGCCAGCTGCACCGCTCCCCGGGCGTGTTCTTCGAGCACGACCGCGGCAAGACCCACAGCTCGGGCAAGCTGCTGTTCTCGGCGCGCGTCATTCCCTACCGCGGTTCTTGGCTGGACTTCGAGTTCGACCCCAAGGACATCGTTTTCTTCCGCGTCGACCGCCGCCGCAAGATGCCGGTGACCATCCTGCTCAAGGCGCTGGGCTACACCCCGGAGCGGATCCTGAAGGAGTTCTTCGCCTTCGACACCTTCCAGGTCGGCGCCGACGCCGTGCAGTTCGAGATCGTCCCCGAGCGCCTGCGCGGCGAGATCGCGCGCTTCGACATCAGCGACAAGTCGGGCAAGCTGATCGTCGCCAAGGACAAGCGCATCACGGTCAAGCACATCCGCGAGATGGAGGCCGCCGGCATCAAGCGCGTCGCCGCGCCCGACGAGTTCATCATCGGCCGCACCCTGGCGCACAACGTGGTCAACGGCGACACCGGCGAGATTGTCGCCAACGCCAACGACGAGATCACCGAGGACCTGCTCGCCAAGCTGCGCGAGGCGAGGGTCGCCAAGGTGCAGACGCTGTTCATCAACGACCTCGACCAGGGCGGCTACGTGTCGCAGACCCTGCGCGCGGACGAGACCGCCGACATGACCGCGGCGCGGGTTGCCATCTACCGCATGATGCGCCCCGGGGAGCCGCCCACCGAAGAGGCGGTGGAGGCGCTGTTCAACGGCCTGTTCTTCGCCGAGGAGCGCTACGACCTGTCGGCCGTGGGCCGGATGAAGTTCAACCGCCGGATCGGCGCGCCGAGCGAGTTCAGCTGGCAGCTCAGGCTGCGCAACATCGCCCTGCCGCGCGAGGTCGAGGACGAGGTGCGCGCGTACTTCAAGCACGCGCCGGAACTGCACCTGGGCAAGGTGGCGCTGGAGGGCGTCGCCACCGAGGCCGACGCGCAGGCGGTGCTGGAGAAGATGTACCAGGACCTGAAGGCGAAGGGCGTCGACAAGCAGAAGCTTGAGGGCCGGATCGAGCCGCGCTTCACGCTTTCGCCCAAGGACATCGTCGAGGTGATCCGGATCCTGGTCGAACTGCGCAACGGCCGTGGCGACATCGATGACATCGACCACCTCGGCAACCGGCGCGTGCGCTCGGTGGGCGAGCTGGCGGAGAACCAGTTCCGCGCCGGGCTGGTGCGCGTCGAGCGTGCGGTCAAGGAGCGCCTGTCGCAGGCCGAATCCGAGAACCTGATGCCGCACGACCTGATCAACGCCAAGCCGATCTCGGCCGCGATCAAGGAGTTCTTCGGCTCCAGCCAGCTGTCGCAGTTCATGGACCAGACCAACCCGCTGTCGGAGATCACGCACAAGCGCCGCGTCTCGGCGCTGGGACCGGGCGGCCTGACGCGCGAGCGCGCCGGCTTCGAGGTCCGCGACGTGCACCCGACGCACTACGGCCGGGTGTGCCCGATCGAGACGCCCGAGGGCCCGAACATCGGCCTGATCAACTCGCTGGCGCTGTATGCGCGCACCAACCGCTACGGCTTCCTGGAGACGCCGTACCGCAAGGTGAAGGACAGCAAGGCCACCAACGACATCGAGTTCCTCTCGGCGATCGAGGAGGGCCACTACGTCATCGCCCAGGCCAACGCGGCGATGGACAAGAACGGCAAGCTCACCGATACGCTGGTGTCGTGCCGCTTCAAGAACGAGTTCGAGCTCAAGGCGCCGGAAGAGGTGCAGTACATGGACGTGGCGCCGTCGCAGATCGTGTCGGTGGCGGCCTCGCTGATCCCGTTCCTCGAGCACGACGACGCCAACCGCGCCCTGATGGGCTCCAACATGCAGCGCCAGGCGGTGCCGTGCCTCAGGCCCGAGAAGCCGCTGGTCGGCACCGGCGTCGAGCGCACCGCGGCGGTGGACTCGGGAACCTGCGTCATCGCCCTGCGCGGCGGCGTGGTGGACTACGTCGATGCCAACCGCATCGTGGTGCGGGTCAATGACGACGAAACCGTCGCCGGCGACGTCGGCGTGGACATCTACAAGCTCACCAAGTACACGCGCTCCAACCAGAACACCAACATCAACCAGCGGCCGGTGGTGAAGCCGGGCGAGCGGCTCGCCAAGGGCGACGTCATCGCCGACGGGGCCTCCACCGACCTGGGCGAGCTGGCGCTGGGCCAGAACATGCTGGTCGCGTTCATGCCGTGGAACGGCTACAACTTCGAGGACTCGATCCTCATTTCCGAGCGCGTGGTCGCCGACGAGCGCTTCACCTCGATCCACATCGAGGAGCTCACCGTGGTGGCGCGCGACACCAAGCTGGGGCCCGAGGAGATCACGCGGGACATCTCCAACCTGTCCGAGGCCCAGCTGTCGCGCCTGGACGAGTCCGGCATCGTCTACATCGGCGCCGAGGTCGAGGCGGGCGACGTGCTGGTGGGAAAGGTGACGCCCAAGGGCGAGACCCAGCTGACCCCGGAGGAGAAGCTGCTGCGGGCGATCTTCGGCGAGAAGGCGTCGGACGTGAAGGACACCAGCCTGCGCGTGCCCTCGGGCATCTCGGGCTGCGTCATCGACGTCCAGGTGTTCACGCGCGAGGGCATCGAGCGCGACAAGCGCAGCGCCTCGATCATCGAGGAGGAGCTCAAGCGCTACAAGACCGACCTCGCCGACCAGTTGCGCATCGTCGAGTCCGACACCTTCGAGCGCCTCGAGCGCCTGCTGACGGGCAAGTCCGCCAACGGCGGCCCGAAGCGCCTCGCCAAGGGCACCAAGGTGACCAAGGGCTACCTGGAGACGCTGGAGCGGTACGACTGGTTCGACATCCGCCTTGGCAACGAGGAGGCGGCGGCCCAGGTCGAGGCGTTGAAGGAGTCGCTGGCGCAGAAGCGGCGCGAGTTCGACGCCATGTTCGAGGCCAAGAAGAAGAAGCTCACGCAGGGCGACGAGCTGCCGCCGGGCGTGCTGAAGATGGTCAAGGTCTACGTCGCGGTGAAGCGGCGCCTGCAGCCCGGCGACAAGATGGCGGGCCGCCACGGCAACAAGGGCGTCATCTCGCGCATCGTGCCGGTGGAGGACATGCCGCACATGGCCGACGGCACGCCGGTGGACCTGGTGCTCAACCCGCTGGGGGTTCCCTCGCGGATGAACGTCGGCCAGATCCTGGAGGTACACCTGGGTTGGGCGGCCAAGGGCCTGGGCCACCGGATCAACGCCATGCTGAAGGCGCAAGCCAAGGCGGCGGAGCTGCGCAAGTTCATCGAGAGCATCTACAACGCGAGCGGCAAGGAGGAGGGCATCGCCCGCCTCGCCGACGAGGACGTGTTGCAGCTCGCCGGCAACCTGAAGGAGGGCGTGCCCTTCGCGACGCCGGTGTTCGACGGCGCCTCGGAGGCGGAGATCAATGCCATGCTGGAACTGGCGGGCCTGCCCGCCAGCGGCCAGGTGACGCTGTTCGACGGCCGGACCGGCGAGGCCTTCGACCGCCAGGTCACCATCGGCTACATGCACGTGCTCAAGCTCCACCACCTGGTGGACGACAAGATGCACGCGCGCTCGACCGGGCCGTACTCGCTCGTGACGCAGCAGCCCCTGGGTGGCAAGGCGCAGTTCGGCGGCCAGCGCTTCGGCGAGATGGAGGTCTGGGCGCTGGAGGCCTACGGCGCCGCCTACACGCTGCAGGAGATGCTCACGGTCAAGTCCGACGACATCAACGGCCGCACCAAGGTGTACGAGAACATCGTCAAGGGTGACCACAAGATCGACGCGGGCATGCCGGAGTCCTTCAACGTGCTGGTGAAGGAAATCCGGTCGCTGGGCATCGACATCGACCTGGAGAGGTACTAAGCCATGAAAGCGCTACTGGAGCTCTTCAAGCAGGTCCAGCAGGACGAGGAGTTCGATGCCATCCGCATCGGCCTTGCCTCCCCGGAGAAGATCCGGTCCTGGTCGTATGGCGAGGTGAAGAAGCCGGAGACGATCAACTACCGCACCTTCAAGCCCGAGCGCGACGGCCTGTTCTGCGCCAAGATCTTCGGGCCGATCAAGGACTACGAGTGCCTGTGCGGCAAGTACAAGCGCCTGAAGCACCGCGGCGTGATCTGCGAGAAGTGCGGCGTGGAGGTGACGCTGGCCAAGGTGCGCCGGGAGCGCATGGGCCACATCGAGCTCGCCTCGCCGGTCGCCCACATCTGGTTCCTGAAATCGCTGCCGTCGCGCCTGGGCCTGGTGCTCGACATGACGCTGCGCGATATCGAACGCGTGCTGTACTTCGAGGCCTATGTCGTCACCGACCCCGGCCTGACCCCGCTCAAGCGCTGCCAGCTGCTCACCGAGGACGACTACCTCGCCAAGGTCGAGGAGTTCGGCGACGACTTCTCCGCCAGCATGGGCGCCGAGGGCATCCGGGCGCTGCTGCGCGCGCTGGACCTGAACAAGACCATCGAGGACCTGCGCAAGGAACTCGAGACCACCACCTCGGACGCCAAGATCAAGAAGTACGCCAAGCGGCTCAAGGTGCTGGAGGGATTCAAGAACTCCAACATCAAGCCCGACTGGATGATCATGGAGGTGCTGCCGGTGCTGCCCCCGGAACTGCGCCCCCTGGTGCCGCTGGACGGCGGCCGCTTCGCCACCTCGGACCTGAACGACCTCTACCGGCGGGTGATCAACCGCAATAACCGCCTCAAGCGCCTGCTGGAGCTGAAGGCGCCCGAGATCATCGTGCGCAACGAGAAGCGCATGCTGCAGGAGGCGGTGGATTCGCTCCTCGACAACGGCCGCCGCGGCAAGGCCATGACCGGCGCCAACAAGCGCCCGCTCAAGTCGCTTGCCGACATGATCAAGGGCAAGGGCGGCCGCTTCCGCCAGAACCTGCTGGGCAAGCGCGTCGACTACTCCGGCCGCTCGGTGATCGTGGTCGGCCCGCAGTTGAAGCTGCACCAGTGCGGCCTGCCGAAGAAGATGGCGCTGGAGCTCTTCAAGCCCTTCATCTTCAACAAGCTGGAACTGCTCGGCCTCGCCACCACCATCAAGGCCGCCAAGCGCCTGGTGGAGCAGGAAGTGCCCGAGGTCTGGGACATCCTGGAGGAAGTGATCCGCGAGCACCCGGTGATGCTGAACCGCGCGCCGACGCTGCACCGCCTGGGCATCCAGGCCTTCGAGCCGACGCTGGTCGAGGGCAAGGCGATCCAGCTGCACCCGCTGGTCTGCGCCGCGTTCAACGCCGACTTCGACGGCGACCAGATGGCGGTGCACGTGCCGCTGTCGCTGGAGGCGCAGATGGAGGCGCGCACGCTGATGCTGGCCTCGAACAACGTGCTGTCGCCGGCCAACGGCGAGCCGATCATCGTGCCGTCGCAGGACATCGTGCTGGGGCTGTATTACGCCACGCGCGAGCATGTGAACGCCAAGGGCGAAGGCATGAGCTTCGCCAACATCGCGGAAGTCTCCCGCGCCTATGAGTCGCGCCAGGTCGCGCTGCACGCGCGCGTCTGGGTGCGGATCAAGGAAGTCGAGGTGGCCGAGGACGGCGAGCGCACCGAGAAGGTCACGCGCTACGAGACCACGGTCGGCCGCGCCCTGCTCTCGGAGATCCTGCCCGCGGGGCTTCCGTTCGACCAGCTCAACAAGCCGCTGAAGAAGAAGGAGATCTCGCGCCTGATCAACGCCGGCTTCCGGCGCTGCGGCCTGCGCGAGACGGTCATCTTCGCCGACAAGCTGATGCAGGCGGGCTTCACCTTCGCCACCCGCGCCGGCATCTCCTTCGGCGTCAACGACATGCGCATCCCGACCGCGAAGCAGGACCTGATCGCCGCGGCGGAGGCCGAGGTGCAGGAGATCGAGTCGCAGTACACCTCGGGCCTGGTGACCGTCGGCGAGCGCTACAACAAGGTGGTGGACATCTGGTCCCGCTGCGGCGAGCAGGTCGGCAAGGTGATGATGGAGCAGCTGGGCACCGAGGAGGTGGTGGACCGCCACAACAAGAAGGTGCGCCAGGAGGCGTTCAATTCCATCTACATGATGGCCGACTCCGGGGCGCGCGGCTCGGCGGCGCAGATCCGGCAGCTCGCCGGCATGCGCGGCCTGATGGCCAAGCCCGACGGCTCGATCATCGAGACGCCGATCACCGCGAACTTCCGCGAAGGCCTGAACGTGCTGCAGTACTTCATCTCGACGCACGGCGCCCGCAAGGGTCTCGCCGACACCGCGCTGAAGACGGCGAACTCCGGCTACCTGACCCGCCGCCTGGTCGACGTGACCCAGGACCTGGTGGTCACCGAGGACGACTGCGGCACCGCCAACGGCGTGGCGATGAAGGCGCTGGTCGAGGGCGGCGAGGTGGTCGAGGCGCTGCGCGAGCGCATCCTTGGCCGCGTGCTGGCGGTGGACCTGCCGCACCCGGAAACGCAGGACAACCTGTTCCCCGCGGGCACGCTGCTTGACGAGGAAGCGGTGGAGGCCATCGACAACGTCGGCATCGACGAGGTCAAGGTGCGTACGCCGCTTACCTGCGATACGCGCTGGGGCGTGTGCGCCAAGTGCTACGGGCGCGACCTCGGCCGCGGCTCGCTGGTCAACGTCGGCGAGGCCATCGGCGTCATCGCCGCGCAGTCCATCGGCGAGCCGGGCACGCAGCTGACCATGCGGACCTTCCACATCGGCGGCGCGGCTTCCCGTACCGCGGTGCAGAGCCACGTCGAGGCCAAGTCGGCCGGCACGGTGCGCTTCACCGCCACCATGCGCTACGTGACCAACCCGAAGGGCGACAAGGTGGTGATCTCCCGATCCGGCGAAGTCATCATCGTCGACGACAACAACCGCGAACGGGAGCGCCACAAGGTGCCCTACGGCGCGCTGCTGTCGGTCAGCGACGGCAAGACGGTGCGCGCCGGCGCCAACCTGGCCAACTGGGACCCGCACCACCGCCCGATCGTGACCGAGTACGCGGGCACGGTGAAGTTCGAGAACGTCGAGGAAGGCACGACGGTGGCCAAGCAGATCGACGACGTCACCGGCCTGTCGACCCTGGTGGTGATCGATCCGAAGCGCCGCGCCGGCGCCGCCGCCAAGGGCGTGCGGCCCTCGGTCAAGCTGATCAACGAGGCGGGGGAGGAGGTCCGCATCGTCGGCACCGACCATGCCGTGAACATCAGCTTCCCGGTGGGCGCGGTGATCGCCGTGCGCGACGGCCAGCAGGTGTCGGTGGGCGAAGTGCTGGCGCGGATCCCCCAGGAGACCTCCAAGACCCGCGACATCACGGGCGGCCTGCCGCGCGTGGCGGAGCTGTTCGAGGCGCGCTCGCCGAAGGACGCGGGCACGCTGGCGGAGGTCACCGGCACGGTGAGCTTCGGCAAGGACACCAAGGGCAAGCAGCGCCTGGTGATCACCGACATGGACAACCAGCAGCACGAGTACCTGATCCCGAAGGACAAGCACGTGCTGGTGCACGATGGCCAGGTGGTCAACAAGGGCGAGCTGATCGTGGATGGCTCGACCGACCCGCATGACCTGCTGCGGCTGCTCGGGGTGGAAGCGCTCGCGCGCTACATCATCGACGAGGTGCAGGACGTCTACCGGCTGCAGGGCGTGAAGATCAACGACAAGCACATCGAGGTGATCGTGCGCCAGATGCTGCGCCGGGTGCAGGTGGAGGATCCGGGCGACACCGGCTTCATCACCGGCGAGCAGGCCGAGCGCGCCGACATCCTGGAGGAGAACGAGAAGGCGGAGAAGGAAGGCAAGAAGCCCGCCACCTACTCGTACATGCTGCTGGGCATCACCAAGGCGTCGCTGTCCACGGACTCCTTCATCTCGGCGGCCTCGTTCCAGGAGACCACCCGGGTGCTGACGGAGGCGGCGATCATGGGCAAGAAGGACGGCCTGCGCGGCCTGAAGGAGAACGTGATCGTCGGCCGCCTGATCCCGGCCGGGACCGGCCTTGCGTACCACAACGTGCGCAAGGCGCAGGCGGCGGAGCCGACGCTGGCGGAGATCATGCCGGCGGAGGAGGCCGCGCCTGCGGCAGAGGCTACGGCGGGCGGTGCCTGAGGACCGGGCAACCGTTGAAAAGGGCGCCTAGGCGCCCTTTTCTTTTGTCCGCCAGGAAGCGAGCCGATGCCCGGTAGCAAGCGCGATCCAACCGACCTCCCCGGCTGGCTCTGGCTGGGGTTGCCGCCGGTGATGCTGCTTCTGCTCGTCGTGGCGGCCGCTGCCGGGCCGGACTACGTTGGCGCCATCACCCGAAGCGACCATGACCCGCGCGGCACTGGCATCGCCGAGCATGCCACCGTGCTGGTTCTCATTCCGGGCATCGTCGCCGGATTCGCCGTGTTCCGCCGCCGCCGCCACCTGCCTGACGCGCGCATCGGATGGTGGGTGCTGGCGTGGACGCTGGCTTGCGTCTACTTCGCCGGGGAGAAGATGAGCTGGGGGCAGCACCTGATCGGATGGCAGTCGCCGGAGTTGTTCCAGGATATCAATCGCCAGAAGGAAACCAATATCCACAACATCAGTTCCTGGCTGGACCGCAAGCCGCGCGCCGTCGTGGAACTCTGGGTGATGATCGCGGGCCTGCTCCTGCCGGTCTGGCAGCGCGTGCGCGGGGCAGTTCCGGACGCCGCGTCGCGCGCCTACTGGATCTGGCCGAGCTTCGTCGTCGTTCCCTCGGCGGCGCTGTTCCTGCTGTTCCGGCTGCACCGGTGGTTCGCGGATCCCGCCACCTCCGGTTACTTCAACTGGCTGTCCGAGTCCGAGGTGCGCGAGTACTACATCGCCCTGTTCCTCAGCCTTTACCTGCTTTCGATCTGGCGACGCCTCCGCGCCACGGAGCCGCGATCCACGCCGTCTGCCGCGCCATGAACCTCCGCCCCGCCGCCGCACCCGACCTGCCTGCGATTCATGCGATCTACTCGCAACACGTCCTCCATGGACTGGCGTCATTCGAGGAAGTACCTCCCTCCGTGGAGGAGATGGGCCGGCGCCATGCCGAGGTCATCGGCATGGGCCTGCCCTACTTGGTGGCCGAGGAGGCCGGCGTGCTGCTTGGCTACGGCTATTGCAGCCTCTACCGCACGCGATCCGCATACCGCTACACGCTGGAAGATTCCATCTACATCCGCCAAGGCATGCAAGGCAAGGGCACCGGCAAGGCGCTGCTGGGGGAGCTGATCCGGACCTGCGAGGCGCTCAACTACCGCCAGATGGTGGCGGTGATCGGCGACAGCGCGAACGCCGCCTCCATAGGCCTGCACGCGAGCCTGGGCTTCCTTCGGGTCGGGATCCTGCGCTCCACCGGCTTCAAGTTCGGCCGCTGGGTGGACAGCATGCTGATGCAGCGGCCGCTGGGTTCCGGGGACGGGTCGAAACCCTAGGTCGTCAGAACGACCTTCCCCTTCACCTTCCGGGCCGCCATCAGCTTCAGCGCGTCGACCGCCTGCGCCAGCGGGAAGGTCTGCGAGACATGGGGCTTCAGCTTGCCTTCGCGGAACCAGGCGCCGAGCTGGGCGATGCTGGCGGCGAAGGACTTCGGCTCCCGGCGCGCGAAATCGCCCCAGAATACCCCGACGATCGAGCAGCCCTTGAGCAGGGTGAGGTTGAGCGGGATCCTCGGGATGTCGCCGGCGGCGAAGCCCACCACCAGCAAGCGCCCGCGCCAGGCGGTGGAGCGCAGCGCCGGCTCGGTGTAGGGACCGCCGACCGCGTCATAGACCACGTCCACGCCCTTGCCGTCGGTGAGCGCCTTGATGCGCTCGCGCAGGTCTTCCGTGGCGTAGTTGATGCCGGCGTCGGCGCCGTGCTGCATGCAGACCTCCAGCTTGTCGGCGCTCGAGGCGCAGGCGATCACCTTCGCGCCCATCGCCTTGCCGATCTCGATCGCCGCCAGCCCGACCCCGCCGGCGGCGCCCAGCACCAGCAGCGTCTCGCCGGCCTTCAGCGCGCCGCGGTCGCGCAATGCGTGGTCGGAAGTGCCGTAGGTCAGCAGGAACGCCGCGGCGCTGTTGAAGTCCATCCCGTCCGGGATCGGCACCAGCCGCGCGGCTTCCACCTTCACCTCCTCGGCGAACGCGCCGTAGGTGGTGAAGGCGATGACGCGATCGCCGGCCTTGAACCCCTTCACGCCTTCGCCGACCTCCTTCACCACGCCGGCCATCTCGCTGCCCGGCGAGAACGGCAGCGGCGGCTTGAACTGGTACTTGTTCTGGATGATGAGGACGTCCGGGAAGTTCAGGCTCGCCGCCTTGACGCTGACCACGACTTCGCCGGGGCCGGCCGTGGGCGAGGGCAGGTCCTCGAAGACCAGGGACTCGGGCGGGCCGAACTGCCTGCACAGCACTGCTTTCATCGTCAGCTCCAGCGGGCGGCGAGGCCGCCATCGATCGAGAGGATACAGCCGGTGGTGTAGGCCGAACGCTCGGAAGCGAGGAAGGCCACCGCCGAGGCGATTTCCTCCGCGGTGGCGGGCCGGCCGAAGGACATCTCCCTGAACAGCTCTTCGTAGCGCGACGCGTCGCCCAGCTTCACCTGCGCCATCTGCTTGTGCAGGCTGATGAGGCGGTCGGTGGCGACCGGCCCGGGATTGATGCCCACGACGCGGATGCCGTCGGCGTGCGAGGCGCCGCCCAGCGCGCGCGTGAAGGCCATCAGGCCGGCGTTCGCGGTGCTGCCGGCGATGTACGCCGGGTTGAGCCGCTCCCCGGCGTTGCCGAGGATGTTGATGATCACGCCGCGCCCGCGGGCCTTCATGCGTGCGTACACCGCGCGCGTCAGGTTGATGTAGCCGAACACCTTCAGGTCCCAGGCGCGGCGCCAGGTGTCCTCGTCCACGCGCTGCAGGTCGCCGCCCGGGATGGCGCCGGCGTTGTTCACCAGGATGTCGAGGTCGCCTGCCCAGGCGGCCAGCTCCTCCGCCACGCCGCGCTGCGACAGGTCCGCGGCGCGAGTGTCCGGGCCAGTGATGCTGCGTGAGGCGCCGAGCACCGTACAGCCTTCCTGCGCCAGAAGCTCGACGCAGGCGCGCCCGATTCCCTTGGAGGCCCCGGTGACGAGCACGCGACTGCCTTTGAGTTTCAGATCCATAGTTTGCTAGTCTAGCAACATGCCGATGTTGACCACCGACGACGGGGTGAAACTCCACTACGAGGAGGCCGGCAGCGGGACGCCGGTCGTGTTCGTGCACGAATTCGCCGGCGACGGCCGCAGCTGGGAGCCGCAGATGCGGCACTTCTCCCGGCGCTACCGCTGCATCGCCTACAACGCGCGCGGCTATCCGCCCTCCGACGTTCCCACGGACGTGGAGCGCTACTCGCAGGCGCGGGCGCGCGACGACATCCGCTGCGTCCTGGACGGGCTGGGGATCCAGCGCGCCCACATCGTTGGCCTGTCCATGGGCGCATTCGCGACGCTGCATTTCGGCATGCACTACGGCTACCGCGCGCTGTCGCTGACGGTGGCCGGCGGCGGCTACGGCGCGCACCCGGCGCAGTATGCGAAGTTCCAGGCCGACGCGAAGGCGAACGCCGAGTTCATCCGCAAGGAAGGCATGGCGCGCTTCGCCGCGACCTACGGCCACGGGCCGACGCGGATCCAGTTCCAGAACAAGGATCCGCGCGGCTTCGACGAGTACATCCGGCAGCTGAGCGAACACTCCCCGGCCGGCTCGGCGAACACCATGCAGGGCTACCAGGGCCGGCGGCCGTCGCTCTACGACCTCACCGAGGAGATGATGCGCATCGAAGTGCCGACCCTGATCCTCGCCGGCGACGAGGAGGAGCCCTGCCTGGAGGTGTCCCTGCTCATGAAGCGCTGCATCCCGACCGCGGGCCTCGCGATCCTGCCGCGCAGCGGGCACGGCATCAACCTGGAGGAGCCGGCCTTGTTCAACCAGCTGGTGGACGAATTTTTCCACCTGGTCGCGGCCGGGCGCTGGGGGCGGCGCGATCCGCGTGCGGCGCCGGCGTCGATCTGGGGCCCGTCCGGCAAGCCCGCGGTGGGCCCATGAAACTGGAGAAGCTGGCGATCCGCAGCGTGCGGGCGCGCGCGGTCCTGGTGCCGATGCGCCGGCCGCTCGCCACCAGCACCGGCGCCATCACCACCGCGCCGCTGCTGCTGGTGGACCTGCACACCAGCGCCGGGATAACCGGCCGCGCCTACCTGTTCGGCATCAACGGCCAGTTCCTGCCGCCGATTGCGAAGCTGGTCGAGGCCATGGGCGCGATGCTCGAGGGCGACGCGGTGGCGCCGTTCGAGATCGAGCGCAAGCTGCGCGCGAAGCACACGCTGCTGGGCGTGCACAACGTCGTACTGTTCGCCATGGCCGGGATCGACATGTGCGCCTGGGACGCCCTGGGGCAGGCGCTCGGCCAGCCGGTAGTGCGCCTGCTGGGCGGCCAGCCGCGCCCGGTGCTCGCCTACAACTCCAAGGGCTTGGGCATCCAGCCGCTGAAGGCGCTGGTGAAGGAGGCGGAGGAGCTGGTGGCGGAAGGATTCTCCGCGGTGAAGCTCAGGCTGGGGCGCCCGAAGGCGGAAGACGACCTCGCCGCGCTGCGCGCGGTGAAGAAGGCCATCGGACCCGGCGTGACGCTGATGTGCGACTTCAACCAGGGCCTCACCGTGGCCGAGGCGATCCGCCGCGGCCACATGATCGACGACGAAGGCGGCATGCACTGGATCGAGGAACCGGTCCGTGCCGACGACTTCGAGGGCTGCGCGAAGGTCGCCGACGCGGTGGCGACGCCGATCCAGATCGGCGAGAACTTCATGGGGCCGGAACAGATGGCGCAGGCGATCGCGGCCGGCTGCTGCGACTACGTCATGCCGGACGCGCAGCGCATCGGCGGCGTGACCGGCTGGATGCGGGCGGCCGCGCTCGCCCAGGGCGCCGGGCTGGAGATGTCCAGCCACCTGTTCGCCGAGGCGAGCGCCCAGCTGCTGCCGGTGACGCCGACCTGCCATTGGCTGGAGTACGTGGACTGGGCCGATCCGATCCTGAAGGAACCGCCGGAACTGCGCAAAGGACATGTCCTGTGCCCGTCGCGCCCCGGCCTCGGCATGGCCTGGGACGAGAAGGCCGTGAAGAAGTACGCCGCCTGACCGGCGTGCCATGGCTGCATTCACCCGCCACCATCCGTTCTGGCCGCCGGCGGTGCCGAAGTCGCTCTCGGTTCCGCGCACCGGCATCCACTACAACCTCGAGGTCAGCGCGAGGCGCTACCCGCAGAAGACCGCGATTGCCTATTACGGCAACCTGATCAGCTACGAGGCGCTGGCGGGACAGGTGGAGGCGCTGGCCGGCTTCCTGCAGCGGCGCTGTGGCGTCGCGCGCGGTGACCGCGTGCTGCTGTATGCGCAGAACAGCCCCCAGTTCATCATCGGCTACTACGCCATCCTGCGCGCCGACGCCGTGGTGGTGCCGGTCAACCCGATGAACAAGAGCGAAGAGCTGGCGCACTACGTCCGCGATTCGGACGCGCGCGTGGCGCTGGCGGCCCAGGAGATGTACCGGGAGATCGAGCCGCATCTCGGCGCCGGCGGGATTGCGCGCTGCATCCTGGGCGCGTATTCAGACTACGTCACCGGGGATGCCGGCTTGAAGGTGCCGGACTTCGTCCGCGCGCCGCGGCTGGATCCGGGTCGTGCCGAAGTGGCCCTGTGGCGCGAAGCGATCGCTGCAGCCTGCGTCCCCGGTGCGTCGCTCGCGGACCCGGAGGACCTCGCCGTGCTGCCCTATACCTCCGGCACCACGGGGCTGCCCAAGGGCTGCATGCTGACGCATACGAATATCCTCGCCACCAGCACCGGTGCCTGCGCCTGGTCGCAGACCTCGAGCGAGGCGGTGGTGCTGGGCGTGCTGCCGATGTTCCATCTCACCGGCATGCAGGCCAACATGAACGTGCCCATCCAGCTGGGCGGCACGACCGTGCTGATGACGCGCTGGGACCGGGACACCGCCGCGGAGCTGATCCAGCGCCACCGCGTCACCAGCGTCACCGGCATCACCACCATGCTCGTGGACTTCCTCGCCAACCCGGACCTCGGCCGCTACGACCTGAGCTCGATCGTCCGCATCGGCGGTGGCGGCGCCTCGATGCCGGAGGCGGTGGCGGCAAGGCTGGAAGGCCTGCTCGGCCTGCCGTACCTGGAAGGCTATGGCCTGACCGAGACGGCGGCGCCTTCCCACGCCAACCCGGTGCATCGCCCCAAGCGCCAGTGCGGCGGCATCCCGTACTTCGACACCGATTCGCGCGTCATCGACCTAGTCTCGCTGCAGGAACTGGGACCGAACGAGGTGGGGGAAATCATCACCCACGGGCCGCAGGTATTCCGCGGCTACTGGAAGCAGGACAAGGCCACCGCGGAGGCCTTCATTGACCACGACGGCAAGCGGTTCTTCCGCACCGGCGACCTCGGCTACTACGACGAGGAGGGCTACTTCTTCATCACCGACCGGCTCAAGCGCATGATCAACTGCTCCGGTTTCAAGGTCTGGCCGGCGGAGGTGGAGGCGATGCTCTACGCCCACCCGGACATCCAGGAAGCCTGCGTCATCGGCTCGCGCGACGAGCATCGCGGCGAGACCGTGAAGGCGGTGGTGGTGCTGAAGGCGGAGGCGAAGGGCAGGGCTGCGCCGGAGGACATCATCGCCTGGGCGCGTGAGAAAATGGCGGCCTACAAGGCGCCGCGGGTGGTCCAGTTCGTGGACGCGCTGCCGAAGACGGGCACCGGGAAGGTGTTCTGGCGCAAGCTTCAGGAAGAGGAAAACGCGAGATGAGATCGATCGTCGCATTGCTGCTGATGTCCGCCGTGCCTGCGTTCGCGCAGGTCACCATCGACAAGCCTTGGGCGCGGGCGACCGCGCCCGGTGCCAAGGTCGCTGCGGGCTACATGGTGGTGCACAACAAGGCGGCGGTCGCGGACAAGCTGGTCGGCGCATCCTCGCCGGCCGCGGCGCGCGTCGAGACCCACGTGCATATCCACGAGGGCGGCGTGATGAAGATGCGCGAAGTGCCGGGCTACGACATCCCGGCGGGCGGTGCCTTCGAACTGAAGCCCGGCGGCGCCCACCTGATGTTCATGGACATCAGGCGCCCTTTCAAGGAAGGCGAGAAGGTGCCGGTGAAGCTGAAGTTCGAGAAGGCGGGCGAGGTGGACGCGGAATTCCACGTCGGCCGCATCGCCGGCGGCGCGCCCGCGGCGCACCACAAGCACTAGCGCGCTAGTCGTCGCCCCGCAAGGCGGGATCGGACTCGATCTTCGCCCGCATCCGCCGCATACCGGCGAGCCAGCGCTCGCGGTCGTTGGCCTTCCGGCGCTCATACTCGCCCACCTCCGGGTGAGGCAGGACCAGGAAGCGCTCGGCCTCCATCGCTTCCACCACTCGCGCCGCGGCGTCCTCCGCGCTCACCGAGCCTTCCAGTAGGAAGGACTTCCGGTCGCCCCTGGGGCCCAGCAGCATCGGCGTGCGCACGCCCTGGGGGCAGAGGCAGGACACCTTGATGCCCTTGTCGTGGTAGTTCACCGATAGCCATTCGGCGAATGCGACCGCGCCATGCTTCGACACGGTGTAGGTGGCCGAGTCCGGCTGCATCAGAAGTCCCGCCGCCGATGCCGTGGCCACGATGTAGCCGCCGCCCTGCGCGAGCATGAGCGGCACCACCACCCGCGCCGCGTAGACATGCGCCATCAGGTTCACGTCCAGGGTCCGCCGCCATTGCTCGGCGGTCGCCTCCAGCCCGGCGCGCTCGATGATGCCGGCATTGGAGCAGAACACGTCGATGCGGCCGAACTTCGCGACCGCGGCGTCGGCGAGGACCTTCAGGTCCGTCTCGCTGGAGACGTCGCACCGGACCGCCAGGCCCTTGACCCCGGCCGCGACCGCCTTCGCGTTGGCTTCGTTCAGGTCGGCGCAGACCACGCCCGCCGCGCCATCCGCGGCGAAGCGCTCGGCGAGCGCCTTGCCGATCCCGCTTCCAGCGCCGGTGACGACGCAGACCTTGCCGGCGATTTTCATGCGCCGATTGTTTCATACAATGGCTGCATGGCGGAACTGATCCTGGTGCGGCATGCGCAGGCGTCCTTCGGCGCGTCGGACTACGACAAGCTTTCGCAACTCGGCTGGCAGCAGTCGCGCTGGCTGGGGGAGTACTTCGCGGAGCGGGGCGTGACCTTCGACCACGTGGTGCGGGGCTCCCTGCGGCGCCATGCGGAGACGCTGGCCGGCCTGGGCGAGGGATTGGGCCGGGCGCTTCAGGCCGAGGAGGATGCCCGCCTGGACGAGTACGACAGCCATTCGCTGCTCCAGGCGCACACCGGCGGCAAGGGCCTGCAGGGGGCCGATCGCAGGGAGCATTTCCGTGCGCTGCGGGAAGCGATGTACGCCTGGACGGACGGCACGCTGGCCGGCGCGCCGCATGAGCCCTTCGCGGCCTTCCGCGCCCGCGTCCTGGCGGCGCTGGACGCGGCCCGCTCCGGCAAGGGCGAGCGGGTGCTGGTGATCAGTTCCGGCGGGCCGATCTCGACCATCCTCGCCGAGGTGCTGAAGATGCCCGCGCGCGGCGTGGTGGACCTCAACCTGCAGACGCGCAATACCGGGATCACCGAACTGCGTGCCGGGGCGCGCGCCATCCAGTGCGTGAGCTTCAACAACATTCCGCACCTTGACCGGCCGGACCGCGCCGGCGCGCTGACCTACGCCTGAACGGACGCGGGATGCCGGCGCCCCTGTAGAAGCCAGATGTAACCGATCGGTTACATCTGATCCGGGAACCGACCCCGCCGGCGCAGGGGCCCCGGTCAGATCACGCCAGCTTCCCTCAGTGCACCCATCTGCGCGTCCCCCAGGCCCAGCCACTGCCCATAGATCTCGGCGTTGTGGGCCCCGGGCGCGGGTCCCGAGGTGCGCGCCGCGCCCGGCGTCGCGGACAGGCGCGGCACGACGCCGGGCACCGCCACCGAGCCGAAATCCTCGTCGCGCACGCGCGTGATCGACTCGCGCGCCCGGAAGTGCGGGTCCTCCATGACTTCGCGGTTGGAGTACACCGGCGCGGCCGCGACGCCGGCCTCCGACAGCTCGCGCACTGCATCCCGGGCGGTGCGCGCGCCAAGCCAGTCCGCGACGATCGCGTTGAGCTCGGGCTGATGCCGCATGCGCTGCGGGTTGGTGGCATAGCGCGGGTCGGCGAGCAGGTCCTCGCGGCCGATGAGCCGGCACAGGCGCTCGAAGACGTTCTGCGTCGCGGCGGTGAAGCTCACCCAGACGCCGTCGCCGGCGCGGAACATGCCGCTGGGCGACACGTAGGCGTTGCCGCTGCCCACCGGCTCGTGGACCAGGCCCAGCTGGTCGTACTCGATCGGCAGCACTTCCAGCAGGCGCATCATGGCCTCGGTGCAGGAAAGGTCGATCTCCTGCCCGGGCGACCCGGGATTGCGGGCGCGGTGCAGCAGCGCGGTGAGGATGCCGAAGGCGCCGAACACGCCGGAGATCGGGTCTCCGATAGGGTAGCCGGGATGCAGGGGCGGCTCGCCCGGCGCGCGCGTGATGTAGGCGAGCCCGGAGTACGCCTCGAACAGGCGCGCGAAGCCGGCGTAGTTGGCGTAGGGGCCGGTCTGGCCGAAACCGGTGACGCGCAGGATCACGAGGCCCGGCTGCTGTGCCCACAGCACTTCCTTGCCCAGCCCCCATTTGTCGAGCGTGCCGGGGCGGTAATTCTCGACCAGCACGTCGAAGCGCGGCAGCAGGCGCAGGAACAGGGACTGGCCGGCGCTCTGGCGCAGGTCCAGTGTGATCGCGCGCTTGTTGCGGTTCACCGCCTTCCACAGCAGCGGCTTGCCGTCCTTGTGTGGCGGAAGGGCGCGCAATGCGTCGCCGGCCCCCGGCAGCTCGACTTTCAGCACCTCGGCGCCGAAGTCGCCCAGCAGTGCGGCGGCAAACGGGCCCGCGATGACGTTGGAGATGTCAAGGACGCGCAGCCCGGCGAGCGGGCCGGCACCCTGAGGACTAGGCTCGGAAGCCAAGGCCCAGCGATTCCAGGTGGGAGATCTCGGCGCTGCCGAAGCCCCAGGCCGAGAGCGCGTCGCGGCCGCCTTCGCCGCGCTCCGGCGGCGCGCGCCGGATCTCGCCCGGCGTGCGCGAGAAGCGCGGCGCGGGGGCGGGCTGCGCCACCTTGCCGGCGGTGACGAAGGTCCGGCGCTCCATGTTGTGCGGGTGGGCGCGCGCCTCCGAGAAACTCAGCACCGGCGCGAAGCAGGCGTCCGAACCCTCGAACACCTCGCACCATTCGTCCCGGGTCCTCGACTTGAACACCTCGGCGAAGCGCGAGCGCAGCGCCGGCCAGCCCTTGCGGTCCAGTTGGGCGGGCAGGGCCTCGCCGGCGATTCCCAGGCGATCCAGGAGTTCGGCGTAGAACTTGGGCTCGATGGAGCCGATCGCGACGTGCCGGCCATCCTTCGTTTCATAGGCGTCGTACCACGGCGCGCCGGTGTCGAGCACGTTCTCGCCGCGGGTTTCGCTCCAGCGGCCGGCGGCCATCATGCCGGCGAACATGGTCGCGAGCAGCGAGGCGCCGTCCACCATCGCCGCGTCCACCACCTGGCCCTTGCCGGAGGACCTTGCCTCCACCAGCGCGCAGGCGATGCCGAAGGCGAGCAGCATGCCGCCGCCGCCGAAGTCGCCCACCAGGTTGAGCGGCGGCACCGGTGCGCCGCCGGCGCGGCCGATGGCATTGAGCACGCCGGTGAGCGCGATGTAGTTGATGTCGTGACCGGCGCGGGGCGCGAGCGGCCCGTCCTGCCCCCAGCCGGTCATGCGGCCGTAGACGAGCCTTGGATTCGCCCTGAGCAGCGCGTCGGGCCCGAGGCCCAGGCGTTCCATCACGCCGGGGCGGAAGCCTTCGATCACGGCGTCCGCCTTCGCGGCCAGCGCGAGCGCGGCCTCGACGCCTTTCCCGGATTTGAGGTCCAGCGTCGCCGAGCGCCGGCCGCGCAGCATGACGTCGAACCAGCGGTCGCGGCCGAAGCCCAGGCGCGGATCGTCGGGCCGGTCGACGAGCAGCACGTCCGCGCCCATGTCGGCGAGCATCATGCCGCAGAACGGCCCGGGGCCGATGGCTTCGAACTCGAGCACCTTGACGCCAGCGAGGGGACCCATGGCCGGGATCATAGCCTGCGTGCCGCGTTCAGGCCTTCGCGGTTCGCATCAAGCGCCGCGCAGCCATGACGCCGGCCAGCGCAAGCGCACCGGCAGCCAGGCCTGCCGCGCCGTCGAACATGATCGCGGCGAGCATGCCCAGGCCTGCGCCGAAGTGATGCAGGGCGGGGATGCCGTGGACCAGGATGCCGCCGCCGACGAGGAACATCGCGGCGGTTCCCGCAACCGAGAGGCCCTTCATGAGCCAGGGCGCGACGGCGAGGATCGCAAGGCCGATCGAACGAGACGGCCCGGAGCGCTGGCTGAGGGAGAGGCCCGCGTCATCCAGCTTCACGATCCCGGCGACCAGGCCGTAGACGCCAACGGTCATCAGCAGCGAGATGCCGGACAGGACGCCCAGCTGCGTGGCGAAGCCCGACTGGGCCACGGTGCCCAGCGTGATGGCGACGATCTCGGCAGAGAGGATGAAGTCGGTGCGGATCGCGCCCTTGATCTTGTCCTTCTCGAAGGCCACCAGGTCGACCGCGGGATCGGCGAGCGCGGCCACCAGTCCCCGTTGGTGCGCGGCATCCACTTCCTTCGGGTGCAGGAAGCGGTGCGCGAGCTTCTCGAAGCCTTCGTAGCAGAGGAAGGCGCCGCCCACCATCAGCAGCGGCGTGATCAGCACCGGGGCGAAGGCGCTGATGGCCAGCGCCGCGGGCACCAGGATCAGCTTGTTGACGAACGAGCCCTTGGCCACCGCCCAGATCACGGGCAACTCGCGGTCGGCCTTGACGCCGGCCACCTGCTGGGCGTTCAGCGCCAGGTCGTCGCCCAGCACCCCCGCGGACTTCTTCGCCGCGACCTTGGTGAGGATCGCCACGTCGTCGAGGACGGTGGCGATGTCATCGAGCAGCGCGAGTA
>CAZMDA010000016.1:0-16412 GCA_964564865.1 uncultured Bordetella sp. | reverse complement strand
CCCGCCGGACCCCAGAACCACAGGTAACCCCAGTAGCCGACGTCGTAGCCGGCCTCGCGCATGGTCGGCAGGTCGGGAACGGAGGCCATGCGGGTTTCCGCGGCGTGGGCCAGCATCTTCACGCGGCCGGAGCGCGAGTTGGAGATCGAAGTGGTGGGCCCGTCGAAGAACAGCTGCACCACGCCCGAGAGGTGGTCCTTCATGGCGTCGCCGCTGCCCTTGTAGGGCACGTGCACGATGTCGATCCCGGCCTGGCGCTTGAAGCGCTCGCCGTTCAGGTGCGAGGTGGAGCCCGGGCTGAAGGACGCAAAGTTCAGCTTGCCCGGGTTCGCCTTGGCGTAGGCCACGAGGCCCTTCACGTCGTTGAACGGCACCGAGACGTGGGCCGTCAGGACCGTCGCCGACCGCGCGCCCGCGGTGATCGGGGTGAAGTCCTTGAACGCGTCCCAAGGCGGCGTCTTGCCCAGGTGCGGCATCTGCACGTGGGTGGCGATGGTGTAGAGCAGCGTGTGGCCGTCCGGCGCGGCCTTCTGCACTTCGCGTGCGCCGATGATGGTGGAGCCGCCGGGCCGGTTCTCCACGATCACCGAGATACCCGGTGCCGCCTCGTTCACCTTCTGCGCGATGGCCCGCGCCTGGATGTCGGTCTGCCCGCCCGGCGGGAACGGCACGACGATGCGAACCGGCTTGCCGGGGATCGGGAACTGCTGGGACTGCGCCGCGCAGGCGAACGCCAGCGCGCAGAACGCCACGGTCACTCTGGTCATGTCTACCCCCTCCTCCAAGGGTGGGGCTAGCGTAGCAGATGTTTCGCTATGTTGAGGAGGTGGATCTGGCTGGTGCCCTCGTAGATGCGGAAGGCGCGCACGTCGCGGTAGAAGCGCTCGATGCCGCGGCCCTTGACGTAGCCCTGGCCGCCGAACACCTGCACCACGCGGTCGGCCACGCGGCCGCACATCTCGGTGGCGTAGTACTTGCACATGGAGACGTCCGCGGTGACGTCCTCGCCACGGTCCCGCTTGCGCGCGGTTTCCAGGATCAGGGCCTGCGCCGCCGCGATCTCGATGCGCGACTCCGCGAGCATCGCCTGCACCAGCTGGAACTCGCCGATGGCCTTGCCGAACTGCCTGCGCTCCCGGGCGTAGGCGACCGCCTCGTCGAGCATCCGGATCGCGGGGCCGGTGCACAGCGCGGCCAGGTTGATGCGCTGCTTGTTGAGCACCTTCATCACGGTCCTGAAGCCGCGCCCCGGCTCGCCGCCGATGATCGCGGAGGCGGGCACGCGGCAGTCCTTCAGGATCACTTCGCCGATGGGCGCGCCCTCCTGGCCCATCTTCGGCGTCGAGCCGCCGGTGGCGAGGCCGGGCGTGCCGCGCTCGACGAGGAACGCGCTCACCCCGCCCGCGCCCTTGTTGGCCGGGTCGCTGCGCGCGAACACCTGGAACAGGTCGGCCACCGGCGCCAGCGTGATGTAGCGCTTGGTGCCGTTGAGGATGTAATGGTCGCCGTCGCGCACCGCGCTCGCCTGCAGCGAGGTGGCGTCCGAGCCAGCCTCGGGCTCGGTGAGCGCGAGGCAGCCGAGGACCTCCCCCGAGGCGAGGCGCGGCAGCCAGCGGCGCTTCTGCTCCTCGGTGCCGTCCTGGATGATGGCCTCGGAGCCGATGCCGGCGTTGGTCGCGCCGTGGACGCGGAACGCGACCGAGGCCTGCGACAGCTCCATGAACGCGAGCGCGAGTTCCTCCGTGGTCAGGCCGGCGCCGCCGTACTGCTCCGGGATGCTCCAGCCGTAGCTGCCCAGGCGCCGCATGTCGGCGATGAGTTCCTCGGGGATGCGGTCTTCCTGCTCGACGCGGTCCTCGTTCGGGATCGCGCGCTCGCGCACGAAGCGGCGCGTGTCCGCAAGCAGGCGTTCCAGGCGGGCGGCATCGCGGATCATCCGAGCGCCACTGTGCGAGTCATCCGTGGAACTTCGCCTTGCGCTTTTCCAGGAAGGCCGCGACGCCTTCGCCGCCCTCGGGGCCGAAGAAGCCCTCGGCGAAGCCTTCGCGTTCACGCTCCAGGTGCTGCGACAGCGGATTCTGGGCGGCCTCGTCGAGCAGCCGCTTGGTGCGGCCGATCGCGCCGGTCGCGCCCTCCGCGATGCGCGCCGCCCATTCCAGCGCGACGTCGCGCGCCTTGCCTTTGGGCGCCACGCGATTGACCACGCCCATCTGCGCGAGGCGCGCGGCGCCGACGGGCTCGGCGGTCAGGGCGAGTTCGCTCGCGAGTTGCGGCGGCAGGGCGCGCGCGATGAACCACGAGCCGCCACCGTCCGGATTGACGCCGATGCGGACGTAGGACAGCGTGAACACCGCGTCTTCGGCCGCGACCAGCAGGTCGCAGCCCAGCGCGACCGAGAACCCGGCGCCGGCCGCGTGTCCTTCCACGGCCGCGAGGATCGCCTTCGGCGTGCCGCGCAGCGCGCGCGCCAGTTCGTTCACCGCGGCGATGCGCTCGACGATGGCCTGCCTGGGCTGCGTGGCGCGCATCTCCGACAGGGACTTCAGGTTGCCCCCGGCGCAGAAATGCTCGCCCTCGCCGCGCAGCACGATGGCGCCCACCGAGTCGTCGTCGGCGGCGAGGCGCAGCACCTTCGTCAGGCCGCGGGAGATCTCGGGCGTGAGCGCGTTGCGCTGCGCCGTGTTGTCCATCGTCAGCTCGAGCACGCGCCCGACGCGGCGCTCGAGGACCTTCGGCTCGGCCACGCTCAGTGGATGCCGATGGCGGCTTCGATGTTGCGCACCATCGCCACCAGGCGCGGGCCGATGTCCTCCTCCAGCTGGCCCTTCTTCAGCATGAAGGCCGGGATGCCGCAGTTGAAGGTCACGATCTCGCCGTCCACGTTGCGCCGCATCGGCACGCCGCAGGCGTGCACCTCGCGCCGCAGGTCGCCGCTGGAGACGCAGAAGCCGCGCGAGCGGATGTCCTCCAGGCTCTTCGCGATCGAGGCCTGGTGCTTGCGCAGCATCTCGGGCTCCTTCACCTTCATCTGGTTGAGCGTCGCCTCGCGCTCGGCCGGCGTGCAGGCGAACAGGTAGGCGCGCCCGATCACCGACTGGGCGATCGGCACCGCGGTGCCGATGTCCGGCAGGGTGTTGACGTTGCCGTTGCGGCAGGATTCGACGTAGACCATGTTCAGCCGGTCGCGCACGCCCATGCTCACCGAGCCGTTGGCATGGTCGGCCAGCTCCTTCATGAACGGGCGCGCGATCTGGCGTATGCTCATCGAGGCGAGGAGCGGGTAGCCGATGGAGAGCACCGCGGAGCCCAGCTGGTACTTGCCCATGCGCATGTTGTGGCGCAGGTAGCCCAGCTTGGTGAGGGTGTAGGTCAGGCGCGACACCGTCGGCTTGGGCAGGCCGGTGCGCACCGAGATCTCCTTGTTGCCGAGCATCGGCTCGACCGGGGTGAAGCAGCGCAGCACTTCCAGGCCGCGCGCAAGGGTGGTGGCGAACTGGCGGTCGCCTTCATGCTCGTAGCTGTAGGTGGGCTGCGGGGAAAGCGAAGGGACGGGCTCTGAAGCACCCATGGAACTGGCTCCTCGTTGTGTAGGGGCTGCCGGGGCAGCGAAAGCTGGGGAACGTCCAACAGTCTGCGATGTTTCGCATTTCGATATTCGGCCCATGGCGGATGGCTGTCAACTTAGTCATATTCGATATCACATAGTGGAACAACGATGAGCAAGTCATTGTTTGACCTGGCAGGCAAGGTGGCGCTGGTGACCGGCTCCACCCGGGGCATCGGCAAGTCCATCGCCCAGGAACTGGGCCGGGCGGGCGCAAGAGTGGTGGTCTCCAGCCGCAAGGCCGAGGCCTGCGAAGCAGTGCGCAGGGAACTGGAGGCCGAGGGCCTGCAGGTGATGGCCATGCCGTGCAACGTCTCGCGCAAGGAGGAACTGGAGGCGCTGGTCCGATTCACCGAGCAGGCCTGGGGCCGTGTGGACATCGCCATCGCCAATGCCGCGGTGAATCCTTATTACGGGCCGCTCGCCCAGATCCCGGACGAGGCCTTCGACAAGGTGTTCCTCAACAACGTGAAGAGCGTGCTGTGGCTGGCGAGCATGACCATTCCCGCGATGGCCGAGCGCGGCGGCGGTTCCTTCATCACCGTGGGTTCCATCGGCGGCATCATCGCCAACACCGTGATCGGCGCCTACGGCATGTCCAAGGCCGCCGACCACCACCTGGTGCGCAACCTGGCCGCGGAGTGGGGGCCGAAGGGCGTGCGCGTGAACGCGATCGCGCCCGGGCTGATCAAGACCGACTTCGCCAAGGCGCTGTGGGAGGACGAGGCGCGCCGCAAGGAGCGCGAGGCGAACACGCCGCTCAGGCGCATCGGCGAGCCGCGCGACATCGGCGGCATCGCGGTGTTCCTCGCCTCGGACGCCGCGGCGTTCATCACCGGGCAGACGATCGTGGCGGACGGCGGGGTGACGATCCTGTGATGCGGGTCTGGCGTATGCTCTTGCGTAGAAGATGAAGCGGTCCACACAACCAGGGAAGCAGGTGCGTAGTGTCAGTCGGCAATTCGCCGCAGCGACTCGATCTCGCGGAGCGAAGCGCTTGGGATTCATGGCTGGCAAGATCAAGGTGCCGGAGGATTTCGACAGCATGGGAAGGACGCCCATTGCGCGCCTTTTCCGCGGCGCGAGCGTAGCGCCATCGCGAACGCGTCCGGGTCGGACCCGCAGAGCGTAAACGCTCTGGCGGCGGCGATTGTGCTAGCCTATGCCTAGGCATAGGCATAGGCATAGGCTAGGAGCGACGCCATGGAACCCCGCCACGTTCGCCTGTTTCGCAACGGCCGCAATCAGGCGGTCCGGATTCCCAGGGAGTTCGAGCTGCCCGGGGAGGAAGCCATCCTGACCCGCGAGGGTGAGGGACTGCTGCTGCGGCCGGCGAAGCCGCGCTCGCTGCTCGCGGTGTTGCGGACGCTGAAGCCGCTGCGAGTGTCGATGCCGGAGATTCCCGACCAGGCGCCGGAACCGGTGGACCTGTAGGGCATGCAGTCCGCGTCGTACCGGTATCTGCTCGACACGAACGTGGTATCCGATCTGGTGCGCGAACCCCAGGGTACGGTGGCAAGGCGCATCGCCCGGGTGGGCGAGGGGCGTGTCTGCACCAGCATTGTCGCGGCGTGCGAACTCCGGTTCGGAGCGGCGAAGAAGCAGTCGGCCGCGCTTCTTGAGCAGGTCGAAGTGGTGCTGAGTGTCCTGCCGGTCCTGCCCCTGGAGCCCGGCGTCGATCGGCACTATGCGGACATCCGGACGCGACTGGAGAAGGCCGGCCGGCCAATCGGCGCCAACGACCTGCTCATCGCCGCACATGCTCGGGCCGCCGGTCTTGCCGTGGTGACGCGCAACAGAGGGGAGTTCCTTCGGGTGCCCGGCTTGAAGGTCATCGACTGGCCCGCCGGGCCGAATCGGAAGAACTGAGGCCTCGCCCGCGGGCCGCGTGATGGCCCCGCAGGAGGGAGGGCACGGCGGCGTGCTCGAACGGCGAGCGGGACGGCATGCCGTACATGGTCATGGAAGGCGGCTGAGGCGAAACCGGCGTTGCGCAAGCCCGCCGCCCGCACCACCCTGAACCTCGACCGCGAGGCACTTGCGCGGGCAGACGATCGTGGCCGACGGCGGGGTGACGATCCTTTGAAGCGCTATTGCTCGAAGTGGTGCGGCTCGTTCACGCTTCGCCGCGCGTCAGCTTCATTAGCCGATTGGATGTTCGGCGCGGTCGCTTGAGCGACCCGCGCAAGCGTGCGACGGCATGCGTGCCGGGCGATCCTGAAATGGTGGCCGGCCTGATCAAACATTCGGCGGGAATGCCAAGGCCCTGATGCAGCCGCCAGATCATTTGCAGCGTGAGCGGCCGCTTGCGAGCCAGCACTTCGTAAACCCTGTTGGTCCGCCCGATCATCGGCTCCAGATCCCGGGGCTGCAGCCCCTTGCGCTCCATCTCGAAGCGGATGGCCGCAACCGGATCCGGCGCGTCCATGGGGTAATGCTTGCGCTCGTAGGCTTCGACCAGCGTCGTCAGGACATCCAGGTGCTCGCCTTCGGGCGAACCAGCCCGCGCCCGCATCAGGCTCTCTATCCTCTTCAGCGCCGCCCGGTAATCGGCTCGGGTCCGGATTGGCTTGATGTCCATGTCGAAGCTTCCTTGTCTAGATGTTCTGCGCGTCGATGCGGTCGTACTCGGCATGGGTGCCGATGAAGCGTATGTACACCACGCGGTACGGGTAGTTGATCCAGACCACCAGTCGGTACTTGTTGCCCCCGATGTTGAACACCGCGCGCCCGTCCCGGAGGATGCTCGCCGAGCCGAAGTCCGCCTTCACATCCTGTGGACTCGACCAGTTCGCCCGCAGCGCGTGGCGGTACCAGGCGAGCAGTGGCTCCTTCGCGTCGGCGCGGGATCGGCTGCGCGTCCAGAAAGCCTTCAGCGTGGACAGGGCGATCACCCGCATGGCGCAGTCTAGTCCCGAAATGGGACCAAGGCAAGGGCGTCGCCCGGCGTGCTAACCTTTTCACGGGGAGGACGCCTCAGCGTGACCGAGAGAATCGGCAAGTACGAAATCCGGCTGCCACTGGGCCGTGGCGGCATGGGCGTGGTCTACGAGGGCTTCGATCCGGCCATCGGCCGGCGCGTCGCCATCAAGACCCTGCGCACCGAAAACATCGATCCGGATGATCTGCCGGAGTTCCTCGCCCGCTTCAAACGCGAGGCGCAGTCCGCCGGGCGGCTGTCCCACCCACACATCGTTACCATCTACGAGTACGGTGAGCAGGACGGCATGCCGTTCATCGTCATGGAGTACGTGGCCGGGCGGGACCTGTCAGTGGATTTGAAGCGCGGCGTGCGCTTCGGCGTGGACGAGGTGGTGCGGCTGATGACCCAGTTGCTCGGGGCGCTGGGGCATGCGCATGAGCACGGCGTGGTGCACCGGGACATCAAGCCGCAGAACATCCTCCTGCTGGAGGATGGCTCGCTGAAGGTGGTGGATTTCGGCATTGCTCGGCTGGAGGACGGAGACTCGTTTACCAAGACCGGGCTCGCCGTCGGCACGCCGGCGTACATGGCGCCGGAGCAGGTAATGGGGCAGAAGATTACGCCCCAGAGCGACTTGTTTTCCTGCGGAACGCTGCTGTACCAGTTGCTGACGGGAGACAAGCCGTTCACCGGCGATGAGTACAGCGTCAAGCAGAAGATCCTGAAGCAGGAACCCATTCCCCCTTCGGAGCTCAATCCCCTGCTACTGCCACCTTGGGACGCGGTGGTGGCGCGCGCGATGGCAAAGAAGCCCGAGGCGCGGTTCGACAACGCGCGGCAGTTCCTGGAGTCCATCCGGGCGGCGCAGGAGGCCGAGAAGCGCGATTCCGAGGAAGCGCGGCGCAAGCGGATCGAGGCTGAGGAGCACGCGCGGCGGTCGGCGGAAGCGCGGTCGGCGGAGGAGGCGCGGAAGCGCGAGGAGTTGGCTCGGCGGGAGATCGAAAGGAAGGAGCGGGAGGACGCGACGCAGCGGCAGCCCGTGGCAAAGGAGCGGCCTTCGGCAGGAGGCATCGGGCTGTGGGTCGCGGCCGGGTTGGCCGTCGCCTTGCTTGGCGGGGGCGCTTGGTACTTCCGCCAAGGGGCCGAGGATCAGGCGGCGAAGGCAGACGCGGCCCGAGTGGCGGCAGAGAGTCTGGCGAGGGAGGAAAGCGCTAGGCGAGAGAAGGCCGAAGCGCTGGCGCGCGAGGAGGCCGAGCGGCGGGTGAAGCTGGAGGGAGATGTGAAGCGGCAGGCGGAACTGGCGGAGAAGGTGCGGTTGGAGGAGGAGGCGCGCAAGGCGGCGGAGGAGAAAGCGAGAGCGTTATCGTTGAAGATGGACGAGGCGGAGAAAAAGAAGGCCGAACTTGCGGCGAGAAGGGACGCAGAAGCGAGGAAGCTGGCGGAGGCAGAGGCCAGGGCGCACGCAGAGACGGAATCACGAAGGTTGGCGGAGATCGCAGCGAAGCGACAGGCCGAAGAGAAGGCGAAGGTCGAAGAGGAAGCGAAGGCCGAGGCAGCGCGCAAACTCGCGGAGGCGAAAGCCGCACCGAGAAAACCCGGCGCTGCGTTCCGCGACTGTCCGGAATGTCCGCAGATGGTCGTCATTCCGGCGGGTGACTTCTCCATGGGCGCCTCGGCGACAGACTTGGAACGAACTTCCGAGGAAGGGCCGCCACGATTGGTTCGCATTGAGACGCCATTCGCAATTGCTAGAACTGAGGTTACGGTCGCGCAGTTCAGGCGCTTTGTCCGTGCCACCAAGCGGAACATTGCTGGATGTGCATTCTGGGACGGTAAGAAGTTTGCAAACGAGGCCGATCGAAACTGGGAGGCACCGAAATACCCGCAAGAGAGCAACCATCCCGTCGTGTGCGTTAGCTGGCTCGACGCCACCGCCTTTGTCGATTGGATGAGCAAGGAAACTGGCAAGCACTATCGATTACCTACGGAGGCGGAGTGGGAGTACGCGGCACGTGGAGGAACTCGCTCCAGCAGATTCTGGGGAGACAGTCCCGCAGAAGCATGCGCGTTCGCCAATGTCCATGATCGTTCTGCGCGGCAAAATTTTCCGCAAGTGCCGATCCATGAATGCGATGACGGGCATATGTACACTGCACCTGTGGGCTCGCTACGACCAAATTCATTCGGGCTTCATGACATGCTTGGAAACATTTGGGAACTTACCGCGGACTGCTGGAATTCCAATTACGTCGGCGCGCCCACCAATGGTTCGGCTTGGATCACTGGCGAATGCACTCGTCGGGTCGCCCGGGGCGGGGGATGGCTCTATGGGCCCCGATTGGTAAGATCTGCCGTGCGCGTCAGTACGATCGCAGGCGGACGCAACTTCCACGTGGGTTTTCGGATTGCCCGGACGCTCGACTAGGGGCGAACACTACTGTTCCTTCAGCATTTCGAGCTCTTAGTTGAGCCAAGACGAAACCTTTGTTACCACGTCCCAGCTTGAGGACGCGAATCTAAGGCATTGAAAGGCGCGAATTGTGAATAGCACGTTCAAAGTTTATCGAGTACACGCCGATTCGCGATTCGGCGTAGGTCGGCAGGACGTCATGACTAGTCAAGATCTGGACGCGGGTAACGTTGTCGTCCGGATCACGTTCTCCAGCGTCAACTACAAGGACGCGCTCACCGCGCGCGGCAAGGCGAAGATCGCGATGAAGTTCCCGCTCGTGGTCGGCATCGACCTCGCTGGCGTCGTCGAGGCGTCGGAGGATGCGCGCTTCAAGGCCGGCGACGAGGTCATCGTGCACAGCTTCGGCCTGGGCGCCGAGCACGACGGCGGCTATGCGGAGGTTGGCCGATTCCCGGCCGAATGGATCCATCCGCTGCCGAAGGGAATGTCTTTGTTCGAATCGAGCGCGCTCGGCGTGGCGGGGCATACCGCGGCGCACGCCATCGACCTCATGGAGCTGAACGGCCTCGCGCCCGGCAAGGGCAAGGTGCTGGTGAACGGCGCCACCGGCGGGGTGGCGTCGATCGCCATCGACATCCTGTCGCAGCGCGGTTACCACGTGGTCGCGATGAGCGGGAAGCCGGAGCAGGCGCAGTACCTGCGGGACCTGGGGGCGAAGGAAATCATCGGCCGGGCGGAGATCCCGGAGCGGCAGCGTCCGCTCGAGGATGCCCAGTGGGCGGGCGCCGTGGATTCCGTGGGCGGCGCGCAGCTGGGCTGGCTGCTGCGCCGCATGCAGCGCGACGGCGTGGTGGCCTCCTTCGGCAACGCCGGCGGCGCGGAATTCCAGGGCAACGTCCTGCCGTTCATCCTGAGGGGCGTGCGCCTGCTGGGGGTGAACGTGAACAACCCGTTTGAAACGATGAGCCGCCTCTGGGGGCGCCTCGCGACCGACTTCAAGCCCAGGCACCTGGAGCGCATCGCCCGCCGCATCCGCTTCGAGGACCTCGACCAGGCCTTCGACGACCTGCTGGCGGCGAAGGTGACCGGAAGGATGGTGGTGGACTTCTCGCTGCGCTAGACTTTCCCTCCCCGGAGGAGGTGTTCCATGGATCTCAATTATTCCCAGGAAGAGTCCGCGTTCCGCGACGAGGTTCGCGGCTGGCTGAAGGCGAACCTGCCCCAGGACCTGCGCGACAAGATCGCCAACTACGAGGAGCTGGGCCGCGAGGACCTGCTGCGCTGGCACCGCATCCTCGCCAAGAAGGGCTGGGTCGCCCCGGCCTGGCCCAAGGAGTGGGGCGGCACCGACTGGAACGTGGTGCAGCGCTACATCTTCGAGGAGGAGTGCGGCTTCGCCGGCACCCCGCCGCTGATTCCCTTCGGCCTGTCCATGTGCGGCCCGGTGATCCTGCGCTTCGGCACCCCGGAGCAGAAGAAGCGCTTCCTGCCGGGCATCTACAACGGCGACGTGTTCTGGTGCCAGGGGTATTCGGAGCCGGGATCGGGTTCCGACCTGGCGTCGCTCAAGACCAAGGCGGAGCGACAGGGCGACCACTACGTCGTCAACGGCCAGAAGATCTGGACCACGCTCGGGCACTACGCCGACTGGATCTTCTGCCTGGTGCGCACCGATTCGAGCCTCGCCAAGCGCCAGGAGGGCATTTCGTTCCTCCTCATCGACATGAAGACCCCCGGCATCACGGTGCGGCCCCTGATCCTGATGGACGGCGGGCACGAGGTGAACGAGGTGTTCTTCGAGAACGTGAAGGTGCCGGTGGAGAACCTGATCTACGAGGAGGGCAAGGGCTGGACGGTGGCCAAGTACCTGTTGGGACATGAGCGCATGAACACCGGGCGCATCGGCGCCTCGAAGCGCGAACTCGCCAAGCTGAAGGACTTCGCCGCGAAGCAGGCCGGCGACGACGGCCGCCCGCTCACCGAGGACCCGCGCTTCCGCGACAAGCTGACGCGCGTGGAAGTGGAGCTGATGGCGCTGGAGATCACCAACCTGCGCTTCCTCGACCAGATGCGCCGCAGCGGGCAGCCCCCGGGGGCCGACGTCTCCATGCTCAAGATCAAGGGCACCGAGATCCAGCAGGCGCTCACCGAGCTCTCGATGCAGGCGGTGGGGCCGCTGGCGCAGCCGTTCAAGGCGGTGGCCAACGACCCGGACTTCGACCGCTTCACCGCGGGCCTCGCGCCGCGCTACTGCAATTTCCGCAAGACCTCGATCTACGCCGGATCGAACGAGATCCAGCGCAACATCATCTCCAAAATGACCTTGGGGCTCTGACCATGAACTTCGACTACAACGAAGAGCAGCAGCTGCTCGCCGATTCGGTGCGGCGCTTCCTCGCCAAGGACTACGGCTTCGAGGCGCGCAAGAAGATCGTTTCCTCCAAGGACGGCTGGAGCGCGGAGGTCTGGGCGCAGATCGCCGAGATGGGCCTCACCGGCCTGCCGTTCTCGCCCGACTTCGGCGGCTTCGGCGGCGGCGCGGTGGACCTGATGGGGGTGATGGAAGCCGCGGGCGACGCCCTGCTGGTCGAGCCCTACCTGCCCACGGTCATGGCCGGCCAGCTGGTGGCGCGGGCCGGCAGCGACGCGCAGAAGAAGGCGATCCTGCCGCAGGTCGTCGAGGGCAAGTTGAGGCTCGCCTTCGCGCATACCGAGAAGGGCGCCCGCTACAACCTGTCCAAGGTCTCGGCGAGCGCGAAGCCCTCCGGCACGGGCTGGGAAGTCACCGGGGAGAAGGCCGTGGTCCTCGGCGCAGCGGCGGCCGGCAAGCTCGTGGTGTCGGCGAACACCGGCAAGGGGATGAGCCTGTTCCTGGTGGACACGAAGGAGGCGCAGCTGAAGTCCTACGTCACGCTGGACGAGATGCGCGCGGCGGACGTGGTGTTCAAGGGCGCGAAGGGCGAGCTGCTCGGCGCCGAGGGCGGCGCGCTGGCGATGGTGGAGGAGGTGGTCGACTTCGCCACCGCGCTGGTCTGCGCCGAGGCGGTCGGCGCGATGAAGTTCGCCTGCGACACCACGCTCGAGTACCTGAAGACGCGCAAGCAGTTCGGCGTCACCATCGGCACCTTCCAGGCCCTCCAGCATCGCATGGTGGACATGTACGTCAGCTACGAGCAGGCGAAATCCATGGCCTGCCTCGCCTGCAGCAAGGTGGACGCCCCGACGGACGCCAAGGACCGCGCGCGCGCGGTGTCGGCAGCCAAGATCAAGGTCGCCGACAACGCCCGCCACATCAGCCAGGAGGCGATCCAGCTGCACGGCGGCATGGGCATGACCGAGGAGATGAAGGTGAGCCACAGCTTCCGGCGCCTGACCATGATCGCGCAGCAGTTCGGCGACGCGGAGCACCACCTCGCGCGCTTCGCCAGGCTGAGCTGACGGCCGCTGCCCATGCCGCTTAACAGGGCGTGGACCGTCGCCAGTTTCCCGACCGGGGCGCTGGCGGAGGCGAACTTCAAGCTCGTCGAGTCGCCCGCGCCCGCGCCGAAGGAGGGCGAGGTGCTGGTGAAGAACCTGTGGCTGTCGCTCGACCCGTACATGCGCGGGCGGCTGTCGCAGGCGAAGAGCTACACCAAGGGCGTCGAGGTGGGCGACGTCATGACCGGCGAGACCGCCGGCGAGGTCGTCGAATCGAAGCACCCGGGATTCAAGCCCGGCGACAAGGTGACCGCGCCGTCCGGCTGGCAACTCTACTGGGCCGGGAAGGGCGAGCTGCTCACCAGGGTCGATGCCTCCAGGGTGCCGCTGTCGTATTTCCTCGGGTGCCTCGGCATGCCCGGGCGCACCGCGTACTTCGGCATGAAGGACATCTGCGCGCCCAAGCCCGGCGAGACGGTGGTGGTCTCCGCGGCCTCGGGCGCGGTGGGCAGCGTGGTGGGCCAGATCGCCAAGGCCTGGGGCTGCCGCGCGGTGGGCATCGCCGGCGGCAAGGCGAAATGCGACTACGTCACCGGGGAACTGGGCTTCGACGCCTGCGTGGACTACAAGGCCGGAAACCTGTTCCGCGACCTGAAGGAAGCCTGTCCCAAGGGGATCGACGCCCACTTCGAGAACGTGGGCGGCGAGATCCTGGACACCGTGCTGCGCCTCATGAACGTGAAGTCGCGCATCGCCGTGTGCGGCCTGATCTCGGACTACAACACCACCGAGCCCTACGGCGTGAAGATGTTCCGCTCCATCCTCGTCAACCGCATCAAGGTGCAGGGCCTGATCGTGTTCGACTGGCTGGAGCGCTATCCCGAAGGCAACAAGGCGCTGCAGGAACTGGTGGCCGCGGGCAAGCTGAAGACCCGCGAATCGGTGCTGGAGGGCATCGAGCAGGCGCCCCGGGGCCTCATTGGCCTTCTCAAGGGCGCGAATTTCGGCAAGCAACTGGTCAAACTGGCCTAGGGAGAACCATGATCGAGCTCTACACCTGGCCGACCCCGAACGGCCACAAGGTCCACATCATGCTGGAGGAGACCGGCACGCCCTACAACGTACACCCGATCGACATCGGCGCCGGCGACCAGTTCAAGCCCGAATTCCTGAAGATCTCGCCCAACAACAAGATGCCGGCGATGGTGGACACCGACGGCCCGGGCGGCAAGCCGATCTCGGTGTTCGAGTCCGGCGCGATGCTGATCTACCTCGCCTCGAAGACCGGGCGCTTCCTGCCCGAGGACCTGCGCGACAAGTGGTCCACGCTGCAGTGGCTCATGTTCCAGATGGGCGGCGTGGGGCCGATGCTCGGGCAGGCGCATCACTTCCTCGGCTATGCGCCGGAGAAGATCCCCTACGCCATGAACCGCTACAAGAACGAGGCCAACCGCCTCTACGGCGTCATCGACCGGCGCCTGAAGGAGTCGAAGTACATCGCCTGCGGCGAGTACACCATCGCCGACATGGCGATCGTGCCCTGGCTGCGCTTCCCGGAGCGCCAGGGCGTCGAGATCGACGAGTTTCCGCACCTGAAGAAGTGGCGCGACGCCATCCTTGCGCGCCCGGCGGTGCAGAAGGCGCTGCTGGTGCTCGCCGACCGGCGCAAGCCGCCCAACGAGATGACGCAGGCGCAGAAGGACAACCTGTTCGGCGCGGCGCAATATGCCAGGCGCTGAACTGAAAGGAAAGATCGCCTGGATCACGGGCGGCGGCAGCGGCATCGGCCTCGCCGGGGCGAAGGCACTGGCCGCCGCCGGCGCGCACGTCGTGATTTCGGGCCGCACGCAGCGCACCAACGACAGCGCGCTGGCCGAACTGAAGAAGATCGGCAGCGCGGAAGCCGTGCAACTTGAGGTGTCCGACAAGAACGCGGTCGCCTCGGTCGCCGCGGACATCGAGAAGCGCCACGGCCGCATCGACATCCTGGTCACCAGCGCCGGCACCAACATCAGCGGCCCCAGGCGCAGCCTCAAGACGATGAGCACCGAGGGCTGGGACGAGGTGGTGCGCATCAACCAGGACGGCCTCTTCTACTGCTGCCACGCTGTGCTGCCCGGCATGCGCGCGCGCAAGGACGGCCTGATCATCAACATCTCGTCCTGGGCAGGCCGCTATGCCAGCGCGCTGACCGGCGTCGCCTACAACGCCACCAAGCGAGCGGTGATCGCGATCTCCGAGTCCATCAACATGGAGGAGTGCATGAACGGCATCCGCGCCACCTCCATCCTCCCTGGCGAGGTGGCGACGCCGATCATGGAGAAGCGCCCGGTGCCGCCCTCCGTGGAGGAGCGCGCGCGCATGGCGCAGGCGGAGGATTTCGGCAAGGCGATCCTGTTCGTGGCCACCATGCCGGCGCGCACCTGCGTCAACGAAATGGTGATCGCGCCGACCTGGAACCGCTTCTACCTCGGCGGCCTCGAAACCCCGAAGCAGTAGGCCGGAAAACAGGGACAGACCACGTTTCCCCGGTGAGCGACGGAAGCCGTGGCCTGTCCCTGTTCCTGAGGGTGTGCCTGCCGTTCCTGGCGGGCTATTTCGTTTCCTACATCTACCGCTCGGTCAACGCCATCATCGGGCCGGACCTGGTGCGGGAGTTCGGCCTGTCCGCCGGCGCGCTGGGCCTCCTGTCCGGGATCTACTTCTTCGCCTTCGCGCTGTTCCAGCTGCCGCTGGGCGTGCTGCTGGACCGCTATGGGCCGCGGCGGGTCAATGCCACGCTGCTCCTGGTGACCGCGGGCGGGGCGCTCTGGTTCACGCTGGCGGACTCCGCGCTGGAGCTGACGCTGGCGCGGGCGCTGATCGGCCTGGGCGTGTCGGCCGGCCTGATGGCCTCCATGTCCGCGTTCGCGCTGTGGTATCCGGCGGAGCGCCTCGCCACCATGAACGGCATCGCCTTCGCCTCCGGGATGCTGGGCGCGATCGCGGCCAGCGTGCCGCTGGAACTGGCGCTGCGAGCCTTGAGCTGGCGCGAGGTGCTCCATGGCGTGGTGGCGCTCAATCTGGCGGTCTGCCTCGCGCTGTTCTTCGTCGTGCCCGAGAAGCCCGGCGCCGGCCGCGCCTCAGCGCTGGGCACGCAACTGCGGGAGTTCGCAGCGGTGGCGCGCGACCCCGCCTTCTGGCGCGTCGCGCTGTGCATGGGCGCGAGCCAGCTCGCCGCGGTGTCGCTGGGCACGCTGTGGGTGGCGACCTGGCTGCGGGACGTTGCGGGCTACACGCAGGCGCAGGTGGCGCAGTCGCTGCTCCTGTTCAGCGTGGTCATGATCGGCGGCTACCTCGGCTTCGGGCGGGTGGCGGACCGGATGGCGCGCGGCGGGCGCAGCACGCTGCCGCTGCTCGCGGGCGGGATCGCGGTGGCCTCGATCTGCCTGCTGCTGCTGGCCGCCGGCGCGAGGACAGGCGTGCTGGTGCTGTGGAGCCTGTTCTTCGGCGGCGCCACCTCGGTGGTGCTGTCCTATTCCCTCTATTCACGCCGCTTCCCGAAGGAGATGGCGGGCCGGGTGAACACCGCGCTGAACGTATTCGTGTTCGTGGGCATGTTCACCGGCCAGTGGGCGGTGGGGCTGGTGCTCAACCTCTGGCCGCAGGCCGGGGCCGGCTACGCGCCCGAGGCCCATGCCTGGGCGCTGGGCGGGCTGTGGCTGGTGCAGGCCGCGGGCCTGGCCTGGCTCTGGAGCGGCCGGCGCCTGCTGCAGATGTAACCGATCGGTTACATTCAGCCTGCCCTGGCGCTGCGCGCGACGCGTTCTACTTCGCCGCGCGCGCCCGGAAGGTGCCGATCGCCTTCGCCACCAGTTCCCCGGACTCGCTGCGGACCTCGCCCTCGCAGAAGATCGTGGTCTGTCCCGCCCGCGACACGCGGCCCTCGGCCTTGAGCAGGCCGGTGGAGGTGCCGATGAACTGGGTGCTGAGGTCGATGGTCATGATGGAGCGGGGCGGGTCGTAGAGCGTGCGCGCCGACATGGACAGCGTGATGTCCAGCAGCGACAGGATCG